>JBAXKF010000006.1:0-88256 GCA_037137465.1 Betaproteobacteria bacterium | reverse complement strand
GTCATTGTTAAACGGTGGTCCTCAAAACGAATCGTTTGCTGTTCAAAGGCATTTTTAGCTGGAAAAAGAGCCATATATTGCTCTTCATCGAAGCGCACTTCTCGCCAATTAAAAGTTGAAGTACAAGCAATAAAAAATAAGATCGGGAGCAATGCAACAATGAAACTATATTTTTTCATTGTTTGGGTATTAAACAATTCCAGCCAACTCCGCTTGATGATCTGCATGGTAACTAGATCTAACCATCGCCCCAACAGCTGCATGGGTAAAGCCCATCTCTTGCGCTTTTTGCTCATACATTTTAAAAATGTCTGGGTGTACGTATCGTCTAACTGGCAAGTGGTGATTAGAAGGTGCTAAATACTGGCCAATGGTGAGCATATCTATGTCATGCTCTCGCATGTCTTTCATGACTTGCAAAATTTCTTCATCGGTTTCACCTAAGCCAACCATCAATCCACTTTTAGTCGGGATACCCGGGTACTTTGTTTTAAAGTCTTTTAAAAGTTTTAACGAATGAAGATAATCAGCTCCGGGACGTGCTTCTTTATAAAGGCGGGGAACTGTTTCTAAATTATGATTCATGACATCTGGTAATCCGCGACCCTCACTACTGCCAAAAACTTCTAGGGCAAAATCTAGACGCCCTCTAAAGTCTGGAACGAGTACTTCAACTTTTGTTTGGGGTGATAAAGCTTTGGTTTGTTCTATACACTGCACAAAATGCATGGCCCCGCCATCACGTAAATCATCACGGTCAACACTCGTGATCACAACATAGTTAAGCTTTAATGCCGCAATCGTTTTTGCAAGGTTAGCTGGCTCATTAACGTCCAAAGGATCAGGCCTTCCATGGCCTACATCACAAAATGGGCAACGACGTGTACACTTCTCACCCATAATCATAAAGGTGGCGGTACCTTTGCCAAAGCATTCACCAATGTTTGGGCAACTTGCTTCTTCGCAAACGGTTACGAGTTTATTTTCTCGTAAGATTTTTTTTATTTCGCCAAAGCGTGAATTTCCAGAACTAGCGCGTACCCGAATCCAATCTGGCTTTTTTAATACCTGATCAATGGGAATAATTTTGATGGGAATGCGCGACGTTTTTTCCGCAGATTTTTGTTTCTTCGTCGGATCGTAAGTAGCGATAGTGTCTTTTTTATCAGTCATTTCACTATTCTATTGGATATTCGGTGTGCTCAGTTGTTGTTGTAATTCATCAACCAGTGTCTTTGCAACTTCTGTTAAGTCTTTTTCAACCCCTAAACTTTTCATATCAATGGTTTCTAAGTCTGGATAACCGCATGGATTAATCATTAAAAATGGTGATAAATCCATATTCACATTCAATGCTAAACCATGATACGAACAATGTCTTGTCACTTTCAAGCCTAATGCAGCAATTTTGGCACCCTCATGCTCAGAATGATTCTTGGCGCTAATATAAATGCCTGGGGCACCTGGCTGTCGCTCCGCCATAATTTGATAATGCTCCAAGGTATTAATAATGGCTTGCTCCATGCGAAAGACTAATTCCTTCACATATATACCTAGTCGTTTTAAGTCAAATAAAAGATACAGGATGATTTGTCCTTGGCCGTGATAAGTAATCTGACCACCCCGATCCACTTGGACTAATGGGATTTCTGTATTGTGATTCAGTAAATGATTTAGGTCTCCCGCAAGGCCTAATGTAAAAATGGGTGGGTGCTCTAATACCCATATTTGATCGGGAGTTTGTTCGTCTCGATGCAAGGTGAACTCCTTCATTGCATCATATGTTTGTTGATAGTCCTGTAGACCTAAATAATGAATTTCTACAGGAGGGCTCATTACAAAACAACGCTCACTAATGGGTGCGTTGATAAGGTCCTATAAACCTCATCTAACTGAGTTCTACTCGTGGCATGAATCATCACGGTTAAACCCAAATAATTATTTCCCTTAGAGCTGCGCTCCTCAATCTTTGCTTCATCAAAGTTGGCGTCCAATTGATGGCAGATATGGATAACTGCTGGTTTAAAGTCAGGGCTATTTTTCCCCATGACTTTGATCGGAAAATCGCACGGGTATTCGATGAGGGATTCAGTTTGATTATTTTGCATGCCACAAACCTATCACAGTATCTCGTATAAGATGCAATTTTCGATGGAAAAAATGGTCTGCACCAGGTATAACATGGACAACGATTTCTTGTTGTTGCAACCAATCAAATACTGCCTGCAATGGAATCGTTTCATCTACCTCACCGTGAATCACAATGGTGTTTTGGGGAATGTTAGGCATATCCCATTTGCCAGCAGCACTACCAACCAAAATTAATCGCTCAGGAGCCCGTCCTTTTTCAGTTAATCTCTTCGTTAGGTTGCTATTAACAAAGCTGCCAAATGAAAATCCCGCCAGAACAAATGGTAGATCTGCTACTTCACTATGCCATGACTGTGCCGGTAATCCAAGAAGCTGTGCCCATGAGCTGGGTGTTTGCAGCCACTCTAAGATCTGCTCTAAATCATCAATTTCACCAACGCCATCGTCAAAACTACCTTGTGATTGACCCACTCCCCTAAAGTTGGGGCGCGCACTGACATAACCCAACATATTGAATGTCTTTGCTAAAGTTTGCGCAACTTTATTATCCATAGACCCCCCCAGCAATGGGTGTGGATGTCCAATCAAAGCAATACCCCTAACTTTGAAATCAGGATCGCTGCGTAGCTCCTCAGGAAAATCAATGCTGACTTCGGCAACACCAATCTGAATCTGAATTAAATGGTGCATCGTTCTACTATTCATTTAACATCAATCTTTCTACAGGCACGCCTTGCATAAAGTGACTCTGAATGATTTCATCGATATCGCTCTCATCAACAAATTGATACCAAATTCCTTGGGGATAAACCACCATCACTGGACCAAGTTCACATCGATCTAAACATCCAGCTCGATTAACTCTTACTTGGTGCTTGCCGTTTAAATTTAATTCTTTACATTGTTTTTTTGCATAATCAAATAATTGGGTAGCTCCATGCTGATCACAAGAAGCCTCCCCATTCGTTCTTAAATTAAGACAAAAAAATACGTGGTGTTTGTAGTAGTCCATATTAAAAATTATATCCTTTTGCTATCAAAATTTGATTTACTGAAGATTGACTTTACGGTTTTTTAACAACAAACATATAGCAAGTAGGGGCCAAACTATAGAAATCCACCCAAATAGACCATTAACGTGCATCATTTTTCCTTGTGGCAATTGTTCTAATAGGTTATGAAAATAAGGGTTATTAGGCAGAACATTGACAAGAATAATTAAGCTGAGCAAGGCCATCAAACTAAGAGTCCATTGACTCTTTTTTGACAAAAAATGGGCTAAAAAGGTCAGTATATAGCCCACAATCAGTCCAATTAATACAGATAAACTCCACCAGGAAGAGGCTCCAGTTTGTCCAAACTGGAATTGTGAAATAAAAAACTTAATCATCACCATGATGCACAATAAAATTCCGATGATCTTCACTGCTGATGCACTTTTTCGAATTCCGTATAAAAAAAGTGTGCCAATACTTAACGTGGCTAAGCTAGTAATTAAAATTTCTTGAGAAGCATTATCTAATGGCAAAGTCCAATACGGTGAAATACGTGTAATCGATAAACCTAAATCCCCCATCCCTAACCAAGCATTCTGTGGATAAATCTGCGCTAAAGGACATAAGATCATCAACAAAAAGAATCCCTGATGATTACCAAAAATCGCTTCTCGAACTCGCTCTGCCTTATTGCCTGAAAGCCACTGTGGACTTAATGGCAAGGCAAATAAAGCGCCAATCAGTACACCTAACATATTTGAATACCAATCAATCGGACTAGGTATGCGGGTTGGTAAATAGGTTTGAAAGCTTTCTAAAAGCCCCGAAAAGATAGCCCCTAACAGAAGAGTGGCGAGTAACGCGGGCCATCTGGTCACGATGGAATAGAGGGTAAAAATCATCAAAAACCCAAATGGCAAGTAGCCAATCACATTCGTTACGACATCAAAAATAGGAATATATTTTGGCACAGGCGCAAGTAGCCATTCCCATGGCATTAATGGTGTTTCAATCCTAAAATTAAAGGGCGTCATGCTTGCATATGCAACCAAGCTTAGGTACAAAGCAAGCATCAGCCGTGCTAAATAAAACGGCTTTGTATGTTTGTAAGTTTCCACTGAGTTTGCCAATTTATTCCAATAGAATCAAATTGTTTCTACAATAGCATGTATGACTATTTCTTGGCGATTTGAAACTGTACAAAGTACTGAATCCACTAATTCAGACCTATTAAATCGTTGGCATCAACATTCCTTGATTGAGCCGACATCACTCCGCGCAATGGCTCAAACTGCAGGACGTGGCAGAAGGGGTAAAAACTGGGTTTCGCATCAAGATCAATCCCTTACTTTTTCTTTAGCCTATCCTTTCCCGGCAAGCTCAACGATGATGCAATTACAAGGATTATCGTTAGCCTGCGGTCTAACTGTTCTCAAAAGCATTCTGCACTATTTGCAATTATCCGAATCAACAGCAAAAAAAATAGGCCTTGGTCTCAAATGGCCCAATGATCTTTTATGTCAAAATCGAAAACTAGGTGGTCTATTAGTTGAGGGCGGACAAAAATCTCCTCTTGAACCCATCTGGATGGTTATTGGTGTTGGTATTAATCTGTCATTGCCAAGGTTAACTACTGATCATTTAGATACTGCTAGTCTTTCTGAAATCAATACTGCTTTGGTAGACCTTAATCAAGAAGAGCTTTGGCAATTAATTACAATCAATATTGGATATGCCCTTGAAAAATTTACTCATCATCGTTTTTCAGCATTTCAAGAAGAATGGAATCACTGGGATAGTTGGTATGGTGATTTATTAACAGTTCATCACGATCAACAAATAGTATGTGTTGGTAAAAGTATTGGCGTGAATCCTAGTGGCTATTTATTATTAGATACCTCTCTTGGCGTAAAAGAAATTTCTAGCGGCGAACTCTCTCTGAGTCACAATACACCATGAGCTCACTTATACTTCTTATCGATATTGGCAATACTAGAGCAAAGTGGTCTGTTATTGACGCTGCTGTTAATAGTCAACTCGATGCTACGCATGGCGCTTTAGGTCATTCTGAATCGCCACTTTCTTTGCAGGGGATGAGCCATCTAGAGCCTGTTATTCGTTTGAAAGACTCCATTGCAGAAGTAATTTTATGTAGTGTCGCTCCTTCATCTATAGAGCATGTTTGGCAACAATGGCTAGTGAAAAATTTTGCCCATGCTGAAATTTCTATATTTGATTCTTCTCATGAATTTGCTTCAATATCCAATCATTACCGAGCTCCTCATGATTTGGGTAATGACCGTTGGGCTGCTATTATTGGCGGCTCACAGATTGCCCCTGAGGGTAATTATTTAGTGGTTAATAGTGGTACGGCGACAACTATCGATTTTGTTAATCATGAGTTACGTTTTGAAGGCGGCTGGATTATTCCTGGCTTTAATTTGATGTTACAAGCTCTAGGTTCTAAAACAGCCCTTTTGCCCAACCTATCGACTCAAGTCGTTTACACAAGTAATGAAAAAATATTCGGCAACACAACGGAATCAGCCATTTTGCAAGGTGTGCTCTTCGCTCAATTAGGCGCAATCCATTTTGCCCTCAATCAATATCCCGAAATCAAGCATCTTATTATTTCTGGTGGTAATGCAGGCTTAATTCACCAAAACCTTAAACAAACATTGACTGACAACTGTTTGCTCATTCATGACCCCTATATTGTCTTTCGAGGCTTACAGTTGTGGCGTGGGCAAAGGGTCTAATGAACATGCGATTGATCAATATATCTTTGTGGATTCTCATCATTTGCAATTTCTGTATGGCAATGATTTTTCTTTGCGCGCCATTTTCTTTTCCACACTGGCTAGAAGCATTAAGTTTAAGTTTTACACCTCAAGAACAAACTATCTTAGATCGTAATGTGCTCGGAAAGGTTGATGCTCTTCGGGTGAATGGCCCCATTGGGGGAGAATCAGAAATCGTAAGGCGAACCCCTTAATTTCTGATTTTTTTTAACATTTGTGTAGTTGATCGTTCAAATAAAAATGGGATTGCGTATGCTTTTCCACCCCAAGTTTTAATCAACGCTGTTTCTGGCAAGCTGTCAATGTGATAGTCACCACCTTTGACATAAATATCTGGTCGGATTTGTTCAATAATTTCTACCGGTGTTTTTTCTTGGAAACAAACCACCAAATCAACGCATTCTAATGCGGCTAAAAGGGCCATGCGATCAGCTTCATTGTTAATTGGGCGATCCTCTCCTTTGCCAAGCATTTTCACAGATTGATCTGTATTTACACCGACAATAAGGCTTTTGCCAAGTGCTCTTGCCTGAGCTAAGTAAGTAACATGTCCCCGGTGCAAGATATCAAATACGCCATTGGTAAAAACAATTGGCTTTTCAAGGGCTTGCAGACGCTTATTTAGCTCTTGAGGGCTAAAGTGCAGCGCCAAAACTTTCTTTTCAAAGGCCGGCAAAGGTAAAGATTGCATTTCCATTCCTCTATTCTATGATGCTTTGTGAAAGACTTTGCATTATGGCTTAGACTCTTTCATGAATCATGTTTATTTCATACCTCAAACTTAGGCATTTTATGAAAAAATGGCGTCAATTATTGCTTCTAAGCATGACTTTTGTCAGCATGTACTGCCATGCCCAATCTTCGGAGAAACCTTCTACGAATCCATCTACGTCTTGTCCAGCATCACTTAATTTTAAATTTCCGCGGCTACAAGATGAGCAAATGCAAGATCTTTGTCAATATAAAGGCAAGGTCGTTTTAATCGTCAATACCGCTAGTTATTGTGGCTTTACTTCTCAATATGAAGGCCTTGAAAGTATTTATTCTAAATACGCATCTAAAGGATTTGTTGTAGTTGGGTTTCCGTCGAATGATTTTGGTCAACAAGAACCTGGGTCGAATAAAGAAATTGCCGATTTTTGTAAAAATACCTACGACGTAAAGTTCCCCATGATCGCTAAAACAGTGGTGAGTGGGTCTAATGCAAACCCTCTGTTTAAACTACTGATCGAGAAAACGAAAACAAGCCCTAAATGGAATTTTTATAAATATCTGATCGATCGTGATGGTAATGTCGTGAACGCCTATGGCAGCATGACAAAGCCTGATAGTAAGACAATTACATCAGAAATAGAAAAGTTATTGTCTGGTAATAAATAATGGCAGAAAAGTTGCGTGTAGCGATTGTTGGTGCTGGTATCTCGGGTTTGAGTTGTGCTTATGCCTTACGTAAAGAGCCCCATTTAGATATCACCCTATTTGAAAAAGGCCCTCACATAGGCGGGCATAGTAATACTATTGATTTCACACCCAAAGGCTATTCGGATAGCTTTCCCATTGATACAGGTTTTTTGGTATTCAATGAGTGGACCTATCCTGGTCTCATTGCTTTTTTCAAAGAGCTCAATGTCCCTATCGCTAAGTCAGAAATGTCATTTTCTGTTTCACTGCCCCAAAAAAATGGGCGTCGCCTAGAGTGGGCGGGGGATAATTTAAACACCTTGTTTGCACAACGAAGCAATTTATTGAATCCGTCTTTTTTACGGATGCTAATTGATATTGTTCGCTTCAATCGTGCTGGTAAAAAAATATCTGCCCTTCCAAAAAATCAAGCAAGTACTAATCATGATCTTGAGTCAGTTGCTCAATTTTTGGATCGTATGAAGTTTAGCGCCCCCTTTCGGGATTGGTATTTATTACCAATGATTGGTGCCATCTGGTCGTGCTCTCTTGCCGAGATGCTTGAATTTCCGATTCAAACTCTTATGCATTTTTGTAATAACCATGGCTTATTGAATATTGTGAATCGCCCGCAATGGATGACCGTTGCTGGTGGCTCTAAAGAGTACGTATCAAGAACCGTACAAGCGCTAGAAGCAAGTGGTGTCGGTATTGAGAAAACACAAGTTATTTCCTGTGTAAGAAATACTCAAGATGTCCGTGCACCAGTCCAGATTCACCTCGCCAATGGAGAGCAAAGACCTTTTGATAAAGTCATTTTTGCCTGTCATTCGGACGAAGCGAAAAGCCTATTAGCCCAACCCTCTGCTGATGAAAATAATATTCTAGGTGCTATTTCGTATAAAGAGAATTTGGCGTATGTTCATGAAGATCGCCAACTTTTACCTAAGCTTCCCCAAGTCTGGGCAGCTTGGAACTATACCTGTGAAGTACTCAACGAAAAGGGTGGTGATGACTCTCCATCTGTTTGCGTTCATTACCTCATTGATAAATTGCAACCTATTCCAAATAAAAAATCTCAAAATCCAGTCATCGTTAGTCTAAATCCTCAGTTAATGCCAGCTAGTGATAAAACGCATTGTTTAATCAAGTATGCTCATCCTGTCTTTAATCAATCGGCAATCCTTGCTCAACAAAAATTATTCAAAATTCAAGGCATCAATAACACCTATTTTTGTGGCGCTTGGACTGCCTATGGTTTTCATGAAGATGGTTTTCAGTCAGGCTTGGCAATTGCAAATACGCTCTTGGAATCAATGGTTGCCATATGAGCCTTCTTCACGAACCTTCGATTCACTTTGGTAAAGTCCTGCATCATCGCTATGTTCCTAATAATCGCTTTAGCTATCCCGTATTTTATTTGCGCATACCAATGCGCTCCAGAAGGCTAGATCCTCATATCCTTAAAAATAAGGGTATTGGCGATAACCGGTTCTCCTGGTTATCTTTTTTTGATAAGGATCATGGTGATGATTCACTGCATTCCCTTGAATGGGTTGAGGCTTTACTTAAAAAGAATAATCGCCAAGATATCGATGGTGAAATTTGGTTACATACATTTCCTCGTGTTTTGGGCTATGTTTTTAATCCAGTGAGTTTTTGGTTTTGCCATCATTCCTCTGGTGAATTAAGAGCTATTGTTGCCGAAGTCAACAATACCTTTGGGGAGCGGCATTTTTATTTTCTAGATTCTCCAAATCATGATGTTTTACCCTGGGGTAAAGAGTTGTTCACCAAAAAAATCTTTCATGTTTCACCATTTTTTGATGTTGTTGGTGACTATAGATTTCGCTTTATGAGACAAGCAAATGAAGTGCATCATCCTAAATGTGTAAGTCGTATTGATTATTTTCAAGATACTACACATACTTTAATGACGAGTGTTAGTGGTACAGAGTATGCGCTTAATCGCTACTCAATATTTCGAGCTATAGCAAGCTTTCCTTTTTTAACTTTTTCAGTTGTTTTTAAAATTCATTGGCAAGCCATTAAACTATGGTTAAAAGGTGCTAAATTTTACAAAAAACCAAAACCTCCTGAAATTCAAACTTCTTAATATGTCTATATTTGCTCAACAATTTATTTTTCAAGCTTTTAAAAAAATCAAAGGTGGTCGTGTCATCTTGTCCTTGCCCGATGGATCTGAACACCACTTTGGTGAAGATCTACAGGGCCCCGAAACCCTGCCAATTCGAATTCAAGTCAATGATACGCAAGCATTTCAGTGGGTCATCTCACGAGGAGATATTGGGGTTGCAGAGTCATATTTTAAAAATCTTTGGCATACCGATGATTTAGAGCGTTTTTTGCACTTAGCGATTCTCAATCGATCTGCCTTGGATGCACTTATTTATGGTTCTTGGTGGGGGTCTTTAATTTCAAAAATAAAACACTTCTTCAATAAGAATACTAAAGCTGGAAGTAAAAAGAATATTCAGGCTCACTACGATCTTGGCAATCATTTTTACTCCTTATGGCTTGATTCAACCATGATGTATTCCAGTGCTTTATTTTCAGGCGAGGAAGGTAAAACACTAGAGCAAGCCCAAAAAGATAAATGTAATCGCATCATCAGTATGTTAAATAATCAAGATGGTGATCATATTTTAGAAATCGGTTGTGGATGGGGTGGCTTTATTAAAGAGGCTAATGCACAAAATCTCCATGTTGATGCAATTACGATCTCTAATGAACAGTTTCGTTATGTTCAAAATCAATTGTCAGATCAAAAATCACCTGCTAGTAAGAGTGCGGTTTTACTGCAAGATTATCGTGATTGTCATCATGAATACGATGGTATTGTTTCTATTGAAATGTTTGAAGCGGTGGGTGAGGAGTATTGGCCTGCTTATTTTAAAACGATCTACCGTTGCTTAAAGCCTGGCAAACGCGCAGTCATTCAAAGCATTGTGATTGATGAATCTTTATTCCCTAGGTATAGAACAAAAACGGACTTTATCCAGCAATATGTTTTCCCAGGGGGTATGCTGCCATCTGTTAGTGTTTTCGAAAAACATGCTCAAGATGTAGGTCTGCGAGTAAAAGATAAATTATTTTTTGGTGATGACTACGCAAAAACACTTCGCACTTGGGCGGTTTCTTTTAATCACAAATTAAAAGATGTTCAATCTTTAGGCTTTAAAGACGAGTTTGTCAGACTTTGGAATTTTTATTTATTTTATTGTGCCGCTGGTTTTGCGGGTAAAAATCTAGATGTTGTGCAATTTACTTTAGAAAAACCACTTTATGAGTCTTAATCAACCAATTTCAGATTTTTCGGGTTTAAATGTTTGGATTATCGGTGCTTCTTCAGGTATCGGACAAGCATGTGCCACATGGTTTGCCAATGCCGGTTCAAATCTAATCTTGTCGGCTCGCAGAATCGACGCCCTGCATGATCTTGAACAATCAATCAAAACAAATACTCCCCATCAAAGCATCCAGTCCATCGCTTTAGATGTCACTCAGCCACAAGAATCCTCAGATGCACTCTCTCAGGTTCTTCAGCTGTGGGAAAAAATTGATATTCTTTTGTTTGTCTCCGGTGTATACACTCCTGTTCGAGCTGATGATTTTGATTTAGATGTGACTCAACAAATGATTGATACTAATTTGATGGGTCCGATGCGGATGGTTTCTCTTCTCATGCCACAATTTTTAAAGCAAGGTAGCGGTCACATCGCTTTGGTAGGGAGTGTTGCAGGTTATAGCGGCCTACCTAAATCACTTGTCTATGGTCCCACAAAAGCTGCTCTACTTAATTTTGCAGAGTCTTTGTATTATGATTTGAAACCAAAAGGTATTAACGTTCATGTTATTTGTCCAGGCTTTGTGAAAACCCCAGCAACTGCTCTTAATGATTTTGAAATGCCGGCATTGATCAGTGCCGAACAAGCTGCAATAGAAATTGGCGCGGGCCTTAAAAAGGGTGAATTTGAGATTCACTTTCCAAAAAAGTTCTCTTATTTTTTAAAGTTTTTGCGGATCTTGCCTTATCCCGTGTACTTTTGGCTGCTTAAAACCTTTGTCAAAATTTAAGGGGATATATGCCTTCGCATTTAATTGAAGCGACCGAACAACTGAAGTTTCAGTATGAGCATCTTGGAAAAGATACTCTAGGTTCTTTGCTGAGTTGTTATGCTCAAGATGCCGTCTTTAAAGACCCTTTTCAAGAAGTACAAGGGCATGAGGCCATCTCACATTTATTTATGAATATGTATGCTCAATTGCAAGAACCAAAGTTTGTTGTTCGTGAAACACTCCTAGGCCAACATCAAGCATCTCTTTTATGGGACTTCCATTTTTCTATGCGAAGATGGAACACTTCCCCTAAGTCGTTTTCAGGGGTTAGCTGGCTTGATTTTGATGATCAATTTTTAGTCAAAAAACACATTGATTACTGGGATCCGGCCTCTGGGATTTACGAACATTTGCCTTTAATCGGTCCAGTCATGCGAGCCCTAAAAAAACGGGCTTAGTTTATTTTTTCTCAGTTCTTGATTTATTGACTAAATAATCTAAGGTTTGCAATGTCCTTGCTTTTGTTCCCGCAATCGATGGCGAAGTCTCATATTTTCCTTGAACAAAAATAGTAGGAACACCATTGACGCGGTACGCAGAGCCAGTGACATTTGCAGTCTTGGCTTTGGTGATGACAGAAAAAGATTTATAAGCCGAAGTAAATGATGCTACATCTAAACCCACACTGGCAGCCCAACTAAAGATTTCGTCCTCTTTAAGTAATTGTTTACGATCTACATGGATAGCCTTCATTACCTTAGGCGAATACTCAGCCTCTTTACCTAGCGCCTCTAAAGTATAAAAAATTTGACTATGGGGCAGAAAATCATCTCTAAATGCAATGGGGACTCTTTTAAAAACAACATCATTTTTTTGTTGTTTTACCCAAGCTTGGATTTCGGGTTCTAAGTCATAACAATGTGGGCAGGCATACCAGAAAAACTCAGTAACCTCAATCTTGCCTTTTGATTCTGTTGGCTGGGGTGAACTTAGTAGTTTATAGTCTAAGCCTTCCATAAAACCTGTATTGGTAGGGTTATTATTCGGCGCGCCTTTTACTGTTGCGTTTGGGGGTAACAACTGCGCTTGTACGCTATATATTGAGCCTACTATCATTAGCGCACTGAACAGGATGGTTTTTAATTGTTTCATGGTTTATTTGCCTTAATTACACTATAAGAAATACCTGCATTATCTAGTTTGTTTTTATCGTCATTTAAATCTTGCAACTCTGCATAGGGGCCTACTCTTACACGCCAGGTAGATTGTGTATCGGTTTTATATTCAGAAATTTTAGCTTGTAATCCTTGCAGAGCTAATTGTGCTTTTTGACTTTCCGCATAAGCTCTTTCTCCAAAAGCACCCACCTGAATCCAATAAATAGAGCTTACCTTAGGCTCTGGTACAGGGATACTTGATTCATTTACCGGGGCTGGAATATTGGCGTTATCTGCTGAGTTATCGGAATTCTTGGGCTTGCTATACAAAGGCGCATTTGGATCTCTTAATTCATTCGTGATTGTTCCGTCAGGATTAACTTTTGGTACAACTGGTAATTCTGGAAGACGAATATTGGGGCGCTCTGAAGGAGGGTTTTTTTGAATAAAGTAGGCTGCTGCAAGGGCAATACCCAATCCAATCACTAGGCCAATCACCATTCCAAGGAGTATGTTTCCTTGTTCAGATTTTAAATCTTGGACCTCTTGTTGCTCGTGAGTTTTTTTAGTCATCATTGAATAATAATACCTCTAAAAATAGTGCAGTAAATTACATTTGTTCCGGCGCGCTTACGCCAAGTAGGCTAAGTCCATTTTTAAGGACTTGCTTACTTGCAACTAACAATGCAATTCTGGCTAATCGTAGCTCTTGATCATCCACTAAAACACGGTCTGCGCCATAGAAGGAGTGGAAGTCACTTGCTAAATCTCGCAAATAAAAAGCAATAGCATGAGGACCTAAATCTTTGGCCGCATCGCCAAGTAGTTGCGGAAACTCGCTCAAGCGCTGCATCAACCCATGTGCGGCACGACTTTCGAGTAGGGAGAAATTCGCTTTTGTTAACTCACTTTCATCCCCACCCCATGACCTGAGAATAGAGCAGATTCTTGCATGCGCATATTGCACATAAAAAACTGGGTTTTCATCTGTTTGCGTCAGTGCTAAATTAATATCAAACACAAATTCTGTATCAGCTTTTCTAGAGATTAAGAAAAAGCGTACAGCATCTCTGCCTCTGACTAATGCTTGTTGCTCTTCCTGCTCTGTCATCCCATCTTGATAACCACCCGACCATTCAATTAAATCACGAACGGTCACATAAGATCCTGCTCGCTTAGAGATTTTGACTTCTTCCCCATCTTTCATGACCGTGACCATCTTGTGCAAAATATAACTCGGGTAATTCTTTGGAATATCCCAATTTCGTGCTTTTGCAATGCCCTGAATACCCGATCGAACCCTTGCAATCGTGCCGTGGTGATCGCTGCCTTGGATATTAATGACTTCATGAAATCCTCTTGACCATTTACTGCCATGATAGGCAACGTCTGGTACAAAATACGTGAATGTGCCGTCTGATTTTTTCATCACACGATCTTTGTCATCACCATCCTCTGTTGACTTTAACCAAAGCGCCCCATCTAGTTCATACGTTTTATCAATCGTTTGTAGATCTTGGACTGCTTGTGCAACTAAGCCTTCTGTATATAACGAGGACTCTAAATAATAGTTATCAAACAAAACACCTAAGGTTTTTAGATCAATATCCTGCTCGTTTCGCAAATAAGCAACAGCAAATCGTTCGATCCCTTTTAGATCTGTCGTATCTTTGTGTGATGTAACCGCAATATCCGCCGCTTGAACAGTTGCTCCGGCTAAATAGGCCTGAGCTATATCACTAATATAGTCGCCGTTATAGGCATTCTCTGGCCACATAGAACCTCCTGGGGCGAAACCATCTATTCTGGCTTTTGTCGAAATACCCAGGTTCTGAATTTGTACACCAGCATCGTTGTAATAAAACTCTTTATAGACCTTCTTGCCTTGGGATGCCAGCAAGTTCGACAAAATGTCCCCAAGGACGGCTTGCCGACCATGTCCGACATGCAGAGGCCCTGTTGGATTTGCGGAAACAAATTCAATCAATACTGGATGATTTTCATATTTGTTGATGTATCCAAACCCATCCTTTTGAACTAAAACTTGAGATATGACCAAGGTTTTTGTGCCCTGACTCAAACGTAGATTAATAAATCCAGGGCCAGCAATATCTAATTCGGAAATTAATTCGGATGCACTTGCCATTGCTTTGACTTCAGCCACGATTAGCGTAGCAAGATCTTTGGGATTTAATCCCCATGCTTTGGCGATTTGCATGGCTATATTCGTGGCACGGTCACCATGCTCAGCCACTTTAGGTCGTTCAAGACGAGGCTCAGGAATATGTGTGACATCTTTTTCCAAGCGAACTCCAATGGAATTCAAGGCTTGGCTAAAAACGGTTTGTAATTGTTGCGTTATTTCAGGAAGCATGACAAAAATGTGCCCAGTGGTGTATGCTAAAAAAATGCTCTATCGATTTCATTCTAAAAATTCCCCAGATTGCCTCATGCTTGAGGACTTATCTCTTCGGATTTTTCAAGTATTAGACCGTGAATTAAGTAAAGATGGTATTTTACTCGTAGAACAACTTCCTAGTCTAATAAGTAAGTTAGAGGCAGCAATTGCGCTAGATGCTAATGAGCGACAAGGCCAGTCCGAAGAAAAACTTAAAACAGATCGCCTTGGTCAACGCGCCTTCCCTTTTTTAGAACTTTTAAAGTCCTCTTTAAAACATAATGACCCCATTGTTTGGGGGCATTAATTACTTTCAAAGTTACTTTGCAGGGCTTTGGCAACTGTTTCAGAAGTTCTTGATGTGCGCTTAGCAATAGAATTGACTTGATCTAAGCCGATCGGCCCCACATTAAAATACTGCGCATGCGGGCTAGCCAAATAAAAACCTGACACACTAGATGCTGGATTCATTGCCAACGACTCCGTGAGCTCCATATCAATGTCCGAAGCCTGCAACACTTCAAACATACGATGTTTAACCGTATGTTCAGGACAAGCTGGATAACCTGGTGCAGGACGAATACCTTGATACTCCTCGGCGATCATGTCTTCATTTGAAAGACTCTCTTGCGATGCATAAGCCCATAAATCAGTTCTCACACGATGATGAAGGCATTCCGCAAAAGCTTCAGCGAGTCGATCAGCAATCGCCTTAATCATAATGGCATCATAGTCATCATTTTTATCTTGAAACTCGAGCACTTTTTTATCAACGCCATGCCCTGTTGTTACAGCAAACATACCTACATAATCTTGTTTTTCTGAATCTCTAGGAGCTACATAGTCAGATAAGCAACGGTTCGGCCGCTTCACACCATCAACAACTGGACGGACCGTTTGTTGTCGCAAACAACTCCATGTTAATAATGGGTCTTTTCGTGATTCATCTGCATATAAAACAATGTCATCTCCAATACTATTAGCGGGGTATAAGCCTATAACCGCATGCGCTTGTATCCAACGGCCCTGGATGACTCTTTCTAACATTTTTAAGGCGTCAGCATATACTTTCGTAGCAGAGTCGCCAACGACTTCGTCTTTCAATATTTGCGGAAATTTACCCGCTAAATCCCATGTCTGAAAAAAGGGTGTCCAGTCGATATATTTTGCAATTTCAGCCAAATCATAATTTTTAAAAACTCGGCGTCCGATAAATTTCGGTGCCTGCAGTTGGGAGGCCTCCCAATCAATTACTTCTGCATTTTTTTGTGCTTCTTCTAGAGTAATCAGAGGCGTTGCTTTTTTATTGGCATGTTGTTGCCGCACTCTTTCATAATCTTCTTTGATTCCCGCCAAGTAGCTCTTCGCAGACTCATCCGAAAGTAAGCTAGAGGCAACAGATACTGAGCGAGAGGCATCCGGAACGTAAATAACGGGCCCATCATAATGTGGAGCAATTTTCACCGCAGTATGGACTCTTGACGTAGTGGCTCCACCAATCATGAGCGGCGTCATACGACTATGAAAGTATTCATCCTTTTGCATCTCTTGTGCAACATAGGTCATTTCTTCAAGGGACGGGGTAATCAGTCCTGATAATCCTATGATGTCTGCTTTTTCTTCTTTTGCTTTTTCTAGGATCTTACTGCATGGCACCATGACGCCCATGTTTACAACATCAAAGTTGTTACATTGCAAAACTACCGTAACAATATTTTTGCCAATATCATGAACATCACCTTTTACGGTTGCCATGATAATTTTTCCTTTTGACCTTACATCTCGACCGGCCGCTTCAAACTGACGTTTTTCTTCTTCGATATAAGGGATTAGGTGAGCAACAGCTTGCTTCATGACACGCGCACTTTTGACAACCTGCGGTAAAAACATTTTGCCTGCGCCAAAAAGTTCGCCAACCACATTCATGCCATCCATCAATGGTCCTTCAATCACTTCAATGGGGCGACCGCCACGGTTCTCAATTTCTTGCCGAACTTCTTCTGTATCTTCAACAATAAAATTAGTAATCCCTTGCACTAAAGCATGCGAGAGCCTTTCTTTTACAGGCAACTCTCTCCAAGCTAGCGTCTCCACTTGTTTTATGCCACCACCTTTATAGTTATCAGCAATCTCCAAAAGTCGTTCAGTGGGTGTTTTGCCATCTTTTTCTGTAAAACGGTTGAGCACAACGTCTTCGACTCTTTCCCCAAGCTCTTTATCTAAATCTGCATATACACCTAATTGCCCAGCATTCACAATCCCCATATCCATACCAGCCTCAATGGCGTGGTACAAAAATACCGTATGTATGGCTTCTCGAACAACATCATTGCCACGGAAGGAAAAACTTACATTGGAAACTCCGCCACTTACTTTTGCACCGACAAGATTTTGTTTTATCCATCGGGTCGCGTTAATAAAATCGACTGCATAGTTATCATGCTCTTCAATACCCGTTGCTATCGCAAAAATATTGGGGTCAAAAATAATATCTTCAGGGGAGAAATCGATTTCGCTCAAAAGCAAATCGTAGGAGCGTTTACAAATTTCGGTTTTACGTTCAAATGTATCTGCTTGACCCTTTTCATCAAAGGCCATCACTACCGCCGCCGCACCATATCGCTTAATGAGCTTAGCTTGTTGAATAAATGGCTCCACTCCTTCTTTTAAAGAAATAGAATTAACAATGGCTTTACCTTGCACACACCTTAAGCCGGCTTCAATCACCGACCATTTGGATGAATCAATCATGATAGGAACGCGTGCAATATCTGGTTCAGAGGCAATTAAATTTAAAAATCTGACCATGGCAGCTTTTGAGTCCAACATGGCTTCATCCATGTTGATATCAATAATTTGCGCGCCGTTTTCAACCTGCTGCCGAGCAACCTGAAGTGCCTCGTCAAATAAGTTATTGAGAATTAAGCGTGAAAATGCTTTAGAGCCTGTGACATTGGTTCTCTCACCAATATTGACGAACTTAATATAAGACTCTAAATTAAATGACTCTAGTCCAGCTAATTTTAATGGTGGTGCCACTGTCAAGTTACTCACTTTTCGGACTCCTTATACGCATTCCATTTGGAGGTCCATTGACGGGGTTGTTTGTTTTGAACCGCTTTAGCGATTGCAGCAATATGCGCGGGTGTCGTGCCACAACATCCGCCAACTAAATTCACTAACCCGTCGTTAGAAAAGTCCGCTAATAATGAAGATGTAATATCAGGCGTTTCATCAAAACCCGTATCACTCATTGGATTTGGCAATCCTGCATTTGGGTAACAAGAAATCGCCGTATCACATATTCTAGAAAGTTCCGCAATATAAGGCTTCATTAAAGTCGCCCCCAAAGCACAATTTAGGCCAAATAAAAGCGGCTTTGCATGTCTTAAGCTATTCCAAAAAGCCTCAACAGTCTGACCAGATAAGATTCTTCCAGAAGCATCTGTTACTGTTCCTGAAATCATGAGCGGTAAACGTTGTTGAGTGTTTTCAAAATACTCATCGATTGCAAACAAAGCTGCTTTTGCATTGAGGGTATCAAAAATCGTTTCGACTAACAGCAGATCAGCACCACCTTCAACAAGCGCTTCCACTTGCTCATAGTAGGCTTGGCGTAATCCTTCAAAATCAATGTTTCTCGCTCCTGGGTCATTCACATCAGGAGAAATACTCGCAGTTTTCGGTGTGGGGCCTACTGCGCCAGCCACAAATCTTGGTTTATCTTTTGTACTATATTCATCGCAAGCCTGACGAGCTAGTTTTACTGAAGCAAGATTCATTTGTTTTGCCAAATGAGCCAACTGATAGTCTTCCTGCGCGATGGTTGTCGCCCCAAAGGTATTGGTTTCAATAATGTCTGAGCCAGCTTCTAGGTACTGACGATGAATTTCTAGAATAACTTCTGGTTTAGTGATGGACAGTAATTCATTATTTCCTTTTAAATCAATGGGGTGATTTAAAAGCTCTGGTAACTTTCCACGAAAATCTTGTTCTGATAATTTATATTGCTGAATCATTGTGCCCATCGCACCATCTAAAATAAGAATCCGTGAGCGCAATAATTCAGGCAAAAGCTTGCCTCTTGTATAAAAATTTCTTGAATCGTTATGGCTGATATCGTTCATAAAAAAGGTATAAAGATTGATTTACTGACTAAAGTCCTATATTTTACATTTAACTAATAATTATTTATGAGGTGATGCATGTTTACTGGAATGCCTGATTTTAATCAAAGCGTTGAAATGATGAAAAATATGTGGTCAACCGCGGCTAAAGGGGGCTCTGATGGAAGTAGTCCAAGTTTTGGTCTGCCTGGTATGAGTCAACTAAATCCATTCGGTATTCCTATGGTCGATCTTGAAGAGCTCGATAAACGGATTAAGGATTTAAAAAGTGTTGAGGCTTGGTTAAGTCTTAATCTGAATGTTTTACAAACCACAATTCAGGGCTTAGAGGTTCAAAAAGCAACCTTATCTGCACTGCAAGGGATTGCTGACACCATTCGCACATCTGCCGCCCCTGATGCTGCCGAAGCTCCTAAAACATCGCCCACAGCATCTGATTTAACAGGTGCAAGCGGTAAGCTTGCTCAAGATTTAATGGCACAAATGTCTAAATCCATGACTAATATGATGTCGGGATTTCCAAATACGATGGCGCCTAAATCAACAACAGCAAAAAAATCCCCTGCAAAAAAAACGCCGGCAAAGACTAGCGCTGCGAAAACCTCAAAACCCCGTGGGAGTCGATCTCGCGCTTAATTTGATCTCTTCTCCACAAATAATTTAAATGCGCAATCGCCTCACCCATTGCAAAGGACATTTGATGGGAATCTAATTTACGGTGAAATAGAATCGGTAAAAGGTCTTTTGCTGTAGTTGACTCCTTACAAGCATCAAGGGTCTCTTTTAATCGGTCCACATGGTGCTCTCGCAATTGCATCATTCGATAATGTAACCCTATAAATGGCTTTCCATGTGAGGGCAATACCAAGGTTTGTTTATCTAAAAATTCAAATTTACTAATAGAATCTAAAAACATCCCTAAAGGATCACCATCTGGCTCAAGATCATGGACACTAATATTGGTAGAGATACGAGGAAGCATCATATCTCCAGAAATCATGATTTTGTCCTTCACGCAAGCAAAGGCAAGATGTTCAGGCGCATGCCCATAGCCACTAATTGCTAACCAAGATCGATTGCCAATCAAAACCTCTTCTTGATCCATCACCCTTCTATAACGACGTGGGACTAAAGGCACTAAACTACTATAGTGATCTGCTCTGGCACGAATTTTTTCGAGATCCGCTTCATCAGTTAATCCGTGCTTATAAAAATGATCCGCTGCTCCACCGCCACCAGCAATAGAGCCAATTTTTAGTCCCCCTTCATTTGTGCTTAGCCATTGCGCCATCATGAAATCTGTCATCGACATCCATAAAGGTACTTGCCACTTCTCACACAACCAATACGCTAGACCTATGTGGTCTGGATGCATATGCGTAACCAACACCCTCACCACAGGCAATCCCTGTAAATGGTTCGCAAAAATATTTTCCCAAGCTTGTTTTGTGACATCACTCGATATGCCACAATCAACAATTGTCCAGCCTTCTTTTCCTTCAAAACAATCACGTAACAACCATAAATTAATATGATCAAGTGCAAAAGGTAGTGGCATACGTAACCAAAAAACACCTTCTGCTACTTCTTGCAAGGCCCCAATTTCGGGTAAAGTATCTTGTAAGGGGTAATGTATATTTTCCATAAGCCTATTTTTTAAATGATTAAACGTTTACTTTAATATACTTCAAATGACTAACTTCCCAAAACTGCTTTCATCTCAATATGCCTATGATATGGCACAAGTCATCCTAGATGGGTTTAATAAACATTATCGTATTTTTCGGGAAGCAAGCCGCGAGGCTAAAGACTATTTTGAAGCTAAACAGTGGAATGGCATTCGGGAGTTAATCAAGGGTCGAATTGATTATTATGATGAGCGCGTTAAGGAATGCATTTTTAACTTAGAAGAAGAATTTGATGCGGTTAATCTCCATATAGATGTCTGGCAACAGGTCAAACTTCATTACATTGGTCTGTTAACGTACCATCATCAGCCTGAACTGGCTGAAACTTTTTTTAATTCAGTCATTACCCGCGTTTTAAATCACTCGTATTTTCAAAACGATTTTATTTTCTTACGTCCTACCATTTCCACGGAATATATTGAAAATGATGAAATTCGATCAAAGCCAACCTATCGCGCTCATTATCCTAAGGGGCGTGAAGATTTTAAAAAAACATTTCGCGAAATTATTACAAGCTATGAACTTCAGGTCTCTTTTAATCATTTAGACAAAGATCTAGATAACCTCATTCAAGCTTTAGATGAGAAGTTAGATACCTATGAGATCAATGTTAACTTTCAGATTCATGTCTTAACCTCTGTGTTCTTTAGAAACAAAATGGCTTATATCGTTGGTCGCATCATTAATGGCGATGTCACAATTCCCATGATTATTGCCATGTTTATTAATGATGAAGAAAGACTAGAAGTTGATACTATTTTATTAAATAAAGAAGAAATTTCCATTTTGTTTAGTTTTACCTATAGTTATTTTTTAGTGGAGATGGAGGTTCCTTCTGCTTATGTTACTTTTTTAAGAACATTAATGCCTAGGAAACCTCGCCAAGAAATTTATACTGCACTCGGGCTTCAAAAGCATGGTAAAAACTTATTCTATCGTGACTTCTCTCACCACTTGAATCACTCAACGGATCAATTCAGGATTGCTCCTGGGATCAAGGGCTTGGTAATGTTGGTTTTTGATTTGCCTAGTTATCCTTATGTTTTTAAACTCATCAAAGATTACTTCCCCCCGCCAAAAGAAACTACGCGGGAGTTGATTAAGTCTAAATATCAACTCGTTAAACAACACGACCGAGTTGGCAGAATGGCAGATAACTTAGAGTTTTCAAATATTGCCTTACCCTTCGCTCGTTTTGAGCCTGAGCTAATTGCTGAGTTAGAAAAATACTGCAAGTCTTTACTCACTTATTCGGAAAATGAATTTGGCGAAAAAGAATTATTGATCTCCCATATGTATATTGAGCGCCGAATGACGCCACTCAATATCATGTTACAAAATGGCTCTGATGAAGAGGTGGAGCACAGTATTATTGAGTATGGCTGTGCAATTAAAGAATTAATTGCTGCGAATATTTTTCCTGGTGATATGCTATATAAGAACTTTGGTGTCACACGTCATGGTCGAGTGGTTTTTTATGACTATGATGAGATTGAATATTTTACCGAATGTAATATTCGTAAAATACCTCAAGCTCGCACTGAAGAAGAAGAAATGTCTGGGGAAACTTGGTACCACGTTGGTCCTAAAGATATTTTTCCAGAATCATATGGAACTTTTTTGCTAGGCGATACGCGTGTGAAACATTATTTGATGAAACATCATGCTGATTTCTTTGAGCCTCAAATGTGGCTCAATTATCAGCAACTTTTAAAAGATGGTCAAATACCCGATCATTTTGGCTACTCTAATCAACTGCGCTTTACCTATCGTTATCCTTCTAATTAATACTTATGTCTAATTCAAATAACCCTCATCTTCTTACCAATTTATTTGCTAACAATCAAGCATGGGCAGAACACGTTTCTAAAGATGATCCTGATTACTTTAAACGTCTTGCCTCACAACAATCCCCAGAATATCTTTGGATCGGCTGTTCTGACTCAAGGGTTCCGGCAAATCAAATTATTGGGCTTGCTCCTGGCGAGATTTTTGTGCATCGTAATATCGCCAATGTGGTTGTTCATACCGATTTAAATGCCTTGTCCGTGATTCAATTTGCTGTTGATCAACTTAAGGTTAAACATATTATTGTGGTTGGTCATTATGGTTGCTCTGGTGTTAGAGCCGCGCTAGATAATATTCGTGTTGGTCTTGCAGATAACTGGATTCGGCATATCAAAGATGTTGATGATAAACACGGGGTATATCTTGGGCAAGTTCTTCAGCACCAAGATCGCTTTGACCATCTTTGTGAACTCAATGTTATTGAGCAAGTTGTTAATGTTTGTGAAACCACCATTGTTCAAGACGCCTGGTTAAGGGGTCAAGATCTCACCGTACATGGTTGGATCTATGGCCTCAAAGATGGCTTAGCTCGTGATCTAGGGATGAGTATTCAAAATTTAGATGAACTCAAAGATCGATATTCCATCATCATCGACTCTTATCAAAATAGTCTTGACTAGTTTATTTCCAAATAATCTTCATGTTCAAGAGCGTGGATGGTTATCAGCAAATCAAATTTATATCCATAATGGCCATGAAGTAGATGTCATAGATAGTGGTTTTTGTTTACATGCCCAACAAACCATCGATTTACTTCAGTTCTATTTAAAGCAATCACCAGGTCTAAAAACTCGTCATTTAATCAACACGCATTTGCATTCAGATCATTGTGGTGGCAATCAAGCACTACAACAACAATTTCAATTTAAGTGTTATGTTCCTGAGTCAGAATATGCATCTGTTCAACACTGGTCTTTGGCAGAACAAGGCTTTCAAGAATTAGGTCAACCCTGTCCAGCCTTTAAGGCTCATCATGCATTAAAAATTGGGCAAACTATTCAGATAGGTTCTATTGAATTCGAAATCCATGGCACTCCAGGACATCACCCCCACTCGATTCTTCTTTTTGCTCCCGACATTGGTCTCTTAATTTCAGCGGATGCTCTTTGGGAAAAAGGCTTTGGTGCTTTATTTTCTGAAGTCTCTAATCACGCTGGCTTTACTGAACAGCGTGCCACCTTGAATCTTATCAAATCACTTCCAATTAAAGTTGTGATTCCAGGACACGGTAGTCCATTTACTAATATACAAGCTGCATTGAATGACGCTTACTCACGGCTCGATTATTTGGAATCTCATCCACAGCGTAATACTCATCACGTCGCACAAGTATTGCTGCAATTTATGGTGATGTTTAGGCAAAAATTTTCTCTTCAAGAAGGTCTTAATTGGTGTAGCAATACTCCGCTATTTATATTGTCTGCTGTACAACTAGACCTTAGTGTCGAAGAACTTTTTCTACAGACGCTTGAGTATTTAAAAAACAAGCACTGTTTAAGCTTACAGAATGATTTGATTGAATACTGCTTTTGATTTTATATGCGCCAGATGAAGTTTGATTCACCTGATTTGCTTACAAAACATTACTCAACGGTTACGCTTTTTGCTAAATTTCTTGGTTTATCTACATCAGTTCCAAGAGCTAAGGCGGTGTGGTAGGCGAGCAATTGCAATGGGACTACGTGCAAAATTGGCGAAAGATTGCCATAGTTTTCAGGCATTTTAATTACATGGATTCCGTCCGTTGACTGAATATTCGCATCTACATCAGCAAAGACATAGAGTTGACCACTGCGCGCTTTTACTTCTTGCATATTCGACTTAAGTTTTTCTATTAATGTATCGTTTGGCGCAACAGTCACAACAGGCATGGTTTCATCTATTAGGGCTAGCGGTCCATGCTTTAACTCTCCTGCAGGATAGGCCTCTGCATGGATGTAGGAAATTTCTTTTAGCTTTAATGCTCCTTCAAGAGCGATAGGGTAATGCATACCTCTGCCCAAAAAGATAGCGTTCTTAAATTTCGCAAATGTTGTACTCCAGGCAATAATCTGTGGTTCTAGAGCTAATATGGCATTGAGCGCAGCAGGTAAATGACGCAGTGATTTGATTTCATGTAACTCTTGTTGCTTGTCTAATTGATTCTCTTTCTTTGCCAGAGCAAGGGCTAATAAATACAAGCCCACCAATTGGGTAGTAAAGGCTTTTGTCGATGCCACCCCGATTTCAGTTCCTGCTTTTGTCTGAAACTTCCATACCGTCTCACGTACCATGGCACTACTAGCAACATTACAGATGGCAAGTGTCTTACTATGTCCTAATGCTTTGGCATGACGCAGCGCCGCTAAGGTATCTGCTGTCTCGCCAGACTGCGATACTACGACTACGAGTGCATTAGGATTGGGTACTGAAGTGCGGTAGCGATATTCACTAGCGATTTCTACTTGCGTTGATATTCCCGCTAAAGCTTCTATCCAATATTTAGCGACACAAGCAGAATAGTAGCTCGTGCCACAAGCTAAGATTAATACATTCTTAATCTCTTTCCAGTCTGTTGCTGTGGCACCAAATATTTCTGGTTCAATCGTTTCGATATCTCCAACAGTATTGCCAAGCGCCTCAGGCTGCTCAAAAATCTCTTTTTGCATGAAATGTTGATAAGGGCCTAACTCTACCGATGCTGCCAATTGAGGAACTTCTTTAATGGCTCTGGTTTGTACTTGCCCTTTGATATTGCAAATTTCAACATGGTCATGCCTGAGAGAAACAATATCTCCCTCTTCTAAGTAAGTCATTTTTTTTGCATGAGCAGCTACTGCTAGGGCATCGGATGCAATGAAGTTTTGATGCTCACCAAATGCCACAACCAAGGGTGAGCCAACTCTAGCGCCGACTAATAAATCGGGTTGATCACTCGCCATCACAGCAATTGCATAAGCACCATCAAGCTGGGGCAAGACCATCCGAACCGCCAACACTAGATTACGCTGATCCATTTTAATATATGCATCATATATTAAGTGAGCGATTACTTCTGTATCTGTTTGGGAGGTAAAAATATATCCCTTTTCTTTCAGCTGGGTGCGTAAATGCTCATAGTTTTCAATAATGCCGTTATGTACAACCCCAATTAAATCTCCAGAAAAATGAGGATGGGCATTGTCCGTATTCGGTTTTCCATGGGTTGCCCAACGCGTGTGTGCAATGCCCCTTAAGCCATGAAAATTAGCTGTACTTGTATTTAAGTCCTGCACGCGTTGTGTTGTTTTACTTTTTTGTAAGCCCAGAGTCTCATCAACTACTGCCAATCCGCAGGAGTCATAGCCACGATATTCAAGACGCTGTAATCCCTCTACTAAGATAGAAACAATGTTTTTAGTTGATACCGCGCCTACTATCCCACACATATTTCGTATTCTTTCGTTACTATTATTTTTTGTTTTTTTGTGGACGCTTCCACTCAACGCTCAATTGTTTTGCTCGACTAATGGTCAGCTTATTCTCTGGTGCATCCTTGGTTAAGGTCGTACCGGCTCCAATCAAAGCGCCTTTTCCAACTCGAACCGGTGCAACGAGTTGCGTATCAGATCCAATAAATGCATCGTCTTCAATAATCGTCTGATGTTTATTCACACCATCATAGTTACAGGTAATCGTTCCTGCTCCTATATTGACACGACTACCGACTGTGGCATCCCCTATATACGATAGGTGGTTGGCTTTGCTACCAACACCAATATGGCTATTTTTTACTTCCACAAAATTACCTATGTGTGCTGCTTCATCAATAACTGCGCCAGGTCTAAGTCTTGCATAGGGCCCAATGACTGCGTGTTCACCAATAATTGCCCCTTCAATATGGGAGAATGCCTTGATATGCGTATTAGCCCCAATTTTGGAGTCTTTAATCACGCAGTAAGGGCCAATGTGAACGTTACTGGCAATTTCTACATCGCCCTCAAAGATACATCCCACATCAATGACCACATCAGGACTACATTGAAAATTACCGCGGATATCTAATCGCTGTGGATCAAGCAAAGTAACGCCCTGATTCAGTAATTGGGTCGCTACATGAGACTGCCAAGTACGTTCAAGAGCTGCTAACTGGGCTCGGCTATTAACACCCTCTACCTCAAAATGAAACTCCGGCATCATCGTACGTATCGGCAGGCCTTGTTGGGCCGCAAGACCTACGATATCGGTTAAATAGTATTCACCCTGCGCATTGTTCGGCTGTATTTGTGAAAGCCACTGACGGAGTTCTTTGGTGGGACAGGCCAATATTCCAGTATTGATTTCACGGATCTGCTTGATTTCTGGCGAGGCATCCTTCTCTTCCACAATGCCAGTTACTTCCCCTTCAAGATTTCTTAAGATGCGTCCATATCCGGTTGGATTAGGCAACTCCTGGGTAAGGACCGCTAGTGCCCCGTCTTGGGCAAGTAACAGTAAATCCTTGAGAGTATTGACTTGTATCAATGGGACATCACCATACAAAATTAAGGTACTTGCATCATCGATTAAATGCGGTAACGCTTGCATGACAGCATGTCCTGTGCCTTTTTGTTCCGCCTGAATAGCCACGGAAACATTGGGATGGTTTTTATCCAGATAGTCTTGCACTGCCGCCTGACCATGTCCAAGCACGATGCAAGGCTTAGCGTTAGGGTCCAATCGTTTGACTGTGTCAATCACATGCCCAAGCATCGGCTTACCGGCTAGAGGATGCAATACCTTGGGGTGGGCAGAGTTCATCCTCTTCCCCTGTCCAGCGGCTAATATCACAATGTTCATTGCATCATTATATGAGTTTAGCTTGACAGACTTTAAGTCAAAGAAACGAATTGAATTGGCTGAAGTATTTGATCGGTTGAGCAAGCCCCGTCGAAGCCTTCATCAATAGCCATATCACCCATTCCGACTGGCGTGCTTGGATCAATGTGCAGCTCTTTAAAATTGAATAAATCGGAGTCTAATAAATGGGACGGTACGACATGCGTGAGTGCCTTAAAGGTACTTTCAACTCTGCCGGGATGTGATTTTTCCCACTGCTTTAACATCTCTTTCATGGCATTGCGTTGTAAATTAGGCTGACTGCCACATAAGTTGCACGGAATAATTGGAAACTCTTGATCTAGGGAGTAGCGCTCTAAATATTTTTCAGGCACATAAGCTAAGGGCCGAATGACGATATGTTTACCGTCGTCAGATTGCAATTTAGGTGGCATTGACTTTAATTGACCGCCATAAAACATATTTAATAAAAATGTTTCTAAGATATCTTCACGGTGATGGCCTAAGGCAATTTTCGTGGCGCCAAGCTCATCCGCCACTCGGTACAAAATACCTCTTCTGAGTCTTGAACATAATCCACAGGTAGTTTTTCCATCAGGTATCACACGTTTTACGATGCTGTAAGTGTCTTGCTCTTCAATGTGAAAAGGTACTTGAAGATGCCTTAAGTAATTCGGGAGAATATCCTCCGGAAAGCCTGGCTGCTTTTGATCCAAATTAACCGCTATTAAATCAAAATGAATCGGCGCCCTCTCTCTTAGTTTAAGTAATATATCGAGCATGGCATAACTGTCCTTGCCCCCAGAAACGCAGACCATGACTTTGTCGCCATCTTCAATCATATTGAAGTCACTAATCGCCTGCCCCATTAATCGGCACAGCTTTTTTACGAGCTTGTTTTCTTCAAACGCGACTTTACGGGGATCTGGGTGAGACTTCATGATGTTTTATTCTTTAAACCTAAAAATCTCAACGCCCACACCATCACAATCAGGATAGACATCGGGCTTTTCCGTAGAGACTCTAGCGGCCATCACTAATGGGTGAGCAAGCATTTTTAGCATAATTTCATCACACAAAGTTTCTTGTAAATGGATATGCCCATGGCTCACAATCTCTTTGATAGTTTGGCGCATAAAATCATAATCTACGACTTCGCTTAAGTCATCGTCTTTGGGGGTATTGTTGATGAGTGGAACGTATAAATCAATATTTACGATGACATGTTGTTCTGCTTTTTTCTCAAAATCATGTACTCCAATATTAATTAAAATATCGTAATTACGCAGAAAAAGGCGTCTACAGGTTTGAAGCTCTTTGAGCATGACGGCTGATTCCATATTTCCTTATTTGGCTTTTGTTAAAAACATCACATCTCGAGGAGATGATTGTAAATGCTGTCCGCCATCAACATATAAAACTGTTCCTGTTAATGCTTGAGCTTGATTAATATATAAAATGGCCTGCGCAATGTCCTCTGGTGTTGAAGACTGCCCTAATAAAACAGCTTGATGTGCCTCCGTAAAGCCAGCCGCAGTTTGATCTCCTGATGTAAGAGTAATACCAGGTGCTACTCCCATCACCCTGATTATCGGCGCAAAATACATTGCCTGCATTTTAACGGCGGCTTCTAGCGCACTTTTGGATAGGGTGTATGAAAAAAAGTCTGGGTTCAAGTTGTCTAGCTTTTGATCCAGGATGTGCACAATGACCCCTTTTTTATCCGGCTGACTTTTTAGGTACTGCGCAAAATGTTTAGATAATACTAGTGGTGCTGCTAAATTAATGGCGAAATTTTTTATGATATTTTGATACTGAATACTTGAAGGATCATCGTATTCAAATAGTGAAGCACTGTTCACAATACAATAGGGTAATCCCATTTGTTCAATACATGTAGGAATGATTTGCTCAACTTCTGATTCCATCGCAAGATCTGCCTGAATGCAGATAGCGTTTTGTCCAAATGATCTTACGAGTTGCGCAGTTTCATGAGCCTCTTGCTTGGATTTGCCGTAATGGATTGCAATATCCCAGCCCGCTTTGGCCATTTCCAGAGCGATTGTTTTACCAATACGTTTTGCCGCACCAGTGATTAATACAATTTTACGAGGTTCATTCATGAGGGTTGATTTAGTTTCATGGAAATATTAACAAATAGCCAAGCTTTACACCATTGCCAACTATTATCCAACCTTATTGATAAACAAATCAAAAATAATGGTGGTTGGCTCCCATTTTCACAATTTATGGATCTTGCTCTGTATGCCCCTTCTTTGGGCTACTACACCTCTGGCAGCCTTAAATTTGGCTCACAAGGCGATTTTATTACTGCCCCAGAGATTAGCTCTTTCTTTGGTGCAACCCTAGCCAAGACGATTGAGCCAGTTCTTACGCATTTTGTGCAAAAGAAAGAAGTTTCTTCGATTCTTGAATTTGGCGCTGGGTCTGGCAAACTTTGCCAAGATATCTTGCTCTATCTAAAAGATGTTGGTCAATTACCCGATCAATATCTGATTTTAGAAGTCTCTCCTGATTTAATCGACCGTCAAAAAAATAGGCTGCTAGATTTTTTATCAGAACATCAGATTTCCACACAGATCCGCTGGCTTGATCACATGCCGAATGACTTTAAGGGGGTTATCTTAGCAAATGAAGTCTTAGACGCCATACCTTTTGATCTCATCATTTGGCAACAAGGTAAATGGCATTACCAAGTTGTTGTTAGCAATCCCAAAGCAAGCTCACCATCTTTTTCTGATCATTGGCTTTGGCAGATTGGTGCCGAGGTCCCAGACTCAGAACTTCCCATCTACCTTACTCAATCGGGTACTTCATATCCAGAAAATTATGTTTCCGAAATCCACCCTCGCTCTCATGCTTGGTTGAGTATGATTTCTCAAGCCATGACACAAGGTGTCATGATTGCGATTGATTATGGCTTTCCTGAACATGAGTACTACCATCCACAGCGTTCTCAAGGCACTCATATCGCGCACCATCGACATCAAGCTATTCCAGACATGTTTTATTTGCCAGGTTTATGTGATATTACTTCTCATGTGGAATTTACTTCTCTTAATCGTATTGCACAGAAGTCAGGTATGCATCTAGCTAGTTATCAAAGTCAAGGCGCCTATCTTCTTCATGCTGGTATCGGAGATTTATTGATGGCTAGCATGAATCCAAGTGATCCTATTGGCTATGCTGCCGAGGCTCAGAGTTTTCAAAAATTAATCTCTGAAGCTGAAATGGGTGAATTATTTAAGATCATCGCTTGGTCTACCTCCAACTCTACAGATGGTGAGTTTGCAGCACTTTGCGCGAGCTTACCCGGCTTTACAAACAGGCAGCGATTGCTTGAAGTCTAGAAGCCGCAACAGCAGATTGAATCTTGGGCCCATCACTGGTTGTCATATTTTTTGCAATCGTCCCGGCATCTACTGCAAGAGCAGCCTCTAAGAGGGTCTGCCACTGTTGAATATCATTTCCAATAACTTGTTCTGCTAGTAAGGCTTTTTTTAGGCGCTCAGGCTTTCTCCATGCATCTGCTTGATTAAAGAAGCTCAGCACCTCTTGCGCACTTCTAGGTGACCGAAGGTTTTCTTGGTGGAGTTGATGAAACAAGTGTGCAAAGTTTTTTACGTCTGTGGGTATTTTGCGCTCTTGTGTCCACTGATCGAGTGCACTCAGCTCAATAAACGCCAATAAATATGCTAGTTGTATTTGTAGGTCTTGAGATTGTTGCGCACCTATATCGAGACACATCTTGGTCTGTTGTAGCGTTTTTTCGTGCTCTAATCCGCTTGGCAAAATTGTTTGGCTAGCCTGGGTTTGAACTAATACATCAATCATACGGGATGGTCGAGCCTCCAATAATCCACGACTGATTTCTTGCCAGACACGCTCTGGTACTAAAAATTGCAACTCGCCAGCCTTTACCATCTGCCCAACCACCTCTAAGGTGGAGCTCGCAATTTCAAAATGGATAAACTTTGCCATAAACCTTGCCAAACGAAGGATACGCAGAGGATCCTCATTAAATGCATCACTGACATGTCGAATGACACCCTCACTCATGTCGCGTTGCCCGCCAAAAGGATCAATCAGGGGGCCGATGATTTCACCATCAGTGGTGATTTCTTGCGCCATGGCATTCATCGTAAAGTCTCTTCGAAGCAAATCTTGCTCTAAGGTGACTTCAGGTGAAGCATAAAAAGTAAAGCCTTTATAACCTTGTCCGGTTTTTCGCTCAGTCCTAGCTAATGCGTATTCTTCTTTTGTCTTGGGATGTAAGAACACAGGAAAGTCTTGCCCAATTGGAGTAAATCCTTTTGCTTGCAACTCTTGTGGGCTAGATCCTACAACAACATAATCTTTGTCTTGTGGTGTGATACCTAAGTACTCATCTCGAAGATATCCACCAACGATAAAGATTCTCACTTGAGTAGGCTCTCCAGTGGCAATGGCTCCATACCAAAAACCTCTTGAATGGCATTGGGTTGATCTGGTGGCAAGATATTAGGGACCTTCATAGAATAAAAGTTATCGCGAGACATAATAGTAGGCCCTGGCAACTTTTCTAAAAAAAGTGCCTGTAAATAACCTATCCACTGCGGTAGCGGGAGTATGAATCGTCTTAAATCATTCTTTTTTGCAGCAAACTGAACAATTTGGCCAAGACTTAATACTTCCGGTCCACCTAAGTCATACGATTGATGAATCGTTTGCGGCATCGAGATGGCGGCAATAAAAGACTCTGATACATTCTTTACGGCAACCGGCTGAAATAATTGTTGAGAACTCGCCAAAGGCATTAATGGCACGTACTTAAGTAATTGGCCAAACATATTAATAAATTTATCTTGATTGCCAAAGATTACTGAAGGTCTAAAAATTGTCCAATCCAGTCCAGAGTTTTTCACGAGCTCCTCAGCCACGCCCTTACTTCTCAAATACATTGATGGTCCATTCACATCTGCACCTAGTGCGCTCATATGAATATATCTTCTTATGCCATGTTGTTGCATGGCGGCCATAATCATTTTGGGTAACTCGACATGCGCCGCTGCAAACTCTGGGCCATAAGGTACCCCATGACTAGAATGTAAAACACCCACCAAATTAATTACGACGTCTTTAGGAGTTAATGTCTTGAAGATTTCATCTAAAGAAGCTGGTGTATATTCCTTGACGAAAATACCCTTGGCCAATAAATTTTGTTCAATCGTAGGTATTTGTGCATTGTTTCTTGTAGGCACGTAATGAAAATATTCATGATAAGTCAAGCGCTTACTTAAATTTCTTCCAACAAAACCAGATCCACCAATCAGTAATACGCGCTCTTCCATAAATAATCCCAAATTCCTTAAGGTAAGTTACTGCTAACGGCTTGACTTGGATTGACTGTTCCTAATTTTGCTTTAATTGACTGCGGTTTACCAGTACTCAATATTTCATAATATACGGCATTTGATAAAACATTTTTGACATAGGTTCTTGTTTCAGTGAATGGAATAGTTTCAGCAAAAGCCTCCATACTGACTTGCTTGGTTAATGTTTGTCGCCATTGTTTTGGTCTACCAGGACCAGCGTTATAAGCAGCAGAAGCCATTCCCCAAGAGCCATCAAGATCATTTAACACCATGTTTAAATAATTACTACCTAAAACCAAATTGGTTTGCAGGTCAGCCAGCTTATCTGGCGTGTAATCGGTCATGCCAATTTTTTTCGCTACAAATTGTCCCGTAGCAGGCATCACCTGCATAAGCCCTGAGGCGCCAACTGAAGATCTTGCTGCAATGACAAATCTAGACTCCTGGCGGATGAGTCCATAAACCCAATTAATATCTAAATGAATTTGCTTAGTGATTGGCTGGAGTTTTTCTACGTATGGCGTTGGAAAGCGTAACGAAAAATTATGTTCTACCTTAGTTCTATCTGCTGTATTTACCGTACGGTCGAGCATATTGATTTTTTTTCCGTATTCTGCACTGGCTAGTAGTTCTCTATCAGACATGCCTCGTAACTCCCAGTTCCACTCTCGATTACCTTCGGTACGAAGATTCATGTCATATAGTTTGGCGGCTTTTGTAAAGGCTGGAATACTTTTACTAATAGACTTCATATCTGCATCAGTAACTACCGTCTTGGGTGGTATCGTGATTGGACGGCCTAACTCCTCTAGCGAGAGTTGTGCATAAAAATGAAATTGCCCAGCTAATTTTTCAAACTCTTCATTTGCCCGATCATCCCCTAATTCCTTTAAAGCCCGACCATGCCAATATGTCCACGCGGGATCGCGTAAGCGAATAGCTTCTGGCATAGCTTCAACTGATTCTTTGACAAGTTTCCAATCCTTTTCACGAAGTGCGGCTCTGACTTTCCACTCACTTGATTCGGCTGACAATAATTCACTTTGTCCAAGCGCATGTTGTTTGCGATAGGCATCAATCGCAGTAGGATCAAGTTTTTTAGCTAAGAATTGGCCAATCACTCCCCATGCCATGGCTTTATATTCAGAATTGTTACGCCAATCATTTTCATTAAACGTCTGCATCGCTAAAGAGGGGTTGGTGCGGGCTTTTCTGACGATCGCTACGATAGGATCTTCTACACCCATCTTTTGCCCCTGTGTATCAAAGTTCATTTCAGTTGCACTGCGACTAATACTCAGAGCCTCTTGTTTAGATAGGCCACCACGCGCATAAAGTTGTGCCACTAGTTCAGGACATGCGTCTCCAAAATACCTAGGGTCTAATAATGTGGCTCTCGCTTGTGCACCAACTGTTTTAGGTAAGTCGCCCTTGGATAACTTAGACATCATTGCATAGCATTTGACTTGAGTATCGTCATCCAACATAAACTGGGGATATTCTTGATCAAAGTTCAACCAGTCCTTTCTTTTTCCAAGAACAAGTAACCAGTCATTACGCAGGCGATCCGCTAAGGCACTACCTTTGTATTTTTTTAAGAAATTGTTTACTTCGGAATCAGCATCGGTGCTTGCATTGGGTTTAGCAGCACTATCGTATAAACGCGGCTTAATTTTAAAATATTCCACATAATCAGCAATCTCGTAATTACCCAGCCCACTGGCTAATTGCGATGCCTTTAAAAGATCATTCTTTCTCGCCGCTTCTCTTAGCTCAATAAACTTTTTATCCTGATCACTTAATTCAAATTTTTTATTTTCCGTTTGCGATGACTGATGACTCTGATTCGTTTTTGATGTATTTTTTACGTTATCCTTCGCCACTGAGCAAAGACTTATACTCAAGCATAAACATAAACATAATTTGATAATGTGTTGATTACTTAGATTCATTTTTTAATCGTTTAATACCAAGATAAATAGTTAAAGTTTTATGCTTAAATCATACATAACATTTTATACATTCTACTTTTCATGAATAACCACTCACTCGACACGCTTCGAAAAGACTTTATTGCTAAAAGGATTGCACTGCAAAAGGATCAATCAAGCTACCGCTATGGGCTTGAAGGCTTTTCTAAGAACATTTTAGTTCTTTTACAGGATATTGAACGAGCTGCACTTAAAAAGCCACAACATATAGGGTTTTACTGGCCAATTCGTGGTGAGCCTGAGATTACAGATACCCTTCTTCAATGGCAAGAAAGTAAGCCTCAAAGGAAGCTTGCTTTACCTATTTGCAAGCCTGGAGAGCCACTAGCGTTTCATGAATGGGGTGCAAGTAGCCTATTGACTCCTGGTTTTGCCAATATTCCAGAGCCTGTATCTGCGGCAGAGATTGCGGTCGACGTCGTGCTTATTCCCTGTGTGGCCTGGCAAATGCGTGAGGGGAAAATTTGGCGGCTGGGTTATGGGGGAGGTTTTTATGATCGCACCATCCAGGCCTGGGAAAATCTTCCACATCGTCCCTATTGTGTTGGGGTGGGATTTGATGAAGCGCAATTAACTACTGATCAGTGGATGCCTCAGGATCATGATTATCCACTTGACGCTTTAATCACTCAATCGAAAACCCTTTTTACATCTTCATGATCTGTCCAGTATGAAGGCCCCAAAACGTCAATTTTTATTCGCCCTTAGTTTGCTCGGCTTATTAAATCCGTTATTCATTAAAAATAGTTTTGCCAAATCGAGTTATTTTGTCTCAAGCTGGTTGATCAATCTCTATGTATTAAATCAATCACCATTGATTAAAAAGTTATTATTTCTTCAGTTAAGTTTTTTAAATCCTCATCTTGATTTTTCTAAGAAAGAACAAAGAATTTTTTTAACTTGTGATGTGGAGGTATTACTGCCCCAGCAATCTCCTATAAAGGGGCTTGTATCCCTTAACTCCTCTTTTATATATGATCCGGTGCGCTATCAAATTTTTCTAAAAGACCCACAACTGACTTCATTTACTTTGGATGTTTTTAATGCTCAAGAAAATCAAATCATTGGGCAATTAAGCCCTATTATTAGCAATTTATTTAATGGCCAAGCAATCTATACATTAACCGCAGAAGATATCAAGATGTTCCGAAAAGCTCCATCTTCTATTTTGGTTGAAGATGGAGGTATTCGTTTTTACTTTGATTAATCTTCTAAATTATGAAGAATAGATATCGTAGGATCTGCTAAGTTGAGGGTGTAAAAATGCAGGCCAGGCGCCCCACCCGCAATCAATTGATGACACAAGTCAGTAATAACTTCTAAGCCATAGGCTTTAATAGAGGCAGTGTCTTCGCCAAAACTCTCAAGACGTTTTCTAAGCCACCGAGGGATTTCCGCACCACAAGCATCAGAGAAGCGAATCAACTGTGTGCTGCTGACAATCGGCATAATTCCAGGAATAATTGGCACCGTTATATCGTAACTAGCTACATCCTCTAAAAACTGAAAATAGGCATCGGAATTGAAAAAATATTGCGTAATTGCAGAGTTCGCTCCTGCTTGTATTTTATTGACAAACTTTTCAATATCATTAGCTGCAGAACTTGCCTGCGGATGAAACTCTGGGTAAGCCGCAACCTCAATATGAAACCAATCCCCCGTTGTTTCGCGTATAAATGCGACCAGTTCATTAGCATGATTAAACTCGCCATAATTACCCATCCCTGAGGGTAAATCACCGCGTAATGCCACAATCCGCTTGATACCGAGAGTTTGGTATTTTTTCAAAAGCTCCAAAACATTTGCACGACTACTGCCTACGCACGACAAGTGCGGGGCTGCAGCGATGCCACTGTCATGAATCTCTTTGACGGTATTCATCGTCCCATCCTGCGTAGAACCACCTGCTCCAAAGGTGACTGAAAAAAAACTTGGCGCCATTTCTTGGACAAGACGGCTCCTTACTACACGTAATTTTTCAGCACCTTCCTCCGTCTTCGGAGGGAAGAACTCTGCACTGAGTTCTATATTGTCGAGTAGGCTCATGTTTTTAGTATCGATAGTGATCAGGTTTAAATGGTCCAGCTTGATCAACGCCAATGTAATTCGCTTGTTCGCTGGTTAAAACTGTCAACTGAGCATTTAAATTCTTTAATTGCAAAATTGCTACTTTTTCATCCAAGTGTTTTGGCAGAGTGTAGACACCGACTGGATATTCTCCTGTGTTCGCTTTAGTCCATAACTCGATTTGCGCAATCGTTTGATTGGCAAAGGATGAGCTCATCACAAAAGAGGGATGACCAGTACCGCAACCCAAATTAACTAAACGGCCTTTTGCTAATAAGATGATTCTTTTTTCTGGCTCACCATTTTGTGCTGGGAAAATAATGTGATCGACTTGTGGCTTAATTTCTTCCCATTGATATTTTTCAACACTTGCCACATCGATTTCGTTATCGAAGTGCCCAATGTTACAAACGATGGCTTGGTTTTTCATCTTGAGCATGATGTCATGTGTAATGACGTGATAATTTCCGGTAGCTGTCACGAAAATATCGGCCTTATCTGCCGCATATTCCATCGTTACAACACGATATCCTTCCATCGCTGCTTGTAATGCACAAATTGGATCAACTTCTGTTACCCAGACTTGGGCAGATAGTGCTCTTAATGCTTGAGCAGAACCTTTACCCACATCGCCATAACCAGCTACAACTGCGACCTTACCAGCAATCATGACATCGGTTGCACGCTTAATCGCATCGACTAAAGATTCACGGCAGCCGTATAAGTTATCAAACTTACTTTTCGTAACTGAGTCATTGACGTTAATCGCAGGGAATTTAAGCTCACCTTTAGCAAACATTTGGTACAAGCGATGAACGCCTGTTGTTGTCTCTTCAGTTACGCCCTTGACTTCTGCAAGTCGGACTGAATACCAAGTTGGATCAATCGCAATTTTTGCTTTGATGGATGCATAAAGAATCGTTTCTTCTTCGCTCGTTGGATTATTTAATACAGAAATGTCTTTTTCAGCTCTTGCACCTAAATGCAATAACAAAGTTGCATCACCACCATCATCCAAAATCATATTAGTGTATCCGGCATCACTCCACTCAAAAATGCGATGGGTAAAGTCCCAGTATTGCTCTAAAGTTTCACCTTTGATAGCGAATACAGGTGTGCCATTAGCAGCAATTGCCGCGGCAGCATGGTCTTGTGTAGAGTAAATATTACATGATGCCCAACGTATTTTGGCTCCTAATGCTTCTAGAGTTTCAATCAACACGGCTGTTTGAATCGTCATATGTAAAGAACCAGTAATACGAGCCCCTTTTAAAGGTTGGGTGGCTTCATACTCTTTACGGATAGCCATCAGTCCTGGCATTTCAGTTTCCGCAATGGCAATTTCTTTACGACCAAAAGCCGCGAGGGTTATGTCGGCAATGACGTAATCATTTTTAATATCTGCAACAGAATTCATATGCTCTCCAAAAATTACAGAAGTCTTGGGGAAGCTTTATGAAAAGCCCACCAACCAAGAGTTCAAAAGGTTAGTGAGCGCCGTTGCCTAGACTCTATCAAGAGTCCCTCCAAGCCTGGGGTAACTAAAAAATATTAGTTATCCTCGCAACGCTCCTTGGAGAAAGAAACTTATTATAAACCTGCCGCAGATTTCAGGGCGATGACACGGTCTCTTGCCTCCCAAGTAAACTCAGGCTCTTCTCTACCAAAGTGGCCATAAGCTGCAGTCTTTTGATAGATTGGTCGTAATAAATCCAGCATTCTAACAATACCTTTTGGCCTTAAATCAAAGTGTTCGCTCACTAACTTTGAAATAGCCTCATCTGATATTACTCCTGTGCCGTAGGTGCTCACCATGACTGATGTTGGCTTTGCGACGCCAATAGCATAAGAAACTTGAACTAAGCACTTTGTTGCAAGGCCTGCGGCAACGACGTTTTTAGCGACATAACGTGCGGCATAGGCAGCTGAACGGTCCACTTTAGATGGATCTTTACCAGAGAAAGCACCACCACCGTGGGGCGCAGCACCACCATACGTGTCAACAATGATCTTACGACCAGTAAGTCCACAATCGCCTTGTGGACCGCCAATAACGAATCGACCGGTAGGATTCACCAAGTAATTAATCGATCCTTTGATTAACTCTTTAGGCAATACCGGCTTAATAATTTCTTCAATAACAGCTTCACGTAAGGCACTTAATTCAATATCAGGGTGATGCTGTGTGGACAAAACAATCGTATCGATCGAGTCAGGGCGTCCATTGACATAACGTAGGGTGACTTGTGATTTTGCATCTGGACGTAACCAGTTAAGACGACCATCACGGCGGAGTTGTGATTGACGCTCTACTAATCTGTGTGAAAGATAGATTGGCATCGGCATGAGTTCTGGTGTTTCATCAACGGCATAACCAAACATCAAACCTTGATCTCCAGCACCTTGATCTAATGGATCATCTTCAGCCTTATTAACGCCTTGCGCAATATCGGGGCTTTGTTTGTCATAAGCTACTAAAACCGCACAACCGCGATAATCAATACCGAAATCAGTATTGTTATAACCAATTTCACGTAATGTCTCTCTTGCTACTTTGATGTAATCCACGTTTGCTGTGGTCGTAATTTCACCGGCAAGAACAACTAAGCCTGTATTACAGAGTGTTTCTGCTGCTACTCTTGCTGTTGGGTCTTGCGCAAGAATTGCATCAAGAATTGAATCTGAAATTTGATCTGCTACTTTGTCAGGATGACCTTCAGATACAGATTCAGAGGTAAATAGATAATCGTTTGCCATATAAGATCCTTAATAAAAAAAGTTCGACAACACGTGCCGAACTACCTTATACGGCGACGCTTTAGCAGAATTTATAGTCGCCCTGCAAGTTGTCTTAACTCGGCGATATGATTAGTATAACGTTTCCGTGTATTTTTTTCAAACTTTACCATTTTTTGCATATCATAGAGGCAATGCAATGGTTAATTCATCTTATCGGTCTTCTTCCACTGAAGTATCTACAGTATGTAGGTGCTTTTTTAGGGCTTTTGACCTATTGGTTCTCTCCAAAAGATAAAGCGCTGATTCATGAAAACTTGGCCTATGCCAAGCATTTATATGCCTTTGAGGCTGACCCTAAAGAGGTAGCCAAGTCTGCTGGCAAGATGTTAACGGATAGTCTTTGGATTTGGCAACACCCAACTCAAGCTCTTCAAAAAACAGAATTAATTCATTGGGATGTTGTGCAAACCGCAATGGCCGAGGGGAAGGGCTTGTTGATGCTGACACCTCATTTAGGCGCTTTTGAGATGATTCCTCGGGTTTTAGCTGAGCACTTTCCGGCAACTATCATTTATAAACCAGCCAAACAACTCTGGCTCAATGCCCTGATTGAAAAAGGTCGTGCCCACCCTCGCATGAATTTTGTACCTGCTAATATGCAAGGCGTGCGACAAATCGCACGCGCCTTGGTCCGTGGTGAAGCTGTTGGGATTCTCCCAGATCAAGTGCCAGGGAATGGTGAAGGTGTTTGGGCACCATTTTTCGGCAAACCTGCCTATACAGCCGTTTTACCCGCAAAGATTGCCCTCAAAAACAACATACCAACGATTGTTTTTTCTGCAATCAGAAAGCCCCACGGTGCGGGTTGGACCATGATTGCGCAGCGAATCACTGAACCCTTTAACAGTGATTCAGTTCTTGCCGCAACCCAGCTCAACCAATTTTTAGAACAGGTCATTATTAAAAACCCTGAGCAATATCTTTGGATGTATAAAAGATATAAGCATCCAACCGGGGCTCCTTTACCGCCGTCATGAGTAAAGCACTATTATTTTTTTTGAATTACTTGGGCTTAGGACTACTTTATTTCCTGAGCGTATTACCTATTGCCGTGAACCATGCCATTGGTGATGCGCTAGGATGGATTGCCTTTCATTTACCCATTGAGCGCAAGAAAGTCGTAGATATTAATCTGAAACTTTGCTTTTCTGATCTGTCTGATCAACAGCGTAAATCATTGGCTCTTGAGCATTGGAAACTCTTTGGTCGATCAATTACTGAGCGTGGTTATTTATGGCTGGGCTCAAAAGAACAAATCAGAAAATTAGTCAAAGTTGTTTCTGAAGTAGATTTAAACGATGGGCAACCTAGAATGTTTTTTAGTATGCATCTTCTTGGTATTGAGGCTGGTCTGATAGGAGCCTCATTGTATGCTGCTGATCTTGGTATTAAAGATCCAATTACCCTTTACATCAAAATGAAAAACGAATTTTTTGATGTGAAAATAAAATCTTGGCGAGAACGATTTGGCGCCCAAATGATTCTCAGACAAAATGGTAGGGCTCTGATTCGAGCAATCAAATCAAATCACGCCGTTATTATTTCTCCAGATATGGACCTTGGTTTGCAAGACTCTGTCTTTGTTCCATTTTTTGGTGTGCCAACCTGTACCGTAACCTCCATTTCTCGTTTTGCACATTTGACACAGGCTCAGGTTTGTCCGATGGTTACCACGTTGAATGCTGATGGCAAATCCTATACCGTGCATATTGGTAAACCGTTAGAGAACTTTCCAACTGATGATGAGGTAGCTGACACCTTGCGACTGAATCAGTTTTTTGAATCTCAAATTACCCCTCGACCAGAAGAGTATTATTGGGTACATAAACGCTTTAAGAATCGACCCGAAGGACAGGCTAGGTTTTATTAATATGAAACTGCAATTTACCAAAATGCACGGCGCAGGCAATGATTTTATTGTGATTGATGCCATTCATCAGGATATTAGTTCCCTCACGAAAAGTGATTGGGTTCGTTTAGCCAATCGGCAATTCGGTATTGGCGCAGATCAAATTTTAATTGTTCAGTCCCCACAATCAAATCAAGCCGACTTTAGGTATCGCATCATCAATCATGATGGCTCAGAAGTTGAGCAATGTGGCAATGGCTCAAGATGTTTTGTGCGCTTTGTCAGATTAAAAGGACTAACTACTAAAACAGAAATTAAGGTGGAGGTAGCTCACACCATCCTTACATTGACTGAACTCGCTGACCATCAAGTGATAGTAGATATGGGGTCACCTATTGTTGATCATGCCTTGATTCCTTTTTTGGCAGAGGGGCTTGAGACTCGTCAACAGGGTCCTATTGCTGATTTTTTATTGTTATTACCCGATACCCCAGTATGGATTACGCCAGTTTCCATGGGTAATCCTCATGCGGTGCAAATTGTTGCATCCGTTGAAACTGCTTTAGTTAAACAAACCGGTCCTCTGATTGAGCACCACCCTGCTTTTCCTAACCGCGTCAATGCGGGGTTTGTGGAAGTCGTCAATCGTTCACATGTAAAAATGAGGGTATTTGAGCGTGGTTCTGGTGAAACTTTGTCCTGTGGAACCGGCGCTTGTGCGGCAGCAGTTACTTGTATCCTTAAAAACCTGGTTGATTCTCCAGTTGTAGTAGAAACTTCTGGTGGCAATCTCACAATTGAGTGGGACTTCGTAGGGGTTGGGCTTCAAGCGCCAGTTCTGATGACTGGACCTGCCACTTACGTCTTTGATGGGCAAATTAACTTATAAACCATCATTGATTCACATCTTCACTGTTTTTTAACGAATTATTCATACTAGTAGGCTAAATTGTTTTAATTATTTAAAACAATTTAAGTATTAAACTATTTTTTATTAAAGGTTTTACATGTCTACTTTCAATATTTTGTTTATTTGTACGCATAATTCTGCGCGGTCTATTATCGGTGAGGCCGTTGCTTCTACCCACCTCAGTGGAAAGTTTGTTGGCTATTCAGCTGGACTCCATCCGCAAACTTCGGTAAGCCCATTGGCGATTGAAGTCACTGATGAACTTGGCTATCCAAAAGAGAAACTTCGCAGTAAAAGTTGGGAAGAGTTTAATGCTCCGAACGCTCCAGTGATAAATTTCATCATTTCTTTATATGATCCATCTAATGGTGAGCCAGTCCCTCATTTGCCAGGTAATCCAGCAAGTGCCTATTGGACTTTTCCTGACCCTTCTCACTTGGAAGATGCTGATGTCCAACGTCGTGCGATGCGTGCAATTATGGTGGGCTTGAAAAAACGTGTAGAAATCTTAGCTTCCCTACCAATTGAGCTTCTAGATTCAATCTCATTACAGAAAAAACTCGCGGAAATTAATCAGACAGCTTAATTTTTTTATTAAGCTGTTTCCTATTCAACGCCATACTGATCACGATAAGCTTTCACCTTGGGTAGATGTTCTTTTAATGAGCTGTTTTCTGAGCGCTCTAAATAAAGTAATACGTCTTTTAGGTTTGCAATACCGATGACTGGGATACCAAAGTCCTTTTGAACTGCTTGAACAGCAGAATATTGTCCAATTTCTGTAGCGTTTCCAGACTTCTCCATTCGGTCCAGTGCAATTAATACAGCACATGGCTTAGCGCCGGCTTTTTGAATAAGCTCAACAGACTCGCGAACTGATGTCCCCGCTGAAATAACATCATCAATAATGACAACATTTCCAGAAAGCTTAGCGCCAACTAAGACGCCACCCTCGCCGTGGTCTTTTGCTTCCTTACGGTTATAGGCAAATGGTACATTTTTTCCAAGATCTGACAGGGCAATGACCGTACTTGCCGCCAAACTAATACCTTTATAAGCTGGGCCAAACAACATATCAAAAGTTATTCCACTATCCATTAGGGCGCGAGCGTAAAATTTACCTAATGCACCTAGTTTGGCGCCATCGTTAAAATCACCTGCATTAAAAAAATATGGTGATATTCGACCAGCTTTAGTTTTAAACTCTCCAAAAGATAAAACGTGAGAGTTAAGTGCAAATTCGATAAATTCAGAAGAATGGGATGTCATAGTGAGAATAATAACTGCAAATGTTAATGGTATTCGGTCTGCAGCAAAAAAAGGCTTTTTTCAGTGGCTGCAAAGTACTGGGGCAGACTTTATTTGCTTACAGGAAATTAAAGCACAATTAGACGATCTCTCACAAGATTTAATTGCCCAAAACAATTATTCTTCGTTTTTCCACTGCGCACAAAAGAAAGGCTATAGCGGGACAGGTGTTTACTCTAAACACCAACCTCAAGAGGTCGTAACAGGGTTTGGAGTCCCTGAATTTGATGATGAGGGTAGGTATACAGCGCTGCGGTTTGGTAAGTTATGGGTAATTTCTGTCTACTTTCCATCTGGGTCTAGCTCAGAAGATCGTCAAGAAGCTAAATTTCGTTTTTTAAAGGCCTTCTTGCCGCATCTACAATCACTTCAAATGCAGGGTTTTGAAATTGCCTTATGTGGTGATATCAATATTGCCCATCAAGAAATTGATTTAAAAAACTGGAAGGGGAATATCAAGAACTCAGGATTTTTGCCAGAAGAGAGGGCTTGGATGAGTCATTTATTCGACTCCGAAGGATTTGTCGATGTCTATCGAAAAATTGATCCTGTTGCTACTGATACGTGTTACACCTGGTGGAGTCAGAGAGGTCAAGCATATAACAATAATGTCGGTTGGCGGATTGACTATCAAATCACAACTCCTGGTTTAGCAAAATTTGCCAAACATCAACAGGTTTATAAAACCGAACGCTTTTCTGATCACGCACCACTAATTATTGATTACGATTGTGAGCTTGCTGAATTTTCTGCTTGAGATTCTTTTGGTGATGAATTCTCATTAATCAAATTTTGCTGGCCCACGAACCATACTAAAACTAATACAGGCAAACCAATGATTGCAGTTGATATAAAGAAATGGGAGTATCCAAAGTTGTCAACAAATACACCCGAAAATCCTGCTAACCATTTCGGCACTAACAACATCATCGAACTAAACAAAGCATACTGTGTTGCACTATATGACACATTGGTTAATGAGGATAAATAAGCAATAAAAGCCGCTGAAGCAATTCCGGAACTTAAATTATCTGCGGAGATAACAAAAATTAATCCCGTGAGATCATGACCTCGGGTCGCAAGCCAGGCAAAGAGTAAATTACTCGCCGCAGATAAGATGGCACCCAACATTAAGATGCGATAAATCCCAAATCTGATAGTCAGAGCCCCGCCAATAAATGCCCCAACTAAAGTCATAATGACGCCAAAGATTTTGGATACGCTCGCGATTTCATCTTTGGTGTACCCCATATCTACATAAAATGGATTTGCCATAATACCCATCACAACATCACTAATTCGGTACACGGCAATTAAAGATAAAATTAACACTGCGTGCCACTTATATCTCTTTAAAAAGTCTGTAAATGGCTCTAAAAATGCCTGCCTTATCCAAGACCTCATTGTATGTATCTCTTCTTTCGGTTTATAGGGCTTCTCTTCTGAGAACAGTACCGTGATAACTCCTATCAGCATGGATGCTGCCATACATAAATACGCAATTTGCCAACCATGATGGTCATACATATTGCTGGGTGCATTTTGTGCTCTAGCAGCAATCCATAAGACCCCTGCACCAGCCCAAATCATCGCAAAGCGATACCCAGTCTGATAGGCTGCGGCTAAAACTCCTTGCATTTTTATATCTGCCGACTCGATTCGAAAAGCATCAAGTGCAATATCCTGTGTGGCAGATCCAAACGCAACTAAGATTGCAAAGATTGCCACTGCTTGAACTTGTTTAGAAGGGTCTGAAAATGACATCCCGACTAAACCAATCATGACTAAAACTTGCGCAATTAATAACCAGGCTTTTCTGCGTCCTAACCAGTTGGATAAAAAAGGTATGGTGAGGCGATCAACTAATGGCGCCCACAGCCATTTAAACCCATAAATCAAACCAATCCAAGATAAAAATCCAATCGTACTGCGATCAATACCGGCTTCCCTTAACCAAAATCCTAGTGTGCCCAAAACCAACAACAAAGGCAGTCCAGCCGAAAATCCCAAAAAAAACATTTTGAGTGTGATTTTTTGCGTATAAGAACGTAATATTTCTGAAAAAGATTGTTTGGTTTCTAGGGCGGGGGTGGACATTGCTTAAGCGCTTTGGACCCGATAAATGGCTAAACTACCGAGCAAGTTAACACCCCAACTCAGCTCCTTGCCTTCATGCAGAACGACACGATCAATGATCTTGATTCCAATCTGACTGGCTAAGGCTTCAAAATCGGCAATCGTTAATACACGGACATTCGGAGTGTTGTACCAATCATAGGGTAATGATTTTGATACAGGCATTCTGCCCAATAAAATATCAATGCGATGTGACCAATGTGCAAAATTAGGAAATGAAATTACGCACTCTTTTCCTACCCGCACGATTTCTTTAAGAATCGACTCTGTTTCATGTATCGTTTGCAAGGTTTGGGAGAGTACTACCATGTCAAAGCTTTGATTTTCAAATAAAGCAAGGCCGGCTTCTAAATCTTGCTGAATAACATCAAGACCTTTTTCCACGCAAGCTAAAACACTGAAGTCTGAGATTTCTACGCCATAGGTTCGGACATTTTTTTGAGCGCGAATATATTCTAAAAATTCACCGTCCCCACAGCCAAGATCTAACAAAGTTGATTGTGGCTTGATCCATTTTGCAATCGCTGAAAAATCAGCACGAATGACTGTCTGGCTCATGTCAATTCCTTTTGCATTCTCGAAAAATATGCCCGAATAATAGCGTGATATCGGGCATCATCCAATAAAAAAGCATCATGTCCATGCGGGGCGTCAATTTCTGCATAAGTGACTGAACGTTTATTGTCGAGTAAGGCTTTTACTATTTCACGACTGCGCTCAGGCGCAAATCGCCAATCGGTTGTAAAGCTCACTACTAAAGATTTTGATTGAATCACTTCTAAGGCTTTTGATAAATCACCACCCATGGTTTTGGCTGGATCAAAATAGTCTAGTGCGCGCGTGATTAATAAATATGTATTGGCATCAAAGTAGTCAGCAAATTTTTCACCCTGGTAACGTAAATAACTCTCTACTTCAAATTCTGTATCAAAACTAAATTGATAATCTTGAGGTGCACCTTTAATACGCTTTAATTCTCGACCGAATTTTTCTGCCATATCGTCGTTAGACAAATAAGTAATATGGCCAATCATTCTGGCTACCCGTAAACCTCTTCTTGGTGTGACCTCATGCGCATAATAATTACCCTCATAAAAATCCGGGTCACTCATAATCGCATTTCTGGCGATTTCATTAAATGCAATATTTTGTGCTGATAAATTTGCTGCTGAGGCAATAATCAAGCAATGTGCAACCCGCTGCGGGTATTGAATACCCCATGACAGGGCTTGCATACCACCTAAGCTTCCCCCCATGACAGCCGCAAATTTCTGAATACCAAAATGATCAGCAACGCGTGCTTGCGAATCGACCCAATCTTCTACAGTCACCAGCGGAAAAGTACTGCCATAGGGCTTTTGAGTAGCTGGATCGATGCTCATTGGTCCAGTTGAGCCAAAACAGGAACCTAAATTATTTACGCCAATGACAAAAAAATGATCCGTATCCAAGGGTTTTCCTGGTCCAATCATATTGTCCCACCACCCTGTTTGGTTTGTAGTAGGATCTTTACCGGCAACATGATGGGATGCATTCAGAGCATGACACACTAGCACTGCATTGGTTTTAAGGCTATTTAATTGGCCGTAGGTTTGTACTTCTAAAGAATAAGAACCTAGCTGAGCGCCACTTTTTAGTGCTAGAGGCTCATTAAATTGGATCGTATATGACTGAGTATTTAGACCAGTCATACGAATAGAAGTACACCCATCGATGAACTTGCATTATCAAGCGGAGATTTAGTAAAGCCACTTCTGGCAAAACGATGCCAGCGACCAACTACATAAGACATGACAAGTCCTGATCGATGACTAATGTCATCGGCCGACCAGGTAATATTTTGTTGGGTTTGCATAATACGAAAGGATTGCTTCATCGAAGCCTCTACCCGCTCTAGAACTTGATTAATGCGTTCTTGTAAACGCGCATCTTCTTGAAATAATGAGTCCCCAAGAAGCACTCTTGTCATACCAGGGTTTTTCTCAGAAAAAGCTAATAACATCATGGCAATTTCTTGAATCTGAACGCGTCCATTTTCTTCTTTGGCAATAATTTGATTAATGAGTCCAAAAATGGTTTGCTCAATAAAGGCAATCAAACCGTCAAACATCTGCGCCTTACTTGCAAAATGACGATAAAGGGCAGCTTCTGATACTTGAATCTTTGCCGCCAGTGCTGCGGTAGTGACTCGCTCTCCCTGAGGGTTTTCTAGCATTTCTGCTAAAGCTTGCAATATCTGGACGCGTCGCTCTCCCGGCTTAGGGCGCTTACGGCCCTTCGCATCATCTGCTATCGGTGAGGTGTTCGTGTCCGTGTTCATTGTCTCCGTGCCGCTCATTTTTAGTGTGATCGAATCATTGTTCCAAAAGCTTGTTCTGTCAAAATCTCAAGCAGGAGCGAGTGCTCAATCCTGCCATCTATTATGTGTACTGAATTTACCCCACTTCTTGCAGCATCAAGCGCTGAAGAGATTTTGGGTAACATTCCACCTGATATCGTACCATCAGCGAATAATGCGTCAATCTCTTTTGCACTAAGATCGGTCAATAACTCCCCTTTACTGTTCATAACCCCAGGAATATTGGTCATCATGACTAACTTTTCTGCATGCAAAATCTCCGCCATTTTTCCGGCAACTAAGTCAGCATTAATATTGTATGCTCTGCCATCTTCCCCAAATCCAATGGGTGAAATGACAGGTATAAATGCATCATCTTGCAAGGCTCTCACCACAGCTGGGTTGATAGAACTGATTTCACCTACAAAACCAATATCAATTTTTTTCGTTGGATCATCTTTATCTGGCATCAATAATTTTTTCGCCTTGATTAAGCCGCCATCTTTGCCAGTGAGGCCTACCGCTTGACCTCCAAATTGATTAATCATCATCACAATATCTTGCTGGACCTCTCCACCAAGAACCCACTCAACAACTTCCATTGTTTCATCGTCTGTGACACGCATGCCTTGTATGAAAGTACCAGCCTTACCAATTTTTTTCAACGCATCGTCAATTTGCGGTCCACCGCCATGCACCACCACCGGGTTCATGCCGACCAGCTTTAATAAAATGACGTCTCTTGCAAAGCCTTCTTTCAAACGCTCCTCAGTCATGGCGTTGCCACCGTATTTAATCACGATCGTTTTTCCGTGATATTGACGTATGTATGGAAGCGCCTCAGCAAGAATTTCTGCTTTGAGGGTAGGGGCGATATCGCCTAGGGTGAGGTCTTTATGTTCCATGATTTTTATAGAAATGTAACTATATGATAAGTGATGATTGAGTAAATATTAATTTTTTGTAATTCCCTAAATATACTCTTCTAATTCAACATTTATATTTCTCATTCGCAATCTTTATGTTGTAAAGAACTTTAGGGCTCGTTAATTCTTTATCCAGATAATTTATGTTACATTAAAGCCATGATTTATTTACGTAATCCTCACCCAAAAGTACGCCATACATGGTGTGCACTGCTGATTGTCATTTTATTGGCAATGCAGTTTTTGGGGCATCAACATCGTGTGGCTCATGCCCTTTCTCAAAATGGTGTTTTTTTAGTAGAGGCACCCCAAGAGCTCTCTCAAGTATCTAGCGATGACAACGATTGTTTTCAGTTTCCAAAAATTCAGCATCAATGCGGTGCCTGGGACAATGCGGCTCTAGGATTCGGGGTTCCTGATTCGGCAGTATTGATTAATCTATTTTTTGCCACTTATGTTTTAAAGCCTTTTCAATTTTTTCATTCCCCACTTCCCACATTTTTTTCCTCTTATCACTCTAGAGCACCTCCAGTAATTAATTAAATAGTTTATTTAATTAATTTACATTGAGGGTGTTATGAAAAAGATACGTACGCGTATTCATTATCTGTATTGTTTTTATTTAATATTATTTTGCACGGATGGCCTTGCACAGGATCAATCTATCAGAGTAAGGGATTTACCTAATCTGATCGTTGAGGAAAGATTAAACAATTCGAATAAAGCCGAACTTAATCTAAGACAAAATGATATTCAACAAAAATCTCCTAAGAACTTAGCTCAGTCCCTAGAGGATGAGCTTGGCATGAGTAACTCTTCATTCGGTCAGAGTGCCAATCGACCTATTATTCGAGGTATGTCTGGTTCAAGGGTTCCTATCATGCAAAATGGCATGAACTCTGGTGATGTTTCAGATCTATCGGCAGATCATGCTGTTGCAGGGGACGTGCTTTTTAATCAACATATTGAAGTATTGCGTGGCGGAGAGGCTTTACGTTATAGTTCTAGCGCTAATCAAGGCCTAGTCAACACGATAGATAACCGTATACCCTCCAGTCTACTAGCCTCACCAAGTGCAAGTCTAATCAGTCAATACAACTTTAACCAACAAGGCATGACGAATGGTCTGTTGGTCGAAGATTCTATTGGTAGCTTCACGCTACATGTCGATAACACAACACGTTCTTTTAATGACTATAAAAGACCTGATGGGCAACTACAACCATACTCATTTTCTCGTCAAAATGACTTTGGTATTGGCGCTAGTTATTTCAGAGACTCTGGCTTTACTGGAATTTCTTTTAGTCAATTTCAAAATTTTTATGGGATACCTTCTCAGGAGGGCTCTCAAATTGATGTTTTACATAATCGTTTTTCGTTGCGAGATGAACAGTCTAATCCGCTAAATGGCTTTACTAAACTTATTTCGCAATTTAACTATAGCAATTACTCCCACCAGGAGATTTCTACAAGCTCTGCTGTGCAATCAGAATTTAACAATAAATCCTATGATGCTCGCTTCGAGTTATTTCACTTACCCTTTATGGGTTGGAAGGGGTCATTTGGTTTTCAAGCAGGTAGTAGTAACATTTCTGCTACGGATTTAACAAACCCTATCGTTAACGCTGCGATTATTCCTGCCACTAAATCAGATAATGTGTCTCTATTTGCAGTAGAAAATCAATCTTTTGGGATTTTTGACTTTCAAAATGCAATACGTTATGAATGGGTAAAGCGCAATCCCAATACGTCTGTTGATTACGCTAGTAATCCTGATTTTAGTATTCCTTCTAACGGGTATGCTCCTGCTAGTATTAAGCCCACATCCAATCAATTCTCCCTTGTGTCTCTATCTACCGAAGCGGTCTGGAATTACTCCTTTGATCAAAACCTTCACCTTCGCTATACATTTTCTCAACGTGCGCCTAATGTAGATGAGCTTTACTCATATGGGAATCACGACTCAACAGCCACTTTTGACGTAGGTAATCCCTCTTTAAGTAAAGAAAGTTCAAACCATTTTGAATTAGGCTGGAGAAAAAATAAGGGTGCAATTCAAGGGAAGCTCAATCTCTATCAAAATTTTGTAAATAACTATGTTTACACCCAATACACTGGAGCGATAGATCTCGAAAGTAACTTTCCTGTTCGTCAATTTTTACAAGCTAACGCGACTCTTAAGGGAGTGGAGTCTGAGTTAACTTATAAACTTAATAGTGATGGTCTATCTGGCAGAATTTTTGGAGATTATTCGGTGGGCGTTCTTGACCAAGGTGGGTATTTGCCCTTACAGCCAGCTACGAGAATAGGTGGTGCTATTTTCTACAATCAATTCGGCTGGAAATCCAAGCTTTCTTTGATTCATGCTTTTGGCCATAACAAAACTGCTTCATCCCCTTTTTATTATGAGCCTCGAACTGACGCATACAACAAACTTGACTTTAGTATTTCTAAATCACAAGCTTTGAGTAAGGTTCTTTTGACCTATTATTTGCAAGCTAATAATCTACTGAACGATACCATTCGATTTTCTACTACTGTAGATACTTTGAGAACGTATGCCCCTCAACCAGGAAGGGCTTTGATTGTTGGTATTAAAGTAGATTATTAAGAAACCCTGCTGATTAATCACCAAACAGTTTCTGGCGCAACTCACGACGTTCTTGCGCTTCAAGCGAAAGGTTGGCTGTTGGTCTAGCCAGTAATCTTGAGATACCGATAGCCTCGCCAGTCTCCTCACACCATCCATATTCGCCAGACTCAATTCGAGCTAATCCTTGCTCTACTTTTTTGAGCAACTTTCTTTCGCGATCACGGGTACGCAGCTCCAACGCATGCTCTTCTTCTATTGTGGCTCGGTCAGCAGGATCTGGTACTAAGATGTTTTCCCGCAAGTTTACCGTTGTGGCGTCTGCATTTTTCAAAATGTCATCACGCAGCTTTTGTAATCTATCTTTAAAGAAATTTAATTGTTGTTGATTCATATAGTCTTTTTCAGACATTTTGAGCAATTGCGCTTCCGTAATCATCGCAACTTCTTTTGCTGGTGTAGTTAATTTTGTTTTTGTAGTCATTTCATTTTTTTCTTGATCTTTTGAATCAGTTTTTTTTACCTTATTTTTTTCAGTTACTGTATTAGTACTTTTAGTCGTCGTTTTTTTTGTTATTGAAGTAGCCATGTTGTCTTCCCTGTCGATTTTCTTATTATCTTGATGATACCTAAACTAGGCATGCCTCTAAACCCATAAGCAGTGTATCTTTTGGTAAATCTTGTCCAATAAATACTATTTTTGTTTGTTTTACCTCACTGCCCCATGGTCCAGCCATATCACTACCCATCATTTCATGTACGCCCTGCAGAACAACTTTCCGGTTCGATCCCTTGATATATAAAATGCCTTTGTAGCGCAATAATTTTTCCCCAAACACAGATAATATGCCGCCCAAAAAGTCTTCTAACTTTTTGTGGTCAAAGGGTTTATCGCTTCTAAATACAAAGGACTGTATTTTATCAGTGTGTCCATGGTGATGGTGATGGTGATGCCCGTGGTCATGGTCGTGGTCGTGGTCGTGACTATGATCATCCCCACAGTCGTCATGGTTCTCTTGCTCTAAAAAATGCGGATCTATATCAAGTTTGGCATTTAAATTAAAGCCGTGAAGATCAAAGACTTCATCTAAGTTGACTACGCCATGTGTGATTTCTTTGATGGGGGCTTTTGGATTCATATGCACGATACGATTTCTAAGTGCTTGTCTGATGCTTTCATCGACTACATCACATTTAGTAATGAAGATTTGATCTGCAAAGCCTACTTGGTTTTGCGCTTCAACATGCTCATCTAGCTGTTGATCTCCATGTTTAGCATCCACCAAAGTTACAACCGCATCTAATACATAATGCTCAGCAACATCATCATCCATAAAGAAGGTTTGGGCAACCGGCCCTGGATTGGCGATTCCTGTAGTTTCAATCACGACGCGATCAAAATTGATTTTTTTAGATTTTTTCTGTTCCCACAACTGATTTAAGGCCTCAACTAAATCGCCACGAATCGTGCAACAAACGCAACCATTGCTCATTTGCACAATTTGTTCATTACTGTTTTGAATTAAAATTTCGTTATCGATATTCTCTTCACCAAATTCATTTTCAATCACCGCAATTTTCTTGCCATGATCAGCTGTCAAAATATGCTTCAAAAGTGTCGTTTTGCCACTTCCTAGAAAACCAGTCAAAATCGTTACAGGTATGAGTGCCATTTTTTCCTAAATATCTCTTTAAGCTTTACCAAGCTTAAATTCGCTCCAATAATAAACCCTTGAGGTAATCGCCTTCTGGGAAACATGTTAATTTAGGGTGGTCTAGCCCCGATGTCAAGCGCTTTAATACACGAAATTTCAAATCTCCGGACTTTTGATGACTAGAAGCCTCTTTACTTGCCATAAATATGGTTTTTTCGAAGGTTTCCATGTCCATTGCGCCCGAACAAGAGAAAGTGAGTATTAACCCACTTTTTTCGACCATTTGCATCGCAGTCCGATTAATTTCCTTATATGCACGAATCGCTTTGGGTAAATGAGCTGCCGATGGGGCAAATTTGGGTGGGTCAAGTACGATCAGGTCATAGTAATTTTCAGCGACTCTTAAATTTTTTAAGGTTTCAAAGGCATCTTGATCTAACCAAGTTGCCCGATTTTCATCAAACTCATTCAACCTGGTTTGTTTTTTAGCAATAGTTAAAGCATCACCTGAGGAATCTACTGATGTGACATGCCTGGCCCCACCTTTTAATGCGGCTAATGAAAACCCTCCGGTATAACAAAACATATTTAATACGCTTCGATTCTCGGCAAGCTCCATCACTAGGCGCCGATTATCTCGCTGGTCAATGTAAAAGCCGGTTTTATGTCCGTTAATTGGATCTACTAAATAAGCAATACCATTTTCCTGAACCAATACTTCAGGCTCGAGTGGTTTACCAAATAGGAGTCCTGTATGAAGCTCAAGACCCTCCCTTTGTCGAACTGCGGCATCTGAGCGCTCATAAATAGATTCACAGCCCGTTTGTTGAGCCAGTATTTGTACAATCACCTCTTTCCAGTGATCTGCGCCTGCACTCAAAAACTGGCACACCAATAACTTGTCGTATTGGTCTACTACCAACCCAGGCAATCCATCCGCCTCTCCAAATATTAACCTAATGGCATTGGTGTCTTTCACCCATCTTTGTCGATGTTCAATAGCGCCAGCAATTTTTCTTTTAAAGAACGCATGATCGATTGGTTCATCAGGATCCCATGTCCACATGCGCGCCCTAATTTGAGAGTGTGGGCTGTAAGCAGCTCTGCCGATGAGTTTTTTTGCATCATTAAAAACACTGACTGTTGTTCCAGGACTAACTTTGCCTTCATATCTAGCGACTGTGTTGGCAAAAATCCATGGATGTTGATGCAGGACTGCGTGTTCTTTTCCTGCTTCTAAAAAAATACTTGCTTGCATGATTATTTGTTTACCTTTGCCCTTGGATGCGCTAGATCATAGGCCTGTGCTAAATGTTGAAAGTCTAAAGCTGTATAAATTTGAGTACTGCCAATGCTGGCATGCCCCAACATTTCTTGTACGGCACGCAGATCATGGGAAGACTGCAGAACATGACTGGCAAAGCTGTGTCTTAACATGTGCGGATGAACATGAATCGGTAATCCTGCGCGTATGGCAAGATTTTTAATTCTGTCTTGAACTGTTCTGGGCGAAAGCCTTTGTACTTTTCGGTTAATAAATAGAGGAGCTTCTAGAAGATCTTCTTTACGCACTAATTGTTCCCAGCAATCAAACCATGTTTGCAGGGCTTTACATGCGGCAGATCCAATAGGCACAATACGACGTTTTCCACCCTTTCCAAATACATGTACTTCTTGACTGTCCCAAGCAACCCATCCTAAAGCCTCTTTTGAATGTCCCCGAGTAATGGAACAATCAATTCCCAAAATTTCAGATAAACGTAAGCCTGATGAATAAAAAAGCTCTACTAGGGCATGATCTCTGATATGTGCCCATTGTTCGTCTTGGCTTTGATGCGCCAGTACTTCATGTTGCGCTTTTTCCATCAGAACCAGTGCATACTCAACCGTCAATGCCTTAGGTAGGCTTTTGGCTTTTCGAGGTGCACGTAGGTCTTGAACCGGATTGACTTTTATTTCCTCTAACAATATGGCTGGCTTGCTTGTAGCCAACCAGTCAAAAAACGTCCGCCAAGCAGAGAGTAGCCTCGACAAGGATTTTGGAGAGGATCCAGATGCATGTTGTTTAGAAACCCATGATCGCGTATGAATCACTTTGACCTGATGCAGGGATAATTGCATTTCTAAAAGATATGCGCAAAGTATTTTTAAGTCTTGTCGATACGCTTTTAAGGTGTGTGGGGATAACTGACGAACAACCCTTAGCTCTTCTATAAATTGATCAACCGCAAGGAGCTCCCTAGAGGTTGTCGCTTCCATCATTCGTCCTGAAATCGGAACAGTGCTGCTGCAGCAAGCTGTGCTAATTGATGAATATAACTCAGTCCCATTTGAGGCGAAAACTTTTCTTTATCTGTACTCGCCATCATCAAAACTCCTAGCAAAATATTGTCATGCGTCAGTTGAATCAGAATCACACTTCCCTCATCCAACAAGAGATCCGCACTGAGCATGTCCTTAGCTAGATGAATGTCTCCGCAGATAGGCGCTTTTTCTGATGCCGTCTTTAACGCTTCAGAGATTTGTTCTGCGGGAATGATGTGCACTGTGCCAATATCGAATAATTGATTTAAACCTGATGTAATACCCTCAATCGTTGCACTGCGACTATTAGTGACCAGCAAGCCCTCTAGCCACTCAATCATAAGACTTTGTGTACGGTCATTTTCCGTTCCAAAGCGCAACATTTCAGATAGGCGCTGATTTAAATCGCGATTTTGACTTCTCAATAAAGCCATCTGTTTTTCTTGTAAGGATATGGCTTTACCACTATGCGAATGCGCCAACTCAATTTGAGCTAATAACTCTGGGTGTCTTTCAAAAAACCCCGGTGTCGATAACAGCCACTGGGCAACGAGAAGTTCTTGATCTTTTTGTGATTGATTTAAACCTGTATCCATTTATATTTTATCTCTTGGCTAGTTAGTTAATTTATCTTTTAGGATTTGATTGACTTGGGATGGGTTAGCTTTTCCTTTAGAGGCTTTCATGATTTGTCCTACTAAAGAATTAAAGGCTTTTTCTTTTCCACTACGAAACTCTTCAACCGATTTTTGGTTTTCAGCAAGTACTTGGTCAATGATTTTTTCTAATGCCCCTACATCACTAATTTGTTTTAATCCCTTTTCTTCAATGATGGCGTCTACAACACCTTGCTCTGCCAATGGGCTTGTTAATCCTCTCTCCCACATAATTGAAAAGATATCTTTCGCAATTTTGTTAGAAATCGTCCCATCCTGAATCCTCTGTAATAACTGAGCCAGATGTGATGGGCGAATCGGTGAATCTGTTGCATCCATCCCATCTCGGTTAAGAGCTGAAGCAAAATCTCCTGCCATTAAATTAGCGGCCGGCTTTACCAAATCCGCAACAATCAACTTTAAGAGATCAATAAAATAATCTGCCGTCGACTTACTTTGCGTGAGTAATGCAACGTCATAATCACTTAAACCATAGCTTTCTTGCCATTGGCTTCTTAAGGTACTTGGTAATGCTGGCATCGTCAATTGAATCGCATCAATCATATCTGACGTAATGTGCAATGGTAATAAGTCTGGGTCAGGAAAATACCGATAATCTTGTGCGTCTTCCTTACTTCTCATACTGCGCGTTTCTTGACGATCGGGATCATAAAGTCGGGTTTCTTGTCTGACCTTACCGCCATCTTCAATCAGTTCAATTTGTCGTTGAACCTCATACAAAATAGATTCTTCTAGAAATTTAAATGAATTGAGGTTTTTGATTTCGCAGCGCGTACCAAACTCTTTTTGACCGAAAGGTCGAACCGATACGTTTGCATCACAGCGAAAAGAACCTTCTTGCATATTGCCGTCACAAATGCCAATCCACATCACGAGGGCGTGTAATTCTTTTGCATAAGCAACAGCTTCTGCAGCACTTCGCATGACAGGTTCTGTAACAATTTCTAACAGAGGTGTACCTGCACGATTTAAATCAATACCACTCGATTTTTCACCATGAAGCCCAACAAAATCATCGTGCAGAGACTTTCCTGCATCCTCCTCGAGGTGGGCGCGGGTTAATTGAACCTCTTTTGTTTGACCATCTAGTTGAATTTTGACAGTTCCGCCAATAACAACCGGCAATTCAAATTGACTAATCTGATACCCCTTTGGCAAATCCGGGTAAAAGTAATTTTTTCTCGCAAAAATACTAACAGGAGCAATAGTGGCTCCTATGGCTAAACCAAATCGAATCGCATGATTAACAGCCTCCTGATTAAGTACAGGTAATGTGCCGGGCAATGCTAAATCGACAGGGCATGCTTGAACATTAGGCTCTGCGCCAAATGCAATACTAGCTCCACTAAAAATTTTGGATTGCGTTCTTAATTGTGTATGGGTCTCTAAACCAATGACCACTTCCCAATTTGTCTGACTCATAAAGAACCTCCACTACTTGTCACCGAACTAGATGGTGCAAGCTGATGCCAAGAACTTACATGCTGATAATGGTCAGCAATTTGAATCATCTGCGCTTCAGCGAAATAATTGCCGATAATTTGTAAGCCAATCGGCAAACCTTCTGTACTCATGCCACATGGAATACTCATGGCGGGCAAGCCAGCAAGGTTTGGACTTAATGTATAGATATCCTCTAAATACATCTCTACTGGATCTTTTGATTTTTCTCCAACTTTCCAAGCAACTTGCGGTGCAACAGGCCCCATTAATACATCACAGATGGTAAACGCTGTTTGAAAATCTTGGGCAATGATGCGTCGGATCTTTTGGGCTTGGAGATAATATGCGTCGTAATAACCTTGGGATAAAACATAGGTACCAATCAAAATTCTGCGTTTTACTTCCGCTCCAAAACCTTCTGATCTTGTGCGCTCATACATTTGTGTGAGGTCTTTATATTCTTTTGCCCGATATCCAAAACGAACGCCGTCATAACGACTGAGATTACTAGATGCTTCTGCAGGCGCCAAAACATAATAGACAGGTATAGAAAGTTTGGTTTTGGGCAGCGATACAGGAATACATGTTGCTCCTAGATCCTCAAACTGCTTTAATGCAGCTCTAACAGCTTGCCCCACTTCTTCTTGTAACCCTTGTGCAAAATACTCTTCGGGGACTCCAATCCGCAAACCCTGCAAAGGCAACTGCGCTGTTTCAGACCAGTTTTTCCCAAGCAAGCGCAGATAATTGTCAGGTTCACGCCGAAGTGATGTGGAATCTCTTTGGTCATGCCCACAAATGGCATTTAACATCAGGCCACAATCCGCGGCCGACTTACCCATTGGCCCAGCCTGATCCAAGGATGAAGCGTACGCAATCATGCCATACCGTGAAATACTGCCATAGGTTGGTTTAATGCCAGTGATGCCACAAAACGCAGCTGGCTGACGAATTGACCCCCCAGTGTCTGTCCCCGTCGCAATTGGCGCCAAACCTGCAGCAACAGCAACCGCTGAGCCACCGGATGATCCTCCAGAGACATACTGGGTATTCCAAGGATTTAATGCTGGTCCATAGGCTGAATTTTCGTTTGAGGATCCCATGGCAAATTCATCCATATTGGTCTTACCCAAACAAACCATACCCGCACCCCGGATCCCAAGGCGCTCCACAACTCTTGCATCAAAGGGACTTAAGTAATTTTCTAAAATTTTAGACGCGGCCGTTGATTTCCAGTCTTTTGTGACAAAAACATCTTTATGGGCTACCGGAATCCCAGTAAGAGGGCCTGCCTGACCTTTAGCGATTAATTCATCCGCAAAGTTCGCATCTCTTAAAGAAAGTTCTTCTTGAACATCTAAATACGCATTTAACCCCTTGTATTGGGAGATACGCTTCAAAAAATATTGGGTAAGCTCTACGCTTGAGACTTCTTTTGCAAAGATAGCCTGCGAAAGCTCAGATAAGGACTTTTCATGCCAGTTCATTCAATCACCTTAGGAACAAGAAACAAGCCTTCATGGACGGCTGGGGCAGATAACATATTACTCATGCGGTTATTGCCTTCTGTGGCTTCATCTGGTCTTAGGGCTTGTTGTAATGCCTCAATGACAGCAATGGGGTGGAAAAGGGGCTCCACTCCTGAGGTATCAACAGATTGCAGTTCATCCACCAAACTCAATATATTTTCTAATTCCTTAGAAATCTGTTTGGTCTGCTCAGGATTCAATTCCAAACCTGATAGTTTGGCTAAATGATTAATTTCTTCAATATTCATAACGTGCTTGCAGTATCATATACATTATCTTCTAAAAACTAGTTTATATTGTAAATCTTAATATTCTGCCAATAATCATATGTTCGGACTCTTCCGTAGTTACTTTTCAAACGATTTAGCAATCGATCTTGGCACTGCCAATACTCTCATTTATATGCGTGACCGCGGTATCGTTCTCGACGAACCTTCTGTCGTTGCGATTCGTCAAGATGGCACCAGTGGGAAAAAAACCATTTTGGCAGTAGGTCATGAAGCAAAGGCGATGCTAGGTAGAGTTCCTGGCAATATCCAAGCCATCCGTCCAATGAAAGATGGAGTTATTGCTGACTTTACAATTACCGAGCAAATGCTTAAGCATTTCATCAAAATGGTTCATGAAAGCAAGTTTCTAAAACCAAGTCCACGCATTATTATTTGCGTTCCTTGTGGATCCACTCAGGTGGAAAGAAGAGCTATTCGTGAATCAGCGCTTGGCGCAGGTGCATCTCAGGTTTTCCTGATTGAAGAACCAATGGCTGCTGCTATTGGCGCGGGTCTTCCTGTTACTGAGGCCTCAGGCTCTATGGTTATTGATATCGGTGGCGGCACTACCGAGGTTGGCGTTATGTCCCTTGGTGGCATGGTCTATAAGTGGTCGGTTCGTGTGGGTGGCGATAAATTTGATGATGCCATTACCAACTATATTCGCCGTAATTACGGTATGTTGATTGGGGAACAAACCGCTGAACTGATTAAAAAAACCATTGGCTCAGCTTTTCCGGGCAGTGAAGTTCGTGAGATGGAAGTTAAAGGTAGAAATCTTTCTGAAGGTATCCCTCGTAGCTTTACAGTCACCAGTAATGAAATCTTAGAGGCCTTATCTGATCCACTTAACCAAATTGTGATTGCCGTGAAATCAGCGCTTGAGCAAACGCCTCCAGAGCTGGCATCAGATATCGCTGAGCGTGGCATGATGCTTACGGGTGGCGGAGCTTTATTGCGTGACTTAGATCGATTATTGCTTGAAGAAACTGGTTTGCCTGTGCACGTTGCTGATGATCCATTGACTTGCGTAGCACGCGGATCAGGGCTTGCGCTCGAACGCATGGATAAATTGAGTAGTATTTTCTCTCAAGAATAAACCAACTATAACAACTGAGGTGTACTTTTGTTTCGGAGCTCACCGACATTATTTAATCATGGTGCACCTTATTTAAAGCTGATCTTTTTTTTGCTTTTAGGTGTTGTGATTATATTTGCCGATTTTAAACTTCACGCAACTGAACAAATTAGAGCAATAGGCAATCATGTTTTATTTCCTATTCAGACTCTTCTTTCAAAACCCGTAATGTATTTAGACTTGTCTTCAGACTACTTTCAAACACGCTCTTCCATCAAAAAACAACTAGAAGAACAATCCTCACAAATAGATAATTTGCGTTTGATGGCCAATCAAGCGGAAGCCTTGGAGTCTGAAAACTCACATTTACGCAAGTTGCTTGCCCTTCAACAAAAAGCATCTGTTAAGTCGCTTTCAGCTGAAATCATCTATAACCCAACTACCCCTAACTCGCAAAAACTTGTTATTAACCGAGGTGCTTTTGATGGTGTTAAATTAGGCATGCCAATTAGTACTGATGTAGGCATTATGGGGCAAGTAGTAAGAGTTTTTGAAAACTCTTCGGAAGTGGCTTTGCTTGAAGATCGTGATTTCTCTATTCCCATTCTCGTTGAAAGAAATGGTCTGCGCGCTGTCCTTTTTGGGGTTGGGCGGTCAGAGCCCCTTGAGTTGCGTTATGTAAACAATCTTGCCGATCTTGATGTTGGGGATCATCTAATTACATCTGGCATCGATGGAACTTATCCTCCCGGTATTCCTGTAGCTATTATTACGAAAATCGATCGCTCTTCAGATAATGCTGGCGCGATCATTGCTTGCAAGCCAATCGCAAAATTAAATCATTATCGTCACCTAAGTATTTTGTTATATCAACCAAATAACACCGCGCCTACGCCTAGCGAATCTGAAGTCGTAAAAAATAAATTAAAGAAACGAGGTGGCTAATGCAATTTTCGTCATCAAAGTTTAACTCTTTATCCGGTCCTTTTTTTACCCTGTTGGCAGGGTTTATATTGAATATTTTTCCTTGGGGTAACTCTCCCTGGGTGCCTGATTTTCTTTTGGTGGTTTTAGCCTTTTGGGTTTTACAAGCTCCAGAAAAAATTAACTTACTGACGGCCTTTATCTTAGGTCTACTGATGGATATCCAAACCACACAAATCTTAGGGGTCCATGCCATTGTTTACGTATGTACTTGTTTTATGATTCTTTACGCACAGCGTCGTTTATCGAATACCACTTTATTAGGCCAAACTTTCATCATGCTGCAGGTTTTTTTGTTAGCCAACTTAATTCAATTATTTATTTTATGGATCATTGGTCAGGGTAAAGAAATTTCACTTGCGTACTTATTTTTACCAAGTTTGATTGAGGCTTTTTTGTGGCCTTTTTTAAAACGACTTTTATCCGCACGTTTTACATTTTTAAATAACCAAAATTGATGGATTTGATTTTATGGTCACCCATCAAGACTCATTCTCTTCGCTAGAAAAATTCCAAAGCCGTATACAAGCTGCATTATGGTTTGTAATGGTATGTCTTTTGATATTATTTTTTCGTTTTTTTTGGCTTCAAGTTGTCAAACACACTAAGTACTCCACAGCTTCCGAAAGTAATCGTATTGCAATCATTACAACACCCTCACAGCGTGGCTTAATTATTGATCGAAACGGTATTGTGATTGCACGAAACTTTCCTTCGTACTCTTTGGAAATTACACCTGCAGGCTCGACCATGCCACTCGAGCAGTTGGTGGATTCTCTCAGTTCAGTTCTGAAGATTTCAACAAAAGATCGACAAAATTTTTTCCGCTCACTGCAAGGTGCTAAAAAGACAGAAAGTATCGCAATTCGTAATTTCTTAAATGATGAAGAAGTAGCTAGGTTTATGTCGCGAAGATATGCCTATCCGGGCGTAGAGGTTCAAGTGAGATATTTTCGTGAATACCCCTATCAAGAATTAGGGGCTCACTTATTAGGATATACAGGTAGAGTTTCGCAGAAAGATCGTGAAAAATTATTAGCTGAGCTTGAAGAATCGCCTGATGATCTATCTAGCGATGAACTTCGACCTTTTAAAATCAAAGGGATTCAACACGTTGGTAAGATTGGCTTAGAACAAAGTTATGAAAAAGATCTACGTGGAACGCTTGGCTTTAGTGAAGTGGAAATCACCGCAGGTGGTCGCGTTGTTCGAAACCTTTCTTCATCTGCACCAATTCCTGGGTCAAATTTATCGCTCGCGATAGATATCAAACTTCAACACCTCATGGAGCAGCTCTATGCTAAGCGAAGAGGAGCCGCAGTAGTCATTGAAGTTGCTACCGGTGATATTTTGTCATTCGTCTCAATGCCAACATATAACCCAAATGCTTTTGTTGATGGAATCGATGCAGATTTGTGGAAAAAACTCAATGACTCTTTAGAAAAGCCTCTTTTTAACCGTGCCTTACGCGGCACTTATCCGCCAGGCTCTACTTTTAAACCTTTTATGGCCCTAGCTGCCCTTGAGGGTAAATTTAGAACTCCGGAACAGGGTATTAGTGATCCTGGCTACTTTAAATTTGGTAGCACAACCTTCAGAGATGATGCCGTTAATGGGCATGGATTTGTGAACATGCGTCAATCAATTACCGTGTCATGTGATACCTACTACTATAAATTAGCTAATGATATGGGGATTAACGCCATTAGTTCCTTTATGAAGGACCTCAGCTTTGGGCAATTAACTGGGATAGATATTAATGGCGAAGTAAAAGGAATCTTACCTTCAAAAGAATGGAAAAAAGCGTATTATTCCGACCCTAAAATACAAAAATGGAATGATGGAGATACGATTTCTATTGGGATTGGCCAAGGCTATAACAGTTACACGATTTTGCAACTTGCTCAAGCAACTGCAATCATTGCTAACCGCGGGATTGTGATGAAACCACATCTTGTCAAAATGATTGAAGATCCAATAACTCATCAAAAAACACTGACCGTACCATCCGAAACAACGCGTTTAAATATTAAAAAAGAAAACTTAGACGTCATTACAGAGGGAATGATTGGAGTAAACATTTCAGGTACAGGCCGGGTTCCATTTGAAGGCGTAAGATATCCGGTGGCTGGTAAAACTGGTACGGCACAAGTATTTAGTTTGGGTGGGAAACAATACAATGCAAGTGCTATCTCTGAATTCAAAAGAGATCACGCTCTTTATATTGCATTCGCACCTGCCGATAAACCAAAATATGCTTTAGCTTTAGTAGTTGAAAATGCAGGATTTGGAGCTACCGCAGCAGCTCCCATTGCAAGACAGACGCTTGATTATTTAATGCTTAACCAATGGCCACAAGGAGTTCCTGCATGGAAAACCGCTCCATAATACAACGCGCTAGTTTCCTCTGGCAAGGCCTTGACCCAACTCTGGGAATTATTCTCCTGTGTCTAGTGGTGGTTGGTAATATAACGTTCTTATCTGCAAGTTCAGGTACTGTGGTTACTTGGATGGAGCAGGCCAGAAATTTATTAACCGCGATTCTCATTATGTGGGTCACCTCTAGAATCCCGATTAAATGGCTAGAAAAAATATCCTTATGGGTATATCTGATTGGTGTGTCCCTCCTCATTGCAGTGGCCGTTTTTGGTCTTATCAAAAAAGGTGCGCGTCGCTGGCTGAATATTGGCATCACGATTCAGCCTTCTGAAATCATGAAAATAGCAATGCCAATGATGTTGGCATGGTACTTTCAAAAAAGAGATGGCATGATTCAGTTAAAGGATTTTGGTGTTGCATTTTGTTTATTAGTTTTACCTACCTTTTTAATTGCGCGGCAACCTGATTTGGGTACGGCTATTTTGGTATTGGCGGCTGGATTTTATGTCATCTTATTTGCCGGCTTCCCATGGAAGTTCGTTTTGCCCTTTGTAGTAATTGCACTTATTGGTATCGTTTTTGTTTTATTTTTTGGTGATACTATTTGCGCTAAAGGTGTTCAATGGCCACTGCTACAGAGTTACCAACAGCACCGCATTTGCACTCTACTAGACCCTAGCTCAGATCCCTTAGGTAAAGGCTTTCACACCCTTCAATCCATGATTGCCATTGGTTCAGGTGGCTTTTTAGGAAAGGGGTGGATGAAGGGTACTCAAACACATCTTGAGTTCATTCCTGAAAAACATACTGACTTTATCTTTGCCGTCTACTCAGAAGAGTTCGGCCTATTCGGAAATATCGTGTTATTGATTTTATTCTTTGCCCTTATTCAACGCGGTCTTCAAATTGCGGCGGCAGCACCTAATTTATATTCTCGTCTTTTAGGTGGATCAGTAACACTCATTTTCTTTACCTATGCATTTGTCAATATGGCAATGGTTAGCGGCATATTGCCTGTGGTTGGCGTTCCTTTGCCATTTATTAGCTATGGTGGTACGGCCCTTACAACATTGGGCTTTGGTGTTGGTATCTTAATGAGTATTAATCGCGGTAAACGCCTAGTTCAAACTTAAAGCAACAAAATCAAAGTAATAAAAAAGCCCAACTTTCATTGGGCTTTTTTATTGTGCATCACAAGAATTACTTCTTACGCTTATTCACGCTGTCTTTAAATGCTTTACCAGCAGAGAATTTAACTGTCTTAGAAGCAGCAATCTTAATCGCTTCACCAGTCTTAGGGTTACGGCCAATACGTGCGGCACGCTTTCCTGAGCTGAATGTACCAAAACCGATTAACTGAACGTTATCGCCTTTAGTAACAGCTTTTTTGATTGTGTCTAAGGCTGCATTTAATGCGTGCTCAGCTTTAGCTTTAGATAATTCTGATTCGTCAGCAATAGCTGCAACGAGTTCTGCTTTGTTCAAATTATGCTCCTTGAATGAAATGACTAAAAGTATTAATATTTTAAAAAATTAAGCGCTTATTAAACGCACTTTCATTTTAACCATATTTTATCGGCTTGTGAAAGGTTTTATTTAAGGAAAACCCTTGTTTTTGCTTGCTCTGTGGTTTTTTTCAATCGATAGCCCTCTTTGTAAAGGCATCGGACTAGTCTAAATAATAAAAAATATCACCGCAGTGATATTTTTATTTGAATTCAAATCAGCTCTTTAATTATTGGGCTGCACTTTTTGTAACAGCTCTGCAGGTATATCTGGTACGGCTTTTATTTTCTTAACGTAGTATTCTGTTTCGGCAAAACAATTCGTTGGGACGCCAACGTGTTGATCATATTCGATTTCAACTCTTTTGCCGATGTTAGATGCTACCTGGTTTGCAAGATCTTCATCTCTTACTGAGAAAGAAAACTTTTCTTGGTTCCCCATCATGCTTCCAGTGACCAATTCACCTTCCCAGGTTTTACATACCCAACCACGTTTAGAAAACTTTTGTAAAAAGCCTGCACGACTGCCGGTAGAATAAGAATAAGATAGTGTGATCCAAGTAAACAACGCAAAAAGTACTACAAGAATCAAGATAAATATAATTAAACGACTTATAAATTTGGACATAATTTTCTCCTAAGATGCAATAACTATACCAAGATTGTTTGAAAATAGAATTTACTACGTTTTTATAAAACATCTTTATCATTGATGTATGTTTAAAAATTACTATTTATTGATTTGCTTAATGTGCCTCTCGTTGCTGGGCTTTGCATTAGTGATTCAACATCAAGGTTGGCAAGGTGTTCACTACCCTCCCTGTCCACTATGTATCTTACAAAGAATGGCTTTTTTGGGCGTAGCCATAGCTAGTTTTTTCGCTTATCTTATTTCGCGATTTCGAATACCTTTTCATTTTCTTGGCTTGTTAGCTGCTCTTTGTGGCTTAGGTATTGCCTTGCGCCATCAATGGGTCATCTATCATCCTGAAGCAGCTTGTGGGTTGGATCCACTAGAGGTTTTCATTAATCAATTTGAGATTGTGCGTGCTCTGCCATTCTTGTTTAAAGCTGATGGATTCTGCAGTATGCCTTTGCCTCCGATTTTATATCTGTCTATTCCGGAATGGTCTTTGCTTTTTTTCTGTGCTCTTGTTTTCATGTTAGCGGTAGGTTTATTTTATAAATCAAGCAGGTCCACGGATGGCTTTTGATGCTTTTTTTATCAGCACTGGCGTCGTTACACTTGCGGAAATGGGCGATAAAACACAGCTACTTGCTTTCTTATTAGCTGCTAAATTTAAAAAACCTCTACCTATTATTGCCGGTATTTTTCTAGCAACGATTCTTAATCATGGACTAGCCGGTGCGCTCGGTACTTGGATTACTACCCTTTTAAGTCCAGAGGCTCTTCGGTGGTTGTTAGGCGCCTCCTTTTTAGGTATGGCAGTTTGGACGCTTTTTCCAGACAAAATTGACGACTCTGATGCTCAAACAGCCCAGCACTCTGGTGTTTTTATCACTACCCTAGTGACATTTTTTTTGGCTGAAATCGGCGACAAGACACAAATCGCTACTGTCGCTTTAGCTGCAAACTATAGCGCGCCTCTGAGTGTGGTGATGGGTACAACTCTTGGCATGATGATTGCAGATGTGCCTGCAGTTTTTTTGGGTCACTCTTTTGCTAAGCGTTTGCCAATTCGGCTCATTCACATGATTGCAGCTGGTATTTTTGCTATTTTAGGACTTTTGATTTTATTTAAAGTCGAGCAATGGTTTTAATAAAAAATAATGCTCGTGTCTTTAATTAGACGATCGCTTTAGATTGGGGCTTCATTCTTACTGTATAAGAAGCAATGAACACTTCCCACAACAAACACATTAGCGCAAGAATAAAACAACTTATACCACCAATAAAGGTATATAAAACGTAATCAGAAATACTCATTTTTCCGGCAATCGTCTCAGCAAAGAATAGTTCGAGGATGGTAAGCCCTATTTGAATGGCGCATAACACGAGTAATGCCATCGATATGTTCACCAGGTTCGCTCGTTTTGATAAATAGAATAATTCCTCTTGATGAAACTGCTTTAAAACTAGTTGATGTTCCGTATTTTTTTCACTAATAATTTCAAATTGCAATGACCTTGAACGATCTATCACTCTCGCAATTCTGTGAGTAAGTGCACTGATCATTCCAGCAACCGCCGTTAATAAAAAAACCGGGGCAACCGAGAGTTGAATACTTTCACTCAAAAAATTAGGGTTAAATGCCATTCATCACTTTCTCATCAATTCACTTAATCATCATACACCCTGTATTGAATCTTTTTTTGCAAAGAAAAATCCCTCATACGATATGAGGGATTCCTTTAAAAAGAAACAGCCTAAGTGCATTAACTTAGTGCATTAAATTGGCTGAGACTTTACCGCCTTGTTCTGCTAACTTTGTCATCACTTGTTTAATTAACCATACATTCATCGTTGCTGTGTCATTTGTATCACCGGTGTAACCTAATTCTTTAGCTAACTCTACACGATGAGCTAGACTACTATCTAGACCTAATAGTGTCATTAAATCAACAATCGAAGTCTTCCAATTGCTAGGACGACCAGCTTTGGCAGCTAACTCGGTAAGAATTGCTTCAACATCTACTTGAGAAATCGGAGCAACTGCGCTTGCTGTTGCTGCTTCAGTAGCCTGACCACCTTGTCCAGCCTCATCTTTTTTGCCAAAAATACTATCTCTAATTCTTCCAAAAATACTCATTTTTATCTCCATTCATAGTTAGGGATTTTTCATTCTAGAGAAGATTTGTTGCAGATTTAATGCAAACCATGAAACAACTTTCATCATTTTGACAATTGTCAGAAATTAATCTGTAATAAGGGTTTTCTAGAATAGGGGTTTCATCATCTTGTCAAAAAACATCGTGTACAAATACTTATTTTTCTTTCTTATTTCATTTATTCCGGTTTTTTCTTCGGCATATGAACCATTTTTGACAGATGATGCTTCTACTGTTAAAAAAGGCAAGCACCAATTCGATTTTTATTATTACAATATTTTTAATAGAGGTGGTTCAAATACCTGTGATGGTTCAAATACCTGTGCTGGCATTATTGATATCAACGTACCCGGCGAGGAGTTCCTTGCTCCTGATCGTGCGATTGGTTTCCCGCTTGGTTATACCTATGGCTTTAATGACCACACAGAAATTAGTTTTGGTATGACCTATTATGGTTTTCCTACGGGTGGTTTTTCTCCTCTGACTAACTACACCTTGGGAGCTAAATATCGTTTTTATAATGATGAAGATAGCGGAATAGGGCTTGCAATCAAACCATCCTTTTACTTTCCGAATGGCACTGATCATCAAACAGCAGGACTAGGTATGTCTTTGCCAGGATACGGAGTTAATTTAATTGGAGCTTATGATAAAAAAGACTACTCAATACTCGTTAACTTTGCATACCAACATCAACCCTACAACACTAATTACTCAGTTGCCGGGACTTATGGAGAATTAAGAACTGAACTATTTCAACTGTCTGTTGCGCCTATTTGGAATATCTCTGAACGACTTCATCTTGGATTAGATATCGGACTAGTGACTGACATTACTCCAACAGACAATAAACGTTATAACTCTTATATCATGCCGGCAGTAACTTATTCACCCACTGAAGATATTGATTTTGGAATATCTTATTTACGAGTGGCGCAAAACTTTCGAGATCAAGTTGGTACAGGCTATTCCTCTATCTTTAAACTAGGTGTTTCATATAGATTTTGATTTAGGGATGATAGTTGCCCTGAAAACAGTGTCGCATCTCATGGCCTAGTGTATGCATGTTGAGGTTTTTTGCTGTTAGGACTAAGCAACGATTGCCACGTATGCCGTTGTCCCAAAATGAACAAGCAGTTACGGGATAACCAAACCCTCCTAAGCCTCGCTTTTTACTTTCTTTTTCACATTCGGCCTGAAGATTGGCAACAGGTTTCCATTCAATCGTGGATTTACCCTGATGATTATCTTTCGCTGAAAACATCGTGTATGGATTGTCTTTAAATACTTTTTCAGCGTAGCCGGTCGACGGGATGCTGAAGCTGACGATGGTAACTATAGTAAAAAGGAGATATTTCATAATAAATTAATTAGTTTTAGGATTGGTAGTTTGGATATTATTTATACAACAGCTTTGTTAGATTTTTTAATTCTTGGAGTGTACGGACTATAATCACTGTTTATTGTTTCGCTGACTTTGGTTTTTGTCAGCTCAGCTTGATTAATATGACCAATTCGCCCCCCATCCAAGTAATTGCCAAAGAAGTTTCTCGTCGAAGAAGTTTTGCGATTATTTCTCACCCAGATGCGGGCAAAACCACCCTAACAGAAAAATTACTTCTTTATGCGGGAGCGATTCAAATCGCGGGTAGCGTAAAAGCAAGAAAAGCATCTCGTCATGCCACGTCCGACTGGATGGAAATAGAAAAACAGCGTGGTATTTCTGTGGCTAGTTCTGTGATGCAAATGGAGTATAGGGACTGTATTATCAACTTGCTTGATACCCCTGGTCACCAAGATTTTTCTGAGGATACTTATCGCGTTCTCACTGCAGTGGACTCTGCCCTCATGGTGATTGATGCGGCCAATGGTGTCGAAGCTCAAACGAGAAGACTGATTGAAGTTTGTCGCGCAAGAAATACTCCTCTCATTACCTTTATTAATAAATTAGACCGAGAAGTCAAACGCCCCCTAGATTTGATGGATGAAATCGAAGAGGCTTTAGGTATGTCTGTTGTTCCAATGACCTGGCCCGTGGGAATGGGTAAATCTTTTGCTGGCGTAATTGATATTAAACAGCAAGCCATGCGCATGTTTAAGGCTGGGGAAGATCGTGTTGACTTGGATCTTGATCAACGCATTAACATTCATGACCCTAAGCTTGCTGAACAACTTGGCGACTCTTTAACAACTGCTTTGTCTGAGGTGGAGTTAGTCCAAGGGGCAATGCCAGGCTTTGATCTGGAAGCGTTTTTGGCAGGTAAACAATCACCAGTTTTTTTTGGCTCAGCAATTAATAATTTTGGGGTTCAAGAGATTTTAAATACCCTAGTTGAATTGGCGCCTGCCCCAAAATCAAGACCGACACTTTCTCGAGAAGTTCTTCCCTCTGAAAAAGATTTTTCTGCTGTGGTCTTTAAAATTCAGGCGAATATGGACCCCGCCCACCGGGATCGGGTTGCCTTCTTAAGAATCTGTTCAGGTTATTTTGAGAGAGGTATGCGTCTCAAAATTTCGCGCAATGGTAAAGAAATTAGAACCAATAATGCCCTTTCGTTTCTCTCTCAACGACGTGACATTTTAGATGAGGCTTTTCCTGGAGATATTATTGGAATTCCTAACCATGGCCTTTTACAATTAGGCGATACCTTAACAGAGGGTGAAAAACTTCAATTTACAGGACTGCCGTTTTTTGCTCCTGAAATCTTTAAATTAGTCGAAACTGCTGATCCTCTACGAACTAAACAATTACGCGAAGGTCTCATGCAACTTGGTGAGGAAGGGGCAATTCAAGTATTTAAACCCTTAGTCGGCACCCAAATGCTATTGGGTGCGTTTGGTCAATTACAGTTCGAGGTGGTTGCCCATCGTCTAAAAAGTGAATATAACGCCGAGGTAAGATTGCTTTCTGCTAGGTATACCATCTCTAGATGGATTAGCTCAAAAGATCCAAGTGTTCTCAAACGATTTATTCAAGAGAATTCACACAGAATGAGTGAAGATGTTGTGGGAGCTCCAGTATTTTTAGCCACTCACAAATCAGAGCTTGAGGTCGCCCAACAAATGTGGAAAGATGTTGAGTTCCATGCCCTAAGGGAGCATGCCGGACTCGTTTTCCAAAAAGACCTTACTCACTAATTACTGCGGTTCAATTTTGGCCGTCTTCACGACAGTGCCCCACTTATTAGATTCTGCTTTAATAAGTACCGCAAATTCTTCTGGGGTTCCGCCGCCAACTTCATTGCCCTGCTGTAATATAAAATCTTTGATTTGAGGGTCTTTCAAGATTTCATTAACAGCTAAATTAAGTTTTTCAATAATGGCTTTTGGTGTGCCCGCAGGAGCAATCAAACCCTGCCAATTATTCACCACGATTTGCGGAAAACCAAGTTCAGTAAAGCTCGGGACATCTTTTAATAAAGGCGATCTCGTCTTACTCGTAATAGCTAAGGGTCGCAATTTTCCACCTTTAATACTCGGCATCGCAGAATACATCTGGTCAAACATCATATTAACGCTATTACCCATCAAGTCAGTTAAAGCCGCAGCGCCGCTTTTATAAGGCACATGAATCATATCAATCGAAGCACTTTGTTTAAATAGCTCCGCGCTGAGTTGATGGCTTCCACCAATACCGCCTGAGGCAAAGGTTAATTGTCCTGGCTTTGATTTTGCATCTTTAATTACGTCCGATACTGATTGATAAGATGAGCTTGGATTGACGACTAATACTAGAGGCCCTTTTTCAATCAACACAATTGGCACCAAATCTTTTTCTGGGTCGTAACGCAAAGTTTTAAATAGTGTCTTATTTACTGCTAATGGCGCAAAGTTACCCATACCAATGGTGTAACCATCGGGCGCAGCTTTTGCAATTAATTCCGTACCGATATTGCCGCCGGCGCCAGCTTTATTCTCCACAATCACAGGTGTTTTAAGTAAGGTACTTAATTGTTGACTAATTTGTCGACTTCTTGAATCTGCCCCACCTCCAGCTCCGTATGGAACAATAAATGTAATTGGCTTATTGGGATAATCAGTTTGAGGTAACGTTTTCTGGGAGTATGCTTGTGGTGAAATAAAGCATACTGAAATGAAACCCATTAGAATGAGTTTTCTTAAAGTTCTATAGCATTTCATTCATCATCCCCTGATAATATTTCAATTGTTATTACTTTATTTTAAACGCGAAGGATATGTACAAGTATGCGATTTCTAAAAAATATTGTTTTTCTCCAATTAATTTCGCTGTATTTAATTAGCTTTCCTAGTTTGGCTGCTGACTATCCAAATAAAACCGTGACGATCTTGGCTCCCGTTTCTGCAGGTGGAGGTCTTGACCTAGTCGCAAGAACCGTCGCAGACCGACTCACCAAATCCTTAGGCCAAAGCTTTATAGTAGACAACCAAAGTGGAGGCGGTGGAGCTATTGCCTCTCAAAAAGCCGCTCGTGCAGTACCTGACGGTTATACACTCATGCTAGCTTATGTAGGAACTCACGGCACAAATCCTGCTGTTAGAAAGCTACCTTACGATGCTATTAAAGACTTTTCTCCTATTGCAATGGTTGGGGGTACTCCGAATGTTCTTGCCATTTATAGCGGCTTGCCTATCAAAAACTTAAAAGAGTTTATTCAATACGCAAAAGACAATCCTAGCAAAATGAATTATGGTTCTGCGGGGCTTGGTACTTTGACACATCTATCGATGGAGCAACTCAAACAACAAGCGGGTTTTGAGAGTACCCATGTTCCTTACCGCGGAATTGCCCCAGCGTTTACCGATATTCTTGGAGGGCAAACTATCTCCATGATGCCGGGTTTGGCGGCAGCTCTTCCCCATATCAAATCTGGGAAAGTTCGTCCCATTGCAGTTACTGGACTTAAAAGACACGCCCTGATTCCAGACGTACCCACCTTTAAAGAGCTGGGATTTGATGGCTTTGAAGGTGTTCAATGGTATGGTGTTTCTGGTCCAGCTAATCTTCCTCCTGCCATCATTACGCTGTTGAATACTGAAATAAATAATGCTATTCAAAGCCCTGAAATGAAAGAACGTTTATCATCTGAAGCAATTCAACCAATGCCGATGAGCCCCGAACAGTTTGGTCAATACATCAAAGATGATATTGCCAGATGGAGCAAAATCGCAAAGGCCCGTAACATTCAACTCGACTAAATATAGATATGGCAATTAATACTCAAGTTACTGCAGATCATAACGCCCCCCCAATTACACAAATTTTAGCTAAATTTGTTAGCTCTCACCCTTCTAAAGGCTGGGATGACACTGTTGATCATGAAGCACATCGTACTTTTATGAACTGGCTAGGTTGTGCCGTTGGTGCGGCAACCCACGAAAGCGTGCTTGCAACGCTTGGCGCGATCAACGAATTTAAGCCGGCTCCTCAAGCGAGTATTTTAGGGCGCACAGAAAAAGTTGATATGGCAAATGCCGCCCTTATTAACGGTATCAGTTCACATACTTTTGATTTTGATGACACACATCTCAAAACAATTATTCATCCAGCAGGGCCTATAGCTTCTGCCATTTTGGCGCTTGGTGAACATATTGGAGCAAGCGGCCGAGATATGATCGATGCACTCGTGATTGGTATTGATGTGTCTTGCCGAATTGGCAATGCCATGTATCCAAATCATTATGATCGTGGCTGGCATATTACTGGCTCTACAGGAACTGTTGGTGCGGCAGCGGCATGTGCGAGGCTTCTTAAGTTGTCAGAAGCACAAACGGGAATGGCTCTTGGTATTGCAGCTTCTCAGCCTATCGGGTTTCGTGATCAGTTTGGTACGATGACTAAACCCTTTCATCCGGGAGGTGCTGCTAAAGCAGGGCTTACTAGTGCCCTTATGGCCAAACATGGATTCACAGCAAGTACAAAAGCCTTAGAAGCTCCTCGCGGGATGATTCAGTCCATATCAACCAAATATGACTGGAATGAAATCACGAACAAGTTAGGTGAGAGTTTTGAGATTTCTTTAAATACATACAAACCTTTTGCCTGTGGTATTGTCATTCACCCAAGTATTGATGCATGTGTACAACTGCGTAATCGTGGTGTAACCGCTGACAATTTGGAACGCCTAGAACTAAAAGCGCACTCGTTAGTTTTAGAGCTTACTGGTAAGAAAACTCCTAAAGATGGTCTCGAGGGTAAATTTAGTGTTTACCATGGGGCCGCCTGCGGTATCGTCTATGGCCAAGCTACGGAAGATCAGTACCATGATGAAGTTGTTCAAAGCGCCCAAATGGTTGCCCTACGAGCAAAGGTTATCGCTACGGTTGATAACACTATTGATGAAGCCTCTGTCGACGTAACTGCGTATCTGAAAGACGGTCAAAAAATACATATTTTTGTTGAGAATGCTATTGGCTCTCTTAAAAACCCAATGACTGATGAGCATTTAAACCAAAAGTTTAGTAATTTAAGTGTGCCCATTATTGGAAAAGTAAATACAGATGCTTTAATCGCAAAATGCTGGGATTTAAAAAATCTTACTAATCTTCAAGACTTACTAAAGTTTTCTAAGCCCGTTTAATGTCATTTAGATTTAGAAATAGGGCAATCTGAACTGACCCGCAAAAGTAGACCGAAGTTTTTAACTTCTCGGGGCAGTTCAATCATTTCCTATTTTTAATGGCTCCTTGATGCCTTGGAAAGTAATATTTTTTGCATGGCCCCCTCTTTCATAATATATTTTCGCCAAATAGCCATGATGGCATGTGCTCCAATAAATACATAAATCATATTACCCAAGTATTCGTGAATATTTATAAATGTCTTTTTAAAATCAGTGCTTTCTAGAATCATGCTAGGGTAAAAATCACCGAAGTACGGTATGGGTTTTCCTGCCGACTGCATCAGTAAAATTCCTGTGATCGGCATCCCAAGCATGAAAATATATAAACATGCATGAATGATTTTTTTAAAGAATCTCGCCAAGGTTTTTTCTTGTTCAATGGGATTAATAACCACTAATTTAGTCATCACTCGCAACATAACGACAAGTAAAATAATTTGCCCAAGAAGCATATGGTAAGTTTTTAAATCTGCCCGCCAAGGATTATCCCTTGGTACAAAGTTCTTAATCTCAATCAGTAGTAATGCTGCAATAATTAAACCGAAACATAACCAATGAAAGAAAATAATCAGGGGATGATGCGTTGTTTTATTCATAAAGATTCCTCAAAGTAGGGGTGATAACTATGGCGAATCTACTTTGATGTCTTTTGAAACTATCTTTGATTGATAGAGTGCATCGTTAATTGAAATCTTACACGAATCTAAAAACTGCCTTTATTTATTTCCTAAAAAAAATAAGGTTGATTAAAAATCAACCTTATCTTGTTCATACAAATCGTTCTATTTATTTTAATTTTGCTGATTTACTAATTCGGTAAGCAACTACCATTTCGTTTCTGATATAAGTATTAAATGCCTCGGGAGACTTAATCATCGGCTCCGCACCTAATTTAGCAAAGCGCTCCTTAACTTCAGTACTTTGAAGCGCCTTTGCCACTTCATCATTCATTTTTTTCACAATCGGTGCTGGCACACCCGACGGCGCTAATAACCCTACCCATAAAACATAATCCGAATCAGGTATCCCTGCCTCTAATGTAGTCGGGACATTAGGTAACAGCTGCGTTCTTTTTGAGGTACTTACTGCTAGTGCGTTTAATTTTCCACTTTGTACTAGAGATACAACTGATCCTAAGGGTGAAAAAAACCAATCAGCTCGACCACCAATAACATCAGAGTTTGCTTCTGGTGTTCCTTTATACGGTACGTGTAATGCTTCAATATTTGCGGCTAAGTTAAATTTTTCAGCATTCAAATGAGTGGCACTTCCAATGCCCGCAGATGCAAAATTTAATTCGCCTGGCTTTGCTTTTGCCGCCGCGACTAAATCTGCCGCTGTTTTCCATGGCTTAGAAGGTGATACTACTAATACGTTTGGTGTTGCCCCTAATGTTGCCACCCCCGTCAAGTCTTTTAAAGTGTCATATGGTAGATTGTTATAAATAAATGGATTTAAAGCATGTCCAGACGAATGTACTAAAAATGTATATCCATCTGCATCGGCTTTTGCAACTTGGCCTGCAGCGATTGTGCCGCCAGCACCAGGTTTGTTTTCAATAACAATTGGCTGACCAATATTATTACTAATCACATCACCCACTGCTCTAGCAATAATATCTGTTGCACTTCCCGCAGTAAACGCGATAACAAAACGAATCGGTTTCGTTGGATAGGCTTGTGCTAAAGCATTTGATGCGAATAAACTCAAAATCGATATACAAGTTATTTGAAATAACAAATGCGCTTGTTTAATTATTTTTTTCATTTAGTTTCTCTTTTGATTAAAGTCCAAGGGCCTGCGTGATTTTTCTTGCTGATGCATTTAAATTTGCAATTTGTGGTGCTAGTTGAACATCTACTAATTGTCCATTTTTCTTTTTCCACTCGCCGGCAATCATTACATTTTCAATATTTGCCAAACTTGTTTGCATAATGACTGTACTGACGGGATCATTGACTGGTTGCATATTCAAATCGGAAGTTCTGATCATGACTAAATCGGCCTGTTTACCAGCACGCAATGTGCCGATACGGTCTAACTGTCCAATTACCTTAGCCCCTTCAATCGTAATCCAACGAAGGGCCTCTCTTGTTGTAACAGTGCTGGTTGGCGGAATTGTGCCATGTGCTTGGCGATGATCAAAGTTATCTAAACTACGCTGTATACCTAATGCAATGCGCGCCTGAATAAACATCTCCCCACCACAAACGCTTTCTAAATCCACACCTAATGATGGTGATTTACCAAACTGTCGTAAACGACCTGTTAAAGGATGTCCATGACCTTGCGACATCTCACTTTCCGCAGTGGCAGAAAACGTCATGCCTAGATCACAAAATCTTTTTAATTGCTCATCACTCAAGGCATGTCCATGTACGATATTGATCGATGGTCCAAGTAGTCCTTTTGATTCGAGTACTTCCCAACCTTCAGGTGTTCTTGCTGGACCACCTCCTTGATGCATCGACGCAATCATATTCAACTCTTTCGCCATCATAAAATCATGAAGAGCAACGTCTAGGGTTGAATAATGTGGTCCTAAGATAGCGGTACAAATCGAAAGCAAATCATTACTTCCATATTGGCTCACTAACCGTTCCAATTCTTTGCGTGGATGTGGTCGCTCCCAAAATGGCGTTTCACCTTCTTTGGGTTCTGGCTTTGGTGTGCCATGAAAAAATGCAGCTCGTATTCCTGACTCTAAAAGCCCTTTGACTGCGGCATCATTGTGCTCAGGGGTTTTATTGTTGTGGCACCAATCGACAAGTGTGGTTGAGCCACAATTAATCTGATTCAAGGCGCCCATTTTTGTTGCAATATATAAGTCTTCTGGTTCAAATACTGTCGCTAAACCAGAATGCATTTTTTGAAAATACTCAAGCAATGTCCAGTTAGATGCCACACCACGCAATGCTGTTTGCCATGTATGCATATGCGCATTAATTAAACCAGGAATGACTATATATTCTTTGCCATCAACAGTTTGATCTGCCTGTACATCAATTCGTTTTGCAATCTCTTTAATTTCTGTACCTTCAATCAGAATATCAGCGTCAAAGAGATCACCTTGTTCATCCATTGTGATAATTGTTGCGCCACGAATTAATGTTTTTTTCATGATTATTGTGCCTCCAAGCCATCACTAATTGTCTTATTCTCAGACTTTAGCTCTAGGCCAGCATCCTTCGCCACTTCGATGAGTAATGCTGAGAAATCGATATCACCATATCCACGGCCAATCATTCTCGCGACAGATTCACGCGTTGCTGCTGCAGACGGCATCGATACACCATGAGCTTTAGCAGCAGCCATGCCTAAATCCATATCTTTTAACAGTAGCTCTGGTGTGAATGTAACTTGCTCAAAATTCAAGTTGGTAAGTACTGGCGTTTTATAGCGCGTATACATTGAGCCAAGAACTGAGTCATTAATACTCTCTAAGAATAGATGGCGCGGGATTCCAGCCTTTTCTGCTAGGACGGTAATTTCACATAAGTTTTGAATGACAACTCCAAACATCGTGTTGTGGGCTATTTTCCAGACACGTGCTAATTCACCTTCACCAACCCACATACATTTTCTAGACATCGCCTGAAAATAGGGTTCAACCTTGTCATATAAATCTTTAGGTCCGGATGAGACCATCAGTAATTTTCCTGCTTTTGCAACCTTTGCATTACCGGAAACTGGGGCGCATAGATAGGCAACTCCTAGTGCTTCTAGCTGTTGACGTACCTCTGCAGATCCCTCTTGAGATATTGATGAGCTATCAACGACAACTTTTGGCTTAGTAGCAGTGGTTACTAGACCACCTTCGCCAAATAAGACTTGTTTTAAATCTTTAGTCGTCGAGACCATCGTGATAACAGTTTCACAACCTGCCAAATCGAGGATGTTATCAACCACTGTAGCGCCATACTCTGCCAATGGATCGGCTTTACTGCGCGTTCTATTCCATACGTCTACGCCATATCCAGCTTTGGTTAATCTTTTCGCCATGGCCTCGCCCATACGACCTAATCCAATCCATCCAATCTTTTGCGCCATACTAAATTCTCCAGTGTTATAACATTTAAAATTAATTACTCAGTCCTGCTTTTCTTTCTAATACTCGGATGATGGCAGCATAATCTAACTGGCCATCTCCCTCTTGAATGGCTTGATGCATCCAATCTAAAGTCGTTTTCGTTTGCGTCAGTGGTGCTCCAACCTCATCTGCGGCTTGTGTGATTAAAGACAAGTCTTTAATCATCTGTTCTACTGTAAATGTTGGCGAGAAATCTCGCGCCCCCAGTGGTTGGCCTAATTGCACCATTTTAGCTTTCATAATCGTTGATCCAGCCGCACTATTAGTAATGACATCCCACATGTCTTGCCAATCTAAATTACCTAAACGTCCAAGCGTTAATCCTTCAGCTAACATAGCACTTGTTTGCGCAATCATCAAATTAACGACCAGCTTCATTAAGCGCGCTTGCTCTTGCTCTCCCAGGTAAAATATTTTGCTCCCCCAACACGACAGGATTTCTTGAGCCTGGTCATAAATACTGCGCTCACCAGAACTAAGGACCGTTAATTGAGCCGCTTTAGCCATATGATTATTTCCAGAAACGGCGACTCTTAAATAATGTACCTGCTTATTTTTTAGCCATGTCGCTGCTTGCGATGATGCTGATAATGAAATCGTACTTGTATCGATATAAATTGTTTTAGCTCTGACTTTTTCACTAATCTGTTGTGAAAGCTCTAAGAAAGCTTGGTCATTTGGCATTGAGCTAATGATGATGTCTGCCCATTGGTAATCGGTTTCTCCACCAATGTCTAAGCCAGCTTCTTTGGCCAATTCAATTTGTTGCTCATTAATATCGATTACCTTGAGAACATTTTTGGTTTTGCTTAGATGGCTCGCCATTGGCAATCCCATTTTGCCAATTCCTATAAAAAGTATATTCATTGATTTGTCTCTGGTAATGTGATTTTTATCACTTTTATGTTACTTATATCCCTAAAGGATAAACTACTTTTATGGTTTTTCCTTTGGGTTTTTGTATTTTTTTCTGATATCGTCACCTGCGGTCGGACTCATGTGTCGTTGTCTATATAAACCCCATAACGGTAAGATAAGCACAAGCAGAAAAGATACCCGAAAATCGGCAATACTCGGCAGGTTCGGATCGCCTTGATTGATCATCGTAGCCAAACTTAACGCCAATGACCCTACAGCGATGCCTAATGCCATACTTAACTGTGTTCCTGTACTGGCTAAGGATGATGCAGATCCCATTTGCTGTTGGGGCACATCTGCAAGTCCTAAGGTATTTATAGAAGTAAATTGCATCGACCTTACTAAGCCATTAATAAATAACAACCCCATTACAATCCAGATTGGCATACTTGCGCTAATAAGGGCGCAAGACATCAAAGACAACACGATGACAATACCGTTAATGGTCATTACCTTCTTAAATCCATATTTGTTTAATATAGGTGTTGTAATTGCCTTCATAGCTAAATTACCAACAAATATACTCATCACAATCAATCCTGCCTGAAAGGCATCGATACCTAATCCAAGTTGCAAATACAGTGGTATTAAAAATGGCGTTGAATGTAAGGCAATCCGAAATAAGTTACCTGCAAATAAAGTCGATTCAAATGTGGGTATTTTTAATAATGATAAATCAATCATTGGGTATGGTGCGCGCCGAAAATGTCGTATCGCAAACCACCCAATGATGAGTCCTGTAATTAAAAATCCAAGGATGCGCATATATTCTTCTTGAATATGCCTACATAACTCTATTGAATAAATAAGGCTTGATAATGACGCGCCACTTAGTAGAAATCCTTTTAAATCGAGTGGCGATTTACGTTTTTCTTTTTCCTCTTTAATCCAGAGCAAACTTAAAATAATGCCGACGATTCCAATGGGCACATTAATAAAAAATATCCAATGCCAACTTGCGTATGTTGTAAATAGTCCGCCAATGGCTGGTCCTACAACCGGCCCGATTAAAGCTGGCCATGTAATCAGTCCAATCGCGGCGATGATGCCTTCTTTGGGGGTATTTTTCAAAACAATGATACGTCCAACCGGCACCATCAAGGCACCACCTATGCCTTGCAATACTCTTGCAAAAATAAAGAAATTTAAGCTCTCACTAATGCCACACAAAATCGAGGCGGCAGTAAATATAAATATAGCTAACGTGAAGATCCGTCTTGCCCCAAAACGATCTGCCAACCATCCGCTAATCGGAATCATGACGGCTAAGGTCAGTAAATACGCTGTGATGCCAATACCCACATCTACAGCGTACGTATTAAAGTCGATAGCCATCATGGGTAATGCGGTTGCAATGACCGTACTATCTAAGGTCTCCATAAAAAAGGTGGTTGCAACTAAATAAAGAATGTAATTGTTTTTAACTGCGGTCATATATGGGGTGAAGGTATAGGTTGAATTTTTATTATGTTACAGGTCATTTGGTGGGTCTATTGACTCTTTTGCTTTGACTTTAATTCTTGGCTTGGTCAATACATGTATTGAATTATCTTCTGAATTTTGCAACAACAACTGCATTGTTTGAATTAATTCTTCAAGCGCTGCTGTATTTATGGTGTAAAAAAGACTGGTTCCCTTTCTTTGTACAACTACTAATTGAGTTATTTGTAGCTGCTTTAAGTGAAAACTCAAGGTCGCCTGAGGAATATTGAGTTGTTCCTTCAGTTCGCTTGGTCTTATCCCCTGTTTTGCAGATCTGGCAATTAAGCGATAAATCGAGAGCCGTAATTCATGCCCAAGGCCTAAAAATGCATTTGAAATGATCTTAATATCCATATATCCAATTATATCGAAATTCTGTAATCTATTGTTTTTTAATAAATAGCTTCGAATTGATGGTCTTTTTTATTATTTACTGTTATTCTGAGCCTTGATCACAATCCTGTGCCCAAAATTGGGTTCTTATTAGAGCTTTGCTCCCGTAAAAAATCAGTCATTATGGGAGTCGGCAGTGGCAACTGGTCAAAATCAAAAAAATCGTAAAAATAACTCTTTGCTTACCAAAACAGGTAAAGCGAGGTTGGGTCCTTTGAACCTAACCCAACTGGGTGCAATGTTAGAAAAATCAAGCAAGCCAAAAGAACAGGCAAAAATCAAAAGAGCGATGGCTAAACGTCCTCCAGCAAAAGCTTTGCCAGTCCAAGATACAGTCACTGAAGCGCCTACTGAATAGTTGGTGTTGCAGTAAACCATGCGAAAAATAATTGACCTTTATAAAAAGTCCGCTAAGGATCAATTGGTGTGGACTTACATTATCAACTTAGGCCAAGATGGTTCTCACCCAAGTATTTTAGACTTTAAAGAAGAGGCTCTTCGTCTTGCGTTGATTGATAATCTGGGCACTGAACAAACACTTATCATCAAAATTCGGGGCTATTAGTTCGCTCGTTTAACTAGCATTTGTTTTCCTACCAAGACCGAGGAAACTACTAATGCTGCAAAAACAAAGTTGATAAGCTCTAGTCTTTCGGACAGAAGCAGATTGGCGCAAACGAGAGTAATAAAAGGCTGAAGTAACTGTACTTGGCTGACTCGCGATATCCCCCCGATAGATAATCCTTCGTACCAGAAGAAAAATGCAATATACATTGAAAACAAACCTAAAAACAGGAATGATGACCAATACTGTAAGTCAACCTGTAAATACTCTGGTTGAAATGTTAAATAGGTAACTAGGCCATTAATAGGTAATGAAATAACCAACGCCCACGAAATAACAATTTTGGGACTCATGATCCGAGATAACTCTCCCCCCTCTGCATAACCTAGTGCTGAAAAAACTGTCGCACCGAGTAGTAAAAAGTCCATGTATGACAATGTGCCTGACCCCTGAATCAAAGCATAAATAAGTACTACGGAAGTTCCTAATAGCGAGGCTATCCAAAATCCCTTTGAAGGCCGCTCTTTAAACTTGACTACACCAACAATCGTTGTCAGTATGGGCATAAATCCTAAGATGATGCCACCGTGCGAAGAACTTCCCTTAGCCATTGCCAATGTCATGAGATAAGGAAAGCAAACAATAATCCCTAAAACAATTAAAAACATGCGTTTAATAATGGCCCAAGAGGGTATGGGAGCCCGTTGGACTAAGATATAGGTCAAGCCCGCAAGTCCTGCGACAAATGCTCGTCCAAAAGAAATAAATGCAGGACTAAATACTTCTACCGCTAATTTGCTGACGGGCAAGGTAAGTCCAAAAATAATGACGCCTACCAAACCAATTAACATGCCTTTGGTTTCTATTTTCATAAGGCGGGTTCACATTGTGCATTTTTTAATGTACTTATATTCTTATATTGATATGTGTTCATTTGTCTATTTTGACAGATTATGTAGTGCTACTAAAAAAATCCGCAATTACCAATGATCTATTTTTAAGAGCTTTTCGCTTGATTGGCATATGATGAGGGTTATTTATTGAAAGTTGTGCTCACTTTGCTTTTATTTAAACTCATCACAGTCCCCTTTTTTATTCTCCTTATTAGTTTGGCTGGTAAACGATGGGGTTCTGAAATCGCAGGAACCCTCGGTGGCTTTCCAGTCGTCGCTGGTCCTATCGTATTTTTTCTGACACTAGAGCAGGGTGTTGATTTTGGTTTACAAGCCTCAATCTCTGCGATGTACGGAACAATTGGGATATTGGTTTTTGGTCTAGCTTATGGATGGGCTTGTCAATATTGGCACTATATTCCCTGCTTAATTGCGGCCTTATTAGCATGGTTTATCGCCGCCTATTTACTTGCGTTACTTCCTACTCAGCTTCTTTATGCGGTTGTAATAACTTTGTTTTTCCTCTTTCTTATTCCGCGCCTGTTACCTAAATTTGCAGAGCAAATCCAACCCACTCAAAATCTGAAAGACTTACCCCTGAGAGTTGTTGTTGGTGCACTTTTAACTTATATAGTTACTACCCAAGCAAATGATCTTGGCGGTGTGTGGAGCGGGCTACTATCTGTGTTTCCGAGTGTTTCTTTAGTGCTTGCAGTCTTTATCCACCGATCTCTAGGGCGCCTTCATGTGGTGCAGATTTTTAGAGGCCTTTCTAAAGGGCTTTATTCTTTTATCGCTTATTTTATTATCCATGCCTTACTGATTTCTTATTTGCCACTTTGGCAAACTATTCTTCTTTCTTGCGTTGGCTCCATTGTGGTTCAGTTTTGTGTCCAACACGCATACAAACTGCAATCAAAGAATGCCCAAGTCTAAATATCCTCTTAGTCCTTAGATCAACTCTTTTTTTAAATCTTTTGCTAGTTGAGTAAATGTTGATTGCCAACTGTTCATAAATTCTTGCCGATAGATTTTCATGGACTGATACCAAGGACTATCTTGTCTAGTTAACATCCACCTCCAATCAGGGCAGTAGGGGATTAACAAAAAGGTTTTTTTCGCCAATGCGCCGCTTAAGTGCGCCACACTCGTATCAACACTGATGACTATATCCATCAACTCACACAAAGCTGCCGTGTCGTCAAAATCTGCTAATTCGTCACCATATGATTTAAATAATGGGTATTTTTGAATCAATTGACGATCTGCCTCACGCATTTCTTTTTGCAAGGTAATGTATTCAAACTCTTGCGGTAGATACGGAACAATATCAAATAATAAAATACTTCGATTTTGATCATTCTCATGCATGGCATTGCCACTGCATACTAATCCTACTCGGGGTTTTGTTTTTTCACCTAATCTCTTTTGCCATTTATGTATATATTCATTGTTTGGTTTTAAATACCCTTGGGCTAAGGGTATATTTTCTACGTCCATACCAATTGCTGATGGTAAATTTAAAAGGGGACAGTAGTAATCAAATGCTGGCAAAGTTTCTTTATGCGCAATGAGTTCGGTCACTCCTTCGATTTGTTTCATTAATCCTATCAAGGGCTTTTGTACTTCAAAAATAACTCGCGCCCCTTGTTGCGCTAACTGAGGAATGAGCCTTGAGAATTGAATTGTATCGCCAAGGCCTTGCTCATAATAGACAAGGAGTGTCTTGCCCTCTAAGGATTCGTTGCCTGTCCAAAGAGTTTGTGGGTACTGGCGTAACTTAGTTACTAATGACTCTCTTTCCCATCGATGTTCATAAAGTTTAAAGCCCTCTTTATATTTTCCTTGGGCTAAATAAATCATCCCTTTCGCAAATTGTGCCTCTATATTATCCGGCTCAATAAAAAGCACATGATCAAATTGCTCAAGGGACTCTTCGAGTTGGTTTAACTCTTTAAAAATATTCGCCAAATTAAAATGGACTCTTTGGCTTCTGGGGTCTATTTGTAATGCCTGAAAGTACGCATCAATTGCTAAATCTGTTCGTTTTAGGTCATGCAATACATTGCCTAAATTAGAATAGGCGTCTGCAGAGTTTGGCTGTAACTGGACGGCACGGCTGTAATATACCGCCGCCTCATCAAAATACTTGATTCGTCGCAACGCATTGGCTAGATTAACCAATGCATCATAGTAGTTTTCATCAAGGGCAAGTGCTTTTTGATACCAGACAATTGCATCATGAAAGAACAGCTTGTCTTTTAAGGCGTTGGCTAAAACAAAATAACTTTCTTTATGATCGGGCTTTAATCGAATTATTTTTTCACAATCTTGAATCACTAGATCGTAATTTTTTTTGAGTGCGTTTGCATTAGACCTTGATACTAATGCTTCAATAAAGTCGGGATGAAAATCTAATGCCTTATCATACGACGCAAGTGCAAAGTCCAATTCTTCTAAGCCAAGGTAGGCATTCCCGCGATTTAAATGCGCATTGATATGTCCTGGCATGATCTCTACAACCCGACCATAATCAACAATAGCCTCTTTTAACTGTTTATTGCGCTTATAAGTATTGCCGCGGTTATACAAAGCTTCAATATGATTTGCTTGCTTTTGAATAATTTCATCAAATATTTTTAATGCCTCTGATGTTCTATTGGTTTCACTATAGAGATTGGCTAAATTAAATTGCGCATCTTGAAAATCAGCCTTGATTTTCAAGGCTTGTTTGTAGTCTTTTTGTGCTTCCGGATACTTTTTTAACTCAAAGTAAATCGTGCCACGGTTATTAAAGTAGTGTATATCTTGTTCAATTTGAATTGCCTGATTAAGATATTTAAGTGCTTCTTGATATTTTTTTTGAACAAATGCGATTAATCCTAATCCATGAAGCGCCTGTGCATTTTTAGGCTGAATTTTTAATAAGGCCTGATAGCCCTTTTGGGCATCTTCTAATTTTCCCTGTTGATGTAACTGCTTTGCCAGTGTCATTTTTTGTTCTAAAAACAAAGCTTGTGATGACAAAGTAGGGGGGTTGGTGAAGACAGAATTGTTCATTTTTCTATCATATCCAAATTTCTTTACTCAAAAGCTTGAATAAATAAGCTGCTATCCCCTCTGTTTAAAGATTTAGCTATTTATTGGCTTTTAGGCTGAGCAATTGCGGAAGATTGATATCTTGACTTAACTGCCTAGCTGTTTCTTGGTAACCTTGAACGGTTAAATGAATCAGGTCTTTAGCCATGAGAGGTGGCGTTTGCTTGATCCACGTGTACGCCCCACCTGGCCCTCCCATTGCATCTTGCCAGCTCCAGCTTGAGCAAGCAAACTCTTTGCCAATATTACTTTGGATTTGTGTGATTTCTTGATGAATTTTTGAGTACGCCAAAAAATCAGGCGTTGGTGCCGGTTTAGCTAATTGTTTCTTGCCTTTTAAGTAAGTTCTTTTGTACCAAATCCCCCGGTCAGTCGGTCCCATTAAAACACAACTAGATTGTGGGTATATTGCCCGAAATTGCCTTAAGGAATCTCTCAACATATTGCCATATACATTGCCATCAAATGGCAAATGACTACCCTCATTCGTTCCATACTCCAAAATAACTAAGTCATAATCTCTGGCGATTTGGAGGCTATCAACATAGTCTTTTTGAATACTTTGCCACCCCTTAACGGTTGCACTTGGTATGCCAAATGTATCTAAATACACTTTAGCCGGCATGTCATAGCTAGGCACAAAACCATCAATAGAAATAGCACCCTGGATTAAGCGAATTTTTACCACCCCAAATAAGTTATCGCCTTGGATGATGACTTGACTACCGGTTTCGTTTTTGATATCAACAATCTCTTCTGCTCTTGAGTCTACTTGAATGCCAATTTTGGCATTCATTTGAATAGTTTTAGAAAACAGGATTGTTAATTTTTTTAAGTTATTGGTTGGCTGATTTTTTGAGCGAAAATCAATCCATAAGAAGCTATCCGGCGAATTCGAATTTAACTTAAGTAGAGCTGGGCCATAAAACTCTTGATTAACGCCGGTATAGGAGTAGTTAAATTTCCAGTTCGGGCTTTGACAATATTTTCTAATAGGCAGCCTGACTCCCGGTCTTCCCATTGAAGGGGGGATAAATGATGGTAAGACGCTATCCGTATCTAGGCCAACCGACTTGATGAGTTCTTCTGTCATGAAATTGGCGGCAGAATGACTGTCTCCCCAAAATCCAATCTTATAGGGATTCCCATCAACATGATTAGGCAATTGAATTTGAACTTGATTGGGTTTAGTAGTATTTTTGCGAATGATCTCTAATAAATCGTCCTCTGGCAATGAATACACTTCCTCAAATTCTGGGTTGATTGGAGTTGCTGGGAGGCGACTTGATTTTTTAAAGCTCGGACATACTAAGTCTGGGCCTTGAATTGAGCCTTTAATATTTAAAATTGGTTGCGCAGATAACTGGAAAGTTATTGCAGTAATACCAAGGCAAACTAATTGTTTAAATTTCACTCTTGATCCAATTGAACAATTGCACTGACTACCCTTTGACTAATCAATCTTAACGCAGTTGGTGTGAAATGAATACCGTCACTCGCACGCATTAATACATCTCCTTTTACTGGATCTTTTATATATGCTTTATAGGGCTGATCTAATGGTCCTACGATTTCTTCTGTTGATACGTACTGAAAATTGTATTTTTGAGTTTCATTTTTAAATACTCTATTTTGAATAACAGCGCCCGTCTTTAGTCTTTCTTCATTCATATTAGCTAAACCAATCCAAATAATCTGTGCACCATGCTCTTTAGCATAGGATAAGACATCAGCCACACGCTCTTGATAAAGCGCCTCCCATTCTTTTGATGGAAACTTATATACTTTTTTATTGTCATATATATCCCAAGGATCATTAGGCCCTAAAAATATAACAATTACTTTGTAATTTTCTTTGGCAATTCCCTCTTTAATTTTGGTTGGCCAATCAAAATACCGTTTCACTGTCAAACCAGTGCTTTGTTTACT
>JBAXKF010000005.1:0-92865 GCA_037137465.1 Betaproteobacteria bacterium | reverse complement strand
TTAGCCAGATGCTCCCTTAGCAGGGGAGTGCCTTCGACCACTCGGCCACGTCTCCATACAACGCTAAAAACTTACAACTTCGATATTCTAACGGATTTATTCAAAATCCCAAAGCAAATCAGATACTTCATTACACCTTAATTTTGTTCCAATTCAAACGCTTTGTGCAGAGCCCTCACTGCAAGCTCCATATATTTTTCATCAATCAATACGGAAATCTTAATTTCACTGGTCGATATCATCTGAATATTAATCCCCTCTTCTGCGAGAGTTCTAAACATCTTGCTTGCAATACCAACGTGCGAACGCATTCCTACGCCTACAACTGAGACTTTGGATACTTTTGGATCACCAGATATTTCTTTGGCTCCCATATGTGCTTGCACTTGATTTTTTAATATGTCGAGTGCTTTTTGATATTCAGCTCTTGGTACGGTAAATGTAAAGTCCGTTTTGCCATCTACCGATTGATTCTGAATAATCATATCCACATCAATGTTGGCGTCCGCAATGGGTCCTAAAATTTGATAGGCAATCCCCGGCTTATCTGGTACACCAAGAACTGTAATTTTTGCCTCATCCCGAGCAAATGCTATTCCAGAAATAACTGCTGCTTCCATTTTGTTATCTTCCTCAAAGGTAATTAATGTTCCAGATGTCATCTCCTGCGCAAGCGGGATCATCGGATCGGTAAGTGATGATAAAACGCGTGTCTTCACGCGATATTTTCCTGCAAACTCTACGGAGCGGATTTGCAATACTTTTGAGCCAAGACTGGCCATCTCCATCATCTCTTCAAAAGTAATTCTGTCTAATCGCCTGGCCTCATCACATACTCTTGGATCGGTTGTATAAACGCCGTCTACGTCAGTGTAGATTAAACATTCTTCTGCACCTAAGGCTGCTGCAATCGCAACTGCTGAGGTGTCTGAACCACCTCGTCCAAGTGTGGTGATATTGCCTTGTTGATCGACGCCTTGAAATCCTGTAATGACAACAACCCTTCCTTGCGCAAGATCTGCTAAAACTTTATCTTTTTCAATTCCCTGTATCCTCGCCTTGGTATGCGATGAATCAGTGTGTATCACGACTTGCCACCCGGCATAACTAATCGCTGGTGTACCTAATGCTTGCAGAGCTAGTGCGAGTAACCCAGAACTTACTTGCTCTCCAGTACTGGCGATTTGATCTAATTCCCGTGGATCCGGGTCTTGGCTGAGCTCATTTGCCAATCCGAGTAATCGATTCGTTTCACCAGACATAGCAGACGGAACAACAACAATCTGATGTCCAGCCTTTTGCCATTTTGCGACTCGTTTTGCGACGTTTTGTATGCGCTCAGTAGAACCCATTGAGGTTCCACCATATTTATGTACGATTAATGCCATATGAACACTTTTGCGAAATATTTTTCGCTATTGAGGGTAAAAGGTCTATTTTACACGTTTAGAGATGCCATCCCACAAACTTCAATGGGTGTTATCAAGGATAAATGTCGGCAATACTCGTGGTCCATGCTGTGTCATGAGATCTATATTTAACCCCACTCCTGCAACGGCTAATACGTCTTGTTCTATACATAAGATTTTTGCCGTTCGTTGCCATGGAGGTATATCGAGCTCTTGAAAGAGTTTTTTGAGTGTTTTACGTGCTTGGCCAGTATGGATTCGAATCTTCATTCCACCAGTTCTTTCCTTTTCTTGGAGATGACCTTTGGCTTTAGCGATTTCATAAACATCAAGGGCGAGTCCATAAGCGTCTGTATCTTCATCGACCGCTCTAAACTCCCAACGTCCCTGCGTAATATGGCTATCAATGACGCTTAACTTTTGTCGCCAAACGCGCAAGTGTTTGCCATCATGTGCCCATTGCAATTGATGATCTGACAGATCCTTGAGGTTCTCAAGGTCTGCCCACCATGACGTTAAGCGCTCTTCACTTGGCATAGTCAAACCTTGCAAATAAATCCAACGTCGCAGTGCGTTATTGGCGCGCGCCATGTCTTCATTGCGCAAAGCAATCAAGGTAATCATATCCAAGCCTGACTCGGTGGTCATCAGATTTAAATCAATATCAGCTAATTGATCTAAAAGACTCTGCGCTTGTGCCATGTGAGATGCGGTTCGACTTAAGTTTTTTCGTAAGTTGGGCTGCACTTTTTCTAGAATCGGCATGATGCGTAAACGTATAAAGTTTCTGGTGAAATGCTCATCTTTGTTCGTTGGATCTTCGATCCAATCTAAATGATATTCATTGGCATAAGACTCTAAATCGTTACGGGTTAAATCCATAAAGGGTCGCCATATACGAATCGATGTGTTTGCTAAACTTCGCCGTTGTCCCATTGCTGACAAGCCCGGCAAGCCTGATCCGCGGATGAGTTGTAAGAGAACTGTCTCGGCCTGATCGTCTTGATGATGCCCTAGCAATAAATCAGTCACGCCGTTCTGTTCACACATCTGCGCTAAGGCTTCATAACGGGCATCACGTGCTTGTGCCTCAATATTGCCAAGTTCATCAATGCCGCCTGGCCAATTTAATATCCGAAAATCAAACTCGACGTCATAGGACGCGGCAATGTCATTGCAATGCATGACCCAATCATCTGCGATGTCTTGCAAGCCATGATTGACATGCAGTGCGATGACGTGTTCGGAACCATAGGCAGCTACTGTTGAGTGCAGTAAAACAGTCGAATCAAGGCCCCCACTAAATGCTACAGCTATGCGCGCCGTAGATTCTTCAATGGGTAAATTACTTGTCAGAGGTGTCTTTGAACTTCCCATAACTCATGAGCCTTTCATGACGGCGTTCAAGTAACTCTTTAACACTCATTCCGGAAAACTGTCGTAAGGATTCTGCAAGGGCTCGTTTGAGCGCATTGCCCATCCCTTCATAATCACGGTGCGCGCCACCTACAGGCTCATTCACAATCTTATCAATGAGTCCAAGTCCTTTTAAGCGGTGTGCGGTAAGTCCTAATTGCTCGGCTGCTTCTGGTGCCATCTCGGAGGTTTTCCAAAGAATCGATGCACACCCTTCCGGAGATATGACTGAATACGTCGCAAACTGCAGCATCAACACCATATCGCCCATGGCAATCGCCAAGGCTCCACCGGATCCGCCTTCGCCAATAATCGTAGAAATAATTGGCACTTTTAATTCTGCCTGGGTATACAGGTTATGCCCAATCGCTTCGGATTGATTGCGCTCTTCTGCATCAATACCAGGAAATGCTCCTGGTGTATCGACAAAGGTAAATACTGGAATATCAAATTTTTCAGCAAGACGCATGAGTCGCATCGCTTTGCGATATCCTTCGGGCCTACTCATGCCAAAATTACGCAAAGCTCGCTCTTTGGTATCACGTCCCTTTTGATGACCTATCACCATACACGATGCACCATTAAATCTGGCTAATCCACCAATAATCGATAAGTCGTCGCCAAATGATCGATCACCATGCAGTTCATGAAAATCAGTAAATAATTGATTAACGTAATCTAATGTGTAAGGGCGCTGTGGATGTCGCGCGATTTGCGAGACTTGCCATGGGGTTAATCGGGTGTAGAGGTCTTTGGTGAGTTGCTGGCTTTTTTCTGCCAAACGACTGATTTCATCAGATATATCAACCGCAGACTCATCTTGAACAAATCGTAATTCTTCGATTTTGTTTTCTAATTCAGCTATGGGCTGTTCAAAATCCAGGAAAGTAGTTTTCATGAGCCTATTTTACATCCCCTAAGGTCATTTTGATGTATTTTTAGTTTAATAATCGACTGGTATGGGGTCAATACTGCGCCATAGGTACCAAGTCGCTACGGTGCGATAAGGCGCCCAGTTTTCTGCCACTTCTCGGGCCTGTGCTCGGGTTACTTTCTCACCACTGAAATAATTGATTGAGATGGCTCGTAAGAGCCCAATATCGTCTAGAGGCAACACATCGGGTCTTTTAAGATTAAAAATTAAAAACATTTCTGCTGTCCATCTGCCAATGCCCCGAATCGCGGTTAATTCTTGAATAATGAGTTCATCATCGAGGCTGTGCCATTTGGTCTTGGCTAATCCTTTGTTCTGAAAATGATCAGCTAAATCTTGTACATACTCAATTTTTCGATAAGATAAACCAGCACTTCGTAATATCTCCTTATCCATCCCAAGAACATTTTTGGGACTCACTTTGGGCATGCTGGCCTCAAATCGATTCCAAACCGCCTGCGCTGCTGCTACCGAGATTTGCTGACCTATGATCGATCTTGCTAAGGTTAAAAATGGATCTCCTCTGGATACGATGCCAGTATCTTTAAACTTAATAATAATTTTTTTTAAAATACGGTCCGCTCGCATCAGGGAGCTACAGCCATGATCCCAATAGTCTTCTTCGACTTCTTTGCGCTTCATCGGCAATACCTTATTTAGTTTTTGCGCCAGCTGGTTTTACCTTGGGGATGATCTTCTAGGACGATTCCTTTTTCAAGTAGCTCTTTACGAATTCTGTCTGAGGCCGCAAAGTCTTTATTGCTCTTAGCTAATTGACGCTCTTGGATCAATACTTCGATGGCTTGCTCATCGATTTGTAAATGGCCACTTTGTAAATAATCTTGTGTGGTCCGTTTTAATAATCCTAAGTACCCACCTAAATGTTTCAATGTATGGGCTAACTGCTGATATGCCTGCATATCATTTTGTTGACGGGCTTTATTAGCCTCAGTCGACAACCCGAATAAAACGGCTATCGCCTCGGGCGTATTAAAGTCATCATTCATCGCATCAGTAAATTGCTCAACCGCTGTTCCAACTAGGCTGTCAGTATCCGCGGGTTGATAATCTTTTAATGCCACATATAATCGTTCAAGACCTTGCGCTGCTTCATCTAAGGTCGCATCGCTATAGTTGACTGGGCTGCGGTAATGCGCTCTTAAAATGAAGAAGCGGATGACTTCAGCATCGTATCTCGCAAGCACATCACGAATAACAAAGAAGTTGCCCAGTGACTTCGACATTTTTTCGTTATTGACGCGCACGTGGCCGTTATGCATCCAATAATTAACAAAACGTGGGTCACTACTTTGTCCTTCTTCATCAAATTCGCGGTGAATTCCTTCGCTTTGCGCAATTTCGTTTTCATGGTGAGGAAACTGTAAATCAGCACCCCCTCCGTGTATATCAAAGTTTTTACCTAGTAATTCACAAGCCATTGCGGAGCATTCAATATGCCATCCTGGTCGTCCTTCACCCCACTTTGATGCCCAGCGTGTATCCGCGGGCTCATCTTCTTTCGCACTCTTCCAAAGCACAAAATCAAGGGGATCTTTTTTATCTCCCGCAATAATGACCCTGTTTCCCTCTTCTAAGTCGTCAAGTGTCTTATTCGATAGCTGGCCGTAAGGGGGGAAGTCGCGTACCGAGTACATGACATCTCCCGAACCTGCTTGATACGCTAATTGTTTATCAATTAATCCCGATATCATCGTTTGCATATGGTCAATGTAATGTGTTGCACGGGGTTCATGATCTGGGCGCAAAACACCTAATGCATCACCGTCCTCATGCATGGCATCGATAAATCGCTGCGTAAGACTCGCAATTGTTTCTTTGTTTTCTATGGCTCTTTTGATGATCTTGTCGTCAATATCCGTGATATTGCGAACATAATTAACTTCATAATCACTCGCCCGTAACCAACGTACCACCATATCAAATACAATCATGACACGGGCGTGTCCTATGTGACAATAATCATAAACCGTCATCCCACAGACATACATCGATACTTTTTTGGGGTGAATGGGTTGAAATGGTTCTTTTTTTCGTTGTAGGGTGTTATATATTTGAAGCATAAAAAATGTGGGTGATAAAAGCAAAATAAGAAGGTTAAATTCTTCTAACACGCAAGTATAGACAATAGTGCCATAAAATATCATTTCATTACTGAGAAATTAAATATGCAGCAACAAAAACCGATGACTACTGATCTTAAACATACGCACCATTCATGCCCTAAGGTATTGAAAAAAATATGTTTATTAGTCAGCGGCTTGATATTATGCGCATGCTCTAGCGTGAGCATCGTAAAGATGGATCAGGAGCAAAAAATATCCGCAGCGAAAGATTCGAATCTAGATCATGCTGTGCCAACTACTTTAGAAGAAGCGACTAAAAATCCTACGAATCTAGGGGTTTATTCCCCCCTGGGCACTTCTACTTCCATGACTTCGAATAATACTGGTCTGCAAACGACTCAAAATACGCCAACTTTAGCAACGCCTTTTGTTGCTCTTCAAAATGCCGCGGCAGATACAACGCCTAAAAATGGTATCCCTGCAAAAATCGCTCTCTTAATTAAAGACAAAAAATGGAATGAGGCTCTCGCCGCCATTGATGTGGAGGCAAAAAAGAGTCCGCGCAATGTGCAAATTTTATTTGTGCGCACGCGTATTTTGATTGAACAAGGTCAACTCGAAACCGCTCGTCAAGCTCTGCTCACTTTTATCGATAAGTATCCCGAGATTCCAGAGCCTTACAATAATCTCGCCGTTTTATATGCCAGAGCGGGCAAGTTGGAGCTTGCTCGCGATAATTTAGAATTATGTCTAAAACTCTCTCCTAATTACGCGATTGCATTACAAAATCTAGGAGATATCTATACCTTAATCGCCGCAAGCTATTACGATCGCGCTTTTGGGCAAAATCGTCGTATGACTGAGGCGGATAAGAAACGCAAATTAGCTGAAGCAATAACTTCCCGTTAAACTCTATTATTTTTATCATCACCGCAAAGGAAAACTATGTCACGCGTGCAATTTAAAACGAATCATGGCGATTTCATCATTGAATTAAATGAAGAACTCGCTCCTATTTCTAGTGCTAATTTTTTAGCCTACGTTAATTCTGGTCACTATAACGGTACTATTTTTCACCGTGTGATTAGTAACTTCATGATTCAAGGCGGCGGTATGGAAGTTGGTATGAAGCAAAAAGAAACACTCGCCAATATTGAAAATGAAGCGCAAAACGGCTTAAAAAATGTCTATGGTAGCGTTGCTATGGCTCGCACAAGCGACCCTCATTCTGCTTCTTCACAGTTCTTCATTAATGTGAAGGATAACGATTTTTTAAATCATAGCTCACCAACGCCTCAGGGCTGGGGCTACGCTGTGTTTGGCATGGTAACCGATGGACTGGATGTTGTTGAGGCGATTCGTCAAGTGCCTACTGGAAGTTCAGGCTTTCATCAAGATGTTCCTAAAGAAGATGTTGTCGTTCTTGAGGCTGTTGCCCTTTAATCACGATGGTGCCTGAATTTGATCAAGCGCTGATCATTTCTGATCTGCATTTGACACCCGCTTATCCCTATACTGCGGAACGCTTTATCGAGTTCTGTAAAAACGAAGCGCGGCAGGTTCAGGCTCTCTTTATTATTGGTGATTTATTTGAGTTTTGGGTGGGCGATGATGCGCATATCTCTTCACCCTTCACTCTGTCTATTGCCAAAGAAATTCATGCGCTTGGAGCTAGTGGTGTGCAAGTCTTTTTTATCGCGGGTAACCGCGACTTCATGCTGGGTGAAAGGTTTACCGCTCTTGCTGGCTGGAGGGTTTTAGAAGATCCAAGTCTGGTTCGGATTGGTTCTCAGTCATGGCTTTTGTCGCATGGTGACTCTTTATGTACGGCAGATCCTGCTTATCAATTATTTCGTAGTTTTACCCGCGTGAAATTATTCCAAAAGATTTTTATGCTCATTCCAACTGCTATGAGAAAAAAATTGGGGGATCGACTACGTAAACGTGCCACGATTAAATACCAAATGCGTGAGAGTTTTGATCCGGCCACCGCGAGTATTAAAGGGAATGTAACCCTTGAGGCTTGTGCCAATATCACTAAGCGCTTTAATTGCAAGCAATTAATCCATGGTCATACCCATAGGCCGGGTGTTAACGCAGAATCTGCTGGGAGTCATTCTTGGACGCGCTGGGTGTTGTCGGACTGGGACCTTGATCACCCTGAAATGCTGCCTCGGGCAAATGCCTTATTGATTCAAAAGCAAGGCATTACTTCGGTTGATTTAATTGCCGCGTCAAGCCTTCGATAAGAGTGATGCCATCTGGGCAAAAATCTTTGGATTTGCTGCCATAATTTGACCGGAACTGTAATACCCTTCTTCTCCGTTGTACTGTCCAACTAATCCACCAGACTCTTGGATTAACAGCACGCCTGCAGCCATATCCCAAGGTTTTAAGTCCCCTTCAAAAAAACCATCTAATCGCCCTGCCGCAACATAGGCTAAGTCGAGGGATGCGGCACCTGGGCGTCTGATTCCTGCACAACTTTTGGTCATTTTTTTAAATAAGTGGACGTAGTGATCGAGGTTCTGGTCATCACGGTATGGAAACCCTGTACCAATTAAGCATTCACTTAACCTGAGTTGTTGCGCGACTCTTAAGCGGCGATGATTTAAATAAGCACCAGCTCCTTTGGTCGATGTAAATAGCTCATCACGGGTTGGGTCATAGATGACGCCTTGTTGCACGATGCCATTAACGAACAAGGCTATTGATACAGCAAATTGTGGGAAACCGTGAATAAAATTAGTGGTGCCGTCGATTGGGTCAATAACCCAAAGATAGTGATCTTCTTCGGGAGTTTGCATTGCCATTACTTCGTCCCAAGGTAAGGCGCCCATACTGTCGCTATGGGGAGGTAGGTAACCTGTTTCTTCCGCTAAAATGTGATGTGTTGGATAAGACTCCCTCAACACTTCAATAATGGCATATTCCGCTGCTTGATCAACTTCTGTGACAAAATCATTTTGCTGTTTACGCGCTACTTGCAGTCGCTCTAAATTAAGCGATGCTCGGTTAATGATGTTACCTGCACTACGCGCTGCTTTTACTGCCACATTCATCATTGGATGCATAAGAAATTCTCAAAAAAGTAGAATAGAACCACTGGGAAGAACACAAGTTGATAAAGAGCAAGTTAAGTCATACTTAACGAAGTTTTGTATTTTAACCAATTTAGCCAAAGAAAGCGAATCAAATGGGTATTGATTGGATTTTGCATCAAACAAGTCATGCGGGGAATGTCGGCTCTGCCGCTCGTGCCATCAAAACGATGGGCTTTGAGCATCTTGTTCTTGTTGACCCCAAAAATCTTGATGTTGTGGTTGCTGATGAGGCGATTGCACTTGCTAGTGGTGCTACTGATGTTTTAAGCAATTCTCAAGTTTTACCTGATTTATCCGTAGCCTGCGCCCCGTATGCTTTGGTTTTTGGCTTAACTTCTCGCGATCGTGAGTTTGGTCCTCCTGCAATTGCTTTAAAGGATGCTTGTTCGTTAGCGAAAAATGCGCTTCAAGTAGGTAAATCCTGCGCGTTTTTGTTTGGCACGGAACGCACTGGCTTGAGTAATGAGGATTTTAATGCGTGTTCTCATCGTGTCTGGATTGATGCCAATCCTTCCTACCCATCTCTCAATCTTGCTCAGGCTGTCATGGTCTGCGCCTATGAGATGCGTAATACCTTGTCATCTGAGGTGATTACAGATAGTGAGCAGCTAGCCCTGCGAGCAAGTCTTGGGGAGATTAATGCCATGATGGACCACTTAAAAGAAGGCTTGGAGGCAATTGATTTTTTAAATCCTGCGCATCCGAAAAAATTAATGGATCGCCTGCGGGCGCTCTTTGACCGTGCAGGCCTCCAAGAGGAAGAAGTGCTGATTTTACGTGGGGTCGCTAAGCAAATGTTACTGAAAAAGGACAAAGGATTTAAACTATAGTGATGTCATTACATTTTTTTGAAACCGTAGACTCTATTATTGCTCGTGATCCAGCTGCGCGTAATCGTCTTGAGGTGATTACTTGTTATCCTGGCTTACACGCTATTTGGGTGCACCGACTCACGCACTGGCTGTGGAATGCAAATCTGAAGTGGCCTGCTCGGTTTCTGGCGCACTTATCGCGCATCATCAATGGTATTGAAATCCATCCGGGTGCAATTATTGGTAAGCGTGTATTTATCGATCATGGTCTTGGTACTGTTATCGGTGAAACAAGCGAAATTGGTGACGATTGCACGATCTATCAAGGCGTCACTTTGGGTGGTACTTCTCTGTATAAAGGCGCAAAACGTCATCCGACGCTGGGTCGTGGGGTGGTGGTCAGCGCTGGCGCTAAAATCCTCGGTGGTTTTACGATTGGGGACTTTGCACGTATCGGCTCTAATGCTGTGGTGCTAAAGGCTGTCCCCCCTAATGCCACGGCTGTGGGTATTCCGGCGCGCATTATCCGCGCTGAATTACCCTCTGAGGCAACGGAGGCTTCTAAAGATAATTTTTCTGCTTATGGCATCACTCCTGAAGCGGATGATCCTGTTTCCTTAGCTCTAAAAAGCTTGATCGACATTACTTTAGAGTTGGAAGCTAAAGTCAAATCCTTAGAGCAAAAAGTACTGAATAAGGTCGATGATCATGCAGACTCGAAGGAACATATGAAGGATATTAACCAATTGAAAAATTGGTTGAAAGACTGATTGTATGCAGGACTCTTTTGCTGGTCATTCACCTGCGATGCAACAATTTTTACGTATCAAAGCCGAAAATCCTCACGCACTTTTGTTTTTTCGCATGGGGGATTTTTATGAGCTTTTTTTCGAAGATGCACAAATTGCTTCCAAGATTCTAGACATCACCTTAACGCAACGGGGTCAATCGAATGGCGCCCCCATTAAGATGGCGGGTGTTCCTTACCACTCTGCGGAACAATACTTAGCAAAACTGATTCAAGCGGGTCAAAGCGTTGCTATTTGTGAGCAAGTTGGTGATCCTGCTACGAGTAAAGGCCCTGTTGAACGCAAGGTCATGCGGATTCTGACGCCTGGAACGGTCACTGATAAAGCCCTTCTCTCCGAGCGTCAAAATAATAGTTTACTGTCTCTCACCGTGCATCAACAAACGGTGGGTATCGCTTGGTTGGTGATGGCCAGTGGTGAATTACGCATGGCGCAATTTCCGCGCTCTGAACTGTTACAACATCTGGCCCGTATCGCGCCTCATGAATGGTTGTGCTCTGTAGAGCACGGTCTGGCTCTTGAAGATGTGTTACAAGATCTTCCTTATTTACAAGCCCCCAACACCGAGCAAGTTCCTGCATGGGTATGGCAATTAAAGGACGGTGCTGCTCGTCTCAAAGACACTCTGGGTATTCCTGATGTTTCGGTCTTGGGGATTGATGAAAATAATCCTATGGAACTCGCTTTGCAAGCGGTTGGGGTTTTGTTGTCCTTTGCTGCTTATACACAGGGTCTTGGCTGGACTGGAAAAATCCCTCATATTCAATCTTGTCAGATTGAGAGTAATGATCTGTATATTGGGATGGACGCAGCTACGCGCCGAAACCTGGAGTTAACCCAAACACTGCGCGGTGAAACTGAACCGACGCTGTATTCTTTACTAGATGATTGCGCAAGTCCTATGGGTAGTCGCTTGCTTCGTCATTGGGTCCATCATCCAATCCGCTCTCAACCAGAGATTCGGCAACGGCATGAAGTGGTTGCGCGGTTTTTAGATCTGCCTTTTGTGTATCAAGAACTGCGTGGTCAACTGCAACGTATTTCTGATATTGAACGCATCGCTTCTCGTATTGCCTTAAAAAGCGTTCGGCCTAAAGATCTCGCTAGTTTGCGTGATACTTTAGAGGCACTACCTGAGCTGCGCCGGGTTTTACAAAGTCTTGGGGGTAATTGTTTACTCATTGAGCAACTTTGTGCGGGTCTGCACATGGAAGAGGATTTACTGCTTCTGCTGCGTCGCGCAATCATGGCAGAGCCTGCAAGTATGATTCGTGAAGGTGGTGTGATTGCTCATGGCTATCATCCGGATTTAGATGAACTCAGAACTCTTTCGGCAGATACGGGTCAGTTTTTAATTGATCTTGAAGCCCGTGAGCGAGCGCGAACTGGCATTAATACGCTACGTGTCGAATTTAATAAGATTCATGGTTTTTTTATTGAGGTTACACACGGACAAACGGATAAGGTTCCTCTTGATTATCAGCGTCGTCAAACTCTAAAAAATGCTGAGCGTTACATTACCCCCGAACTCAAAGCTTTTGAGGATAAGGCCCTGTCCGCTAAAGAACGTAGCTTTGCGCTAGAAAAACAACTCTTCGAAGCTTTGATTGAAACTCTGCAAGCCGATATTGTGAACATTCAGATCATTGCGCGTTCTTTGGCGCAGATTGATGTGCTAGCAAGTTTTGCGAGTTGTGCAAAAACCTATGAATGGCATCTTCCGCAATTGGTGGCAGAGTCCGTCATTGAAATCGAACAAGGTCGTCATCCGGTGGTTGAGTCTCAATTAGCAAAAAAATCACTGTCTTTTTCTGGTAATGATGCCCTCTTACATGCGCAACGAAAAATGCTGATGATTACCGGTCCTAATATGGGTGGTAAATCTACGTATATGCGCCAAGTGGCTCTCATTACAGTCATGGCTTACATTGGTAGCTTTGTGCCTGCAAATGCCGCGCGCCTGGGTCCTATTGATCAAATATTTACCCGCATCGGCGCTGCTGATGATTTGGCGAGTGGTAAATCTACTTTTATGGTCGAGATGACTGAAGCCGCTGGCATCTTACACAGAGCAACTGAGCAGAGTCTGGTCCTCATGGATGAGATTGGTCGTGGAACTTCTACGTTTGATGGTCTATCTCTTGCTTGGGCAATCGCTAAATATTTATTAGAGGTGAATCGGAGTTTTACTTTGTTCGCTACCCACTACCTAGAACTTGCGCATCTGCCAAGCTCTTACTCGCAATGTGTCAATGTGCATTTATCGGCCATCGAACAAGGTCGTGATCTCATCTTTTTACATCAGGTCAAACCTGGTCACGCAAGTCAAAGTTATGGTCTACAAGTTGCACAGTTGGCGGGCGTTCCAAAGCCAATTATTACCCAAGCTAGAAAAAAACTTATGCAACTCGAAGCGCAAAATGATGCGGAGCAATTGCAAAGTGATTTATTCGCGGTCAATCATGATGATGCCCTGCTAAGTCTGGAGACAATTGTTCAAGAGCCTCATCCAGTAGAGATCGCGGTGCGTGAGTTAGACCCGGATTCTTTAAGCCCCAGAGAAGCTCTAGAGGCGCTGTATCAACTTAAAAAATTACTGGGTTAGTGCAATGTCGGGTGATTGCTAGGACTTGGACTCAGGTAGTCATCTAAATTATCGTAGTCAGTGTCATCGTCTTGATCACCAATCATGAGTCCCATAGCATCTTCTGCACGACCGTTTTCTACTTCTTCACTTGTTGCCACACGAATTTGTGTCACTTGTATCCAAAAACGCAGTGCCATTCCTGCAAGTGGGTGATTGGCATCTAAAACGACCCGGTCCTCTGCTAAATCTGTAATGGTATAGATCAAAGACTCACCGTCTTCTTCATCATCATCTGCGGCAATGAATTCGGCACCTTCTTCTTCATCGTCCGGACTTGGCACGCCTTCAAACTGCATGCCGATTTCCAGCGGCTCAGGAAAGCGTTCGCGCTGTTCAATTCTTAACAATTCAGCGTCATAATCTCCAAATGCATCTTGAGGTTCAAGTTGGATATTAGTTTCAAAGCCAATTTCTTGACCTTCAAGTAGCTCTTCAATTTTCGGAAAAGTGCCTGCGTATCCGCCATGTAAATAAATCATGGGATCGGCAGATTCTTCAATTAAATTGCCTTGAGCATCCGATAAACGGTATATTAGTGAAACAACGGTATTTTTTTCAATCTTCATTAAAGATATTCTACTTGAAACCACATTACATCCCCCCAACTCCGCCATTTCCTCTTCCCTTGAAAGACCCATGGGCCTTGTTAGGTCAGATAAGTCCTACTGAATTCATGAGAGACTATTGGCAAAAAAAACCACTGCTCGTCAGAGGTGCGATTCCTGCCTTTGCACTCAATCCTGAGCTCACTAGCCCTATTTCTAGTAAAGAACTCTATGAGCTAGCCAGTTATGACTTAGTCGAGTCTAGGTTGGTTAAAAGTAATCCTTGGCGACTAGAACACGGCCCTCATGCGGCAAGGTCAATTCCTAAAGTGAGTCAAAAAGATTGGACTTTATTAATTCAGGGTATGGAAGGTTGGCACCCCGCTGCGGCCAAAGTACTTTCTTGGTTTCGCTTTATTCCTGATTATCGTTTAGATGATTTAATGATTAGCGTAGCCGGTCCTGGGGGTGGTGTTGGACCGCACCTGGATTCCTATGACGTGTTCTTGATTCAAATGGAGGGTCGCCGTACTTGGAAAATCCAATCCAATCCTAAAAAAGACTTTATTGAAGATCTTCCATTAAAGATATTAGAGCAATTTAAGCCTACGGATGAGTGGACGCTCAATCCTGGTGACTTATTGTATCTTCCACCGCAAATTGCTCATGATGGCGTTGCTCTGGATCCCGGAACCCAGACTTGGTCGGTTGGCTTTAGATCTCTGAGTTGGCGTGAACTGCTGCAAGAAACTCTCTGGCGCTTAGCTGACCAATTAGAAGATGATTTAAGTTTAGGCCAAATTCTCACAGATCCTCATCAACTCGCGACTGATCGCCCATCTAAAATCCCTTCGCATTTAACCCACGCCCTTAAAAATCGTTTTAATGAACTTCCTTGGCATGGTAAGAGTTTAGAAGAATTACTTGAGTTTGCATTAGGGGAAATCTTGTCCGAACCTAAACCACAGGTGATTTTTGCTCCTCCGATGGATCTTTTGTCAGAAAATGAGTTTCGCGCTGCCTGCGTGTTACATGGATTGCAAGTTCACCCGCAAACCCGCTTAAATATTAGCGGGGACTATTTATTCTGCAATGGCGCAATTCTTACTTTTATTGATAAAAAATCTGAGGCCTTTGAGTATTGGTTGCTGTTTTCTCATCAACGAGGCTTCTTACCTAATCAATGCCGTCGGTTCCTTGCCTATCCATCGATGTTTGAACATATCTATGAAGGGTACGTTAATGGCTGGTTCGAACTAGGGGATTATGAATAATTAGGGAAAACTCTAGGTTAGTCATTCTTTTTAGATATAATAAATTTTGGATTGAAACAAAGGTCCAATTTCAATTAAACAATAAAAATTGTTTTGATTTTACTAACATCATAAAAGGATATTACAAATGAAGAAGTCACTATTATTAGCTGCCCTGTTAGCAATGGCTGTAGCAGCTTGTAGCAAAACTGAAACTCCTGCTCCTGTTGCTCCTGCTGCAGAAGCTGTTAAAGATGCTGGCGCTGCTGTTGATGCTGCTAAAGACGCTGCTAAAGATGCTGGTGCTGCTGTTGTTGATGCTGCTAAAGACGCAGCTAAAGATGCTGGCGCTGCTGTTGATGCTGCTAAAGATGCAGTAAAGAAGTAATATCCTTATTGTTAAAAAAGCCGCTCTTATGCATTAGAGCGGCTTTTTTATTGGCTAGTCCCTAAATTACAGGCGTATTAATTCACCACGATATTTGCCGATCGAACTAATTTCCCCCACCGTATGGTTTCTGTCTGAATAAACGCTCGAAACTCCTCAGGGCTATCTACTTGAACAATCGCCCCTTCATTGCGTAAGCGCTCTTTAGCTTCTAATGTGTCAAAAGCCATGCGCGTTCCTTGGTTAAGCTTGTCAATAATCTCTTTGGATGTGCCGGTTTTGACTACGACTCCATACCACTGCGTAGCATCAAAGCCTTTTAATTCAGGTACACCTGATTCCGCCAAGGTCGGTATTTGCGGAAGCACATCAATACGCTTTGTGCTTGACACACCAAACGGAATAACTTTTTTAGCTAAGATGTGCTGCATCAATGGGGGAGCTCCTGTCATAGTCATGCTTACTTGCCCTCCCAGTAAATCCATGACGGCTGGGGCTGTTCCTTTATAAGGAATATGCAATATATCGGTTTTTGTTACTAACTTAAAATACTCCATCGCAATATGCGCGGCTCCACCACTTCCACCTGAACTATAAGTTAACTTGCCAGGATTTTGGTGCGCGTAACTAATTAATTCTTGGATGGTTTTAAAGGGTTGATTGGGATTAATGACAAAGATATTGGGCACGATAGCTATCCGGCTAATCGGTGCAAAATCTTTAGTAGGGTTATAGGATAAATTTTTAAACAAGGATGGATTAACTGCTAAGGTTCCAATATGCCCCATAAAAATCGTATATCCATCTGCTGGGGACTTTAATAATTCATTGATGGCGATTTGGCCACTTGCCCCTGCTTTATTTTCAATAATGACTGGCTGTTTCCATATTTGCGTTAATTTTTCTCCAAGCATCCGCGAAAAAATATCAGTCGATCCTCCCGGTGGAAACGGGACGATGATTCGAATCGGCTTTTCGGGATAACTAGGTTGTGCCGTCACCACAGTTGATAAGGTGATGCATAAAATACCCAACACAACAGATAACCACCTTAAAAATGCTTGCATGCTTACATCCTTTTTATTTATGTTTTTTGCAGCTTTTTTAACCACGGTTTTGGATTGCCTTCATACACGGATGGCCCTAAGCGAAAGTGTTGTGCTTCTTTAAATGTAAAAACCGCGGGCACATCTTCACTGTACAATCGGTCCCCTTTGGGCAATCCTCCGTTGATAGCAACCTGTGAGTGTAGTGGTCGTCCTAAAATTTCCGAGAGTCTAGTGGAGGCTTCAATCAAGCCATCAAGTGATATACCTGTGGAGATTCCTAAGGTGTCTAACAGGTGCACAAAGTCTTCTGTTGGTATCATGCCTGTCGCTTGTCCATTGCCGCAGTAGGGGCAACCGCCAATACCTCCAAGGGATGTATCAGCAATTAAGGTATGGCGATGATCTAAACCTCGAATCGCTTCATACATCGACAACATGGCTAATCCCCTTGCATTATGAAGGTGTAGTCTGAAATCCGTAATACTTGGGAATAGTTTTTGAATAGCGTTAATATCCTGCGCTACTGCGGTTGGTGTATTCCAAGCCATGGGATCTGCCATATCCACTCGCGTGACTGCAATGCCCTGTTGTTGCCATGCTTCATATTGCTTGGTTAACAGTGCCATCCGCGTTGCGTGGGTAAACTCTCCAGAAAAATTAGAGCCCCAGCCTGCACTTAAACCTATGCCACCTTCTTTTAATCCTTGCGCTTTACTGATCTCTATTGCCCCTTGCCAACTATTTTCTTGCTCTTCTAATGTCCGGTTGGTATTGCGTTGAATAAAAATAGGACAGGCATGTAAATGCGTCGCATGGATGGGCTCAATCGCTAGTGGTGGGGCATATTCCAAGCGCTCTAATCGGCCGCGCTCATTGAGTGCTAAAACAAAATAAGATACGCCTGGTTTTTCTTTTAAACGCTTTACTAGCTCTAGGGAGTCAGCCATTTGCGGACTCCATTTTGGATTGACAAATGCTCCAACCACAATGCGGTTTAATCCCGCACTCACCATCATGTCTAAAAGCTCTAGTTTTTCTTGGAGGGTGACTCCTTCTCGCTCGATCTGTAATCCATCTCTGAGGGTTTCATCTGTAATAAATACTTTGGGATAGTTTGTCATGATTTTTCCTTTCTTATCGATTCTTCCATATTGGTGTCCGCTTTTCTAGTCGTGCCGCAATGCCTTCTTGTCGATCTTCACTGAGGTAGGGATTCATTCCTGGGTCTTGACGCAAGGCAGCCGCGACCGGCATATTTAGTCCTTGTAAGGCTACTGCTTTGACTCTTCGCACTGAGATCGGTGCATTATTCGCAATTTGTCGCGCAAGCTTTAAGGCTTCTTCTAATACTTGGTCCTGGGTAACTAAGCGGTTAATTAATCCTAGTTCATTTGCCCGTGCTGCAGAGATGTATTCTCCGGTGAGTAACATTTCTAAAGCGTGTGTGATACCTATGAGTCTTGGTAATACTACTGAGCCAAAATTCGCCCCCATACCAATTTTTGCTTCTGGCAAACCAAATAATGCGCCTTGATGGGTTACTCTTAAATTACAAGCTAGAGCAAGCTCAAAGCCGCCAGCTACTGCACTACCATTGATCGCAGCAATTGTTGGCTTTTTAGTTTCATAAACAACTTCAAATAGATTGCGCTCAAGTCGCCTCATCGGTGTTCGAAAAGCAATACCCGCCTGATCATTTTGATGCATATTTTTGAGATCAGCACCTGCACAAAAAGCATCATTACCGGTGCCCGTAATAATCAAAACACGAATCCCCTCATCTTCTTCTGCATCTAATACAGCATTCATCATTTGCATTTTTAATGATTCTGATAGGGCGTTTCGTCGCTGTGGTCGATTCATCTGCAACACTCTAATAAAACCATCGTCTTTGATGATTAACTCGTCGTCTATTTGCCCATTATTGGTCATTTTGAATTACCCCTCTGCCCTTCATCTTGTACAGCTTGATTATGTATCGCCTGCTCTATTTGTGTTTGACTAAAACCAAATTGTTGCATAATTTCAATGGTATTTTCACCTAATCTTGGCGCTGGCAAAAACTCACTGCGCATCCCGCCAGAAAACTGATTGGTTAAACCAATTTGCTTAATCATCCCTTCACTGGGATGTTCTATATCTTCTAAAAAACCGACGTCTAATAAGTGCGGATCTGTTAATAAGTCTTCTAATGAGTTATACCGCATGCACGGAATATCACATTTTTCAAAGATCTCAATCCACTGAGTGGATGTCTTCGTTTGTAGCGAGTTTGACCGAAGTTCATAATAGGCTTCACTATTTTTAGTGCGCACTGCGACGTTACAAAACCTGGGGTCTTCTTTTAACTCAGGTTTTCCTATCGCTGCAAAAAACGCAAATGCTTGTGCATCGGTGTTTGGTGAAATGGATATATATCCATCGGCAGTTTTAGCTGGTCGATTGTTTTTATCTAATACACGAGCGTCTCCGATGGGCCCAATCGGCGGCTCAAAGCTCATGCTACCCATATGCTCTCGTAATACAAATGCGGCGGCTGTTTCAAACATGGGTATTTCAAGTAACTCACCTACTCCCTGTTGGGTGCGTCGATACAAGGCAAAACCGATGGCTTGTGCACTTACTAAGCCGGTGATATGGTCTGTCACAACCATGGGCACAAAGCGGGGTTCGCCACTGGATTTTTCAAAGGTCCCTGCAAATCCTGCTGATGACTGAATCACTGTGTCATATGCGGGACGATTAAAGTATGTCCCACCTCTGCCAAAAGCTAACATCTGGCAATAAATTAATCGTGGGTTAAGTGCTTGCAATGTCGCAAAGTCAAGACCTAACTTCTCTAAAGCACCTGGGCGCATATTGGTGATAAAGACATCCGCCTTTGATATCAGCTGATACATCACTTCTTGGCCAGAGGGATTTTTAAGATCAATACAAATGGACTTTTTATTGCGATTAAAGTTCATGAACTTCCCTGTCATACCTGGGTTTCTTGCACCTCCACCTAACTGCCGCATCAGATCGCCGTCAGGTGACTCTACTTTAATCACTTCTGCACCATGGTCTGCCAAGGTTAATGAACACACAGGCCCTACCACGACAGATGATAAATCAATCACTACGATGCCGTCTAATGGTCCTTTGGTGGCTGGCGATGCCTTCTCATGTGTCGACCGCATTTCAATCTCCTTTAAGCCCCATTTGGCTGATCATCGGACCCCAACGTTTGGTATCTGTTACTAAAAATTGCGTAAACTGCTCTGGCCCATTGCCGATAATTTCTGATCCATCAGCGGTTAATCTTGCCTTAATATCGGGTTGTTTTAAAACTTCAATGACCGCACGGTTTATTTTTTTAATGATATCAGGCGGTGTTTTTGCAGATGCGATTAATCCAAACCAATTTAAAAACTCAAAATCTTTTAACCCATATTCTTGCATCGTCGGAATTTGAGGCAATGCGGGTGATCGCACTTTACTTGTCACTCCAAGTAGTCGTAATTTATTAGCACTCGTTAACTCTTTTGCTGTAATTTGCGCAACAAATGCAAAATCAACATCACCAGCTGCAACTGCTGTGGCGGCAGGAGCGGCGCCTCGATAGGGTACATGGGTGAGATTCATGCCTGTTTGTATACGGAGCATTTCACCTGACAAATGCCCACCACTTCCTACGCCTGCAGAGCCATAATTCAGGGGTCTTGTCTTGCCAAGCTCCACTAACTCTTGGTACGTTTTTACCTGTGAATTCCCTCCAACCACAAGCACGAGTGGTGATGTAAGTAACATCGATATACCTGTGATGTCTTTGATAGGGTCGTAGTTTAATTTTTTAAATAAATAAGGACTGAGTGTATGAGGGGTATAAATTAACTGTAATGTATATCCATCTGCAGGCAAGTTGATCATGTTACTTGTGGCAATAATACCGCTGGCTCCAGATCGGTTTTCAATGACAATACTTTGACCTAAAACCTTGCCTAGTGGCTCTGAAATAATTCTTGCATAGGTATCACTTGAGGCTCCTGGAACAGATCCAACATATAAACGGATGGGTTGGGCTGGATAGGCTGGTGTGGGTTGCGCTAATGCGTCAAAATGCACAAACGCAAACATCATCAGCGTCATGATGAACGTACAGCTATTTTTTAATGCGGACTTGTGAAGAACTAGCATGGGCTTTAGATGTCCGTTCGCATAATCATCCGCCGCCTCTATCTATCTTTATAGACGCAAGTTACAAGGAAATACACAATCTACTTCCCTGTAACGTGCAATCCTTAATAGCTCACTTGCTCATCAATGATTTTGAGAATCTGTTGATCCACATCACCTTTGACTACTGTGCCATTATCTTCAAGTGCGGTCACCATCGTAGTTGTACTGTCTCCTTTAACTACGACACGATAACGCTTGGCTTTTCTGAGTTCTTCAGTTTTAGATGATTTGAATAAATTAGAGAACCAAGATCCTTTTGCCTCGGGATTGCTGTCTCTCGTATTCACAAATCTTACAAAATAAATGCCTTGTGAACGATCCCTATCTTCCACGGTAAAGTTCGATCGATCAAGCGCTAAACCAACTTCTCTCCAGGTCTTATCAAAACCTTGATTAATACTGAGTTGAGCAGCATCTGCTACTTCTGTCACTCGGGATGTTCTTGTCTTGCTCGTTGATGTATTTTTTGCTAATTCTGACTTAGCACTTTCATAACTCGTTCCGAGATAAACCATCATTCTGGCTAACATTTCTGCTTCAAGTTCTGGATCTGATGCTCTTGCTGTCCACATAGTAGATTCAGCTTGTGTGCCTCCTGAGCCAACAAGTTTTTCTTCAGCACCGCGGTGAGTGACGTAAATTTCAGTTTCAGAAATGGTGTTTTTCTCTAAACGGGTGCGGAATTTATCCCTCTCGCCTGTTGAATAAATACTATCTAAAGCACTTCCTAAGAAACGCCGAACCATGTCCTGTGGAATCTTCGCCCGATTTTCTGCCCAGTCAGTTTCCATAATCCCCGTTGATGGAGAGTCTGTCACTAATAAGAATCCTGTATCTTCCCAAAATGAACGTACTTTTGGATAAACTTCAGTTGCCGGCTTACTCACCACTAACCAACGACGCTGTCCATCTTTCTCCACCCGAATTCCGGCTTGAGCTGGAGTTACGGCATTTTTAGTGTCTTCTTTTTTAGCTTTTGTTGTTGCTGAAGTGTATTGCGAAAGCGTCGCAGAGCCATCAGCAACAGCATATCGTTTGTCAAGATTGGATGTCGATAAATCTGGAGGAATAGCTAAACTAGGAATCTTTTTCTCACCCTGTGATTTGTAATCAATGGATTCACCGTTAAAGGTAGAAGTACAAGCTGTCAATACAAATAAACTAATGAGGGTGATGACTGTAAAACTACTTGATGCAACTTTTAATTCGTTCCGCATAGTATCCTAATGGAATTAAACAATTAAACCAGCTTGTCGCAAAACATCTTGCATTGGCCGACGAAGATTTTCTGATAAAGGTGTTAATGGTAAACGAATGCCACTATCAATAATACCCATTTGATGGAGTGCCCATTTCACTGGAATAGGATTTGGCTCTATGAACATCATTTGATGTAATTTCAGTAATCGAAACTGAATTTCTCTCGCCTGAATTAATTCACCACTAATAGCCGCTTGACATAATTGTGACATTAACTGGGGAGCAACATTGGCTGTCACAGAGATGTTTCCATGACCGCCCATTAACATCAAGAAAATAGCCGTTAAATCATCGCCAGATAATAATGCGAAATGATTACTTCCCTGTTCTTTAAGTCCCGCTAGTAATGCACTTGCGCGCTCTAGATTACCAGTCGCATCTTTGAGACCAAGTATCCCTGGAACTTGCGCCAAACGCAAAATCGTTGCATTACTCATATCCGCAACCGTTCTTCCAGGAACGTTATACAAAATCACAGGTAAGTCAATTCTCTCAGCAATCGTTTTGAAGTGAGCATAAATGCCCTCTTGAGTCGGCTTATTGTAATAAGGAACCACTTGTAAGCTTGCGTTTGCGCCAACACTTTTGGCATATTCGGTGAGCTCAATTGCTTCTTGCGTAGAATTACCACCCGTTCCGGCGATCACTGGAATACGTCCGTTGATATGCTCAACTGTCACTCGAATCAATTCACAATGCTCATCGACATTAACAGTCGGGGACTCACCCGAAGTTCCTACGATCACAATACCGTGAGTGCCTTGCTCCACATGCCAATCTAATAAATGGCATAATGCTTCGAAGTCTAATGACCCGTCTTCATGCATTGGGGTCACAATGGCCACCATACTTCCCACAAAGGGGAGCTCAGGAAATAAAGATTTCATTTTCATCATAGAATTGTAGCCCAATCTCTTGTTCGTACTGCACAAATTCTCTGGATCATGGCTGGTTTTGGCTCTTCTTCGTACACGCTTTCAAAAGCAATGATTTTAAAGGAGTTTTTCGCCATTACCACCTCCAAGAGTTCATTTTCTTTTAATAAAAAATGAGGATTTGAAGGCTTACCAAACCGTTCATTACCAAGCGCAAAAGTCTCATAAATAAAGACTCCCCCAAGCTCCAATACATCTAACAAACTAAGCAGATGCGGTCGATACAAGTAATTGGTAACAATTAAGCCTGAAAACTTCTCCGCATCATGAGCAAAAGCAAACTCTTCAAGCTCTAAATCTCTACAACGTAATTCGATCTCTTTAGGTTGACACTGACCGTATGATTCTGCAATTGTCTGTAAGCTTGCTTGATCATGATCAATGGCTAATACTTTATATCCTAACTGCTGACATAAGCGAGTATGCCGACCAGTGCCACATGCATAATCCAGAATTCTCGACGGTGTGGCCTGGGATGGCGCAATCAACCCAAGAAAGCGCTCCACCCATGGGGATGGCGGCGATAGCTTATGAGTAGTCAAGCCCCATTGCCTCACGAACATCACGCATGGTCTCCTGAGCCGTTTTACGCGCCTTATCACATCCATCTGCGATGAGTGCCCGCAATAAACTCGGGTCATCCAAATATTTCTGCGCTCGCTCTAGCATCGGTTGCTGCTCCTTGATGACATGCTGTATCAGTGGCTCTTTACATTCTAAGCATCCGATTCCAGCCGTCGTACATCCTTGCTGTACCCAATCTTTCGTAGTCTGATCTGAATAGACTTGATGTAATTCCCACACAGGGCAGTTTTTTGGGTCGCCTATATCCGTTCTTCGAATCCGGGCAGGATCTGTAGGCATCGTTTTTATTTTTTTTGATATCGACTCTGCATCTTCGCGAAGTGCGATCGTGTTGCCATACGACTTTGACATTTTTTGACCATCTAAGCCCGGCATCTTCGAGGCTGTAGTTAATAGTGCTTGAGGCTCTACAAGAATAATTTTCCGCGCCCCTTCAAGGTATCCAAATAAGCGCTCCCGGTCACCCATCGATAAACTTTGGGCTTCATGCACAATCGCTTGTGCTTGCTCAAGAGCTTCATCATCACCTTGCTCTTGGTATGCAGTTCTTGCTTCTAAATAGAGTTTTGTTCTTTTGCCACCTAATTTTTTTGCGGCCTCTAAGGCTTTTTCTTCAAATCCTGCTTCTCGTCCATAGAGATAATTAAAACGCCTTGCTACCTCACGTGTCATTTCTACGTGTGGTATCTGATCTTCACCTACGGGCACATGCTGCGCACGATAAATCAAAATATCTGCAGCTTGTAAAAGGGGATAACCTAAAAATCCATAGGTTTGTAAATCTTTTTCGTTTAATTTCTCAATCTGATCTTTATAGGTTGGTACTCGTTCTAACCAGCCTAATGGAGTTCCCATGGCGAGTAACAAAAAGAGTTCCGCATGCTCTGGAACTTTACTTTGGATAAATAAGGTTGCCTGGCTAGGATCAACACCCGCGGCTAACCAATCAATCACCATTTCCCATACGGAGGATTGAATAATTTCTGGAGACTCATAATGCGTCGTTAACGCATGCCAATCGGCAACAAAGAAAAAACATGGGTATTCGGATTGCAATCGTATCCAATTTTTTAATACGCCATGATAGTGACCTAAATGCAATGCCCCGGTGGGTCGCATTCCTGATAATACGCGTTCAGAAAACATAGTGAGTTGTGCTTAAAGTAATGACCAAACTGGTTGAAGGGTGGATGGTAAGTGAGGGAGTTGCCCTAAATCAATACGACTTTCATCTGGATCATGAAAATCAGATCCGCGTGAAGCATAAAAGCCATATTGTTGTGCAATTTTTGCATATTCTTCATATTGACTCGGTGTGTGACTACCGGTGATGACTTCGATTCCTTTTCCACCAGCATTTTTAAAAGCTTGATATAACTCATGTTTTTGCATATCACTGAGTCGATATCGCCCTGGATGAGCAATCACAGCAATACCGCCAGCCGCTGTAATCCACTCCACAGACTCCTCAAGACTAGCCCACTCATGTCCAATATATCCAGGCTTACCCTCAACGAGGTAATTTTTGAATACGTCATCAATCGATCGACACACCTTCTTTTCTACTAAATATCTGGCGAAATGGGTTCTAGAGAGTAGCTCGGGATTACCAGCGTAGGTTAACGCCCCTTCATATACTCCAGGTATTCCAATCACTTCTAATTGTCGCGCGATTTCTTTACCACGGGCACTTCTGCCATCTCGTGTTTTACGTAAGCCTTCAATTAATGTTGGATTCTCAGGATCTATGCCAATCCCCACTATGTGAATTGTCTGCCCCATCCAACTAACTGAGATCTCAACCCCGCCAAGGTATTTCATCCCTAAATTCTGTGCAGCAAGCTGCGCTCTTTTTTGACCACCAATCACATCATGATCGGTTAGAGACCATAATTGCACACCGTTTTTATGCGCACGCAAAGCCAAATCCTCTGGCGTCAGAGTCCCATCAGAGATAATGGAATGGCAATGTAAATCAGCGTTTATAGAATTCATAACCCTATTCTACCGTTTTCACGAAAGAATTTCGATAAAAGAATTATTTGTCTGCTACCCCTATGTGAGAGAGGTATCCACCACTCTTCTTGGCGCATGTAAGTATTCTTTGGACTGCATTTCAATGATTCTTGAAACGGTACGATGAAACTCCCCTGACATTTGTCCTTCAACGTATAAAAGGTCCGCTTCCACTTCCGCAGTCATGATGAGTTTGAGCTTGTGGTCATAAAATACGTCAATTAACCAAGTAAAGCGACGCGCCTCACTCGACATTCTTGGACTCATTTTAGGAACGCCCGTTAAGATGACCGTATGAAATGTTGCTGCAATTTCTAAATAATCATTCTGTGAGCGTGGACCAGCACATAACTCTTCAAAATCAAACCAAGCAATACCGCCTGCCCTACGAATACATTTAATCACGCGATTTTCAATCAGCAAATCTTGTGACTCGTCGGTATGTGCACCAGCTAATTGCCCAAATACAGTTTCAACTTCTTGATCAACTTCTGGCCCCATAGGAGTAATATAAGCCCGCACTTGATCCATGACAACCTTTCGGTAATCAACGCCAGCATCGATATTAAGCACATCAAGCTTTTGTTCAAGTAAACGAATCGCCGGCAAAACACGATCACGATGTAATCCATCTGGATACAATAAATCAGGTCGATAGTTCGACGTCATAATAAATTGCACATTGTTTTTAAATAATGCGTCTAATAGTCGATACAAAATCATGGCATCAGCAACGTCACTGACATGAAACTCATCAAAACAAATGAGCTCGTATCGTTGGCCAATTTTTTTTCCTAGATGGTCTAATGGATCTGCTTGCCCTCTTAAGTCCTGAAGCTCTCGATGTACTTCGCGCATGAACTCATGAAAATGTAGGCGTGTCTTTTTTTCGATATTAATTGCGTCAAAAAAACAGTCCATGATGAAGGACTTTCCGCGTCCGACTCCACCCCAAAAATAGACACCCTTAGGCGCAACTTGGGGTTGGCTGTTGAGTAGTTTAGAGAAAAATCCACCAGATTTTACTGATCGCTGCTCCCACTCATCCTGGCATTGTTGCAAGCGTTGGATAGCAGCCCGCTGGGCTGCATCACTTTGATAGCCTTTTTTTTCAAGCGATGCTTGATATAACTCAGTAACGCGCATGCATACCTATGTTCAGAAATTCAATGCCCTACGATCGGTTGCTAAAGCTGCTTCACGTATAGGTTCAGACAAACTAGGATGTGGATGACAAATACGTGCAATGTCTTCGGCAGAGGCCTTAAACTCCATCGCCACTACAGCTTCGGCGATTAAATCAGACGCTGCTGAGGCAATAATATGAACACCTAATATCTCATCAGTTTTTTCGTCAGCTAAGATTTTGACAAAGCCATCGGCATTGCCCATACCTAAGGCACGACCATTGGCCGCAAACGGAAATTGTCCAGGCTTATACGCACGACCTTCTGCTTTGAGTTGCTGCTCTGTTTTACCAACCCAAGCAATTTCAGGGGATGTGTAAATAACCCATGGGATACAGTTGTAATCAATGTGTGGCTTTTGTCCAGCCAGGATTTCCGCTACCAATACACCTTCATCTTCTGCTTTATGCGCTAGCATCGGTCCGCGCACAACATCACCAATAGCATAAACTCCAGGAGCACTTGTGGCGAGGGTGTGATCGTCAACTGGAATAAATCCACGTTCATCAGTCTTCAGGCCAATCGCTTCTAAATTTAAATTATCGGTATTTGGCACACGACCTACAGACACAATTAAACGATCGACAACCAAAGCGTGACTTGCCCCTGCAGCATCGGTGTAATTAACAGTTACATTGTTTTTGCCTTTTTTAACTTCACCAATCTTGACGCCTAAACTAAATTGCAATCCTTGCTTGATAAATAATTTTTGTGCTTCTGCGGCAATACCTTGATCACAGAGGCCCAAAAAAGTAGGTAAGGCTTCTAAGATGTTAACTTCGGAACCAAGGCGACGCCATACGGAACCAAGTTCTAAACCAATAACGCCGGCACCAATCACACCTAATTTTTTAGGAGTTTGCTCAAACTTCAAGCCGCCTTCGTTATCGCAGATGAGAACATTATCAACTTCCATCCCCGGCAAGTGTCTTGCCTTCGACCCTGTAGCAATAATCACATGCTTAGCACTGACTGTCTGCTTGTCTTTACCATCTATCGATAATTGATAAAGATTGTTTTCACGACCCACGAACGAGGCATATCCTTTGAGATGCGTTACTTTATTCTTTTTAAATAAATACGCAATCCCACCAGTCATTTTGGTAACGATGTCATCTTTACGTGTAATCATTTTTGGCACATTGATACTTGCACCTTTGATTTCAATACCATGACTTGCAATGTGCTTTTCAACATTCTCAAATTCCTCAGAGGAGGCCAACAAAGCTTTGGATGGGATACAGCCGACGTTTAAGCAGGTTCCTCCCAAACGTGGCTCTGCCTTAGGGTCATCGTAAGCATTGCCTTCTGCACATGCCACCGTAAAACCTAACTGCGCCGCACGGATTGCCGCAATATATCCGCCAGGTCCGGCTCCAATTACAACAACATCAAATTCTTGACTCATTCTTCTTCCTTAAATATCAAGTAATAGTCTTGCTGGATCTTCGAGTGCTTCTTTCATTGCCACTAAACCAAGCACAGCCTCACGTCCATCAATAATGCGGTGATCATATGACATCGCCAAATAATTCATCGGCCGAATCACAATCTGACCATCTTCTACTACTGCCCGATCTTTCGTTGCATGAATCCCTAAAATTGCAGATTGCGGAGGATTAATAATCGGTGTCGATAACATCGATCCAAATACACCGCCATTGGATATCGAGAAGGTTCCACCAGTTAAATCATCGAGTGTTAATTTTCCGTCACGTGCTTTGGCACCAAACTCAGAAATTTTCTTTTCGATTTCTGCAAGATTCATTTGATCAACATCACGCAAAATCGGCACTACTAATCCGCGTGGCGATCCCACAGCAATCCCGATATCAAAATAACCGTGATACACAATGTCATTACCGTCTACTGAGGCATTTAAAACAGGATATTTCTTTAAAGCATGAACTGCTGCTTTAACAAAAAAGGACATAAAACCTAATTTCACGCCATGCTCTTTTTCAAAGATATCTTTGTATTTATTACGCATATTCATGACCGGAGCCATATTGACTTCATTAAATGTTGTCAAAATAGCATTCGTTGCTTGAGACTCTAAGAGCCTTTCTGCAATTCTGGCGCGCAAACGACTCATCGGCACGCGCTCTTCTGGACGATCGCCGAGTGGCATATTGACTGGTAGTGAAGGCATTTTAGGGGCACTTACTTTTGCGACTGGAGGACTTGCAGTCAATGCATCCATCTTGGTTACGCGTCCATCTTTGCCTGAACCAGCAACATCAGATGCTGACATATTTTTCTCTGCCAGTATTTTTGCGGCCGCTGGCATCGCAATTCCGGCAGCACTGTTAGAACTTGGTGCTGGTGCTGCAGCTACTGGAGCCTTAGCTGCGGGAGTGGGCGTTGAGGCGGCTGCAGGAGCAGCTCCCTTTCCTTCACTATCAATTTTGGCAATGACCTGATCTGATCCTACTGTGCCACCATCGGCAATCACTATTTCAGATAAAACACCAGCTGAAGGTGCGGGAACTTCAAGTACAACTTTATCTGTTTCAATTTCAATGAGAATCTCATCTTGAGCAACGCTATCGCCTGCTTTTTTCTTCCACTGCAATAAAGTTGCTTCAGCAACTGACTCAGATAACTGAGGAACTTTAACTTCGAAAATGGCCATGGTAAATCCTTATATATGATGTTTATAGTTTTTTTATTAATTTATTTAATTAGAGCAAAACCTTTTAACTTTGCAAATGCTCCATCCACTAATGACTTTTGTTGATCTTGATGGAGATGTGAATACCCGCAGGCTGGAGATGCAGAAGCTGGGCGACCTGAGTAGCCAAGCTTTTGTCCTTCAACCATATTCTCATGAATATTGTGCTGAATAAAAAACCATGCACCTTGATTCTGAGGCTCATCCTGGGTCCACACGAGTTCTGTAGCATTTGGATATTTTTTTAATTCTGTTGCAAAGGCTTTATGCGGGAAAGGATACAGCTGTTCTACTCGAATAATCGCCGTATCTTTCGATTTTTTAGCCTCTCTTGCCTTGACTAAATCATAATAAACCTTGCCTGAACACATAATGATTCTTGTTACTTTTTGTGCATCTACATTGGCATCTTGCTCACCAAGAACCGTGTGGAACTCACCTTTAGTAAATTCTGAAATAACTGAAGTTGCATCTTTATTTCTTAACAATGATTTTGGAGTCATGATGATCAATGGCTTGCGGAACGAGCGAATCATTTGACGGCGCAACAAATGGAAAATCTGTGACGCTGTTGTCGGCTGAACCACTTGCATATTAATATCTGCACATAACTGCATAAACCGCTCAAGTCTTGCAGATGAGTGCTCAGGGCCTTGACCTTCATAGCCATGTGGAAGCATCATCACCAAACCATTGGCACGCCCCCATTTAACTTCACCTGAGGCGATAAATTGATCAATCACCACCTGCGCACCATTGGCAAAATCGCCAAACTGCGCTTCCCAAATGGTTAATGTATTGGGTTCTGCAGAGGAATATCCGTATTCAAAACCTAAAACAGCCTCTTCTGACAAAATGGAATCTATCACTTCAAATGGCGCTTGTCCATCGGCGACATGCTGCAAAGGGATATAAGTACCAGTGTCCCATTTTTCACGATCTTGATCATGCAATACTGAATGACGGTGAGTGAAGGTTCCACGACCACTATCCTCGCCTGATAAACGGATGGGATACCCACTCGCGACGAGCGAAGCAAATGCCATGTGCTCACCCATACCCCAGTCAACATTGATATCTCCACGTCCCATTGCAGCCCTGTTTTTCAGAACTGTCTCAACGAGTGGGTGTACTTTAAAGCCTTCGGGAGCTTTGGTGATTTTGTCTGCTAAACGCTTCCACTCTGTCAGTGGAATCGCTGTATCGGCATTATCTGTCCACTTCTTGTTCAAGAATGGAGACCAATCAACCGCATACTTACCTTTAAAGTTAGTAATCACGGGATCTGAAGTTCTTTTATCCCCAGCATCTAACTCAGCTCTATAAGTTTTGACCATGTCATCGCCACCACCTACAGAAATAATGCCTTGAGTCTCTAACTTATCTGCATATAACTTGCGGGTACCTGGGTGTTGTGAAATAGTTTTGTACATCAAAGGTTGCGTCATCGATGGGGTATCTTGCTCGTTGTGCCCTAGCTTTCTAAAACAAATGATGTCAATACCAACGTCTTTCTTAAACTTCATTCGGTATTCAACGGCTAACTGTGTAGCCAATACGACCGCCTCAGGATCATCTCCATTAACGTGCAGAATCGGTGCTTCAATGGTTTTCATGATGTCTGTGCAATACAAGGTCGAGCGCATATCGCGTGGATCTGAAGTTGTAAAACCAATTTGATTATTAATCACAATGTGCAACGTGCCACCCGTGTAATAGCCTCGCACTTCTGCCAAGGCTAATGTTTCTTGGACAACGCCCTGACCAGCAATCGCTGCATCACCATGCACTAAGATAGGCAATACTTGCGCCCCTGTTTTATCCCCACGACGATCCATACGTGCACGTACAGATCCTTCTACTACTGGATTAACAATTTCTAGATGAGATGGATTAAATGCTAAAGATAAATGCACAGGGCCACCGGCAGTAGAGATGTCACTGGAGAAACCCTGGTGATACTTAACATCACCAGATGGCAAATCTTCTGGTGCTGTATGGTCAAACTCTGCAAACAAATCTTTTGGTACTTTACCTAAGGTGTTCACTAGGACGTTTAAACGTCCACGGTGGGCCATGCCAATAACCATTTCTTGAACACCGGCTAATCCACCAGCATCTAATATTTCATCCATCGAAGCGATGAAACTTTCACCACCTTCGAGTGAGAATCTTTTTTGACCAACATACTTGGTATGCAAGAATCGCTCAAGACCCTCTGCAGCAGTTAATCGATTTAAGATATTGATTTTTTTCGTTGCCGTAAAGTTTGGCGTTGAACGAATCGACTCTAATTTTTCCTGCCACCACTTTTTGATATTTTGATCAGTAATATACATATACTCGACACCAATCGTGCCGCAATATGTTTGACGTAAGTTTTGTAATAACTCACGTAATTTCATTTTGTCTTTGCCGAAAAACGTATTGCTGGTATTGAACACAATATCCATGTCAGCGTCAGTAAAGCCATAGTAAGCTGGATCTAACTCAGGAATATTGGGGCGCTCTGTTCTTTTCAGGGGATCAAGGTCAGCCCATCTTGTTCCAACATTTCGATACGTTGCGATTAACTGTTGAACTGCGACACGTTTGCGACCCATGCTTGAGTCAGCTGAGTCCTCAACATGGCGAATCGGCGCAACCCTAGCGCGTTGCGCAAAAGATGCAATGATCGGCGCATGTGCAATATCTTTAGATGCACTGCCGTCTACTGCAGGTAAGTTTTGAACTCCATCAAAGTATTGACGCCAATTATCTGGCACTGAGCCTGGGTCATTTAAATAAGATTCATAAAGCTCTTCAACGTAGGGCGCATTGCCCCCAAATAGGTACGAAGTACCCTGATAAGACTCCATCATATTGCTCACCTTTTCTTCGGGTTTCCCGATATGTAAGTGGGTTAGTCAACCATCTACGACACGGCCTAACCGATTAGTAGATTGCGAAATTCTTAAAAACGTTTCCCAAACCAACTCATTTATAAATAATTCTATTTACATAATAAGTAGGTTTGTCAGACAATTTTATGACATTTGTCTTTTTATTGCCTGTTTTTCTGTTTCAAGTTGTTGTTATTGCAGATAAACGTCTCGTTTAAAGACGTTTCCTACAAATAATTCAGATAGTTCTGATATTTAAATCGATTTAACACTCTTAAGATGGATTTTGACATTTTTAAAGGAGATAAATCAATGTTAGAAACAACTCAAACCGAAGAGCTTAGTTGCAAAAGTACACGCGAAACAGCCAAAATCCTCCAAGTATCCCTTGGCACCATTCAAAAAATGGTGGAAACAGGGGAATTAATTGCTTGGAAGACACGCGGTGGACATCGCCGTATTTTGGACCTATCCATTCAACGTCAATTATCCAAAAGACTTGATTTACTACGCCATTTTTGCAGTAAGAACTATACAATTTTAGGTCTTTTCACTCAACCTGAGGATATCTCAACTTTTGAGAATTACTGTAAGGATTTGGAGTCTGGTATCCGCTGCCATTCTTTTATGGATATTAGCGAAGCTTTAATGGCTGCTGTTGAACTTAAGCCAGAGATTATATTTGTTGATCAAAAAATAAGTGCTTTGGATCAATATCACCTTATTCATCAATTAGATAAAAATGCTGTGACTAAGCAAATACCTATTATGATTCATCAAGATTCCATCCATCAATTACCTCATGGAAATGATTATCTGAGTCCTGAAGTAAATACTCAAAAAGTATTAAGTCCTTCATTTAAAGGACGTATTTACAAATACGTGAATTCCATTGAGCTTTTAGAAAGCGTTGTTAAAAACGCCCTTTTAGCAAAATTGCTCTAAACACGTTTAAATCAGAAATGAGTCTCGCTGTTTACCGGCAATCCATACAGGCGCCTTGCCTCGTCCAGTCCAAGTTTCACCGCTGGCAGGATTGCGGTATTTAGCGGGAACCTTCTTTGTTGTATTACCAGGTTTTTTGGAGAATAAGTCACTACTGGTGATGTGATGTTTTTCGATGAGGGCTTTAATAGTTTGCACAGCCGCTATTTTTTCATTTTCTTTAATCGTTTGAATCTGCTGATCCAATATTTCACGTTGCTTAATTAAATCTTCATAATTTGACATATATAGCCTTTGATTAAGTGTAATTTAAATATTAATTCATTATATCGCTATTATTAAGAATGAATCGCCAACTCTTATTAATTACCACATCAATATAAATTACCTTATTAACTCTATTGATATTAATAAATAATAATAAATATCTCATCTACTGACCTCAGGTATTCATTACTTTAAAAAAGGGGTTTGAGGTTGTAAGAGACTTTTAAGGGGGGGTAGCGTCCCTAAATTGCTTTTAAATCATCTTAAAAGCTGTTAATTATTATAAAAATGATACCTTTATGCATTAAATTCCCTTAAATGCACTTAATTCTCTCTTTTTAGCTTGTTTGAGCCGACTATCGATTCTTTTAGTTTTTTGAGAGTAAATATAGCCTTTTTTGTAGGTGATTATGCGTATATCTTTACACCTAAGGTGTTTATACAATTGCAAGAGTTAGCATTTGTGAAGATACTGGTCGATAAAAGCCTGATTTGTATAGGGTTAAATAGCTCATGTATGCTTTTGTAAAAACATGAAAGTAAAAGATGATGCATAAACCAATTTGGTTAGACAGTTATCCTAAAGAGATTCCGGCCAACATCGATGTCTGCGCCTATGAATCACTTGTTGACTTATTTGAGGTCTCTTTTAAAAAAAATGCGTCTCTGCCTGCTTTTGAATCCTTCGGCGTACCGCTTACCTACAAAGATCTTGATCTTCAATCCGCTAAGTTTGCTCAATTTTTGCAATTTCAGGGGATAAAAAAAGGCGATCGCGTCGCCCTCATGATGCCAAACGTTTTACAGTACCCTATCGCGATTGCAGGGATTTTGCGTTGCGGAGCAATTGTGGTCAATGTCAATCCTTTGTACACTCCCCGTGAACTCGAGCACCAATTAAGAGATAGTGGTGCCAACACGATCGTGATTCTTGAAAATTTTGCGCATGTCCTGAGCGCTGTCTTACCTCAAGTTCATGTGGAAAATGTCATCATGGCTTCAATGGGAGAACTACTCGGCCCCAAAGGTGTCTTAATCAATTTCGTGGTCAAGTATGTCAAAAAGCTTGTCCCAAAATGGCAGTTACCGCATTACACAACTTTTAAGGAAGCTCTTAACGTCGGCGCCAGGATGAGTTTTATAAAACCTCAAATCCAAAGTCATGATGCTGCTTTTTTACAATATACAGGCGGCACCACCGGGGTCTCAAAAGGCGCCGTCCTTGAACATGGCAATTTGATTGCTAATGTCTTGCAATTAGAGGCTTGGTTGGCTCCTGCGATCAACAAAGTATCGATCCAACAACTCACTTTTATTTGCGCACTGCCGTTGTATCACATCTTTGCTCTTTCGGCGTGCTGCCTCTTTAGTATTCGATCTGGTGGCCTCAGTGTTTTAATTGCGAATCCGAAAGACATACCAGCCTTTATTAAAACATTGTCTGGTCTAAAAGCGCTTCATATTTTTCCTGCAGTCAACACCCTTTTTAATGCTCTTCTGCAAAACGCGCAGTTTTCGAAGCTTGATTTTTCGAGTTTGCTCGTCTCTATTGGCGGCGGAATGGCGGTACAAAAAACAGTTGCAGACCGCTGGCAGGCAATGACTGGAAGCGCCATTGTAGAGGGCTACGGGTTATCTGAAACTTCACCGGTGGCTAGTTGTAACTTAACGACTGCCACTGAGTTCACAGGAAATATTGGCCTGCCCCTACCCAATACATCTATTTCGATTCGCAATGACCTCGGCGAAGAAGTTGAACTTCTAGAGGCAGGAGAAATTTGTATTAAAGGGCCTCAAGTCATGCGGGGATACTGGCAGCGTGATGATGAAACACAGTTAGTCATGACCGCTGATGGTTATTTTAAAAGTGGTGATATTGGCTTTATGGACAAAGCAGGCTTTGTGAAAATTATCGATCGCAAAAAAGATATGATTCTTGTCTCTGGATTTAATGTCTATCCCAATGAGGTCGAAGAAGTATTATCCCAAATTCCAAATGTTTTAGAGTGCGCTGTCATCGGTGTTGATGATGATCGTTCTGGGAGTAGTGTGAAAGCATTTATCGTGAAAAAAAATCCAGCCTTAACCGAACAAGAGGTCCTGGCCTATTGCGCCCTCAATCTAACCAATTACAAAAGACCTAAATATATTCAATTTGTGGACTCCTTGCCAAAATCGAACGTCGGTAAGATACTGCGTAAAGAACTTCGCAGCTAAACTGACAGTACTTCCACAATAATCCTTCTTGAAATCGATCTATGGATATAACTATTCTTGGCTTTGTAGCCGCTACGCTTACGACCTTAGCATTTCTTCCTCAAACGATTCATTCATGGAAAACAAGAGATTTATCAGGTATTTCTTTAAGTATGTATTCGTTATTTACAGTAGGTGTAGTCCTGTGGATTATCTATGCCGCGATGATTCGCAACTGGCCTGTTTTGATGGCTAATGTGGTCACACTTGGAACTTCAGGATCTATCCTCTTTTTGAAAATACAATCTCTTAAAAAAGACGCTCAAAAGTAATTTCAACACTTTGATCGCCATTGCTCATTAAGCAAGAACTTTCTTGAATTGTGGCTTGTAGTTGCATCGACCTTTGTGCCATGAGTGCTAGTGCCTGCGATTGCTCTGCTGGTATTTGATAAATTTCTAAATTTTTCAACCGTGCGATTTTATTTTCAATGCCTCGGTACCAGATGAGTGTGTTGTGGTGATATGGATATATAAAAACTTTTGCTGATTTTCCGCAAGCTTTTAAAATAGGTCGCTCCTCGGGAAGTCCCACTTCAATCCAAACCTTGATTTGATCAGTGAAATCTTTGATCCATACATCCGGTTCATTTGTGTCAGATAACCCAGCACCAAAGGCTAAGACTCCGTCACCATTACACAACACCTGTAATTGGTGAGCTTGCATCGCTAGCGCCACTAAACGCACCATCATGCGTTCATCCGTTTCACTTGGATGTCGGGCAAGCGTTAAAGCATGCTCAGCATAATATCCTTGATCGATATTGGCGATGGATAAATTGGCTTTATAGATCGTAGATTTGATGGCCATATGATGCCTAAAAGCTTGCATTATGCACCCAAATGGTGATGCTCGGTAGAGTTATTCCGTGGCATCTTTTGTCTTTGTTTATCCCGCCATCTAAAGTGTTGAGTAAAATAATAACTATTCAATCAAAAGGAAATGATGATGGCTAACTCTTGGACAGATATCATGTCAATCGATGACACCTTCGAAGGTGAAGTTGTACGTTTTAATTATGGTGATAAGAACCTCGCTATTTATAACGTCAATGGACTTGTCTACTGCACAGATAATGTCTGTACCCATGGCAATGCTTTGTTGTCTGATGGTTTTTTAGAGGGTCATGAGATTGAGTGCCCATTTCATCAGGGGCGTTTTGATGTGCGTGATGGCCGTGTTACGTGTGAACCAGCTACAAAGGCAATAAAATCCTACCCTATTAAGGTAACTGATGGTCGTGTTCACATCGATTTAGATGTTTAAAAGGATTTCTCGCTTTTCTTGGCAAACCCTTTTAAAATAGCCCTATGAAAAAACCTGAACTGCTTGCCCCTGCTGGTAGTCGCGCAATGCTCGACACTGCCTTTAATTTTGGCGCTGACGCAATTTACGCTGGTCAGCCCCGTTATTCTTTACGTGTCAGGAACAATGATTTTGGGGATTTAGATGTTTTAGCTGGTGGCATTAATCATGCTCACGCCTTAGGCAAAAAATTCTATTTGGTTTCAAACATTTTGCCTCATGGCGGCAAAACAAGAACCTTCATTCAAGATATGAGCCCCGTGATTGCTCTCAAGCCAGATGCTCTGATCATGTCTGACCCTGGTTTAATTATGATGGTGCGTGAGAATTGGCCTGATATGCCGATTCATTTATCTGTCCAAGCAAATACTGTCAATGGAGCAGCCGCTAGATTCTGGCAATCAGTTGGCATTAGTCGCATTATTCTTTCGCGTGAACTTTCTTTAGATGAAATCGCCGCTGTACGCCAAGATTGTCCTGATATGGAGCTCGAGGTTTTTGTCCATGGCGCTTTATGTATCGCCTATTCGGGGCGATGCTTGCTTTCTGGTTACTTTAGTCATCGCGACCCCAATCAGGGAGCCTGTACTAACTCCTGTCGCTGGGACTATAAAATTTACCAAGGCTCTGAAGATGCTACTGGCGATATTTACCTTCTCGAGGAAGGTGGTAAAACAGATGCCCTCATGCCGATCGAAGAGGATATGCATGGTACCTATATTTTGAATTCGAAAGATTTACGTGCAATAGAACACATTGAACGGTTGACTGAAATGGGTATCGATTCTTTTAAGATTGAAGGCCGTACCAAGTCTCCGTACTACGTCGCTAGAACTTGTCAGTCCTATCGCACAGCTATTGATGACGCTTTTGCAGGCCGTCCATTTCAACCACAACTCCTCGGTCATCTTGAAGGCCTCGCCAACCGTGGCTATACCGATGGTTTTTATCAACGTCATCATGACGCTGATTACCAAAACTATCTTAAAGGTTTCTCTATTTCAGGTAGAAGTATGTATGTCGGCAGCATCCTTGACATTGATCCTGTAAAAGGTGCCAGGATTGATGTTAAAAATCGTTTTGCTGTCGGTGATAAGATTGAACTCATTGAGCCTCATGGCAATACTGACTTCATTCTTGAGGAACTATGGAGTGAAGATGGTAAGCCGATTAAAGTAGCTCCTGGCTCGGGCCATATCGTCTACGCTAAACTTCCCATCTCTTCAAGCGCTGCTTATATTGCTCGTTATATTGAGCATAATAAAACCCCAGCTCTGGACTTAATCGCTGTTCATGCGGTCTAATTTCTTTTTCGCATCATAAGTCGCTTGCATATCTAACCAATATTGACTTTTGATGCCGTAAATGCGCGCTAAACCTTCTGCAATCATAGGGGTGATGGCTTGTCTACCAACAATGATTTCACAAGCGACTTTTTCCGAGATTTTCATCGCCATCGCAAATTCAAAAATGGTCTGACCACCTGCTTGTAAAAATTCTTCGCGTATATATTCGCCGGGATGTAATTCTGAGAAATTTAGAGATGTTGATATTTTCATATGAGATATTTTATTCAACTATTCAATATCTATTTTATTAATTCCACACTCTTATCATTGTCTTTCAAAGGAAGAATCTCGCGACTCTAACTCTTTTAAGCAATCATTTGCCATAATGGTGGTATTCATTCAAGGAGCGTTTATGTTACGGATAACTCAAAAACTATTTTTCAGCTGTTTTATTGCGCTTGGTATCCTTTGCTTAACCTCGTGCTCGAGCACGAAGGTGGAAGATTATGCAAGTGAGACGCCCACTCTTATTTTGTCAGAATATTTCAATGGCAATACAAAAGCCTATGGTATTTTCACGGATCGTGGTGGTAAGGTCGTCAAGCGCTTTACTGTCGACATCCAATCTACATGGGCGGTAGTTGATGGGGTGAAAACTGGCACCTTAGACGAATCTTTTCTGTATTCTGATGGCACAACCCAAAAAAGGATTTGGACGATTAAAGAAATCTCCAAGAATCAATTCGAGGGAACTGCTGCTGATGTGGTCGGCAAAGCAACTGGCGTAGCCTCTGGTAATGCACTGAACTGGAGTTACACGCTTTTACTGCCCGTTGACGGAAAAAATATTGAGGTTCAATTTAATGACTGGATGTATTTAGTCAACTCAAAAGTGATGCTCAATCGCGCCCAAATGACGAAGTTTGGCATCTATTTAGGTGAGGTTACTTTGTCCTTTACGAAAGATTAATCATGTATTTTTGGGGCATGATTCTTGGCTTTCAGGTGGTTTGGTTTGCTTGCGCATGGGGGGCTAGTCATCACTATCCTTTGTTGCCGATCATCGTAAGCCTGGCTTACTTAAATACGTACATATCAAAACAAGTACAAAAGAAGCCAGCCTATCTCTTTTTATTAAAGATGCTTGCTTTGGGATTTTTATTGGATAGTATTCTTGGTTTTTCTAAGTTGATTTCCTTTGCTTCTGCTTATCCTGAACCTTTCGCATTTTTGCAACCATGGTGGCTTTCCTTACTTTGGCTTTGCTTTGCTGCTAGTGCCAAAGTGTCGTTTTCTTGGTTAGAAAATCGTCAATATGTGGCGGTGCTCTTGGGGGCGCTGACTGGTCCTATTGCTTATTACTCAGGTGTTCAGTTAGGGGCTATTCTGCAGATTCAAGCGCTTGGGTATGTTCTACTGAGTGCTGGCTGGGCTGGCACCATGTTTATCTTAATCAGGTTCATCCGCAAGCAAGCTTCTCACATACAATAAGCATATTCGAATTGATTTAATTGACTCCGGAGAATTCATATGTTCAAAAGGCTTTTCTTATTATTGGTAACCTTAGTCCTTAGTGTTAACTATTCCTTTGCCGCTGATGATTGGCCAAACCGCAAACCAATTCGCCTTATTTCTGTATTTCCTCCTGGTGGCTCAGTCGATGCAGTGGCAAGGGTCCTTGCCCCGGCTCTACAAAATCACTTGAAACAATCCGTTATTGTAGAAAACGTTGGCGGTGCCTCCGGCGTCATTGGCACTAGCGCCCTCGTGCGCTCTGATTCAGATGGCTATGCGTTTGCTGTGGTGTTTGATACGCACGGTGTGAATCAGGCTCTCAAAGACAAAATGCCTTACGACACCTTAAAAGATATTGCGCAAGTTACTCTGATTGGTACTTCGCCTATGGTGCTGGCTGCTAGTACTAAATCTGGCATTACGAGTTTTAAACAATTAACAATCGACTCAAAATCTGGTGTTCCTTTTAACTATGGATCTATTGGTACGGGTAGCCTTGGCCATCTTGCAATTGCTTCTTTAGCAAAAAAATCTAAGTTTGAGTGGACGCATATTCCTTATCGTGGGGGTGGTCCTTTAATGGCTGATGCCTTAGCTGGTCACATTCAATTAGCAATTGGCTCCGTATATCTCATTAAACCGCATATTGATGCTGGTCGGGTTGTACCTTTAGTCATTACTAGCCCAAAACGCGGTAAGGACCTTCCTTCAGTACCCACAGTGGCTGAAAGTGGTTTTCCTGGCTTTGATGCCCCTGCTTGGTGGGGAGTCATTGCTCCAGCAAATACTCCTGCTGATGTAGTTGCTAAAATGAATCAAGCTATTATTAGTGTCTTAAAGCAAGAGGATATTGCTAAAAAATTAAATGATCAAGGTATTGATATTATCGCTGGTGGTCCTGAAGTCTTTACGCCGTTTTTGCGTAAGCAAATGAATATCTGGGGTCAATTTGTGATTCAAAATAAAATTAAAGAAGAGTAATCTCATTGTTATTTAAAGAAAAACCTTATCTGATTAAAGTTGCCGCAGCAGTGGCAATTTTTGCTCTGATTTTTGGCATCAGACAATCAGTACCAATGTTTTTTAGTTCGATTAATAACCATACGGGATTAGGCGTCGTCGCAGTTAGCTTGGCATTCGCATGCGGCCAATTAGCCTGGGGTGTCTTTCAACCGTTTGCCGGTGCGATTTCGGATAAATACGGTACCGAGAAAGCCCTTTTCATTGGTATTGCAATGTGCTTAACCGGGACATTACTGATCCCGTATGCTACTTCACAGTTTGGGTTAATTGTGACGATCGGTATTCTATCCGCTGGTGGCGCTGGTTTTGCTGGTAACTCTGTTTTGATGTCAGCGGTCAATCGCTTCGTTCCAAAAGGTACTGGTGGCTTTTATGCGGGTTTAGTCAATGCAGGTGGCTCCATTGGCCAATTTATAATGGCGCCCATTGCTGGTTGGTTAATTGTGCATGCTGGCTGGGAGGATGGTCTTCGATATATCGCACTCTTTTGTCTGATTACGGTTCCGCTTGCATTTATTTTACGGGGTAAAAAAACAATTGCTCCCATTGATCCTAATGCCCCACCACAACCAAATTTTAAGCAAAGTTTAGCGCTTTCTTTTAGAACGCCTAGCTATTTAATGCTCAACTGTGGATTTTTTGTATGCGGCTTTCATGTGGCCTTTATTGCTACTCATATGCCAGGCATTATCGATTTATGTGGCCTGCCTCCTACTTTCACAGGTTGGACTTTAGCTACCATCGGTTTATTTAATATTATTGGTAGCTTAGGAGCTGGTTGGTTGACGACTAAAATGCCCATGAAATTTCTGCTCAGCTACATCTACGCCGCTAGGGGTGTGATTGTGTTTTTATTCATCATTGGCCCCAAAACCGAATTAACTGTCTTGTTGTTTGCTGCTACTCTAGGCCTCACTTATTTGTCGACTGTTCCGCCTACTGCTGCGCTAGTGGCAAAAATGTTTGGGCCCAAATATATGGGAACCTTGTTTGGTATTGTTTTATTTACCCACCAACTCGGCGGATTTTTAGGCGCCTATTTAGGTGGTCAGGTTTTTCAACAATTTGGTAACTATGACTGGGTCTGGTACATGGACATCATGCTTGCTATATTTGCGACACTCATACACTTACCTATTAAAGAAAAAGCTGTGGCGTTCTTGAGTCCTAAAGCAGCTTAAGTCTTTTTAGTAGAGCAAGGGTAACTGTGCTTTGGTGTAATCGGTGAGGTAAGGTTTCATTAATTCCCAGTCAACACTAATTTGTGGCGCACCTGCAGCGTATGCAGTTAATTCGTAGGGGCTGAAAATGAACCTAAATCCCTCTCGGTCGAACATCCATGTCTGCACTCTTTCAATAGAACTCTTTACCTCTTGTGGCGAGTTAATCAGTACCATATCAGGTGCTTGAATATGCAATTGCCGATACACATCTTTTGCAACCATCTCTTGCCAGCCACCTTGAAGTAAATCTGCTGTCTTTAACTCACGCCCCTTGGATACGATGTAATGATAGTTATTAAACACACTATTGCCATGCGCGCCAAATCCATTGAAGTAGTAAATTGTTTTTAATCGTATGAGGTCAGGACTAACTTCTTCTATTTGAATATCTAATGAAGTATCCATATGATTTTCATTTAAAGAAGTGCGATTTTTAACGCCAAGTGTTTTAATCACTGATCGTATCCACAGATTAACTTGGTTCGCTAATTGTTGATCCTTAACGTTTAAAAGAGCTGTATCAATTTTGGGATAGGTTAGCCGATGCTCTAATTTATTGACCCAATCAGGGACCATCTTTTTATCAGCCGCTGTGACATTGTATTGCGCCACATAAAATACCGGCCATTGCTTTTTAGTTGTAAAAACTGTGAGAGCTTCAATCCGCTCTTCATAGCTATTTTCTGCACAGCTTAAATACTCCTGCGTATGCATATCAGTATCTTTAGATCGCCCACAAGCCTGCGGCCAATACCGAAGCCACTCCCGTTGACTATTGAGATAAGTGACGCGGTTATAGGGGGAAAGTTTTTTATAGTTTTCTTGATAATGAACAGCCATGCGCTCGTCTAATGCTGATATCTTTGGATTTTGACAAATCCATTGATCAACCGGTGAAAGTGATGTTGCGGCGCAATCAAAGCTAGCGCCCACCGACTCATGAGATATACAAACAAACACAATGATGCTAAAAAAGAAGCATCGATGAAGATTCACCAAGACATCCTTGGTGCCCCTGTTAGGTCTGAGTATTTGAGCAATTGTATTCACCCAGTAATTTTAGGTGATTATTAACTCGATGTAAGTTGTGCTAACCTTAGTCCATTCCTATAAAAAAACAGATAATGACGTCACAACCCGCTCATCAAGATGTAATCGATTCTAAAGCAGCTGCAAAACGACTTTTTATTGCCGTTTTATGTATGATGCTCGGGACAAGCTCCATGTATGCTGTAGCGGTGTTCTTACCAGCTGTGCAAACAGAATTTGGGGTTTCCCGCTCTGAAGTATCACTGCCATACACTTATATGATGCTTGGCTTGGGGCTAGGCAGTATTTTGATGGGTAAGCTCACTGATCGATTTGGTGTAGCAGCAGCCCTTCAATTAGGGGCTGTGTGTGTCGGTTTAGGCTATATTCTTTCTGGTTTTGCGCCCAACATCATTGTTTTTAGTATTTTTCATGGTCTTTTATTAGGCTTTTTTGGAGCCTCTGCAACTTTTGCCCCTTTAATGGCAGATACGTCAATGTGGTGGAACAAGTACCGAGGACTGGCAGTGGGTATTTGTTCAAGTGGTAATTATGTGGCCGGGACAATTTGGCCACCGCTTGTTCAGTACGGAATCGAACATATGGGTTGGCGTAATACCTATATCGCCATGGGAATTGTCTGTGGCGTAGGTATGTTTTTCTTAGCATTTTTAATGCGTCAACGCCCACCAATAAGCCAGGTCCAAAGTCCGCTTGAACTCGGGATGACCAATCGTGAAAAACCCTTTAACTTACCAATACCTTTTGCACAAGTACTTTTATGTATTGCAGGTATTGGCTGTTGTGTAGCTATGTCAATGCCCCAGGTCCATATCGTGGCCTATTGCACTGATCTTGGCTTTAGTGCGGCGCGTGGCGCCGAAATGTTATCTCTTATGCTCGCCTGTGGTGTTGCGAGTCGTCTGCTTTCTGGAGTGATTTGTGATCGTATTGGTGGCTTACGCACCCTTTTACTGGGCTCAGTCTTGCAAGGTGTCGCTTTGCTGTTATTCCTGCCGTTTAATGGCCTCATCTCTTTGTATATCATCGCTGCTTTGTTTGGTCTTTTTCAAGGGGGAATCATTCCTGCCTATGCCATTATTGTTCGTGAATATTTTCCTATTAGAGATTTGAGCAAAAGAGTTGGTCTATGCATTATGTCCACTATGATTGGTATGGCTTTGGGTGGTTGGTTGTCTGGGAAAGTATTTGACTTGACAGGCTCCTATGAGGCCGCATTTATTAATGGTGTTGTCTGGAACCTCATGAACATCGGTATTGTGGTCTTTCTCATCCTCCGTGTACGAAATGCACAACCGCCCACGACAGTTGTTCCTCTGCCGGCTTAAATAATTCAAACCTCCAGAAAACGCAACTCCAGCCAAGCCTTAAACACAATCCAGGCGACACAAGTAGCCATCAAGATACAGGTCATACCAAATAGCATCCAATCACGCCTAGCGGATTGTTGGGCTTTTGATTTGACTTGCTCTAGTTGTATTTCATGTTGAACAGCCATCACCTTGCGTAATAAGCGTCGTTTTTTTCGCTCAAAGCGTGAGACCTGCAATGATAAATTGTCTATATCCATGAAGGATTGAGTTGATCTGAGTGAAGAGCTTGGTTTCATATTGGGCCGATTAAAAATAATCTGCTCATTTTCAATCGAAGATGCTCCACCTACAAGCTAATTGACTGTCAGAAATTTCAGAAAAGACCGTATGATAGATCGTGTTCTGACTACTTATACACTTGCTAAAACCATTCCCCATTTTGAATCTGCTTTGCGAGGTATTACATTTGTATTTTGGGCATATGCTCTTAAAGCGCTACAGGTTGTGCTTAAAATATTTAAAAGTACAGGTTTACCAAACTCAGCTTCCAAAATTGAGACTGCGTGGATTGCAAACCATAATCCACCCGGCATCAAAAGTGCTTGTGCTTGTGGTGCCTCTCTTAATGCTTCTCTTCCGAGTTCCAATGCGAGTTCATGATCAGCTAATGGATTCGCTGATTTATTTTGTGATAAGTTTCGTCCGCGTGATTTACAGATCAATACTTCAATACCCGCATCTGCTAAATAGGCAATTAATCCATTATTCACCGCCTCAGACCAGCGTGATGCAATGGCAATCTTGCTAACGCCTAAATGTTTTAGCGTCGCGATGTGTGCTTCTGCATCTGTGTCGCATTCCAACCCTGTTCGAGTCCGAGCATCTTCTAACAACGCTAACATTCGCTTACGACCTAGTGCGGCTGCAACTGGAACGCCACTTAATGAAATTCTGTCTACAGGTTTATGTGCCAGTAGTTCTAATGCTGAATAAAACGCAGGCATTTGAGATTCAACAGACTCCAAGGTGTACTCCGCTAAATTAAGCCCTGTTGTAACTAACATCATGCCTTCTGGTGCTACCCGATAAAATTGATAGGCGTCTAAATCAGTGTAACGATGTGGGATGATGTACCCTAATTGATACCAAGGTGCAATTGGATTCATTCCGCTTTGAGTCCCGCGCTCTTGACGACTTTGGTCCATTTGACAATCTCCTTTTGAATATACACAGTTAATGCCTCTGGGGTACTGCCAATTGGCTCAATACCATTGGTATTCATCATCGCTTTGAAAGAAGGATCTTTCAAGATGAGCAATAACTCGGCATTGAGTCGGTTCACAATCTCTTTTGGTGTATTGGGTGGTGCAAGCAAGGCATACCATACGGTTGAATCATAACCAGGGACTCCCGCTTCAGCCATCGTTGGAATTTGCGGGATACTCGATAAGCGCTTTTCCCCTGTAACGGCTATAGCTCGGAGTCGCCCAGCTTGAATGTACTGAATCGTGCTTACCGCTGGGGCGAATATGACTTTGACATGCCCTCCTAAAACATCCGATATCGCTGGTCCTCCTCCTTTATAGGGAACATGTGTCATAGGAATATTCGTCATATTGATCAGTAATTCCGCGGCCATATGACCACCACTTCCACTTCCCGAAGATGCATAGGTTAACTTACCACTCTCGGACTTGGCTAATGCCAAAAATTCTTTTAGATTATTAACAGGTAATGTTGGGTTTACCAATAATAAATAGGGGCCTTCTGCAATTAAAGAAATAGGGGTAAAACTTTTAATTGGGTCAAATGGAATTTTTTCATACAAGGCCCCATTAATCGCTAATTGAGGCGTTAAAGCCAACATCAAGGTATAGCCATCATTAGGTGCTCTTGCAACGAACTCCATACTGATGTTTCCTCCTGCACCACCCCGATTTTCAACAACGACTGACTGCCCGAGACGATTAGAGAGTTGCTGCGCTAGGGGCCTAGAAAAAGAATCCGCCCCGCCACCCGCAGGGTAAGGCACAACTAATTTAATGGTCCTGCTTGGATATATTTCAGATGCATTTGAAATGGCAATCAAAAAAATTGCAATGAAAATCAGGAAAAAACGCCACGAAATTCTACTCACGTTGCCCCCATGAAATGTATTTTTTATATTATTTGTAAAATAATTATAACAATTGAATATAGGGAAATTGGCTGAATTTACTTCTATGATTAAAGCAGTAGTGTCTTCTCTTAGAAGTTGATCTAGGTAAAAGGGTCTAGCTTTCGCTAGACCCTTAACATTAGTGGTGCGGCTGGCAGGAATTGAACCCACGACCCCTTGGTTCGTAGCCAAGTACTCTATCCAGCTGAGCTACAGCCGCGTAGCATAGTATTATGCCATAAATGGATTCAAAAAACTACATTACTCCTACGGGACATCAAAGAATAAAGGATGAGCTACTTCATCTTCTCGATATCGAACGCCCTGAAATCGTGAAAATTGTGCATTGGGCTGCTAGTAACGGCGATCGATCTGAGAATGGTGATTATATTTACGGCAAAAAAAGATTGCGTGAAATCGATCGTCGAATCCGTTTTTTAAATAAACGCTTAGAGTTTGCTGAGGTTGTGGATCCGGCAACCCGCGAAAGTACGGATCAGATTTTTTTTGGAGCAACGGTGACGTATGCCGATCGTAATGGTGAACATACGATTTGCATCGTTGGTGTTGATGAAATCAGTCAGGGCGATAATTATGTAAGCTGGATTTCGCCAATTGCCAAGGCGATGATTAAAAAACAAATTGGCGATGAATTTGAGTTACACACGCCCAATGGCATCGAGATGCTAGAAATAATTGATGTGGAATATAAAGCACTTTAGATTAATGGTGGGTCTTGCTTCTTACTACTCGCACGACATCATGATTAGCCCTTAGACTTCGCATGACTTGTGCTAAATGATCTCTATGTTTAACTTGCACACCAAAACGAATCGTCGCCGCCAGTTCTGATGTGCTGTCGTCCATGCCTACATGCGTAATATTTGCATCTGAGGATGTGATGCTATTGGCTACTTTGGCAAGAACTCCTTTTGTGTTCTTGACATCCACTCGCAGTGGGATTTCAAATTCACGATGAGTTTCTTCTGCCCAATTGACTTCAATCCAATTGTCAGGATCTTTACGGTGAATGCGCGTCACATGTGCACAATCATGGATATGTATTTGTAATCCTTCACCTTTACCTAAATACCCAATAATGGTATCGCCAGGAATCGGATGGCAACAGGTCGAATAGATAATTGACATACCTTCTGAGCCGTCTACGATTAATATTTGACGTGCATGCTTAGCATTAATTTCTTGTTCTGATTTGTTTTGCCATTCTTGATGATCTAGTCTGAGTTGCTCATGGCCGTGTGTTTCAGCCACAAAGAGTTCGATACGTTTAGCTAAAACAGGTGCAGACCTACGTCCAAGAGCCAAGTCCGTCATAATTTCTTGTCGAGATTTTGAACCAGTCCAATGTAATATTTTTTCCCAGACCTGGTTAGTTAATAAAGCTACGTCAATTTCTTGCTTGCGTATGGCTTGTAATAACAAACGCTCACCAAGTTGCAGTGACTCATCTAAACCTTTGGTTTTTAAAGCGTGCCGAATCGCCGCCCGAGCTCTTCCTGTCTTAATATACATCAGCCAAGTAGGGTTAGGGTTCGAATACGGCGCTGTAATCACTTCAACGATATCGCCGTTTTTAATTTCAGTTCGCAGTGGTAATTGATTCCCATTAATCCGAACTGCGACGCAACTATTACCTAAATCACTATGTACTGAGTAAGCAAAATCAAGTGCAGTGGCACCCCTTGGTAATGCACGTATATGTCCCTTGGGTGTAAAAACATAAACGGAGTCGGGGAATAAATCAATCTTGACGTGCTCTAAAAATTCTTGTGGGTCATGGCTTGCATCTTCTATATCAATTAAAGACTGTAGCCATTGATGCGCGCGTTTTTGGACTTCGCTCATCTCCTCTTGGCCATCTTTATAGACCCAATGGGCGGCAACGCCCGCATCAGCAACTTGATCCATCACAAAGGTTCTGATTTGAAACTCGATAGGCATTCCAACTGGGCCTACCATGGTTGTATGGAGTGATTGATAACCATTGAGCTTTGGTATGGCGATATAGTCTTTCACTTTGCCAGGCATCGGCTTAAACATGGAATGCAACATTCCTAAGGCGCGATAACATTCATCATTGGTTTTGACCAAGACTCGAAATCCATATACATCTAATACTTCATTAAAACTTAAATGCTTGGTACGCATTTTGTGATAAATACTAGATAAGGTCTTTTCTCGACCCCTAATATCGATCTCAAGACCAACTTTAGCAAAATGACGGCGCACATCATCTAAGATCTTACTAACGATTTCTTTACGATTGCCTCTTACTTTTTTAACGGATTTGTCTAATGCACGGTAACGCATCGGCCAGGTATTTTTGAAGCTCAAATCCTCAAGCTCACGGTAAATCATATTTAAACCAAGACGGTGCGCAATCGGTGCGTAGATCTCACTTGTCTCAATAGCAATGCGCTTACGCTTATCATCTCGAACACTGTCTAAGGTACGCATATTGTGCGTGCGATCAGCCAATTTAACTAATATGACACGGATATCTCGAGCCATCGCCATAAACATCTTACGAAAACTCTCCGCTTGTGCCTGCGCATGACTCTGAAACTCTAATTTATCTAATTTAGTGAGTCCGTCAACCAACTCCCCTACCTTGGGGCCAAAAGCTTCAATAAGCTCTGCATGGGTATGACCAGTATCTTCAATGACGTCGTGCAATAAAGCGCACATGATGGAATAAACATCTAGGCGCCAATCAGCGCACAGTTCGGCAACTGCTAAGGGATGCGTTATGTACGGCTCGCCACTTTGGCGGTATTGCCCCAGGTGCGCTTCATCTGCAAAATGAAAGGCGCGTTTTACTAGTTTAATTTCAGAAGATTTTAGATAGCTTAATTTTTCAGTAAGTGCGGTTAAGCTAACAACTTGCTGCTTAGGAGGGAATGCCGGAGCTGAAGTAGGACCAAATAAGTGCCTGCTTGTTTTTTCAAGCATCGCAGCAATAATGACCTTAGCATCAGATTTGCTAGGGATGAGATCGTTACTGGATGTTGATGGTGAGCGGGCCACCATAAACTAGACCTTATAGAGGAACTTTAGACAACATATCTCTGTCAGTCATGCCTTCAGCAATTTCGCGCAAGGCGGTTACTGTAGCTTTATCTTTTGACTCAACACGAGGTGTATGTCCTTGAACCAGTTGACGTGCGCGGTAGGTCGCTGCAAGAACCATTTCAAAACGGTTCGGTATCGTTTTTAAACAATCTTCTACGGTAATTCGTGCCATGGTATCTACTTTCAGGTCTAATGGGATGCAGGGTATGCAATCGTTAATAGCCCTATTCTAACTCAAAAATGCCCTTACCTCGTTGAATTCGTTAAATTCTCTATGAGGCTTGGGTGTCTTGCGATCTGTGACAAGGTCCTTAAACGACTCGAGGAAATGATTTGTCTGAGTTCAAACACTGCCGCTTGGAATAGATCATTAATCACCAAATAATTGGCCTCACCAATATGCGAGAGCTCATCATGAGCCGCGGCGATCCGTCGTTGAATGGTTTGTTCATCATCTTGGCCTCTAGAACGCAGGCGCTCTTCAAGGATCTGTAATGAGGGCGGTAAGATAAAAATCCATATCGAATTAGGTACTAGTTGCTGGATTTGTCTGGCTCCTTGCCAATCAATCTCTAAGATCACATCTTGGCCTTGCTGCATTTTGTCCATAATCCATGACCTGGATGTTCCGTAATAATTACCGTGCACCAAAGCCCACTCTAAGAAATCCCCCTGCTCTTTTCGCGCCAAAAACTCCGCTTCAGTAATAAAGTGGTAATTAATGCCCTCTTCTTCACCCGGACGAGGTTTACGTGTGGTGCATGAAACAGATAAGGATAGGCTTGGGTCTGTGCTTAATAACGCAGATACCAAAGATGATTTTCCTGCACCAGAAGGTGCTACAACTAAAATCATGCTGCCACTATAAGTCATCTTTTTTCCTTACGTACTATTCTAAATTTTGTACTTGTTCACGAATTTGCTCAACGAGTAACTTCAGTTCCATTGAGGCGTCGCTAGTTTCCTGTGAAACTGACTTTGCTCCCAATGTATTGCTTTCTCTTTGTAATTCTTGCATTAAAAAATCAAGTCGCTTACCAACAGGCCCGCCTTTAGATAGAGCACTTCGAACGGCATCAAAATGGGCCTTGAGTCGATTAATTTCCTCTGCCACATCGATTCTAACGCCATACATCACAACTTCCTGTTTGATACGTTCAACTGTCTCTTCTTTAGAAACCACTCGACCTTGTTGGTCAATTCCATTAAGTACAGAAAGTAATTTTTCAGTGAGTTTATCTTGATAGGCCTGAATAATTTCTGGTAATTTAATTTCAATATGCGCAACAATAGCAGCCATCTTCTCAAGATTTTTCATGATGACTTGTCGCATCAAATCACCTTCACTTTGGCGACTGGCAAGGAGTGCGTCTAAGGCGACATGCAGTGCTTGCAGGATCGCTTCTTGCAGCGCTTCTGAACCAATGTCTTCTTGCCGAATGACGCCAGGCCAACTTAAAATATCTTTGACACTTAAAGCAGTCGCCCCCGGGAATTGCGCTTGTATATACGCCTCAAAATGCTTTAACTCACTTAATACGCCCACATGAAAATTTTGCGCGATCTCTTGGTGCTTGTCTGTCTCTTGAGCTTGATCAATGTCAGCGCCTCGCTGAATATGAATCCGACATTCAATTTTTCCTCGGCTCACGCGTTTAGCAATTTGCTCCCTGATTTGGGATTCAGCAAATCGGGCTTCATCAGGGGTTCTAAACACTAAATCGAGAAAACGCGAATTAATTGACCTTAGTTCGACGTAAACTAATGCCACTGTTTGTTCTTGATTAATTAAGGGCTGACGATGTGCCCCAAAGCCTGTCATGCTATATATCATGGATACATTGTAAAGTGTTGATGTGTGATTGCCAAATAAAAGGCAAAATAGTAAAAATTAATTGAAAGGTAATCCTTAATGAATGTATCGATTCGTCCAAGTCAGCGTGAATTGTCACAAATCCGAGAAGTTACTATCGCCCGTCATTTTACAAAGCATGCGGAGGGCTCTGTTCTCATCAGCTTTGGCTCAACTCAAGTTCTTTGCAATGCAAGTATTTTAGAAAAAGTCCCCCCCCATCAAAAAGGGAGTGGTCAGGGCTGGGTAACTGCTGAATACGGCATGCTGCCAAGATCAACCCATACCCGTAGCGATCGTGAAGCTGCTCGGGGCAAACAATCAGGTAGAACCCAAGAGATTCAACGTTTGATTGGTAGGTCTTTACGCAGTATTTTTGATCTCACTATTTTAGGTGAGCGAACGATTCACTTGGATTGTGATGTGATTCAGGCCGATGGTGGAACAAGAACTGCTGCCATTACGGGTGCCTTCGTAGCGGCACGTGATGCTGTGAATCTTTTGCTAAAAAATGGCACCCTCAAGAGTGACCCGATTATTGATCACGTTGCCGCAATTTCAGTGGGTATTTTTAAAGGTCTTGCAGTTGCTGACCTCGACTATGACGAAGACTCGAACTGTGATACGGATATGAATATTGTCATGACAGGTAAAGGCGGTATTGTGGAAATTCAAGGGACTGCTGAGGGTGCTAGTTTCTCTCGCGAAGAGCTTGTTCAACTTCTCGATTTAGGTCAAGATTCGATTCGTCAATTAGTTGCCTTACAAAAAGAAGCCCTTGCAAAATGAGCTTCATTGCTAAAAAGATTGTTTTAGCTTCTTCAAATTTAGGTAAGCTTGCGGAATTTAATGCGCTCTTTGGCCCTCTTGGCATTGAGCTCATCTCTCAACAAGCGCTTGGTATTGCACCTGCACCTGAACCGTTCTTCACTTTTGTAGAAAATGCCTTAACTAAAGCTCGACAAGCCAGCTCCATCAGCGGCCTGCCTAGTTTGGCTGATGATTCCGGAATTTGTGTCGAAGCGCTTGATGGCGCTCCAGGAATCCATTCGGCAAGATTTGCTGGTCCAGATTCCACTGATACACAAAATAATGAACACTTGCTTGATCTCATGAAAAATCATACGAACAAACGCGCTCGGTATGTCTGTGCGCTTGTGTTCATTCGCCACACCAATGATCCAGAACCTATCATTGCGTCTGGTACTTGGAATGGTGAGATCATCGACTCCCCTCGTGGCGCCAATGGCTTTGGCTATGATCCTTTCTTCTTTTTGCCAGATCTTGGACAAACCGCAGCTGAACTACCCCCCGCGTTGAAAAACAAAATTAGTCATCGCGCTCTAGCAATGCAAGAGCTTATGCTGAAAATATCTCATGAGTAAACGCACCATTATTCCCATTCAATTGGCAGAGAAGTCGTACCCAAGCCAACAAACGCGTTTGGAGTCCTTGCCGCCATTATCTTTATATATTCATTTTCCTTGGTGCGAAAAAAAATGTCCCTATTGCGACTTCAATTCACATGCAATTAGTGATCAAGGTACCGGGTTTGATGAACAGAGTTATTTGGACGCTCTTTGCCATGATTTAGAGCAGTCATTACCACTGATCTGGGGACGTAGGGTGCACTCTATTTTTATCGGTGGTGGCACACCCAGTCTTTTATCTCCGGAAGGTCTCGATCGATTGTTGGCTGATGTTCGGGCTCGTATAGGGATGGATAGTGATATTGAAATTACTTTAGAAGCAAACCCTGGTTCGGTTGAAGCGACTAAATTTGCCGCCTATGCCAAAAGTGGTATCACCCGTATTTCTTTAGGTATCCAAAGCTTTAACCCTCGTCATTTAAAAGATCTCGGGCGTGTCCATAGCGCCGCTGAAGCGGTTGCAGCGATTGGCGTGGCAAAACAATTCTTTAAACGCGTCAATCTTGATGTGATGTATGGCTTGCCTCATCAATCACTTGATGAGGCGATTGCCGATTTACAAACTGCTCTGAGTTTTGATACAGATCATGTGTCTTTATATCACCTCACACTCGAACCCAATACCCTGTTCGCTAAATTTCCGCCGCCTATTCCAGATGAGGATCTTAGCGCTCAAATGCAAGAGTCCTTATTGCAACTCTTGGAGAATGCTGGTTTACATCGTTATGAAATCTCTGCATATGCCAAACCTAAGTCAGAATGTTTTCACAATATCAATTATTGGACTTTTGGTGATTATTTAGGTATCGGTGCTGGCGCTCATGGAAAAATCTCTTTCCCAGATAAAATTATTCGGACTGTGAAAGAACGTCATCCTCAAACCTATATGCAATCGGTCTTTAGCAATCGCCATGGGGTGATTGAGGAACGTGTGGTGGCTCAGGATGAGCTTGCATTTGAGTTTATGTTGGGTGCTCTGCGCTTAAAAAATGGCGCTCCAATGAGCATGTTTGAGCAACGCACCGGCTTGCGGCAGATGAATATTCAGTCCGATCTTGATCTTGCAATAGAAAAAGGTCTTTTAGAAACAGACTTGAAGAGTCTCATAGCAACTCCGTTGGGTTTTCAGTTTCTGAATGATCTTCAAGAACTATTTTTGCCCGTTGTCACAGAACTATAAATGAGTATCTCTTTACCTAAAATTGCTGTTGTTGGGGCTGGTGCAGTCGGTTGCTACTTTGGTGGCTTATTTGCAAAAGCAGGATTTCCTGTCACATTGATTGCCCGCGAACATCAAGTTGCTTTACTCAATGATGAAGGTCTTAAAATGGTGTGGGAGAGTCATGATGAAACAGTTCCCGTCTTTGCTTCAACCCAGTACAGCGCTCTTGCGGACGCAGCTTATGTGCTCATCGCCGTCAAATCCCAAGCCACACTTAGCACGGCCGAACTGATTGCCCCTCACCTTAAATCAAATGCAGTTCTTTTGAGCCTGCAAAATGGTTTAGATAATGCGTCTTTATTAAAAACTCATATTTCACAAACCTGTTTTTCTGCCATGGTGTACGCAGCCATTGCTATGTCCGCCCCGAACGAGGTAACTCACTTTGGTGCTGGTAATTTGATTATTGGTAATACCATCCCAGGACAAGATAAAGATCGACTGAACTTTTTATCTGAGATGCTTCGTTTAGCTAAGATTCCCACTAAGGTGTCCGAAACAATGCTTGAAGTAATGTGGGAGAAATTTATTATCAATTGTGTTTTTAATGCTCTATCTGCAATTGCTCATATTAAATATGCCCAGTTAATGCAAAGCCCAGGTATCCCAGATCTGGCTGATCAAATTCGGTCAGAGTGTTTTCTCATTGCAAAGCATGAAGGGGTTATTTTGGATGAGCAACATATAACCGACGCCATTGCACAAATTCCGATTCATATGCCTCAGCAGTACTCTTCTACGGCGCAAGATATTGCAAAAGGCAAAGCAACTGAAATCGATTATCTGAATGGCAGCATTGTCGAAAAAGGTAAACAACACGGTATTCCTACACCGATCAATCAGATGCTGTATACCCTCATTAAAATGCGTGAATTTACCCAGGGCAATTTCAATCCATCATCACCGGTGAGGTTTGATTAGCTTGATTTTTTCTTGATTGATACAAACCTTCTAGGGCAAATATCAATAAACCAAGCCATACTGTTGCATAGCCCATTAAGCGATTTTGGTCAATAATCTCATTAAAGATTAAGACGCCACTTAAAAATTGTAATGTCGGTCCTAGGTATTGTATAAAGCCTAAGGTGGTCATTGAAATGCGCTGCACTCCAAATATAAAAATCAACATGGGTAAAGCCGTGATAATCCCAATGGTCATTAACTTCATATCAATCAATATGCCTTGCGTACCAAATATGAACTGATCTTGACCTTTTAGGTAATAAATTAAAACGAACATAAAAGGTAATAAAAGCACCATTTCTAGAGTTAAACCTTCGACTGCATTTAAATCCCCGACCTTGCGAATTAATCCATACAAACCAAAGCTAGCTCCTAGCGAAAGGGCTAGCCAGGGAAACTTTCCATAAGCAAATCCCAAAATACCTACTCCTAGAACAACAAGGATCGTGGCTACTAATTGAAAACGTCGGATTTTTTCATGGAGTATGACAAGTCCCAGTAAAACACTGACAAGGGGATTAATAAAATATCCTAAACTAGCCTCAGTAATATCTCCGCGTAAGATTCCCCAGACGAATAAGTACCAATTAGCAGCGACTAAAACGGCACTCACAAAATACATGCCAACTCTTTTTAGACTTAAGTTGGTAAATAACGCAATTAATTTTCCTTGTATCAACATGAGTAACACAAGGATGGCGGCCGACCAAATGATACGGTGCACGAAAAACTCTAAGAGGGATACATCAGAAAATTGCCTCGTATACAAGGGCATAAAGCCCCAGCAGATGTAACTAGCAACCACACTCCAATAACCTAACTTCGTGGAGGACATAGACATTCTCAATAGATAAAAGTCTATTTTATGCTTTTTATTCTCAGGACCTGGAGAACTCCTCTCCAAGCCAAGAAAAGATACTAAAAAAAAATGACCAACATTGTTGGTCATAAAGAAAACATATGATTTTTAGTACTGGTAAACGCCTTTTCCTGTCTTACGTCCCAGCTGTCCTGCCGCAACCATTTCACGCAACAATGGGCATGGACGATATTTAGAGTCACTGAAGTTATTAAAATAAACTTCCATAATTGCAAGGCATGTGTCTAATCCAATCAAGTCTGCTAGTGCTAATGGGCCAATCGGTTGATTACATCCTAATTTCATGCCCGCATCGATATCCTCTGCAGAAGCAATCCCTTCAGCTAATACAAAGAACGCCTCATTAATCATCGGCACCAAGATTCTGTTGACTACAAATCCTGGTGAGTTTTTCACAGTAATTGGCTCTTTACCTAGGCGCTTTGACATATCATAGATTGCTTGATGCGTAGCGTCGTTCGTTTGTAAGCCGCGGATGATTTCAACGAGTGACATCATTGGCACTGGATTAAAGAAGTGCATACCAATCACACGCGCAGGATTGGAGTCATTCGCTGCGAGTTGCGTAACCGAGAGTGAAGATGTATTGGTAGCAATAATCGTTGATGCTGAACATGTTTCATCGAGCTGCTTGAGAATTTTTTCTTTGATGGGACGATTCTCCGTTGCTGCCTCAATCACCAAATGCAAGTCTTTGAGGTCTGCATATGCAAGTGAGGGTTTAATTTTTGCCATCGTTGCCGCTTTTTGCTCAGCGGTTAATTTTTCTTTTTTGACTAAACGCTCAAGACTTGAACTAATGCTTTCCATACCTTTATCAATCGCTGCTTGATTAATATCGACCATCACTACATCAAGTCCCGCTGCAGCACATACCTGAGCAATACCATTGCCCATTATGCCTGCCCCAATAATTCCGACTGATTGAATTTCCATAATTTTTCCTTAAGCAGTTACTTCAATATTCATTTTTTTAACATCATTCGCAATAATGAGGGATGTGCCAGTTGCAGCAATCACATCCTCCACAGATACTCCTGGGCCCGTCTCTGTCAATACTAAACCTTCTGGAGTATTAATGATTACGGCCATTTCCGTAACAATCATATCGACTGGTCTAGCAGACGTTAAAGGCCACTCACATTTTGGAATAATTTTATGTGTGCCCTTAGCCGTATGCACCATCGCCACCACTACTTTTTTCGCACCTGTAACCAAATCCATAGCACCACCCATGCCAGGCACCATCTTTAAAGGAATCATCCAATTAGCTAATAATCCTTTGGAATCCACCTGTAAACCACCTAACACGGTCATATCTAAATGACCACCACGGATTAGACCAAAAGACATATTACTATCAATTCTGGCTGCTCCTGGAATCGCTGTAACATATCCCCCGCCAGCATCCGTTAAGTCTTCATCTTCCATCCCTTCCGGTGGACGTTGATCAAGCCCAATTAAGCCATTTTCTGATTGCAAAAAGACAGTTAAGTTTTCTGGTAAAAAATTAGCTACCATCGTTGGCATACCAATACCTAAATTGACTAACATGCCATCTCTTAATTCTTGAGCAACTCGGCGCGCAATAATTTCTTGGGGTTTCATCATATCTTTATCCGTCTTTTAATGAGAGAGTTTAATGGCAACTAAATGGTCTACAACCACGCCTGGTGTGTCAACGTGATCTGGAGAAATCATTCCAACGGGCAATATTTCATTTGATTCAGCTATTACACAATTACCTGCCATCGCCATCGCGGGATTAAAGTTTGTGGCGGTTAGTTGATACGCTAAATTTCCTAAATAGTCTGCTTGATGCGCATGGATCAAGGCAAAGTCTGCGTGCAATGGTGTTTCAAGTAACCATGAATCACCATTGACCTCAACAATTTGCTTACCTTCTTCAGCTAAGGTACCAAATCCAGTCTTTACTAACACTCCACCTAAGCCATAACCTGCGCAACGGATTCTTTCAATCAAAGATCCTTGTGGACATAAATCAACCTTGATCTCTCCACTTATCATCTTTTGTTGCGTTTCCGGATTGAGGCCAATATGGCTAGTAATCACATGGGATACTTGGCCACTTCGAATCAATTTACCAATCGCAATACCTGGCAATGCTGTATCGTTGGCAATAATCGTTAATTTTTTCTGGCCACTTTCAACAAGTGCGTCAATCACTCTGTGTGGTGAACCTACTCCCATAAAACCACCAATCATCAAGACTGCACCTTCTGGGATTAACTTGACTAACTCTTCTGGTTGTTGTGCTTTTCTCATCATGAACTCATTGTTGGAATTGTTAAATTGGATAAAGCTAAGGTATGAGCTGCAATCATCCCTTCTTCATCTGTTGGAATACGTAAACATAAAACACTGGAATACTCTGTAGATATCACGGTTTTTCCTGCATCATTATTGACTTTATCTAATTCCACTCCAAGCCATTCACAGCCTTTTAATACTTCCTGACGAATGTGTACAGAATTCTCACCTATACCACCCGTAAAGACCATCGCATCTAATCCGCCTAAGGCCATGGCTAAACTTCCAATTTCGCGTTTAACACGACTGATAAAATATTCAATTGCCTCTTTAGCAGAAGGGACATCAGAACTCTCTAAGGTGCGCATATCATTAGAAATACCTGATAGCCCTTTAAGCCCAGACTCTTTATAGAGTAAGTCAGAAATTTCTTTTGCAGACATCTTTTTATGATCCATCAAATAGAGCAATACACCTGGATCGATATCACCACAACGTGTTCCCATGGGCAAGCCATCTAAGGCTGAAAATGCCATGGTGGATGCAATTGATTTACCCTCTTTAAGCGCTGCCATGGAAGCACCATTACCTAAGTGCAATACAATCACTCGACCATTGGCATGCTCTGGATAGAGTTCAGGTAGTTTCTTGGCGATATATTCGTAAGATAAACCGTGAAAGCCATAACGACGGATGCCCTCTTCGTAAAAATGACGAGGAATTGCAAAAGTATCATTGATAAATGGCTGATTGCGATGGAATGCGGTATCAAAACAAGCCACTTGAGGAATATCACCAAAGGACTCTCGCGCAGCTTTGATTCCCGCAATATTATGCGGTTCATGAAGTGGCGCTAAAGAAAGTAAAGTTTCAAACTTTTCGAGAACCGCATCATTAATCATGACAGGTTCACTGTAATATTGACCACCATGAACTACGCGGTGCCCAACTGCCTTAATTTGCATATCTGCCATGTGCTTACCAAGCCACTGTATTAACCATTGCAAAGCGGCACTATGATTTTGTGGTGCCTGCTCAGCTGGCCATTCGTATTTTTCATGAATGGCTTGATCACTACTCTTCGCTTTGAATGCCGCAGTAGATCCAATCCCGTCAATTTGACCAATAATTAATTGTTCGAGTGATGGAACTGTATATAAAGCAAATTTTATAGATGAAGATCCTGCATTAAGTGTTAATAAGCCCTGTCTTTGATTGGACATATGATCCTCCGTCTTGAATATGTTAATTACTCTGCTTCAATGGCTGATTTTTTATTTCTTCTGAAATAATCATAGAGCTGCGCTAAGGCACATGAAGCTAAACGCGCCATTTCATTGTCAGCCCGGCTCGTTAACATGACAGGAATCTTGGCGCCTAATACTAAGCCAGCCGGCTGAGCATGAGAGACAAAAGTTAACTGCTTTGCTAACATATTTCCAGATTCGAGATTAGGCACGATGAGTACTTGAGCTCGACCAGCGACTGGAGACTCTAATTTCTTCGTTTTTGCAGCGCCCATATCAATGGCATTGTCCATCGCTAATGGGCCGTCAACGATTCCACCAGTAATTTGTCCACGATCAGCCATTTTCGCAAGAATCGCGGCTTCCATTGAAGAGGGAATGTTAACGTTAATAGTTTCCACTGCAGACATAATCGCTACAAGCGGTACTGCAATTCCGCAAGCTTGCGCTAAATCAATTGCATTTTGTGTGATGTCAAGTTTAGTCATTAAATCTGGTGCAATATTTATCGCAGCATCACTAATAAATAAAGGATGATCAAGTGTTGGCACATTCATCGCAAAGACGTGTGAAATTCTTCTTGAACCTCGCAAGCCACCTTCTTTTTTAACGACCTGAGCAAGTAACTCATCTGAATGTAAATTTCCTTTCATAATGGCGCGCACTTGATTGGTGTGAACAAGTTCAACTGCTTTTGCAGCTGCAGCAACATGATCAGGAATATCGATAATTTGGATTAATGTTAGATCTTCATGTGCTTCTTTGGCGGCTTCTTCAATCTTTACCTTAGATCCAATCAAAATAGGAATAATGAGTCCCGAACGCATTGCTAGCAATGTGCCTTTAAGCGAGTTTGAATCATCTGGGCATACTACTGCTGTTGGCATTGGCTCTAGCTTTTTTGCTGCTTCAATCAAGCGTGAAAAATGATCGTGTTCTTCGAGGAGTAAAGGCGGTAACTCATGATGCGATAAAGTTATATGCTCAGTTGGCGCACTAACTATGGCTTTTCCTGAAGCAATGATCGGACCACCCACCTTAGAAACAATCGTTTCGAAAACCACATTTGGAGATTCTAATTTTTCTAATAAACGCACATGAATATTAATCACATCGCCTACATGAGCACGACCAACAAAATCAAAGGACTGTTGGCGATAGAGTGTGCCAGGGCCGGGTAAAACATTCCCTAGTACACTAGAAATTAAAGAACCAACCCACATGGACGGAGCAACTGCATCACTTACTCCATCATGATCCACATCAAATGTTGGCATATGCAGTGGGTTTAAATTACCCGACGCATGAGCAAATAGATATAAATCTCTTGAACCTACTGTTTTTTCAATAGCAGCTTCATCTCCAACCTTTAATTCGATCCAGGTACGATTTCTTAATCCATCTATTGGTGCATTCATGTCATTTCCAATCAAAATTATTCAGATTTAGATGTTCTTTTTTTCGCTACTTTTACTACTTTTTTAGCAAACATTTTTTCAAATTCTTCATATTGCTTGAGCGCATTCGGATGCATCGTGTCACGCGGTCCTGCAATTTCCATCACGAGATCTAGGGCTTCTTTTTGTTTTTCTTCTGAACTTAATAAGACCACTAAACTCTCTTTAGCCAAGGTTGGCTCAAAGTCAACAATCAAAGATTGTTGATGAATCAAATGCGATAGAGCATTTTCATCATGAAGATTCGGGAAGTGGGCTCTTTGTAAGGCTTGTAATTCACGCTCAAGTCTTGTTCTTCTTACATACCCGCGAGCTTTTGTAATTAAATGCAACATACGTACTGTCGCTTCAGGAACACCACCAACTTCCATCATCGATAAGGCTAACCGAATTTCTGGATATTCCCGTACGTCAACGTCACGACGCTTGCCATGATGCTTATCGAGTGGCTTGGTCATTGACTTCATCATTGGCGAGGAATACATATTAAAGAACATGAGTTCAGTCATTGCATCGCGCGTGTCACGATATAGATTGAGTTGTGATTCAATCGATTCAGCAAACATTTTTTCAAGTTGTAAAAAAGGATTTTTTTTATCAATTGGTTTGCGATTATCTTTTGCTTTTTGTATCAAGGAGTCAAACATCGGCATGAGTTGATTAGCGTCAGAAAACATCAGGCGCTGAGTTCGTAATGGATTTAAATTACGTAGCATCTCAGCAGACTCTTCTGTCACGATATGTTTAACCATCGGGCGGAACATTCTTTCATACATCTCTGTAACCATTTGTGACATTTTTGAAACTTCAGCAAAGAGCTCATCATCATCGTCAGGATTATTAGCGATGGATAATATATCCTCCATGGTTCTTGGCTCAAAACGAATATGAACACGGTCCTCTCCATCTTCTAACACCATTTCATATAAACCCGGTGGCAATGCCTCCACAGCTCTAAAGGTGTCAGTAATCGCCTCATGTTCTCGTCCTGCGATCTTGGCAGAAACAAAAATGCCTAAATGTCCAATCGAGCCATGAATCATATAAACGATACGCTGGCCTTTAGCTTTGAGTTCTTCTACACTCGCATACAAGTCCGGTATCCAATGGAGCGCCTGTTGTGGGGGCGTGATGTTGTCGCCATGTGAGGCAAAAACAATAATTGGTGATTCAATTTTTTTCAAATCAACACGTTCGTAACCAAGTACTGCTTCACCTGAAGTTAGCTTATTACCAATAAATAAATTTTCGACTATCCATCGTATTTCTGCCTCGGTCATTAAGGCATAGCCTCCCCACCAACGCTCAAACTCTAAAAATCGTTCTGTCTCTGTATCTACGTTGGAATACAGGTTGTAATACTTACTAAAAAGTGCGTTGGCTGGATTGAGTGACTCAAAGTTTTGAACCAGCGCCGCTCCATCAAAGATTCCATGTCCCAAATCGGCAGCAAGGATTGCTGGCATTGCTCCGCCCCTAACCCCACCTGTATAGCGCATAGGGTTTTCTCCACGTTTACCAGCCCAATAAGACATCGGAGAGCCATTCAAGACAATCGGCCCTAATAGTTGTGGAGCTTTGGCTGCCACGAGCATTGTTGCCCATCCGCCTTGACAGTTGCCAATCATAATTGGCTTAGGTGCCTTCGGATGACGGCGTGTTACCTCTTGTACGAATTGTATTTCTGCATCACGTACATCCGCTAATGTTTGCTCGGGAACAGGCATCTGACGAAAAGCCACGAAATAAACTTGATGTCCATCATCAAAACCGTCTCCTACTTGACTCTCAGGTTTAAAGCCGCCGATTCCAGCGCCGTGACCGGCACGTGGGTCAATGATGATAATCGGAGCCCGATCTTCATAAATCGTTTTTCCTTCTGGAGCGGTGATTTTGAGCAACATGTAGTTAACCGGAGGTGTCATTTCCATACCGTCCATGATGACTTCATATGCAAAATCTAATACGGGTGGCATCCCTGCTTTTGCATGCTCTACATATATATTGCCTCTTTTACGTAAAGCATCAAAAAATAATGTCTGTCTTTGGGCTGCATCTTGCAAATACTGTGTATATGCACCAAAAAAATCCATTGGATTTTTGATTTCTTCTGCCTGTATGTTTTCTTGGATTTCTCCAATCATCTTTTGAATCTTTTCTCGTTCTTGAGAAATTGATTTTTGTAATTTTTGAGAGTGGACTTTGGATAATTCTGTTATCTTTTGATTAGCTTGTTTTGCCTCATTAACTACTTTTTCTGTACTTTTTAATGACTTTTCTATGCTGACTTTGATGGCTTGCATAGGATTTGCTTTTTTTGATGGTTCAATCATGATGTTTTCCAATAAAAATGGCGAATGAGAACTTCTAAGATTCTTATAGTAATTACCCTGAGTTACATTTTTTAAGCTATTTGATGAAATTATGATGACACGTCATAATTTGAGCCATATTTCACAATATGATAAATAGACTGTACGTTTTGACTCTATTGAATTGGTAAATGATTGTGTAAGTCCTACTAGATGATGCGGACTTAATGCACGTGTAATGCTAAAAACTGCCCCATCGTTTGAATCGATTGCGTGGCTTCTGGCATCAATCCGACAAAGTGTTGCCAAACATGCCACATACTGGGGTAGATTTCTAATTGCGACGAAACTCCGTCCGCGATTGCTTTTTGATGAAACTTTTCTGCATCATCAAGTAATGCCTCAAATTCACCAACGTGAGTCATGACTGGTGGAAAATTTTTAAAAGATGCGTATTGTGGCGATATGAGTGGGTCCTTGAGATCCTTGTCATGAGCATATATTTTGGCAAATGCAATTAATCGCTCACTATTCGGAAAATAGGGATCTATGAGCGCCTTCGTTTGATGGGTTGTATTGGTCATCGTCAGGTCAGTCCAAGGGGACATTAAACCTAATGCATCAGGAATGGGTAATTGATGTTGCTGTAAATAGAGTGTCGCTGTAATCGCTAAATTACCTCCAGCAGAATCGCCACTAAGGGCTATTTTTTGTTGTCCATGTTGTTCTTTTAAAAGCTTAAAGGTATTGACGACGTCCATTAAAGCTGCCGGAAAAGGATGCTCTGGACATAAACGATAATTGAGCATCAAGACTTTGCACTTTGCATGCTCGGCTAAATGCGAGCCAATCGCACGGTACGTTAAAGCATTCCCCACTGCAAAGGCCCCTCCGTGCAGGTGAATGATGATGCCATCACTTGTCATACGATGAGGTATTAACCACTCACCACTAACCTGACCAAGCTGGACAGGCTCTACTTCAACTTCTTTAGAAAAATTATCCCGTTTTAATGCGACTTCTTCATAAGAGTTTCTGCGTTGCTCTACATTCATGCCATTCCATAGCACGAGCTGATCTTTGACCATTTGATAGTAATAAGAGGATTGTTGGCTTTGCATAGTTTTTTTATAATAACTGAACTATTTAAAACACGCTATTTCAATGCGGTCTAATGCAGTTTCTAATAATTTACGCTGCGTACCAAAGTTCAAGCGAAAAAACTGCTGATCGCCAAATTGAGATCCTGGGGATACCGCTACCCCTGCCTCTAAAATCGTATTAAATGGGTTTTCCCAATGACGTTCAGAGGCATCAATCCAAGCAAGATAGGTCGCTTGCAAATGTGCCATCGATAATCCAGGCATTGCATTGATTCGCTGGGATACGTAGTCGCGATTGGATCTTAGGTACTTTATCAAGGCTTGATGCCAAGATCCTCCCTCTTGAATCGCCGCCTGGGTGACTTCATACGCCAGTAGATTGGGATTCGGAATTAATGTGTGCATATCTTTTAAAAGCCGAGCTCTGATTTGTGGATTGGGACAAATGATCCAAGCCAATCCAAGTCCAGGAAAATTAAATGTTTTATTCAGAGACATCAGTGAAAAACTGTATTCTTGAGCAGCTTGACTAATGCTACCGATGGGGTGATGCTGTACGCCTTCATCTAATATCAAATCGGCATGAATTTCATCGGAACAAATGATGAGTTGGTGTTGTTTAGCAAACTGCGTAAGCATCTCGAGCTCTGTGCGTGTGAATACCGTCCCGCCAGGATTATGGGGATTGCAGATCATCAGTAAGCGCGTATTGGGCTTGACTAAAGATTCTAGTTGCTCGAGGGATACACAAGAACCCTCTGTACGCGCTTGAGTATCGTAGGTGGAGTAATCCCGTCCTGCCCCTACAACCGCATCTTTAAAATGATGATACGCCGGTCCTGGAATTAAAACGTGATCGCCTGCATCTGTGAGCATCCTAACCGACAGATGTAACCCTGTAACAAGACTTGGCAAAAAACTAATCCAATCGGTTTGTATTGCCCAGTGGTAGGTTTTTTGTACATACTGTGCAATATTTTCTTTGAGCTCTTCGCTGGCATAGGTATAACCATAAATACCATGATCAACTCTACTATGTAATGCTTTCATCACACAATCTGGTGAGCGAAAATCCATGTCAGCAACCCATAATGGAATAACTCCGGGACCATACTTATCCCAGCGTACCGAATGTGTGTTGGCACGATCAATGCTTTGATCAAATAGATGTTTCATCTTCAGACTTCAATCCCCCACCTATTATAAGGTTGGGGATTGATTGAATTACTTCTTGTCTTCTGGTTTAAAGCCAAAGAGAATTTCATTAGCTTTGTCATCATGCTTGGGTTTACGCAGTGAGGTTAAAACCTCTACTCCACGCTTAACTGCAGGACGCTGTTCAATTTCCGCAAACCACGCTTGCACGTGTGGATATTCAGACATCTCAACACCTTGATTTTGCCAACTCCGTAACCACGGGAAAATAGCTATATCGGCAATGGAATAAGTCTTACCTGCAATATATTTATTTTTTGCCAATTGACGATCCATCACACCATATAAACGATTGGCTTCTTTTGTGTAACGGTTGACCGCATATTCAACTTTCTCAGGGGCATAAATACGGAAATGATGGGTCTGTCCGAGCATAGGACCAACGCCGCCCATTTGGAACATTAACCATTCCATCACTTTGAATTTATCAGTCGTACTCTTTGGTAAAAACTTACCTGTTTTGGATGCCAAATACAGCAAAATAGCGCCAGATTCAAAAATACTAATCGGTTTGCCATCCGGGCCATTCATATCGACAAGAGCTGGGATACGGTTATTGGGACTAATGCTTAAAAACTCAGATTTGAATTGATCTCCATTACCGATATCAATGGGGTGTGCTTCCCAATCTTTTCCTAACTTAAAGCCACATTCTTCCAACATAATATGCACTTTATGCCCATTGGGTGTAGCCCATGTATATACCTGTATTGAGGGCGATTTCTTTTGTGTATTGCTCATTTCGTTTTCCTATCTTTAAAAAATTCTTGATATAACTACTATAGTCCCAACCTTGCATTCGCTGGAAATAAATGTCGTTTGGCAGCGTCATCAACTGCGATTGTAAATTCATGTTGTGTTTTCAATGCCTCTGCACGTTGCGCTGCAGGTCGTGCATTAATCACATCAATCCAGCGTTTAATATTGGGCAACTTATCCCAAGCATCCTCACCTAGAATGACTGGAATCATGCGTGCCCAACCCCACAATGACATGTCAATAATGCTGTAGGTTTCATCAATCATCCAGGCTTTACCTTTCAGATGGGCTTCAATAATATTCCAGTGACGCCAAGCTTCAAAATCGTAGCGATTGACTGCATACTCTTTTGGTTCTGGTGCAAACCTTTTGAAATGGACTGCCTGTCCACAATAAGGGCCAATTCCTGTAGCAATAAACATGAGCCATGATGCAATTTGCGCTTTATTCTGATCATTGTCTGCGGGTAGGAATAATCCATGTTTTGCCGCGAGGTACAACAAAATCGCATTACTATCAAAAACTGAAATATCGCCATCTAGAATCGCTGGGGTTTTCGCATTTGGATTGATTTTTAAAAAATCTGGATCATGTTGCTGACCTTTACGAGTATCAACAGGAACCATCTCATATGGCAGATGAGCCTCTTCTAGAAAAAGTGCAACCTTTAAAGGATTTGGGGATGGGTGATAAAAGAGCTTAATCATAAAAACCTTTCAGAAAGAATGTTTATAAATACTGCAAGAGGTCTGCAAGGCCAGAGCCTTGATACGTCGGTGGTAATCCAATAGTCTCATATGGTAACTGATGGCGATTAACCCAAAAAGTGGGCAACCCAAACCATGCTGCGCCAACAATGTCCCAAGCATTACATGATACAAACAGTACATCTTTTTTTTGACAATCGAATTTTTTTAAAATTAATTCATAAGTCATTGGCATCACTTTAAAGTGTCGTACTTCATCTACTGAAATCAATTGTTCAAAATAAGAACTTATGTGATTTCGCTCCACCACTGTGTTTAACATTTCTTGACTACCATTAGATAGTATCGCTGTTTGTATCTGCTGCTGATGAATGGCCTGCAAACAAGGCAATACATCAGAAAAAATCTCTAGTTGTGCATACTGCCCCATGAGTCGGTTTTCAATCTCAGGGGTTAAGGCTAGACCTAACCGGCTACAGCAATACCGCAGTGCTTGAATCGTTAACTCCCAAAATGAAACATAATGGCGACTACCTCCCTCAAGCGGATCTGCCATACTGACTAAACGAGTATATTCAATTTGGCGGTCTCGCCACATGATCGACAAACTTTGACCATGATGAGGAAAGTATTCTTCCGCTAATTTACCGATTGAATACACATCAAAAATTGTGCCAAATGCATCAAATGCAATAATTTTATACATGACCTAGGCCAAGATAGAGTTAAAAAAAGCCTCATCACATGATGAAGCTTTTTTATTAAGGACTACAACTTTATTCATTTGCAATCGTATTGAGTAGGACACCAATTTTCTCAATCTCGATTTCACAAATATCTCCAGCCTTCATAAAAATCGGCGGCGTTCTTGCGTAACCAACTCCTGCAGGTGTGCCGGTAATAATCACATCTCCAGGCTCTAATGTCATACATTCTGAAACAATTTTCAATACGGTTTTGACATCAAATAAGAAATTAGAGGTATTGCCATCTTGTAATACTTGGCCATTTAAACGCGCCTGTATTCTAAGGCCATCACCACCAGGAGGTAATTCATCTTTGGTTACTAACCAGGGGCCAAAGCTACCTGTGTCATCAAAGTTTTTACCTAAAGTCCACTGCGTTCCTTTGCGCTGATAGTCACGTACCGAACCGTCGTTATAGCAAGAGTAACCTGCTACGCAATCTAGAGCGTTGTCTAAGTTTAAGTGACGGGCTTTTTGGCCAATAATCACCGCCAATTCTGCTTCGTAATCTAATTTAGCAGATGCTTTTGGAACCCGCATTGGGTGTTGATGCGCTACTTGAGAAGAATTGACTCTCAAGAAGAAACTTGGATGATCCGGTATGGCATGACCACCCTCTTTTGCGTGATCAGCGTAGTTCAGTCCAACGCAGATAATTTTTCCAGGATTGGCTACCAAAGTTAAAAACTTAACGCCTGCCATCGGTTTAATCGCATGCAATGGCTCTTCTTCTAAGATAGCATCTAAGCTATCTTTCCAATCAGGTTGGCTCAGTAAAGCAACCATGTCGTGGCAATGTTCATAGCCCGCTGCTTCTAAATCAATAAACTCTGCAGCCGCAGGTGTTCTTAATAAACCGATTGTTGGCTTACCGGCTTTTTCAAATGTAAATATTCTCATAATTTTATATAGTAAAAGGCCCCCTTAGGGGCCATTAATTCATTAAGCTTCGTTAATTACAGGATTAGACAATGTGCCTAGACCTTCAACAACGACTTCACATACATCACCCGCCTTCATGAAGACCGGTGGCTTACGGGCAAAACCAACGCCTGCAGGTGTGCCAGTGATGATCATGTCGCCAGGATGGAGTTCCATTCCTTCTGAACAAGCAACAACTAATGTTGCCACATCAAAAATCATATCCTTGGTATTCGCTTTTTGCATGACTTGACCATTTAAACGCGTTTCAAGGTTCATCCCCACCATGCCTGGAGGCACTTCATCGGCAGACACAAACTCAGGGCCGAAACCACCGCTACGGTCAAAGTTCTTACCCCACATCCATTGGCTTGAACGGAATTGGAAGTCACGAAGGGAGCCATCGTTAAAAATACTATAACCAGCAACGTGATCTAGGGCTTTTTCTTTCGTTATGTATTTACCAGGCTTACCGATGATGGCAACTATTTCACCTTCATAGTCAAACTCATGAGAAGCTTTTGGACGTTCAATCGCCACACCATGCGCCACCCAAGAACTTGGGAAACGATGAAATAACACCGGCTGTGTTGGTGGTTGAAAGTTACCTTCGGCCGCATGATCAAGGTAATTGAGGCCAATCGCAAATGCTTTATGCGGATGATGCAATGGTGGCATTAATAGCACACTGGCTAAGGGAATACGTTTGGTCGATTTTTCAATTGCCGCTTTTGCAGCAGCCATACCAGCGGCTCCATGACGCAACAACTCATCCAACGTACCAGGACAACCCAGTTCAGTTAGATTGATAATTTCATCACCAATTCGAGCGCCTAGGGCTGGATGTCCATCTGGGGTTTTAAAGCGTAACAGTCTCATTGCATTTCCTTTAAATAAAAATAAATCACTTCATGTCATTAACGAACTTTTGATAATAATGCCTGCGCATTAAGATGTTTAATTCGGTTTATCACCTCAGAACTAAGTCCTTGATTTTCAAGGGACTTCACTTGAGTATCCATCGGTACATACGGATAATCACTGCCATAGGTGACTTGGCTTGCTGGCACTAACTTCAGTAATGCCGCCATACTCGACGGATGGGTTGCATTTGCGGTGTCGTAATACAGTCTTTGTAATTCAGCTTCAATACCGTTCGGTGCAAAACTCGCGGTATTGGGTTTGTTGCCGTGGAAATAATTAATACGTCCAGCTAACATGGGTATCGTGCCACCTGCATGTGAGAATAACCAACGAATATCTCTAAACTTAAGGAAAGATCCACTCAGTAATAGGTTGGTAACTGCACGTGTCGTATCGTGAGGAACTTCAATCACCGATCCATAAGTCCCCGTGTTTAATCTTGCACAACAGGTCGCGACTAATGGATGGAAATAAACAACTGCCTTGCGACGGTTGAGCTCTTCAAAGATTGGTGCAAAAGAAGGATGTCCTGGCCATTTGTCGCCATAGTTCGTCTGAATACCCACGCCATCTGCTCCCAATACATCAAAAGCATACGCAATTTCTTTAAGTGAACTCTCAACATCAACCATGTTCACCGCAGCAAAGAGACCAAAACGCCCCGGGAATTTTTTCATCATCTGCGCACCGAAATCATTAACTTCGCGCACAATGCCTTGGATTTTTGGCAAATCAAAATCAAACCAAACGCCAGGTGTTGATGCTAAAGAAAGTATTGCTTTACTAACTCCTGCTTTGTCCATTGCTGCAACAGCACCTTCTGGTGTCCAGGCAAGCTGGGTTGGAAAGTGAGGTAATCCCTTGGAAACTTCGTAATCAACCCAAGCCTTCATGTAGCTTGGTGAATAAAAATGGTGATGCGTATCAATGATTCCAGAATCGGCCGCAATGGTATTGTTAATGGACAAACCACCCGCCAATCCAAGGGCTCCAATACCACCAGCAGTTTTCAAAAACCCTCTGCGACCAGATGGCTCTTGTTGTTCTGAAGTGATTTCTAATACGCTACATTGACAAAGTGTATTCCTGCAAGTCATCTTGTGGTTTCTCATATTCTGTCTCCTTTAATGAGTGTATGCATGCGGTTATTTAGTTAATTTTTATAATTTACTTACCTGGTGGAAAACCTTTTTTCTGCTCCCATAAATTTTCAAATGGGTAAATATGCATACTGGCATAAACACCATTTTTAGTGAATGGCTCGTCTTTAATCCAGGCCGCAGCAGCTTCACGATTCGGAAAATCAATACCGAGTAAAGTGCCAACCATTTTCGTATTGTCGTCATTTTTTAATGGTCCGGCAAATGCCATGTCTGCGGCTTTAGTTGCCAAATAGGCTTTATGAATCGGTCGTAGTTCGTCCCTAAGTGCGAATGCTTCTGGCTTGTCCATCATATAAAACATAAAAATCATTTCTATCTCCTATAAAAAATAATTATTAACTATGTATACCTAAATATGCTTTTTGAATTTCTGGACTACTCAACAATTCTTGTGCAATCCCTTGCGCGACGACTCGCCCCTCTTCTAATACATAACCTCGACTGGCAAGTTCTAACGCCATACTAACATTTTGTTCCACAAGTAAAACAGATATTCCTTCAGCGTTCACTTTTTTAATGGCTTCAAACATATCGATCACGACGGTCGGAGCTAAGCCAAGGGATGGCTCATCAAGAAGTAATAGGGATGGCTTAGCCATTAAGGCTCGTCCGATAGCAACCATTTGCTGCTGACCACCTGACAAAGACCCCGCTACTTGCGCAATCTTTTGTTTTAGAATCGGAAAAAGCTCTAAGACCATCTCTAAGGTCTGTGCTCGCAGGGCTTTGGCCCGGGGAATAAAGCTACCTAGCTCTAAATTTTCTAGGACACTCATCTCAACAAAGAGTCGTCGACTCTCGGGTACAAGCGCTATTCCGGCATCACAAAATTGATGTGCTGGAAGTTGTGTAAGATCTCGGCCGTTTAACATCATCGATCCTGAGATCAATGGATTTAGGCCGGCAATGGCATTAATCAGCGTTGTTTTACCTGCGGCATTAGGTCCTACAACGCAAATTAATTCGCCTTGCTTGACGTTTAAACTAACATCCCACAGGGCTGTCGCTGGGCCATAAGCCACTTTTATCTGTTTAAGCTCTAACATCATCAGCCTTTTTACCTAAATAAGCAGTCATTACCTCTGGGTTACGCATGACATCAGCAGGCAAGCCCTTGGCAATTAACTGTCCATGATTAAGGACTGCAATCCGGTCAGCTAATGCCATCACCGCAGACATCACATGCTCAACAAATAAGATGGTAGTTCCTTGACTACGAATTTTTTGAATCAGTTCCACCGAACTTTGTATCTCACTTGGCGTTAGACCTGAGAGTACTTCATCGAGCATGAGTAATTTTGGTCTTGCGGCCAATGCACGCGCAAATTCCAAAAACTTACGTTGGTGTAAATTCAAATCCGATGGTAAGGCATCTGCTTTATCTTCTAACCCAACTTGCATGAGGGCTTCATAAGCTAGTTCACTAGCCTCTTCTAGGTTTGTATTGCCTGCATATGCGGCCACTAGGCGTGTATTGTCTAATACAGTAAGCTCATTAAACGGGCGAGGCGTTTGGTAGGTTCTGGTTATCCCTTTAACAGCAATATCATGCGCGCCAAGCGCAGTGATGTCTTGTCCTTGAAATACTTTTTGACCACCCGTTGCCGCGTAGTGTCCGCTAATGACATTAATGAAGGTAGACTTTCCAGAACCGTTGGGCCCTAATAAACCTAAAATTTCACCTTCATAAATTTCTAAATCAACATTCTGTAAGGCTTGAATCCCGCTAAAGGATTTACTCAGACCCTTTGTTTGGAGAAGAATCGGAGCTGGGCTTTTGATCGCTGGCTGAGGAGGTTTTTTCACTACTTTGTTTTTTAATGACTCAACAATTTTTTGGGAGTTTTTCTTGGCTCTTGAGCGCGCTAAATTACCTAGCAGTCCATTTGGAATAAACAAAATAACCAAAATGAGAATCAAGCCAAGTATCATTTTTCCTAATAAAGCACTATCGCCCATGGTAAAGAGATACTGAATCCCTGTGATGACTATGGCTCCTACTAATGGCCCTGCCCAATGGCGGGTGCCACCTAAAACACTCATTAAGACAACAAACAAAGGTACCGTAATCGAGAACGTTTCTGGTGCTGTTACATAAGAAACAAATAAGGCTTGTATGGCTCCTGCCATTCCTGCTAAATAGGTGGAAATGAATAAGCCAATAAGTTTAGACCGATAGGTCGGCACACCCATGACTTCTGCGGCATCTTCATCATCGTGGATTGCACTTAGGCCTAGGCCTAACTTCGATGAGTAAATCCAAATGGCACAGAGTAATGTGATGACTAATAAAGCAAGCATCATTAAATAAAATGCGGCGGCTACATTGGGCCCAATCTTGGGAATCGCAACCGAATTCAGATAAACGCCAGGTCCACCATCAATGGGCGTATTTAAAACAATCGTGGCAATCACAAAGGTTACCGCTAAGGTAAGAAGCGCGAAAAGTTCGCCGCGCACATTGTGCACTCTAAAAACAAGTGCTCCAATCCCTAAGCCAAAGAGGCCTGCACAAAAACCTGCCAGAATGAGGACGGGTAAAAATTCCATCTCCATATGACCACAAAAATAAGCCACCGTATACATCCCAATACCGAAGAATGCGCCATGACCAAAAGAGAAATACCCAGACACACCTGAAAAAAGATTCCAGGAAACAGCTAATACTCCCCAATAAAATACGATGTATAAAAAGGATTGCCAAAACGCCGGCAGACTTAACCACGGCAACATGGCCAACAAGATTCCACTCAGTACAACAAGACCGTAACTTGACTGTTTCATTAAATCTTACCCGGCCTAAACAGCAATAATGCAATCAACAAGGAGAAGGAAACAATGGGTGCCCAAGATGGATTAACAAAGACCATGGTGAGCGCCTCTGATACGCCAATAACAATGCCAGCAACGAGTGGGCCAAATGGGCTTCCAAGTCCGCCTAACATGACTGCTGCGAATATAACCCCAATCCAAGTGTACATTTGCGAAGGATTTAAGGTATAAATCATCGCCACACAAACGCCACTGAGTGCCGCAAGCGCTGTGCAAACTCCAGCGATGCCTAAACTAATTTGCTTTTGTGGGACACCAAAGGCAGTGGCCATTTGTGGATCTTGTGAAATCGCCCTTACTGCTTTTCCTAAATCCGTATACTTCATCACAATATGGACCAAGACGGCCACCAATACGGCAATCAAAAATCCCAAGGATTCGGCAAATGGAAAGTAAATACCAGCGATTTCGACCTTCTTATCGCCATAGATTGTTTGTAACTTAACAAAGTCTGCAGTCCATACCCATTGAATCAATGATTCAATAATGACCGTCAGTCCAAATGTGAGTAATAAAGAATTAAAAGGTGTAATACGAAATCTGCGAATGAGCCAATGTATCGAAGCACCAATGACAAAAAATATGGGCGGGAAAATAACCAAGCAGATGAGTGGATCAATGCCTAGTTTGTTAACCAACTCAAAGCTAAGATAAGCTGACAAAAAGACAAAGGCAAAATGGGCCAAATTAATTTGCCCCAAAAAACCCCATGATAGGCCAAGACCTAGGCCTATCAATCCGTACAAACCACCGAGTAATACTCCAGATACAGCTGATTGAATCAATAAATTTAAACTTGGCAAAACATCGTCCTAATCATTTAACTTCGAGTTTTACCCCAGGGGCCGCAACATTTTTTGGATAAACCATGACCCATTTACGATTTTGTAATTGCGCAACTCTCATCAAATCGTCGCCATAATTGTTTTCTCCATCCCAGCGTAACTTACCAGAAACAGTATCCACTTTATTAGCTTTAATCCATTTAGCAAGTTTTGCATCATCCATGCTCTTAGTTGCGACAACTGCAGCTTCAAGCACTTGCCATGCACTATAGGAAGTAGCTGCTTGAACTTCAACGAGCGGATAAGGCAGTCCTGCAGCTTGGGCTTTTTCGTGGAATTTTCTAACAAATTCTGCAGCACCTTTATTTGCTGTAAATGGTGGGTGCTCTTGGAATAATGAAATCGCAATCGCGCCATCAGCTTCTGGAGATTGAGCCATTAAGCCTGGTGATGGATAAATGTGCGTATGAATACGTGGTGAGTAATCAATTTTCTTCATCGCCTCTAACAGTTGTATCCCTTCAGCTCCAATATCACCAATCCAAACCATATCTGGCTTCGCATCTTTAACACGGGCCGCAATCGTTCCAAAATCTTTGTTACCAAAATCCCACTCCAAATACAGCACTTCTTTTAAGCCCTTATTTTTTGCAACTTCACGTGCTCCGAGAGACATAAAATAGATCGACGGAAATTTAGATGTCACAATCGCAATCGTTTTTGGTGGGTTTGGTAATGTCGATACCGCTTCAAAAACGATTCCAGGTGAAGTTTTTTCAGGATTAGGTCCAAGCGCCCAAGTCGGAAACTGCTTGTCGTATTTCGCTTGATTTGGGATACCAAAGGTGTGATGAATCAGCACTTTGTCATAGCGCTGGGCGACGCCCATCGCCGATAGAATAGCGCCAGTGGCATAAGGACCCATGAGTAAATCTACCTTATCACTTGTAATCAATTGCTCATACAAAGTTCTTGCTACATCAGGCTTGGACTGGTCATCTTTTAATACCCACTCAACTTTTTTACCTAGTAAACCACCACGACTATTAATATCTTCGATGGCAAGTTCGCCAACAATTTTATGCACAATTCCAGTTGCCGCTAATGGGCCGGTTAAAGCTAAGGTGCTACCAATTTTGACAGTCCCCTTTTGCTGCGCTTGCGCACCAATGCTTAAACCAAGTAGGCCTAAAAATCCGATTAAAAGGGTATTTTTAATCCATGTTTTTGTTGTACTTTTCATCATTTTTTCCAAAGGTTAAATATAAATTAAAGTTTCTTACGAGTAGGTACAAATACTTTTCCATCAGCTTCATAGTTGAGACCAAAGTCATGCTTCACATCAGGCCCCCAAGCATATAAGGAGTCATCTGGCGGGTGATTCTTCGCTGGCCAGTCAAGGTCGTGTGGCACAAAATCAATATCAAAAGAGTATTCAGAAAAACCGCCCCATGGGTCTTGAACATACCTAAAGTAATTAGATCCAAGAACATGGCGTCCCACACCCCAGCCTTCGGTATATCCAGCAGCCGCCATTTGCATCGAACCAAAACCAACATCATCAATCGAATCAACAGCCCAACTGGTATGGTGATATCCATAATCATCGGACTTGAGCATGGCTAGCAAATGGTGATCACTGCCGTGTGGACTATGCACAAAAGCAATTAAGTCATCCCCTGCTGAGTCAGATAATTTAAGGCCTAATACTTTTTCATAAAAATCTAAAGAACTGTTCACATTTTTGGTAAAAATCAAAACATGCGATAAATACTTCGGATGCACTTTATGTACTTTTGATTTATTCGGAGAGCGACCTGCGCCATTCGATTCAGGTGTAAAGAATCTCGTTGGGGGCATTGAGGGTGAGGTCTTTGGGGCAACACGAATCTGAACCGGGAATCCATCTGGACTCATGATCCAAATACCGTTTTTTGCACTTGGATCTGGGGATGCTATTGTCGGAACACCGATACTTGTAAGATGCGCTTTAAATGGCTCAAAATCTTCAGCATAAACACCATAGGTCATCCATTGCAGACGTTTCTTGGCGCCTTGTTGAATTCTGAAATAACGGTGAGGATTTCCCACGGCATACACTTCAAGTTCTTGACCAACACGCTTAACCTCGAGGCCGAACAAAGTATAAAACTCATAGGCCACCTCTAAATCAGGGACAGAAATCACAAACTCGTCAATCGAGTGGGCAGCAAGCACACCCTGACGCTTGGTCTGTGCCATCGTTAATGGTTTATTCATAAAATCTCCTCTAGTACTTTAATAAATGTAGGTCAAATTGATCAAAATACATTTATACAATATTGTTTGTTTTTCACGTTGTATTACTTTACATGAATTAAGTGGGTTTGAAGCCATTTCATGTGAATGAATCTCATACCCCACCTAGGTCATTAGGGTAATTACCAATGCCCTTCACTAGAAATAAAAAAACCGCCGAAGCGGTTTTTTTATTTTGATCCAAATACATCTGGAACGTACATTTCTTTTGGTACGGGACCACGAATATAGTCTGGATTGTGGACACGCTCAGGCAACTCTATATGGGCATGTTCAACTTCTTGATAAGGTATTTGTGATAAAAAATGCGCGATGCAATTGATGCGCGCTCTTTTTTTATCATTACCGTCAATAATCCACCATGGTGAAGTGGCTGTATGCGTCTTTTCCAGCATGTGCTCTTTGGCTTTGGTATACAACTCCCATCTTGCTCGGGACTGTAAATCCATCGGTGATAATTTCCACTGCTTCAACGGATCATTGATTCTCATCATGAAACGTAAATGCTGCTCATCGTCGGTAATAGAGAACCAATATTTAATCAAAATAATGCCAGAGCGAGTCAGCATGTTTTCAAATTCAGGAACGTCTTCAAAGAACTGCTCGTATTGTTCATCGGTACAAAAACCCATGACCTTTTCTACACCGGCACGGTTATACCAACTGCGATCAAATAATACTATTTCGCCGCCTGCGGGCAAATGAGTGATGTAGCGCTGAAAATACCACTGGGTTCTTTCACGTTCATTGGGTGCTGGCAGGGCAACTGTGCGGCATACACGTGGGTTCAAACGCTGCATAATGCGCTTAATTGAACCACCCTTACCAGCTGAATCACGCCCTTCAAAAATGACGAGTACTTTAAGCTTTTTCTCTACAACCCAATCTTGCAGCTTAACTAACTCACCTTGCAAGCGGAGTAATTCTCTAAAGTACTTTTGACGATTCGCTTTTTTTTCGTCGCTTTCATCAGCGCCACCTAAACGCTCGTCATCAATCTCAAGCTCTAGCTCTTCATCAAAGCTGTCTAACATTTCTTGATGAATGCGGTAACTGTAATCAGAATTTTCCATGTGAAATAGCCTTTTTGTTAATAGGAAATGTAGTGTCTCAATAATTTGTTACATTAAAATGACTATTCATATAAAGTCACCTTTATTTGATTATTCATCAATTTTACTTATTGAACAGATACAGTTTTACATCATTTTACTTATACCAAGGATTATCTATGTCGACAAAAAAATTAGCCTTAGTTACTGGCTCTACGAGCGGAATTGGTCTTGGTATCGCCAAGAATTTTGCCTCTAAGGGTATGAATATCGTTCTGAATGGCTTTGGTGATGCTGGCGCCATTGAAGATATTCGTGCCAATATGGCAAAAGATTATGGTGTTGATGTGCGCTATAACGGCGCTGATATGTCAAAAGCTGAAGAGATTGCCGCCATGATTACAACTGTTGAGGCTGAATTTGGTGCCATCGACGTTCTCGTCAATAACGCAGGCATCCAATTCGTTTCGCCAATCGAGGATTTTCCGATCGAAAAGTGGAACGCCATCTTGGCGATAAACCTTTCCGGTAGCTTTCATACCATTCACGCTGCATTACCAAAAATGAAAGCAAAAGGCTGGGGACGGATTATCAACATCGCTTCTGCTCATGCTTTAGTTGCCTCGCCCTATAAATCAGCCTATGTCGCTGCAAAGCACGGGATTGCAGGTCTGACCAAAACAGTGGCTCTTGAAACAGCAACCTTTGGCATCACCATGAATGCCATCTGCCCTGGATACGTCTGGACACCCTTAGTCGAAAAACAAATTCCAGATACGGCAAAAGCACGTGGCATCACCGAAGAGCAAGTCATTAATGATGTCTTACTCCACTCTCAACCGACCAAAAAATTTGTAACGATTGAACAAGTGGCTGCACTTGCGCATTTTTTAGCTTCTGATGATGCCGCCTCGATTACTGGCGCAATCATCCCGATTGATGGTGGTTGGACTGCGCAGTAATCTTCTATTTTGTTAGCTGCTCTTAAGTAGCATCGATTTGTGCAGTCGGTGCTGCTTTTTTAAATGCCTCTAGGGCTAAACAATTTTGTTCAATTTTAGCGATTAGGGGCCATTGCGATAGATCTACTTTGAATCTTTTAGCACTTTCTACTTGAGGGATGAGGTACACATCCGCAAGTCCTGGTGTATCTTGATAACAAAACTGACCAGAGACTTGGTGACGTTTTAAGAGCGCTTCAAATGCATTAAAGCCATCAGTAATCCAGGTCGCACACCAAGCATTAATGGCAGTTTCATCTTGCCCTAACTGCTTGCGTAAATGCTCTAATATGCGACGATTATTTAAGGGGTGCATATCGCATCCTATGATCGCAGCTAATGCTCTTACATAGGCACGTTGATTGATATCTTTTGGCAGTAAGGCGGGCTCTGGATAAGCTTCTTCTAGCCATTCGATGATGGCGGGTGACTGTGTTAACACTAAAGATTCATCGACTAGGGCAGGTACAAAACCTTGTGGATTAATCTCTTTAAATGCCTCTCCCAAATGTTCTTCTGTACGAAGATCAACAGGAATATAACTGGTTGGGATGCCCTTTAAATGAAGGGCAATACGGAGCCGGTGTGAGGTACCACTACGAAAAAAACTATAAAGTTTTAACATGTATACGATTTCTTATTTGGATAATTTTGTACGATTTTCAAATACGCCTAATTTACGGTGCAATGGTGTTTCATCTGTCATAAATAAAAAACTTGGCTGGGTAGAATGATTTTTTAATGTGATGGGGGTGTAACCTGGGGCACAAGTCGTATCCGCAAGTCCCATCTGATACTGAGCTCCCTCGATATTGATTTCACAAGATCCTTCGATCACATGAAACACAATTGATGGGGAACGAACTGGCAAATTCAAGGATTGCCCAGGACGTAACATTAAGGCGTAATAACCAAGAATGTTTTCAGCATCATCGCCTGTCTCAGGATTAACGTACGTTACAGAAACCATCTCGTCTGGTGCTTGTAGCGCCGCCATTTTTTCTAGGGTTTGTCGCACTAAGGTCCAGGGATAGCGATACATCGGATATTGTTGTTTTGAGCGCTCAAACATCGGTGAAGGTACTACGCCACCCGTGCTATAGAAAGTTTCTTTAGATGCTTTTACATGCTCTTGCTTGACGCCTTCAGTGTGATACGAAACTTCTAAATAGTATGCCAGCGGCAAATCTAAAACATCTAACCATACAACTGGATCTTTACCGTCATGGCCATGCTCATGCCACAAACCCGTTGGCGTCAAAATTAAGTCCCCTCGACTCATGTAACACTTTTCACCTTCAACGGTGGTGTAAGCTCCCTCTCCTTCAACAATCATTCGGATTGCATTGGGTGTATGTCGATGTGACGCCGCCCATTCGCCAGGTAGTAACAACTGCATCCCTAAATACATCGCTGGACTGGCCTGCATTTTTTCTAAGGTATGTCCGGGATTGGCTAATACCAACACCCGTCGTTCTGCTTTTTCAATTGGCGTTAGATCACCGGCTTGCAAAAGGAGTGGTTTGATATCAGCGTATTTCCACATCGTAGGCGCTGTATGTGGGCGTGGTTTATTCGCCGGCATGACACCTCGTAAGCTTGGCCATAAGGGCACGAGATTTAATTTAGTTAATGCATCCCGATATTCCTGCGGCAAGTCTTCTAATCTTCCAAGTTCAGTCATTATTTATCTCCTCCTCAAACTATTGATTTTTATTTCACAAGACAATTTTTAACAGTCCAGCCATAAAGCCACTCTATAGACCGATAAAATTCTGCTTGTGTCTTATTTTTCCACAAATCATTTCGTACTAAGCGCTCTACCCCTTGGGCGTGATAAATACGTCCCATCTCTCTCGAGGATAAAACAATTCTGGCAGTTCTCGTAATTCGCGAATGCTGATATAAATCGAAGGCCTTTTCAAAATCAAAATTGCTAATCGTGTCGCACTCTTTTAATGCCTCACCTAATGTAACAGCATCTTCAATGGCCATACAAGCACCTTGTGCCAAATATTGCAATGTGACATGCGCTGCGTCGCCAAGCAAGGTAACACGACCAAAACTCCATTGACCGATTGGCTCACGATCGACCGTTGCCCATCGCTTCCATACTTTTGGTAAGTGGATTAACTGTCTAGCTTTAGGTGATATGCCTTGGAAATAGCCTTCAACTTCTTCCTTACTTCCTTCGGTGACGCTCCACTCTTCTTTTTCACGGCTATGAAAGGTAACTACAACATTAAACTGCTTTCCACCCCGCAGTGGATAGTGAACCAGGTGATGATTGGGCCCCACCCAAATGCTTGCTGAATTCCAGGCCAAGTTTGATGGAAAATCTGTTTTATCAACAACTGCACGGTACACCACATGTCCTGAAACACGCGCCTCATCACCTACAAATTGCTCACGTATAGCTGATTTGACGCCATCAGCACCAATTAAGGCTAAACCGAGGTGCCCTTGTCCATGCTGATCAAATACGGTGACACCTTGATCATCTTGTTCAACCCGAACCACTTCAGTCCCCGTTAAAACTTCAATACGGTCGGTTTCGAGAGCGCCCTCAAGCAAAGACTTATGCACATCTGCTCGGTGACAAACGGCATAAGGATTACCAAAATACTCTAAAAATTTCTTTCCAGTCTCAATCCGACCAATCGTGCTTTCATCAATACAGTCATGCATCACCATATCATCGGTATACACTGAGCGCGCTCTTGCTTTTTCACCAACTCCAAGGGCATCAAGTGCCGCAAATGCATTAGGGCCAAATTGAACACCAGCGCCTATTTCGCCAAGCTCGAGAGATTTTTCCAAAACTTTGACACGAAAACCCTGTCGCGTTAACGCCAAAGCTGCTGCCAGCCCACCAATGCCTCCACCGGCAACGATGACCGGGAGTGAGTGAGAAAATTGAGTCATAAATATTCCTTGAGTTTACCTAAAGTAGTAAGTGTGCTTATTAATTACAGTATAATACTAAAAAGAGGATTACAAAGTTATTCAAATTCATGTCAAAAACCAGCCCACCTCCCATCTCGTTTGATATGCTCCCTGGGCATTACATGAGAAGGCTTCAACAAATTGCTGTGGCGATTTTTCTGCAAGAAACCCAAGCTTTTGGAATAACGCCAATTCAATACGCAACGATTGGTGCTCTGGCAAAAAAACCGAACATGGACCAAAAGACACTCGCGAAGACTATCGGTCTTGATGCTTCAACCATCGGTGGCGTCATCGATCGTCTTCAATCTAGAAATCTCGTGCAAAGAAATCCTTCTAATCATGATCGCCGTGTCCATTTATTAACACTAACAAATGCTGGACTAGATTTATTTAATGAAGTCTCTCCATTAGTGATTGCAGCACAAAATCGCATTCTGGCTCCACTACCAGAGTCACAACATGTTCAATTCATGCAAATGTTACAAACGCTTGTGAGTGGCAATAATGAATTAAGTAGAGCCCCAACCAGATAATTTTTTTTATTCATCCTTTTTTTTTGCTTGTTATGGTGTTACAGTCCACTAGTGAAAATATATAAACAGATTATTTTTGATAAAAAATCCTATCCTGCATGGCTCACTCTCTTGCTTGGAATAGCTTTAAGTCTCACAGTTGCATTTGCCATCAAACTAAAAATAGATGATGATGAATCTACTAAGTTTTCATTAATATGTGATCAACTCACGATAAAAATCAAAGAGCGTTTCAACGTTCATGCCCAGGTTGTGCTCAGTGTTGCAGCTAAAATTAAATCAACAGATAAGATAAATGCCAATGAATTCAAACTATTCATTAAAGAACTGCAGGTTGAAAAATTTACTCCAGGAATACATGGCATTACCTATAACTTGGTTGTGCGCCCAGAAAACTTAAGTACGTTTAAAAAAGATTATCCCAACATCACTATTTTTCCAAGCGGTACCCGCGCCCTCTATACGCCAGTGATTTATTTAGAATCTTCAAATACCACCAATGACCGCGCGATTGGCTATGATACCTACTCAAATCCCATCAGGCAAAAAGCGCAAGATTTAGCAATCGCTTCGGGAGCAATTGCACTGACAGACAAAATCGAGCTCCTTAAAGATAAAAATAATAACGACAAACAAGCTGGCTTTATTTTATTTGCGCCCATTTATCATAAAAATATGCCAATCGATACAGTTGCGCAACGACGTGAGGCTATTAAAGCCTTCGTTGCTTCGCCATTTCAAGTGGAAAAATTAATGGAAGGGTTATTTAAGGATGACTTTGAAGAATCTATTAAATTACGCGTTTATTCGACCAATAATACATCTCTTAATAAAGAGAACTTACTGTATGAAAATACTAAATATACATTGCGCGGCAATCAAACTTTACTGAATCAAACACGCACAATTTCGTTTGATGACCAAGTGTCATGGATTTTAAAATTCCAACCGAAAAGCACACAATTTAAATTCATGTATTTACCCGCGTGGATTACATTTATCGTTGGTGGATTAATTTCCCTTATGGGCTTTTTGTTAATTCTTTCTAGGACACACCTCAAAGTAGAGACTCATCTTCTTGCTCAATCGCAAACAATACGTATTAACTCGTTAAATGATCGCTTGTCCTTGGCCTTGAATTCAGCGCATATGGGTGTGTGGGAATATGATCTCATTAACAACACATTAAACTGGGATAAACAACAATTTGCTTTATATGATATTGAGGAAAACTCCTTTAACAGCATAGTCAATGACTGGGAAGAGGCTCTTCATCCTGATGATCGAGATATGGCGATTCAAGCAGTGAATTTAGCCCTCGAAGGGATAAAAGATTACAACATTGAATTTAGAGTTATTCACAAAAATGGTGCTATTAAAATACTTGCTGGACAGGCTATTGTTGTTCGCGACGCCGAGCAACATCCAACACGAATGATTGGTGTCAACTACGATATTACTGATTTAGTTAATACAACTAATGAATTATCTAATGCAAAATTGAGAGCTGAGGCAGCTAGTCTAGCTAAATCGCAGTTCTTAGCAACGATGTCCCATGAAATACGAACGCCTTTAAACGGCATCATTGGGACAAGTTCGCTTGCCTTACAGCAAAACTTGACTGAGGATGTAAAAAAATATCTTGAAACAATTTCAGTTTCTTCCAATGCGCTTTTGGTGATCCTTAATCAAATTTTAGAATTTTCTAAAATCGAAGCCAATAAGGTCGCCATTGTAAATGAGCCCTTTGATTTATATCAATTACTAGAGGAGGTCAAAAATCTCTTCCACTCGAGTTGTCAACTCAAAAATATTGATCTCATTTTAGATTTAGATAAAAAAATACCGCATCAACTCATCGGTGATATAAAAAATATTCAGCAGGTTCTTTTTAATTTAGTTGGTAATGCAATTAAATTTACGAATGCGGGATCCATAACAATTAAAACTCAATTAAATGGTATTCATCATCAATATGCTGATTTCAACATCAGTGTTATAGATACAGGTATCGGTATTTCTATAGAGGATTTCGCGAGGGTTCTCAACCCATTTGAGCAATTAGATGCGCGAACTTCGCGAAAGTTTGGTGGGACTGGTTTAGGTCTTTCCATTTCTCAAGAAATATTACTTCTAATGAATTCAAGACTTCAAATGCAGAGCAAGCTTGGTGAGGGCTCTAGCTTTAGCTTTCATCTGAATTTGGAATTTTTGGATCAAAAGCTTATTCATCCTCCTGAAAATGCCATTAAACTTGTGAGCGATGCGCATGCCACTGCAAGTTCTCAAGATTTTAAGGGTGTAAATATTTTAATTGTCGAAGATAATGAGATCAATCTTCAAATCGTCTCGCAAATGCTGCAAATGGTTCATGCCAATATTTATCAAGCCCGCAATGGTTTAGAGTGCCTAGATCTTTTATTAAAAGACTCTGTTGATATCATCTTGATGGATGTTCAAATGCCTCACATGGATGGTATCGAAGCTACAAAAATGATTCGCAGCATGGACAAATTTAAGCATCTTCCAATTATTGGACTTAGTGCCGGCGTACTCCAGCAGGAACAAGTAGATTGCTTAAAGGCGGGCATGAGTGATTTCATGCCCAAACCTTTTACGATGGACGATTTGTTATCAATAATTAACCCATGGTTAAATAAGTCTAAAACTCATACATGAGGCCCTCAGATTTAGTGCCCTGTAGATGCTGGTAAAGGGTAAACCCTTAAATAAAAATAGCTTGTAGTAAGCTAAGATTAATTGTTCTATCGATTTTATTATTACCCATTAAAAATAAATTACTAATTGGAGATATAAATGTCAGATAACAAAGATCAAGTTCCACGTCGTAAATTTTTAAAAGGTGCTGCTGTTGGTAGCGCTGGTGCAGTTGCCATGGGCTTTCCGATGATCTCTAATGCGCAAACAGTTACTTTGCGCTTTCAGTCGACTTGGCCAACCAAAGATATCTTCCATGAATATGCCAATGACTACGCGGCCAAAGTAAATGCGATGTCTGGCGGTCGTCTTAAAATTGAAGTTCTTCCTGCTGGTTCTGTTGTCAAAGCTTTTGATCTCTTAGATGCAGTATCTAGTGGCACGCTTGACGGTGGCCACGGCGTTTTGGCCTATTGGTACGGCAAAAGTGCGGCACTAGCCTTATGGGGATCAGGTCCAGCATTTGGAATGGATGCTAATACTCTGTTGTCTTGGAATCAATATGGTGGCGGCCAACAGTTGCTTAATGAGATTTACAGTGGCTTGAAGTTAGATGTTGTGTCATTTCCTTATGGCCCAATGCCAACCCAACCTCTGGGCTGGTTTAAAAAGCCAATTGCAAAAGTAGAGGATTTGAAGGGCTTAAAGTATCGCACTGTGGGCCTTTCTATTGAAATCTTTACTGACATGGGTGCATCAGTTCAAGCGCTTCCTGGTGGCGATATTATTCCTGCAATGGATCGTGGTCTACTCGATGCCGCTGAATTTAATAATGCTTCTTCGGATCGCCTCTTAGGCTTCCCTGACGTTTCTAAAATTAATATGTTGCAAAGCTTTCACCAAAGCTGCGAGCAATTTGAAATTCTTTTTAATAAAAAGAAGTATGACTCCTTACCATCTGATTTACAGTCGATTCTTTCAATTGCAACCCAGGCAGCTTCTGCAGATATGTCATGGAAAGCGATTGATCGGTACTCCAAAGACTTTGTTGAGTTGCAGACTAAAGATAAAGTGAAGTTTTATGCCACGCCTAAGTCAATTTTAGTAGCCCAGTTAAAAGCTTGGGATAAGATTATTGCGAAGAAGTCTGCTGAAATCCCAATGTTCAAAAAAGTACTTGATTCGCAGAAAGCCTTTGCTCAACGTGCGGTTCGCTGGCATCTTCTTACAGATGTTGACTTCAAAATTGCCTACGATCATTATTTCCCAAAAGGCTAATAAGTTTTTAAAAATGAACTTGATTGCTATCAAAACCGGATGGTTACCCCGTCCGGTTTTTTATAGTTGCATAGAGAAGTAGAGAATTGTTTTAGGGGAATTTGAGATGGAAAAGTTCATGCTAACGGTAGATGAAATTAGTACGTATGTTGGTAAGGCCGCATCGTGGCTGATTATTGTTTTAATGCTCATGGTTTGTATAGATGTATTTAGGCGATATGCCTTGAACTCCCCATCAGCATGGATTGGTGAACTTTCTGTGATGGCCTACGGCACGCTTTTTATGTTGTGTGGAGCCTATACCTTGGCACAAAATGGCCATGTTCGTGGCGACTTCTTATATGGTTCAATGAAGCCAAGGACACAAGCATCCCTTGATTTGCTTTTATATATCACTTTTTTCCTGCCTGGCATCACTGCCTTAGTCTATGCTGGCTATACCTATGCTAGTGAATCATGGCGGATTGGTGAGCACACCACACAAATTGCGAATGGTCCACCCCTTTACCCCTTCAAAACTATCATTCCAATTGCAGGCGCATTTGTGTTACTGCAAGGTTTCGTAGAAATTTTGCGCTGTATCGTCTGCCTCCGAACTGGTGAATGGCCTGCACGCTTAAAAGATGCCGAAGAAATCGATGTGGTTGAACAGCAATTGGCTGCCTCAACTCACGTTGATGAAGAATCTCGTCAACTCGCAATGAAAAATGCTAAAACCATCGATGAGGCAGCACATCATCGTATTGGTCAAAAATAAAGAGAGAAATCATGAGTGATCCAATTCTTGGCTTGAGTATGCTGGTTCTGATTATAGTTGTCATCATGATGGGCTTTCCGACTGCTTTTACCCTGATGGGCCTGGGTATGATGTTTGGTTTTGTAGCTTTTTATGACCCTTCAGAAAGTTGGGTGGCGAATAAAGTCTTTACTCTGATGGTGCAAAGAACTTTTGGTGGTATGACTAACGATGTTCTGCTTTCCATTCCCTTGTTTGTATTAATGGGCTATGTCATGGAGCGAGGGGCATTAGTTGATAAGATGTTCTACAGTATTCAGCTCGCATTTCGTCGGGTACCTGCCTCATTAGCAGTAGCCACTTTAATTGTCTGTACTTTTTGGGGTATTGCAAGCGGCCTTGTGGGTGCCGTTGTAGTGCTCATGGGTGTGATTGCACTCAGGCCCATGCTTAACGCGGGCTACGATACTCGCCTTGCTGCAGGTGTGATTACGGCTGGAGGCACGCTCGGTATATTGATTCCACCGTCGGTCATGATTATTGTATACGCCGCTGTTGCTGGCCAATCAGTTGTTAAGCTTTATGCGGCCGCAATGGTTCCAGGCTTCTTCCTCGCCTTTTTATATTTGGTTTATATCATTGGTTGGGCCATGATTAACCCTAAAGTTGCGCCCAAACTACCAATAGAGCAGCAGCAAGTTCCCATTCCCCCGTCACTCAGTTTTTTACGTAATCACTATTCACATAATATGTTGATAGCCTCTTTTAAGGCTCTGTTTTTTCCAGCAAAGTTATTAAATGCACCGATTGAAGCACGGCTATCATTTGGGAGGATTGTCAAAAATGTATTTGCCGTTCTTACGCCACTCATTCTTGTCGTCGCTACTTTATGGGGTGTGTGGTGGTATGTGATCATCCATCAACAGGCTGAAAAAGATGCGCTGAATGTGCCAGTGGTTACTCAGATTGTTAAAGCGAAAACTGCCGATAAGATGGAACCTGCTGAAACAGGTCTTCTCTCCCTAGATGCAACCACAAACAATAGTCAATCTAAAGAGGCTGAAGAAGATGAACCTCTGGTTGCGCTTGATGCTGCGGCCGGGGATGCAACTTCTGGAGCCACAGAACCAGAAGCTGCTGTAGGCCCTCCCGAAAACTTCAAGCTCTATTTTGGGCTAAGCTCGGTACTATTACTTCTGTTACTTATTTACTATTACATGAGGTTAGATGAGGATCAGTTTGAGATTCTTAAATTACTGATAGAGTCGGTGCTGCCTTTAGGCATTCTGACAGTATTAGTATTGGCAGTGATTTTGCTAGGAATCACAACTGCTACTGAATCTGCGGCGGTGGGTGCATTAGGCGCTTTCATTCTGGCTTTTCAGGCGGGTACTTTAGACTTTGATCGGACAAAGCAGGCTGTATTTTTAACGGCTAAAACTACCTCGATGGTGTGTTGGTTGTTTGTCGGGTCAGCACTCTTCTCTGCTGTCTTTACTATTCTTGGTGGCCAATCCATCATCGAAAAATGGGTGCTCATGTTAGACCTGACACCAATTCAGTTCCTCTTACTATCGCAGGCAATTATTTTCTTCCTTGGATGGCCTTTAGAATGGACCGAAATTATTGTCATTTTTGTTCCGATCTTCTTGCCTTTATTGGCACATTTCCAGATCGATCCTCTCTTATGGGCCACCTTGGTATTTGTCAACTTACAAGCCGCCTTCTTGTCGCCACCTGTGGCTATGTCGGCCTTCTATCTGAAAGGGGTATCACCACCTGGCGTTACCCTTAATCAGATTTTTGCTGGCATGATGCCTTATATGTTGATTGTGATTTTATGTATGATATTTATGTATATCTGGCCTGGCATGACGCTTTGGTTACCGAAATTCTTGTACGGTGCCTAGATAGAACATTGGGCAATGAAGTCTGAAGTAAAAAAAGCGCTCAAATCTGAGCGCTTTTTTCATCGTAATTGCCAAGAAAACCTAAGCAGCCTGTTGCAGGAGTTCGCTATTAGTTTTTCCTAATGCTAGAGTGAACAGATTTTGCCAATATTGAAATGCTATCGCTTCCTTTTCATCTATTTCCATTTCAATAAAGGCTGGATGCCGAATTAATGATAACCAAATACGACAAAACATCTTATCTTCTAGGCGTGAAGGTTTGCTAACGAAAGGAATTTCTTCAAGGTCGGGAATCATCTCATAAACAGCATCTTTTTCTATCATCTCCCGCTTATCCCTACTTAATCGCATTAATTCGAGCATCACTCTACCTAGTTGGTCATAATGACCTTCCCAACATAATGGCGTTGATGCAATAGATTTAGTTTTTTCCAAATATTTTCGAACAAAATCACTCCAGGCCATTGCCAAATCAAATTCAGTCTTCACCTTCGAATTTTGAATCAAGCTAGGTAAAGTAGTAGATTTCATTAGATCAAGATATCGATCGCCTGAAAAGGTGTAATCAACGATTAATAAAGGTTTAGCCGTTTTATCAATTTTTAGCCGATATTCTTTCATCGTCATCTCTTTAAGGTTCTCAATTAGATATATAAGTCATGAAAGTGTAATCAATTCAGGTTTGATATAGATAAATAACGGATGGTTATGAAGTCCAAACTAGGGAAAGTCCTAACTTAAGTTGGTTTTATCCTTTTACAGCAATGTGTATTTTCAGCAATCCATTAATTGACATATTGATCTATATCAATTAAGTCGCATCATTCATAAAAGACTGTCGTTAAATGACTATTCAGGGGTAAGATGGATAAAGTCATAACAAATTGTTCGTATTAGCGGGGTGAATCTTAATACTGAAGGACATAAAGGATCGTGATGAGACAACTTTCAAAAAATAATCTGTTCTTTTTAACTGTAGGCTTTTGCTTACTTTGGCTCAGCGGCTTTGCGCAAGCTCAATCATCAGGTGTTGGAAGTTGGCCTACTCAAAAACCTATTCGCTTGATTGTGGTCTTCCCGGCTGGTGGCTCTGTCGATCAAGTGGCTCGGATTTTAGCTCCTGCATTACAAGCGGAATTAAAACAAAACGTTGTCGTAGAAAATATTAGTGGTGCCTCTGGGGTGATCGGCACAGCTGCGATGGCAAGGTCCGATCCAGATGGTTATACGTTCGCAGTGGTTATTGATACACATGGCGTCAATCCTAGTCTAAAAGATAAGCTCCCTTACGACACTATTAAAGATATTGCTCCAGTGAGCCTCATTGGAACATCACCGTATGTCTTAATTGCTAGCAAAACCTCTGGTATTACCAGTTTTAAACAGTTAGTAGAACTTTCTAGAAGTGGGAAACAATTTAATTATGGTTCTATCGGTATTGGTAGCCTTGGCCATTTAGCCATGGCTCGTTTAGCTAAAACGGAGGGCTTTGACTGGGTTCATGTCCCCTACCGTGGTGGCGCTCCTTTAATGCAGGATGCTTTGGGTGGGCAAATACAACTCGCAATGCCTTCGGAATATTTTGTCAAACAACATATTGATAATGGCAATGTTATTCCCCTCGTCATTACAACAGCTAAAAAATCTGCAGGCTTGCCTACTGTTCCCACCATTGCTGAAAGTGGTTACCCTGGCTTTAATGCACCTACTTGGTGGGCAGTGCTTGCTCCCGGAAAAACACCACCAGCGATTATCAACGCGATGAATCAGGCTATTACGAAGACTCTAAAAACACCAGCAGTAGCAGCAAAATTTAAAACCCAAGGTATTGAAATTGTTGCAAGTAGTCCAGAAGCGCTGCACGACTTCATCGGTAAACAAATTGCCCTTTGGGGAAAGTTCGTGATTGAGAACAATATTAAAGAAACACCTTAGAACTTAAATATTCTTATCAAATATGGCGCGCTCAAATTTAAAAAATAATGAACACTGAATTTAAAGATACAAACTAATTAGCGATGACTTAGATCAATGCAAGACAGATAGTAATCTATTTAGCTTGATAAATGCTTCCTTGGCAGAGTGAATACTTGATGAATTCTGTGGATTACCCGAAGCCTTAGGCTGTGTGTCTAGCGAGATGAAAGATAATAACTTTGCGTGATTCGAAATTTGTACTTCAACGCTAGGCGTATCTTCAATGAAATGATCATCGGCTTTACTCTGAGTTTTAGATGAGGAACCATAAGATTCATAGGAGGACAGAATCTGTGAAAAACTTTCGTGATTTTTCATAACCGTTAACTCCCAATAAAATAAAAACACAGTCTTATTTTGTTAAACGGCAGTTAATTGAAAAACTTGAGTAATCCCAAGGAGGTATTTGTACTTTTAATAGCCAAAATACCCTCATTACACTTATTATTACAAAAAAAGCTCAGAGTTCAAAACAAACTCATCTTTGTTTGATGTTGATGAAGAGTTTATTCACCTCAGTAGCCAAAAAGTTGTCATAACCTGGAGTACCAAAAGCTCTTTCATGAGCACTTTTGGCTATGAACCTTTGCATCTGTTGCTTAAAGGCATTACCTGTTGCAATGCCAGGAATAGTCTGAATAGCATTTTCTAAATATTCGCTAAAGTACTCTATTCCATAATCTGCAATTTTTCGGTCTACCAAATCAAGATTAAGTCGCGCCCCCTGCCCAACTAACCAAGCTATGTCCCAAATATCTCTGTGCCGAATCTTTGTCGGAGTAGGAGTTAGTTCATTTGCATTTAATACAGCTATCGATGTTGGCAGTGCAACCAGCTTATCGGCAAGAATTTCATCCATTGTCTCAGTAATCACAATAGGGCGCCTCATACCCTCAAGCACTGAGTAATTTAATCGTAAGGGAATCGGTTCCCTGGTATAAGCTGGAATATTAGCAATGTCGATTTTAATTTTTTGCCTTGGGATATCAGCAGAGGCTGGACTAGTTTCAATACTCACCATCCACTTACACACTTTAACCAGAGTATCTTCTTTGACTGGTTTTGGGCTCTTTACAGTCACCCGTAATCCAAAGCGTTCGCCGATATGTTTGACGATACACTCTCTTATTTTTTCCATGCTCTGCGAAGAAAAATCCCTCCCCCCAGCAAAATCTAGATCTTCACTGAATCGCTCTGAACCTCTGCACAGCCGCAAAGAGGTACCTCCCTGAAAGACTAAATTCTTAAGAAGTCCATCTTCATCTAGAGCGTTAAATATCTCGTAGTGAAGTAGCTCCTTTTCTACTACAGGTTTCATAGCAACCATCTCAGTGTTAGCCATCGCTTTTTCTACATATAGCTTGAAGTCCTCTTGCTTCATCAGGCAAAGACCTCTTCTAACTCTTCATAGTCAATCATGTCAGTATTACGGCCAACTCTCAGTAAATCAGTGACAGCTGCATGCTTTTTTGCAATTCTTAATGGTCGGTCTTTGATAAAGATTGTTCGCTCTAAAATGTCAGGAATTGTGCGCTTAGTATGCGTAAACTCGATGGTTCCGAATGGTGTCTCATGAACACCCTTCGCTCCAGTAGTCATTAAAGTGATTCGACTTAACGGAATTTGTGAAATAACACCATACTCAGACAATATGCTCTCCAAACTTACGTAAGAGAGATTTCCGGGACGAAGGGCTTTTGCGACATCCTCCAAAATCCAACTTGGCTTGCGAGCTACTGCTAACGCATTTACGTAAATTCCTCGAGCTGCCCTAATGAGGAGTCCATCTTTGACCATGCGCTGGAGAGACTTTTCCATAGACTTCTCACCTTCCTGAGGAAAAAGTTTCTCTACATCTTTTTTTGTCAAAACATAAACCCCAAGACGCTCAAGGGCAGTGAGGCTATTAATGAGTTCCATGTGCTTCATAAGTAATCTCCAACCCTAACTATTAGTAGGGCTTTAAATTACATAATAAGATTATTATTGGCGAATTCATATATTTTATCATTAATATTATTTAATTTGATCAGTTTAAAT
>JBAXKF010000004.1:0-96152 GCA_037137465.1 Betaproteobacteria bacterium | reverse complement strand
CCTTGCATGTTGACACGGTCACCAGAAGTAGTATTAGCACCTACTTGGAACACAATATCACTCGCCTGAAATACGTTTACATTATTAAAGCTTGTGCTTGACTGAATACGAGCAACTTCAGTTTGGAGTTGGTTAAATTCTTGATTGAGTAAAGCTGTATCTGAACCAGAGTTAGAACCGTTGGCTGCTTGTACAGCAAGTTCACGCATACGTTGTAAGTTATTGGAGATCTGTGAAAGAGCACCAGTCACTGTTTGTGAGAATGAGATACCGTCATTGGCATTGCGTGTTGCAACAGCCATACCGCGGATTTGAGCATCCATACGATTTGCAATTGCGTAACCAGAAGCATCGTCTGCCGCTGAGTTAACACGTAAGCCTGAAGACAAGCGCTCAATAGTTGTTTGTAAATGAGTTTGCGTCATGCTCAAATTATTTTGTGCAATTAACGACGTGATGTTGGTGTTGATAATAGATGCCATTTTTACTACTCCTTAGATATTTAGTTAAATTGTTAAACTATTTTTTCTGCAGTCTTCAAGAACTTCATATGCGCCGCAGTTATATTCATTAACGAGACTGAACGAAATACCTTGAGACAAATAAATTTATGCAAGTGGTATCAAGTTTCCTAAAAATGAGTTTTGTCTAAAGTAGCAATAAAAATTGATTTTAAATAATCATTAAAAATCAATTACTTACAATTTAATTCAATAATTGAAATCACAAACAGGGTTTAAAGTAGGTGTCATATAGGTGGCAAAGCCTCGAATTGGGGGTATTTTTGGCCTCTTTTAATTTTTTTAAAAAAATTACTAAAGTTTGCATACCTGGTGTCGTTAACCAAGTACAGGCCAATGAAATGTAACTCCCTTTATCTTTCATGAGTTTGATTTGTATAGATTTTTTAAATTCTGTGAATGATGTACTTAATTCGTGTAAGACGGATTCTGTATGTACAATCATGGATTTTCTGTTATTAAAAACATCATTTGTCTAATTGTTGAAACTTTCTATAAGCTTCACAATGGCTTCAAGTTAAGTTCATATTGAATTTATTTAAAGGGAGCCAAAATGAATACAGATGAAATATTATCCGAGATCCGCGATGCTAATTTGCAATACTTGTTATTAGCACAGCAAATGATTCGTCAAGACTTATCGACAGCGATTTATCGTTTAGGTATTAGCGATAAAGTTGCCCAGTTGATTTCTAGCTTGACTACATCTCAAACTATGAAGTTAGCAGCGAACGTCACAATGTTGACACGCTTTCGTTTTGATGACAGCGCAATTCTTGGCATGCTCACCCATGACAATAAAGAAAGCTTTCAGTCTAAAGCGCATGCTGCCATCTTGTTAGCGAGCCAACCAGTAGAAGAGTTTGCTTAAACGCATTTTCTAGTACTGTCGTAAACAATCAGTATGCTTTGAGGTTAACTCAAAGAGATTAGATAATGAATAAGAAGAACAAAAGTATCTTAGATGAATCTAAAGATATTCAACTGGCAATTGAGCTTATTCAGTTAGGCGCAAGACTGCAGTTATTAGAGTCAGAAACCGCTCTATCACGGGATAGATTGGTTAAGCTTTACAAAGAGTTAAGAGGGGTTTCCCCACCTAAGGGGATGTTGCCATTTTCAACCGACTGGTTTTTAACTTGGCAGCCGAATATTCACTCATCCCTTTATTTAGGTATTTACAAGCAACTTGAGAAAAATACTGAATTGCAGGGTATTCAGTTAATTTTAAAATCCTACAAACTATATTTAGAGCAATTACCCCCGGAAGATGGAGAAGAGTCAGTTTTATCCCTAACGCGGGCGTGGACCTTAATGCGGTTTATGACGAGTAATATGCTTGTTACCGCAAGATGTAAAACTTGCAAGGGAGATTATGTGGCGCAGCCCTTAATGACCCGTCAATATATTTGTGGTTTATGTGATGTTCCGTCGCGAGCTGGCAAAACACAAAAAGTCATTGATGCCAATCACGCTGAAAAACAATCGAAAACATCAACTTGAGTCTATGTTGATGAATACATTTTCTCAATTTCTTCCCAAAAGAGAATTTGTAGATACTTACCCTCAATATATATCCTTCGGTATATTAATACTGGCTAGTGTTATTAGCTTGCTTCTTTCCCCGTTATTTGAGTCGTTTGCCCACCAACAGCAATTTTTATTATTAGCAATATCCATTGGTCTGATCGCAGGCTTGATGAGTTATCTATGTCATTTGCCAGCCTGGTGGCAAAGGATTAACCTATTTTTTGCAGTAGCTATTCTGCTGTTTTACAGACTTGACTTACCGGCGTGGTCTTATTTAATTGCATTTGTGATTTTGCTGGCGATCTATTGGAATACCTTAATGACCAGAGTTCCCTATTACCCATCCAATCAAGAGGTATGGCAGGTAGTTGAGGAGTTCATTCCACAAACCCAAACCCCTAGAGTATTAGAAATCGGCAGTGGTTTGGGAGGATTTTCTAGATATATATCCAAACGTTATCCACATGCACATTGTGTTGGTTTAGAGACAGCACCATTGCCCTGGTTACTTAGTTATCTCTTCTCAAAGATAGAACGTGCCCCGTGCATATTAAGAAGAAAGAACTATACACAAGAAGACTTTAGTCAGTATGACCTGATATATGCATTTTTATCACCAGCGGCCATGCAAGAGCTCTACGAAAAAGCGAAGGTGGAATTAAATGATCAAGCAAAAATTATGAGTTATATGTTTTCTTGGCCAGCGCAAGAGGCATCTATTCAAACAGTAGATTTACCTCAGGGTGAGCAACTATTTATTTATTCGAAGCATCCATCTTTATAAAGTACGCACGGAAACCCTATGAATATTACTGAAGTTATGTCTGCACCAATAAAAAGCGTGACCTTAGACGATTTCTTAAAAGACGTTAAAGATATATTTGATAGTAATGACATCCGTCATCTCATTGTTGTTGAAGAGGGAGAATTAATCGGTATTGTGAGTGAGCGAGACTTATTGAAAAATATCAGTCCCTATCTCAATACCAATGTGTATACAACTCGTGATTTAGCAACACTCAATCAGCGGGTGATTCATATTGTTACACGCAAGCCAAAATTTTTAACGCTCAAGCATGAAGCGCAGGACGCTGTTGATTTATTTAATACAGTGAGGATTGGTTGCATCCCCATTGTTGATGAAAATAATGCGCCAGTTGGAATCGTCACACGTGGCGATATTATTCGCAACCTACATAAAATTCAAATGAATCGGCCAACATCGACTCAAGTTAATTCAGAAGAAGTCGTAAAGACTTCTGATGGGGACTAAATTATGCGTAGCTTATCAACTTATTTTGTATTAAAAACTGAATAAAGGGTCTTCCAAATGTTCGTCATCATTGGATATGTTTGTGTGTTTGTTTGTGTGTTTGGCGGCTTTGCTATGGCGGGGGGGCACGTAGCCGCACTTTTTCAGCCACTGGAATTGTTAATGATTGGTGGGGCTGGCTTAGGAGCTTTTTTAGTGAGTAATACGGGTAATACCGTGAAAGCCACCCTCAAAGGTTTTGGAACTTGTTTTAAAGGTTCAAAATTTAATAAAAAGCTCTACTTAGAATTGATCCTGTTGCTATACGGTATTTTGTCGAAGATTCGTGCCGAAGGTATGATCTCCATTGAAAAAGATGTCGACAATCCTGAAGATAGTGCAGTTTTTCAAAAGTATCCTTTAATACTTAGTGACCATCATATTGTCGAATTTATTACCGATTATTTGCGTTTAATGGTTTCTGGAAATATGGACCCATTTCAAATTGAAAATTTGATGGATAACGAAATTGAAACGCATCATCATGAGGCATTAATTCCAGCGCACTCGATTGCCAAAATTGCAGACGGATTACCTGCTTTTGGTATTGTTGCTGCGGTAATGGGGGTAGTACACACCATGGAATCAGTTGGTTTACCTCCGGCCGAATTAGGAATCTTAATTGCGCATGCTCTGGTTGGTACTTTTCTCGGAATTTTATTAGCCTATGGAATAGTAGGCCCCTTGTCCACACTGCTTGAAAATAAAACAGAGGAAGAGGCCAAAGTCTACCAATGTATCAAGGTCACTCTATTAGCCTCACTGAATGGTTATCCGCCTAGTATTGCCGTTGAATTTGGCCGTAAGGTTTTATATTCAACCGAAAGACCAAGCTTTATCGATTTGGAAGCAGAAATTAAAGCTTCAAAAAGCAAGGCTTAATGCGATTCAATTATGAGCGCTGAAGAATTACAACGTCCGATTATTGTCAAGCGTATCAAAAAGGTTGCCGGCGGCCACCATGGCGGGGCGTGGAAAATTGCGTATGCCGACTTTGTAACAGCCATGATGGCATTCTTTTTGCTCATGTGGTTACTGGGAAGTGTGGATGGTGGAACGCTCAACGGTATTTCGGAGTACTTTAAAACACCACTCAAAGTAGCATTACAAGGCGGATCTAAAAGTGGTGATTCAAAAGTGGTGATTCAAGGTGGTGGATTAGATTTGACCTCAAAAGATGGGCAGACTTCAAGATCAGATGCCCCGCCAGGGGAAAACGAAGCACAGAGTGAAGAAAAGAAATTTGAATCTTTAACAGAATCACAAAAAAAAGCTGCAATTAAACTTCAGCAGGCGGAAGAAGCGAATAAGTTAAAAGCGATGCGTGAGAAGCTGGTCAATCAAATTGACAATAGCCCGCGCCTCAAAAAATATAAAAGCCAATTAAAGATTGACGTCACGGATGAGGGCTTACGAGTATTAATTACAGACGAAGCGAATCGTCCGATGTTTGGCAATGCTAGTGCTGAAATGCAACCCTATGCTCAGGATATTATTAAAGCGATTGCACCCACCTTTAACGATTTGCCTAACACCATCAGTATTTCAGGGCACACCGATGGTATGCCTTACTCTAACAACAATGGCGGTTATACCAATTGGGAGCTTTCTGCTGACAGAGCCAATTCCGCAAGGCGGGTTTTATTAGCAGGGGGATTAAGTTCTAATCACATGTTACGCGTAACAGGCTTGGCCGATGCAGTGTTATTAGACCCACAAAATCCATTGAATCCTGTGAATCGTCGGATTAGTATTATTTTGCTCAATAAAGCAGCCGAAATGGCCGTACGAAATGAAGGTAAGTTAAAAACCACTGTCATAGATCCTTACTTGAAAGAAATTGATCCACCAAAGACTGCCCCTGTGCAAGAGAATAAAACTAGCCCCGCCATTGAAACTCCAGTCCCACCAGTTCAAGTACCAGAGGTTAAAGCGATTCAGAAATCAGAAGTTACTCCCCCGGTACCTCCTGTGACAACACAGACAACCAGAGTGGATAAGCCGATTCCATCGGCGACAACCATCCCATCAAAATCTGAGAACACCACAAAACCACCCGCATTTCAGGCAATACCCAAAAATCAAATTATTCAATTAGAAAAGCCAATCCCTAGTAAAAACTAAGGTATCAAACTAAGGGTATCAGAAGATAGTCTTTAGTGGTTAGTACTTACACCAATTGGAATACAGGCAAAATCTCATAATAATGAGATGATTCAAGAGCATGTAGTCAAATTCAATAGGGGATCAATAATGTTAAAGCCATTTTGTGGATGCGGCGTATCACGCCGGAGTTTTTTGGGTGGAGTTGCAGGTTTAGGCGCGAGCGCGCTATTGCCCGCTCAAGCTGCAGATCCAACAGTTCAAGGCAATAAAAACAGAATAGATACACATCATCATTTTTTCTCCCCCGGCTTAAATGCAGCAATGACTGAGAAAAAAGTGATTCAAGCACCTGCAATTAATTGGTCTTTACAGAAAACCCTCGATGATATGGACGCCGCAGGAACGGCGACTTCGATTCTATCTGCCACGACCCCTCAGGTCAGTTTTTTAGATGAAGACTTCGGGAAAAAAATGGCCCGTGAAAATAACGAATACGCAGCAAAAATACGAGGGGATCATAAAGGGCGATTTGGGTCCTTTGCCATGTTGCCGATGAAAAACATGGATGATGCTTTAAGAGAGATGGAATATGCATTAGATGTTCTTAAGGCAGAAGGAATTGGACTACTGACCAGTTATGGTGATAAGTGGTTAGGACATCCCATGTATGCACCACTGATGCAAGAATTAAACCGTCGTGGCGCAATTTTATATACCCATCCAACATCAGCTAACTGTTGTAATAATTTGATTCCAAATACACCACCAACAGTGGTTGAATACGGAACTGATACAACGCGGACTATTGTTGATATCGTGTTTTCCGGAACAGCGGCAAAGAATCCCAATATCAAGTTTATTTTTTCACACGCAGGAGGAACCCTGCCGTTCTTGACAGAGCGTTTAGAAAAAATGCCCGTCATTGATCCTAAATTAAAAGAAAAAGTGCCCAATGGTGTATTGCATGAGCTTAAGCGTTTTTATTACGATACCGCTTGGGCAGCCAATCAATATACGATTCCGTCGCTACTTCAATTGGTCAGCAAAGATCAAATCTTGTTCGGATCAGATTACCCATATAGAACGAGTGAAGACAATATTAAAGGACTCATTAAATATGGGTTTAATGATTCGGATATGAACCAAATTACGCGAGGCAATGCACTTAAGCTCATGCCAAAACTCGCAAAAGCGTAAAAGTCCCGGTCCTTACTTCAGGAATCTGGAGTAAGGATAAAATCCATCTCCCTGTGGCAAAATAAACGCTTATTTACTTAAGCTGGGGATTGGAAATGAGTTCTTTACCAAAAATAGCATCAATTGGCTTTGTCGGCGTTGGGATTATGGGTCAAAGCATGGCAGGGCATTTACTTGTGGCAGGTTATCAAGTCCATGTATACAACCGCACAAAATCAAAAACTGATGCACTCATTGCTAAAGGGGCAATATGGCATGACACCCCTGGCGCAGTTGCAGCACAATCTGACTTGATTATTACGATGGTGGGATTCCCATCTGATGTTGAAGAAGTCTATTTTGGTGAAAATGGCATTATTGCAAATGCCAAAGATGCCATTTTGGTTGATATGACAACGTCCAGCCCTTCATTAGCAAGGAAAATTGCGCAAGAAGCCGCCAAAAAAGGTTTAGCCTCCATTGATGCTCCTGTATCTGGTGGGGATATTGGTGCCCGTGATGCGAAGCTAACGATTATGGTAGGTGGTGATCAAGATGTTTTCAATCATGTATTACCTGTTTTACAAAAACTAGGAACAAGTATTATTTTGCAAGGTGGTCCTGGTATGGGACAGCATACCAAGATGTGTAATCAGATCGTGATTGCATCAACGATTATGGGCGTGGCAGAAGGCTTATCCTATGCCAAAAAGGTTGGACTTGATCCGGCTCAAGTATTACAGTCGATTGGCGGTGGTGCGGCATCTGGATTTCAGTTAAACGTACTTGGCGCAAAAATGATTGTCGGTGACTATGCCCCAGGTTTTTATGTAGAGCATTTCATAAAGGATCTAAAAATTGCCTTAACTGAAGCGGAACAAATGAATCTTGCATTGCCTGGTCTTACCCTTGCAAAATCCTTATTTGAAAAAATGGCAGCAAAAGGTTTGCAGCGTAATGGCACGCAGGGTATTTTTCAGATCTATATTGATTAACTAAATTGCTTTTGAATCTGCAGTGCAATTGCATCTATCCCAGCTTGGGATAGATCGCTCGTTGTAATCAAAGGTGCATTGACATAAGCACTAAAATTACGCTCTTGAGAGCGATCATACAAACGATCATAATGCACCTCTAACAGCGATTGAATGAGGCTCGGCCAGTCTTTTAGGGTGATGTTTTCAAGCCAAAGATTTAATTGTTCTTGGCCAATTAATGCTTTTAAGTGACTTAATTTTTCAATAAGAAGATGGGGATTGTCCATCATATAGTGATAATCTCTTTGTAAAAATTGAACGCGGGCATCGATGCTTGCATTGATTTGAATGCAAGGACTACTACGAATTTTTTCTAAAAGAGCATCAGGCACTTGGAGAGTACCTACTTTACGACTTTCTGCTTCAATAAAAATGGTGTGATCCTTCGAGAAGGAATTGAGCTTGGCCACCATATCAGACTCAAACATTTTTTGACTGGGTTGCGCAGAATTTGGGTTAGCCCCAAGCACTGAGCCTTTATGGTTGGCAAGCTCTTCCAAATGAAGTACTTGGCACCCCTGCGAAGACAAGCTCTCTAAAACTCTACTTTTCGCACTACCTGTTCGACCAGTAATGACGCAAAATCTAAACTGACCTGGCAAGGTCTGCAACTCTTGAACAACGTGAGAGCGATAGGCTTTATAGCCACCTTGAAGAACTTGGGCATCCCAACCAATTTGACGCAAAATATGCCCCATGGCACCACTTCTTTTGCCACCGCGCCAGCAATAGATGAGAGGGCGCCAATTTTTAGGTCGATTAGAAAATTCTGACTCAATGTGTGAGGCGATATTTCGGGCAATGAGTGTTGCGCCTAATTTTTTTGCTTCAAAGGGAGATTCTTGTTTATACCTTGTGCCGACAATCACGCGTTCCTCATTGCTAAGAACTGGAAAGTTGACGGCACCCGGAATATGGTCGATTAAGAATTCGGCAGGAGTTCTGACATCGATGATTTCATCAAAGGACGGATAATCAGCAATGGATGTTATGGAATTCGACTTCATAAAGCGAGGAGACTCATCATAAGGGTCATTTTCTCATGAAACCTCTATAGAGAGTCTGATTGCTTAGCCTGACTAATGGTATCCTTGCATTCATTCATTTGGAGAAACGACGCATGGCATTTAATGGCAGATTAACTTCTTTATCGCATGGGGGCGGATGTGGCTGCAAGATTGCCCCTGAAGTTTTATCAAAAATTTTACAATTTTCACCCTTTGTTACTTTTGCTCCGCAATTATTAGCAGGCAATCAAAACAATGAAGATGCTGCTGTTTATCAAATCAATGATACGCAGGCGATTGTAGCTACTACTGATTTTTTTATGCCGATCGTTGATGATCCATTTGATTTTGGAAGGATTGCGGCAAGTAATGCGATATCCGACATTTACGCTATGGGGGCAAAACCTTTATTTGCCCTAGCCATCCTTGGTATGCCTATTAATGTCTTACCCATTGAGACGATTCAGCGTATTACTGCAGGCGGCCAAGCAGTATGTGCCGCAGCAGGTATACCGATTGCAGGCGGACATTCTATAGACTCGGTCGAGCCTATCTATGGCTTGATTGTGATTGGCCTTGTGGATCCAAAAAAATTCAAACGCAATAAAACGGCACACGACGGTGACACTATTATCTTAACGAAGCCCTTAGGGATTGGTATTTTAAGTGCCGCGTTTAAGCAAGAAAAGATTTCAGAAAAAGCGTATGCAAAGTTAATTGACTACACCACACAACTCAATGTTGTCGGTATGAATTTAGTCGATAACGACAAAGTGCATGCGATGACTGATGTGACAGGGTTTGGTCTTGCTGGTCATTTACTTGAGATGGCGCAAGGTGCTGGCTTACAAGCCAAAATTACATTTGACCACTTACCTATAATTGAAGAGGCAATTGAATACGTACAAAATAATATCGTCACCGGAGCATCCACAAGGAACTGGCAAGGATATTCACAGCATGTGCACGCCGATCATGAATTACCCGCCTGGCAAAAGAACATCTTAAGTGACCCACAGACCAGTGGTGGATTATTAATCTCGTGTGCCCCTGAAGTGGAGGCTGAAGTTCTCGACTTTGTCCGCAAGAGTGGCTTTATATCCGCCCATACCATTGGACGGTTTACCGCTGGTGCAGGGATAGAAGTTATCTAAGAGAAAAGCGAGCGCGGTTGACGTAAAGCCAGACAAGCGCACAACTGACGATGACAGTTGGTACTAAGGTACCAATGTTCAGGAATTGCCAGCCCTGGGTAGTCACCAAGGCGCCAGAACTAAAAGAACTGACTGCCATCGTTCCAAAAACACAGAAATTAATGGTGGCCTCCACTTTATTTTTTTCTTCAGGTTTAAATACGGAGATTGCCAAAATGGTAGAGCCATTGAATAGAAAATTCCAGGCCACCCCCAAAAGAAACAGCGCGGCGATGAAATGCATCAAATCACTACCTGATAGCATAATAAACAGACTAATAAAGTTGAGTGATGCTCCTACCCCCATAATCTTTAAAGGGCCAAAACGTTTAATGAGGTGACCGGTAAAAAATCCAGGCGCGAACATACCGATGACATGATATTGGAGAACTTGAGCGGTACTTGCAAAGGTAAAACCACAGACTTGCATAGCTAAGGGAGTACCTGCCATCATGAGGTTCATGACACCATACCCAAGAGAGGTACCAATTAAAGCAACGATAAAAACAGGTTGCAAGATGATTTCACGCAAGGGACGTCCAGTATCACTACTTTTATGAGTACGGTAATCATCAGGAAAGTCAATCCACTGCATCATAAAAATACCGAGGATTCCGGCAATAGTGAGAATAAGATAGGCGCCTAAAAACTGCGTATCAAATAAGTCCTTCGTCCATGAGGAAAAGTTCGGCCCAAGAATACCTCCCATCAATCCACCAGCAAGAACCAGAGAAACCGCTTTTTCTTTTAGACTTGGATGCGTAAGTTCAGGCGCTACAAAGCGGTATAGTAAGCCATTGGCACTATAGTAGCCAGCCACAGCAGTACCTATGATTAAAAGAATAAAGCTCTTGCTATAAGCCGCGTATGCACAAATAAGGGCGGCGAAGACAGCGATCAATAGTGCAAATTGAAATGAGCGCTTACGGCCATACCTTTCTTGAACTCTAGCAACAATAATCGTTGAAATTGCGGCACCAAAAACATAGGCCATCAGGGGAAGAGTTGCAATCCAGGGGATCGGCGTTAGGGTAAAGCCAACTAAACCATTGATCGCCAAAAAGGTCACATTATTGGTGAGATAAAGACCCTGGCAAATCGTTAGAAGAAGAATATTTTTGTTTAATAAGCGAAAAGAAGTCGTCATGCTAAGCAATCATGCATGAGTATGACGCACACGCTCATCGTTAAAGACATTATTTAAGAAGTCCTGCAGCACGCAAAGTGTCTTTTGCTTTTGCGCTAAAGTCTACTTCAGGAGCATCACCACCAATAACAAACATAAGTATATGTGTCTTCTCAGGTTCATCAAAAGTAACGTTTTCGAAACGACGTTGCACGCCAGCGGGGAAAGAGCAGATATCCCATTGACCAACATCAAAAAATTCCACTTGATTATCCACTTCCCATGAGCAGCGCCATTTGCCAGTCATCGGAATAAAAGTTTCGTTGGTGTCGTGGTTGTGCATCATTGGACCAAAGCCAGGCTTACACTCACAAAAACCGATGTTAAAACCTTCACTAATCTTAATAGCTGAATTTTCAGAAGCATTGGTTCCAACAGGAGATTCAACTTCTGCACCGCCTTTGCCTTTGGGAGGTTGAAAGCCAAGCGCGTTAAAAAGTGTGCGATATGCTGACGGGAACTCACTATCAATCAGTCCAGTATCAAACCCCTTCAAATCTTTAAAAAAGGCAACACGCGCACGCATTTCTTCTTTTGTTACTCGGATTTCAGGTAAGCCCATGAATGTCTCCTTTTTTATATGCTGATAATTTTATTTTCTTATTTTACTCTTTACAAGAATAGTATCTGCAAAAAGTAACATCAATTCAAATCATAAAAATCATGGCTGCTTGGTTTTAATCACAATATTGATCTGATTAGCTCCTAATTGCACACGTTCGATTTGACCATAAAGATCTCCAGATTGAGGAATCGGATTTGCACTTTTGGAGATTCTGGCAATGACTGTAAATTCTTTAAACTGAGATAAAGCAAGCTCTGGGGACATTGCTTGACGATCATTGAGTTCAAAATTGCGTGGCAATTCATTGGCAGTTAAGCGAATGACTGCCAGTGGCATTTTAGGACCTTGGCTTGCCTTAGCATAGATAAAAACAGTATCAGTTGGACTGACTTGAGACATCAGACTTGGATCAATACTGACCCTACCCGTGAGCTGGTTCTGGGGATTAGTTTTTTCAGACTTTTTCGAGTTACCTTTTATTTGAGCATTGGCCTGGGCAATACTTTCTTTAAGCCCTTGTGAAAAATCTGGATTAGATGTTCCCAGATATTGAATCGCTAGATTCCAGTCGCTGATAGCTTGTGGAAACTTTTGTTGATCAAAAAAAGCTGAACCACGCAGAGCTAAAGCTTTTACATTTTTTGGATTTACCTTCAGCGCTTGATCGATATAACCCATTGCTTCAGCATTGATACTTTTGTTTTGGAAAGCAACTAAATCAGCAAAATCAGCTAACAAATCATCATTTGAGGGCTCAAGTTGTATGGCTTTGAGATAGGCTCTTTTTGCTTCAGGTAAGCGATTCATGGCTGCGTAAGAGCGACCCAAGAACATCCAGCCAGTTATATTTTTTGGATCATCCGCCAGCTTTTTTTCTAACTGTGAAACCATTAACTCAATTTGTACAGCTTGAGGGTCTTTCGTTTCAAAAAGAGCACTAGGATTACCCAAGATAAAATACAAGCCCAAAACAGCTAAAGGCACACCAATAATGAGGGCGTAACTGAGGGACCGTCCAGCATGTTGCGAGGGAAGAGCGCCTTGTTGGATTTGAATCACCTCCGCAACAGTTCTAGTTTCAATATCAGATTTTTGTAAGTTAAATTGTTCTTGAGTAATTTGTTTATCTAACAGCTCTTGTTCAAGTTGTTTTAAATTATCTTTTAGAATATTTAATGAGCTACTCGGGTCAGATACAAAGACTCTCTTTTTTGACCGCAACAGCGGAAAGCTCACCATGAGAACGGCAAGACCAATCAAAATAACTACAATACTAATAAACAGAGTCATTTCGGTACTTTCGAAGTATCTTGATGAAGAAGCGCTCTTGCCGCAATGAGATCTTCCTCTGAAATAGTGAGTTCAGATGCAGGTCTACGTGCATATTTAAATAACATCCACATGCCTAAAATCAGTAATAAAAATGGACCAAACCATAAAAATAAGGTACGTGTTTGAAGTGGTGGTTTGTAAAGTACAAATTCACCATAGCGCGTGACCATGAAATCAAGAATTTCTTTTTTGGATTGACCGTCTGATAATTGTGTACGAATTTGATTACGCAGATCAATGGCTAAATCGGCATGCGATCCTGCAATCGTCTCATTCTGGCAGACAAGACAACGTAGCTCCACAGCAATATCCAAGACTTTTGCCTCAAGCACAGGATCCGCTGCAAGTGGAGTTGCCTCGATTGCATTGGCATAGATTGGCATGAACACACTAGCTAGCGCTATACAGAGTATTTGTTTTAAATAGTGGTTCAACATAAGATGATTATTTGGTTGAAGAGTTCAGTTGCGCAAGCTTGGGCAAAAGTTCATTTTGTACCAAGGCGCTAGTCAAAGGACCAATAAATTTATGCACAATTTTTCCCTTACCATCAATTAAAAACGATTCAGGCACACCGTAAACACCATAATTAATACCAACATTCCCTGCTGCATCTACAACAGAAAGTAGATAAGGATTCTCCATCCGAACTAACCACTCTAGTGCTGCTGAATCTTTATCTTTATAGTTAAGACCGACAATGGGTATGATTTTTTGTTGCGCTAGTTGATTTAAAATCGGGTGTTCGTCACGGCAAGACACACACCAAGAAGCCCAAACATTCAGAAGCCAAACCTTACCTTGCATTTGTTCAGGGGAGAAACTTTCTTGACTCTTACCTAATACCGGCAGATTAAAGGTCGGGGCATTCTTGCCCACAAAAGGTGACGGAATTTCTTTAGGATTGAGGCTCAATCCGATCAGTAAAACCACACACAAGCCGGCAAAAATAATGAGAGGTAAAAATCTTTTCACGAGGAAGCCTTTACCAGTGTGAGCGGCTTAAATCGATATTTTTTATCCAAAATAGCGAAAAATCCTCCAAGTGCAATCAGAAATGCTCCACCCCAAATCCAAGAGATAAAAGGCTTGTACTGAATTTTCATACCCCATTCAGTATCACTTACAGGCTCTGCCATAGAAACATATAAATCACCAGTGATTCTTTGCAAAATAGCTGCTTCAGTCATTAACATAGCGCTTGAAAAATACTTTCTTTTTTCAGGGCGCATGACAGCAAGTACTTGATCATTTTTACTAATCGTTATCTGAGCTTGAGTTGCTTGGTAGTTACTGCCTTCCACTTCCAAAAGACTATCGAGGCGCAAATCATAACCAGCCAATTGACTAGTGCTGCCAGCATGCATCCGTAAGTCTTTTTCTTCCTCAAATCCTGAAACCATCGTGACCCCAAAAACAAATACCGCTACACCAAGATGGGCAGTAATCATTCCCCAGTAACTCATAGTTTGAGTTTTAAAACCCAGCATCATCCCCTCTGGATGAAGACGTAGGCGGAGTATCAAATGATTGATAGTGGAGACCACAATCCACGTCGCTAATAGAAGTCCAAAGCCAATCAGCGGAGTCCATGAGCGCAGGATGAGTGGCGCAAACATCGCAGATATGGCTGCAATTGCAAGTGCCCAGCGCAGTTGTAAAGCAATTTCAATTGGTTTGGCGCTACGCCATTTTGCGATTGGTCCAACGCCCATTAAAAACAATGCGGGTGTCATCAGCGGCACAAAGACAGCATCAAAATAAGGTTTACCAACAGAGAGTTTTCCCATACCAAGTGCATCGATGATCAAGGGATAAAGCGTGCCCAGAAGCACCGCAAAAGCTGCCACCAGAAGCAAAATGTTATTCGTGAGCAACATAGCGTCTTTTGAGGCAGGACTAAATGACTCGCTAGTTGCAGCTCTTGGAGAGCGAATCGCAAACAGAGTGAGTGAGCCTCCAATGAGGATCACTAAAAAAACCAGAATAAAGATACCGCGCGTCGGATCTGTTGCGAATGCATGGACTGAGGTAATGACGCCAGACCTTACTAAAAAGGTACCTAATAAAGAAAGTGAAAATGTCAGAATCGCCAGTAAGGAAGTCCACATTTTAAAGCCGCCACGTTTTTCAGTCACCGCTAAAGAATGAATCAGTGCAGTACCTAATAACCACGGCATAAATGAAGCGTTCTCAACAGGATCCCAAAACCACCAACCACCCCAACCAAGTTCGTAATAGGCCCACGCACTTCCAAGGGTAATACCAATGGTTAAGAAACACCAAGCAGAAGTAATCCAAGGTCTTGACCAGCGCGCCCATGCAGTATCAAGTTTGCCAGACAATAAGGCAGCAATCGCTAAAGAGAAAACAACTGAAGTACCCACATAGCCCATATACAACATTGGTGGATGAATAATCATTCCAGGGTCTTGAAGAAGCGGGTTTAAATCGCGACCATTAAGTGCTGCGGGAACTAAGCGTAGAAAGGGGTTTGAAGTGGCAATTGTAAAGAGTAGGGTTCCTGAGCTGATAAAGCCCATCACCCCAAGGGTGCGTGCCAAAATAACATCGGGGAGATGCTTAGAAAATAGGGCAACTGCACAACCCCAACCAGCGAGCATGAGTGCCCACATTAAAATAGACCCCTCATGACTTCCCCACGCAGCGCAGATACGGTAAATCACCGGGAGTGAAGCATTGGAGTTTTCAGCAACATTTATCACCGAAAAATCATTGTTGATAAAAGCATTAATTAAACATGCAAAGGCAATCAAAATAAATAAAAATTGTGTGTACGCTGCTGGCCTTGCTAGTGAGATCAAATAGGCTTGCTGCTTCTGTGCGCCCCACATAGGGAGGACGCATTGTAAAAGTGCAACAACAAAAGCGATGATCAGGGCTATATGACCTAATTCAGGAATCATGATTATTCTTTATTGAGGAGGGTTTTTGCAGCAGAAGAAGGTGATTTTTTTGCTTGATCTAAAGCGCTTTTGGCTTCGGGGGGCATATAGTTTTCATCATGTTTAGCAAGGACTTGAGAGGCTACAAAAACTCCTTCAGCATTTAATTTTCCTTGAGCGACGACTCCTTTACCCTCTTTGAATAAGTCAGGCAAGATACCGTTGTACTTCACCGGAATTGACTCAACCATGTCGGTTACAACAAACTCAACTTGAAGGCCACCTAATTCTCTTTTGAGACTATGATCAAGGACCATACCGCCGATTCTAAATTCTTTATTAACTGGGGCTTCCTTTGCAACAATTTGAGTTGGCGTAAAGAAAAAAACTAGATTTTCATTAAAAGCACGCAAGATTAAAAAGCTTGCAATGCTGATAGTGGCAATAGCACCTACTATAAAGAGCGTTCGACGTGAACGCGGTGTCATGTTAAATCACTCATTGCAATTAATTTTTTTCGTTGCAAACGAAGTTGTATCACCTCGATGACCAGTAATGCCAGAGTCAGACCAAAAGACCCCCAAACATAGGGTCCGTAGCCATGCATAGAAATAAAGTCAGAAAACGAATTCCAAATCATATAGTTGCCTTTAATCTTTTTAACTCTGTAAGTGCCCAATCGGTATGAGATTCTTCATCTAAAGTTTTTTGATTGACCCGTGAAAGAATTACTGCAAAAGCATAAGCCCAAAAAGCGAAAGTCATGATAAGCATTGCCATGAGCATAGTGCTTTGCATACTAGTCTTCGTGACAGTAATACTTGCGCCTTGATGTAAGGTGTTCCACCATTTTACAGAAAAGTAGATAATTGGTACATTGACAACACCAATGATTGCCAACAATGACGCCGCCTTTGATGCCTTGCGTTGATCTTCAATGGCACTATATAAACTCAAATAAGCAATATATAAAAACAATAAAATTAACTCAGAAGTCAGTCTCGCATCCCAAACCCACCAAGTACCCCAGGTAGGTTTCCCCCATAGGGCGCCAGTCCATAGAGCGATAAAAGTCATTAAGGCTCCTGTAATGGCAATCGAATTAGATAATCGATACGCTAGCCTGGCATTAAAAATCAAACCCATTGCCCCCCAAAATGCCATTGCGACATAAAGTAGCATCGACATCCAAGCAGCTGGTACGTGAATGAAAATAATGCGATAGGCATCACCCTGCTGTGCATCCGTCGGCGCATACAGCAGTCCCATAATGAGGCCAATGGCACCGAGGACAAAAGCGAGAGCCCAACAGAGGGGAATTATTTTTTTTGCCAGAAAGTAAAACCGACTAGGAGCCGCAAATAAAAACCAATTCCATGATGAAGAAGGTGGTTTAGAGAGCGTTGATTTAATATCCATAGATGATGTTATTGTGCCCTAATCTAGAGCGATTCGTAGTGCGGCAGCACAAGCCAGAGGAGCAAAAAAGCTTGCTAAAACTGCCAGTGCCAATAATATGTATAAGTATACTGAATATGGCAAGTTTGCTGTGGCAGCATCTACCGCCAATGTTCCTAAAATCAACACAGGAATAAGGAGGGGGAGAACCAACAAAGAGATGAGTGCGCCAGAGCTTTTCAGGCCTACCGTTAAGGCTGCGCCTATAGAGCCAATAAAACTCAGTATTAGAGTCCCAATGAATAGCGTAATGAGCAATACTTCAATGGCAATCCCTGAAAGATTAAATTGCAAAGCCAAGACTGGCGAAATACATAACAAAATCAATCCTGTATAGGTCCAGTGCGCAAGGATTTTGGCGACTGCAATGAGTGCTAAGGGGCAAATGCTGAGGGCTAGTTGTTCGAGGACGCCATCTTGATAATCATCATTAAACAAGCGGCTTAATGACAGCATGACTGCAAGAAGCGCACTGACCCAAATAATTCCGGGAGCGATTTGTTGCAGGAGTTTTGTCTCAGGCCCAATGGCCAAAGGAAATAAGCTGACTACCAAGGCAAAGAAAAAAACTGCGCCTAGGGTATCTGACTGTCGACGCAGCGCTAAGGATATATCCCTTTTAAATACAGCTAGCAAAATTTCTAAAGTAGATATTTTTTGCATTTTTATAGTTGGAGTAATTGTTCGACAGCGTCAAGGGGTGGCGTCATATCTTGCCCACGCTCATGAAGGTGACTGGTTAATACTAAAATGCCTTTAGCCTCTAGATGCTTTTGCAATAATTGCGCGAGGGTAGATGCACCTGTTGCATCTAAACTATTAAACGGCTCATCTAAAATCCAAACTTGTTGCTGTGAGAGGTTTAGTTGCGCAAGAGCAACCCGTTGCTTTTGTCCTTGTGATAGCTGGCGACAAGCTAAGTGCAGTGTCTTTCCCTGAAGATGCCATTGCTTGAGGGCTGCAGTGATTTCTGTTTCGCCATAACGTAAACCATGTAAGCCTGCCAGAAAAATTAAATTTTCGATGGCATTCATTTCTGGCTTAAGCGCCGTTTGATGACCAATATAGAGTAATTGATCACGATACGCATACGGATCTTTTGTAATCGCTTGCTGTTGCCAAAGAACCTGCCCATGATCAGGAGGGAGAAGTCCAGCTAGTATTTTGAGTAAAGACGTTTTGCCATTGCCGTTAGCGCCTTTGACAAACAATAGCTCACCAGGGGCAACTTCAAGATTGAGATTCCCCCACAATTGTTGGCGACCACGTTGACAAGACAATTCGTGTGTACTAAGCATAGCTAGGCGTGGTTGATGACTGAGTCGATTGTAGTGCTTCGAAGATGATTTCTAGAGTACGGGTTGGATTAACCTCATGGAACAGATGACCACCATCTTCGATTTTGACAATTGCCTTAGGAAAAAACTTTTGTATGGCTGGCAGGAGTGTTAATTGCGGCACCCATGGATCTTGGGCTGCCACCAAGAAAGTATGTTGTGTTTTAATTTTGGAGCTGTTCGATAGGAGTTCTGAAATATGTGAGCTGACCATAAAATTCATTGAGCCATAAACATGACTTTGCTCTTTAAATAAGAGTCGGTATAGTTTTCGTTGCTCTTCACTTAATTTAGAATTTGTGGAATCTAATAAGGTGTCAATAACACCTGTAATAGAAATACTCGATGCTAGAAAGCTTGCCATAAAGCCTGAAGTAGCAATAGGGTGCAGAAGTGGACCTAAAAAATTATTATAAAAATTAGGTAGAGGGACGAGTGAGGGATTGAGGCCAATGATTTTTGCAGGAGTCTTAGTTAACAGGTTAAGCGCTAGGGCGCAATTAGCCCCCGCTGAGTGACCAATGATTGCGTAAGGTGAAGACAGTTTCAAGGTCTGAAATAAGTTTTTAAGACTTTTTGCCATATGCAGGACATCTAATTGGCTTTTTTGAGCGCCAAGCGTAAAACCATGGCCCGGTAAATCGACTGCGATGACAGTATAGTTTTTTGCTAAAGCGGGAAATATCTTATGCCAAGAATGGCTTGATGAACCAGTGCCATGAATCAATACCAGTAATTTTGCTTGAGGATCTTGGTTCTTGCAGAACTGAAAGTGCCAATCCATGCCATCACAAAGTAAGGACTGACTATATTGGCGGTTAGGCCATTGCTTGGGAACTCTAGAGATATCGATGGTAGACATAGTGGTTATGAGAAATATACCCCTTATTGTAGTCTGCTTCGCATGATATTAATTGCTTTAGTGAGCCATGATTGCTGGCTAAAAATTGAATATGAGTGATTGCATCAATCGATACCAAAGCCAAAGGAAGAAGGCTCACTATTCAAAAAACTTTTTTTCCCAAGCTTCAAATTCTTCTAGGCCAAGTGCTGCATTGTATTGCGCGCTTGAGAGCATGCTGTTTTTCAAGGCACTTAAATTACCATTTATCTTTAGGTTAGATAATGCCTCTTGCATGGCATAACCAAAAATACCACGCCCAAGACTAGGGTGGATGGCTATATCGATACCTAGCGACTTCATTTCACTAGCTTTTACTGTAGAGATGGCGCCACCAACATCGACATTAAACATACACGTTGCTTGAACAGCATCTTTAATTCTTCGGATGTGGTCAATAGCATCAGCACTCGGTTTTAATTCTACGAAGACCGCATTGGCGCCTTCAGCAATAAAAGCTTTTGCTCGCTCGATCGCGTGATCTAAACCAAGACTTGCAGCACTATCGGTTCTTGCAATAATCATGAACTGCTCATCTTGCCTACTTGCAGCGGCCGCTTTAATTTGAGTAATGGCATCCTTAAAATCTAAAACAGTTCTTGCGCCTTCAAATTGTGCACAACGCTTCGGAAAGCGTTGATCTTCTATATGAATAGCGCAGGCTCCAGAAGCTTCAAACTCTTGAATCGTGCGTTGAATATTAAAAACACCACCATAGCCAGTATCGGCATCACAAATTAAAGGAAGATCTGTACAAGCAGCAATGCGTCTTGCATGATCTGCCATCATAGTGAGATCAACTTGGCCAATATCGGGATGGCCAAGAAGAGAGGCAGATACGCCATTGCCAGTCAGATAAACAGCAGAAAATCCAGCATTAGAAACCAGCTTTGCACCAAAGGCATCATAAATGCCTGGGGCAATGACTACCTCACTTCCACCCAAGAGTTGTTGTAATTTTTTTCTCTTTTGTTGGGGGCTTAGGTTCATGCTGAAAAATTCCAATCTGGATGTTTTGTAATGAAATTCAAAAGACCACCTACTTCAACAATTTTTAAAATTTCTTGAGGAAGTGGCAAGAAAGACATTTCTTTTCCTGAGCTTGACCGAACTGTTCCGAGTGTTAGATCGATATCTAATACTTCACTCGCATTGATTTCTGCCGTATCGCATTCGATAATAGGAAGACCATTATTAATGGCATTACGAAAAAATTGCCGCCCAAAAGAGGGGGCCAAAATACATTGAACTCCCATTAAATGCAAAATTTGAATCGCTTGTTCTCTTGATGAGTTAATGCCGAAATTTTTACCTGCAACAATAATGCCACCCTGTTGACTGATGATTTGTTTTGCAAAACCAGGGACTAGTTTTTCAAAGGCAACAGTACTAACGTACGCATTATCTTTTCCAGGAAGATACTTGCTTGAGCAATTAATATCAGTGTTAACTTCTTCACCGAGTAAAAAAGTTTTACCATGAATCAATATGGAGTTCATGCGTTTCTCCAAGTTCCACCAGTCACAGTTCTTGGGTCAGTAATGAATCCCGTTAAGGCTGAGGCAGCAACAGTTGCTGCGGATCCTAGCCAAATATCAGCTTCATCGTTTGACAAGCGTCCCTTAAAGTTTCGGTTCGCACTCGAAATCACGGTTTCATTATTGCCCGGAACTAAATGATTGGTAATACCAACGCATGTCCCACAGCCAGCCGCTTCAAAGGAAGCACCCGCAGAGGTCAGGATTTCAATTAAACCTTCTCGTAATGCCGCAAGATAAATTTGTCTAGACGCCGGCGTCACAATCATACGCACCCCCTTGGCTAATTTTTTTCCTTGCAAAATATGGGCTGCTTGACGAATATCATCCAAGCGACCGTTTGTACATGTGCCGATTAAAGCAAACTGAATCGGCTGACGATCAATTTGGTCTGTTCCCACCACGTCATCAACGTGATGTTTCCGAGCGACTTGTGGGGCGAGTAAGGAAACGTTGATTTGGTCCTTGAAGGCATAAACCGCATCATGGTCGGCATAAACAGGGGAGGGAGTTTTTGCACCGTGTGCCTCTAACCAGGTAAACGTTTTCTGATCAGCCTCTAAAATGGCCGCTTTGGCACCAAGTTCAGCCGCATGGTTACACAGGGTCATGCGATCATCGATGTCCATTTTGCTTACTGCTGAGCCAATATATTCAATCGCTTTGTAGTTCAGGCCTTCGGCTTTATATTTACCAAGCAGATGCAGGGTAATATCTTTTGCCCAAACACCGGGTTGTAGTTCCCCTTGCAAATGAATGAGAACAGACTCAGGTACTCTGAACCACAACTTGCCACTTGCCATAACCGCTGCAACATCACTGCCCTCAATGCCAGTCCCAAAAGCATTAAAGGCGCCGTAAGTTACAGAGTGCGTATCTGTGCCGACGACAAGGTCGCCACTGGTGAGATGACCACCCTCAGGCAAGACTTGATGACAAATACCATCGCCTATGTCGTATAGATGCGTATTTGCTTGATCTGCAAAAATACGCATTTTTTGATGAATCTCTGCAGCTTCGGGGTGTGGCGGCGGAGAATAATGATCGAGAACTAAAGCTGTGTTTTTGGTAAATTTAAGGGCGTCGCGATCAAGCTTATTCATCATTTTGATGGTGTTTGAGGCACGAGTGTCGGTGACCATTGCAAAATCGACATCGCACACGACAACCTCGCCAGCAACAACGGATGTTTTTTGTGCATGTTTTGCAAGTATTTTTTCACTGATGGTATGGCCCATTATTTTTCCCATTGAATTTTTTTGATGATCTTACCCCAAGACTCATACTCTGCTTTGACATAACTATATAGCTCTGCAGGTGAACAAGGTGAAGCCTCTAGGCCAACACGGTGGAGGCGTTCTAAAGTTTCTGGATCACGCATGGCTTTAGTTAGAGCGATATTGAGTTTAGTGACTACTTCAGGAGACATTTTAGGTGGTCCAACAAAAGCATACCAATTCTCAGCTTGATACCCTGAGTAACCTTGTTCAGCGATTGTAGGAACATTAGGTAGAGCAGCGGCCCGCTTCGCGCCTGTTACACCAATAGCTCGCAACCTGCCAGCTTCGATAAATGGAATTGCCGTTGGTGTACTAGCAAAAATCGCTGTGATATTGCCACCCAAGAGATCATTCATCGCTGGCCCGCCGCCTTTGTAATTAATATGTTGCGCATCCATCCCAGCACGAATTTTTAAAAGTTCACCAGCAAGATGTCCAGTACTGCCATTGCCTGATGAACCAAAGGTAATGAAAGATTTTTTATCCTTACCTGCTTGCACAAAATCTTTGAGATTTTTAATTGGCGAGTCGGCCTTAACAACTAAGATATTTGAAAAAGTGACTCCCTGAGTGATCATACTAAAGTCTTTTAGCGGATCAAAAGTAGTTCCTTCGGGCATATTGGGATTAATGGCTAATGACCCAATCGTGGTTAACAAAATTGTGTAGCCATCTGCTGGAGATTTAACAATATATTCACTAGCAAGATTGCCACCGGCCCCGGGCTTGTTTTCAATGATGACGGATTGTCCAAGATATTCACTTAGCTTTGGAGCAATTAATCTAGCAGAAGTATCAGAGCCACCACCAGCTGAAAACCCAATAATGAGACGAATTGGTTTATTGGGATATTCAGATGAAGATTGCGAAAACGATGATGAGTTAAAACAAAAACTCATCAGCGCAAAAAAAAGTACTCTGAGAAGCCTTGCTTGCATTGTGTTGAGCAGCATCATCGTTTAAGCCTTATTAAAATTGTAAAGGTTTTACTCCTGCCATTTCAGCGCAAATGTGAAGATTTTTTAATAAACTCGCCGGAATTGGAATGCCTTCTTGATTTCTTTTCTTTTGCGACTTTGCGGCGCCATCACCCGGAACACGAATTTCAGTAACATTGGGAAGCGGTGTAGATGATTTTATCTCGTTAATCAGTTGACCCGTAGAACTTAACAAATGTTCAAAGCCTGCTAAAAATGCCGGATTCACCGCAATGATGGTTTGACCTGTATTCGTAACGGCTGTTTCATCATCATTAAAGTCGACTAATTGTGTGCCAACTGCTGCACCATTCATGCAACCAGCTAGAAGGGCAATCATTAATGACAAGCCATAGCCTTTATAGTCGCCTATTGGTAAAAGGGTGCCTTCTGAAGACCGTTTAGGATCGGTCAGTGGGTTACCTTGTTTATCAATCATCCAACCCTCTGGCATTAACTCGCCAGCTTGGGCTTTCATTTTTACTTTTCCATAGGCAGCAACCGTTGTAGCCATATCTAAAACTACAGGGGAGAGATTGGTGCCGGTTGGGACAGAAATGGCAATAGGGTTGGTTGATAACAGCGGGTCAACACCACCCCAGGGCGCCATATGATTAGCGCTACCAACGGCTAAATAGATACCAACCAAGCCAGCCTCAGAAACGAGGTTGGCATAAGTTGAGCCTGCACCTGCATGATTGCCATAGCAACATCCCATCCAGCCAATACCCGTTGATTTAGCTTTTTCTATCGCTAGTTCAGCACAGCGGTGCATGACTAAATGCCCCATTGCGTTATCACCGTGCAATAAACCAATCGACGGTGCATCCTGAATGAGTTTCATATTCGGATGTAAATTGATGCCGCCGGCTTTGATTCTGCGAGCATATTGAAGAAGACGAAACACGCCGTGACCATCGCCGCCAGATAAATCTGTTCGAACCATTAACTCTGCGCACAGTGTTGCTTGCACAGAAGGCATTCCTAAACCACAAAATACTTCAGTGATGAAGGTACGAACTTGCTCGGCACTTAAATAATTTGTGTCCATACTTGGCTTCCTGTGGCATATTTTTTAACGGCAGATTCATCAAAGTTAAAGCCAAGACCAGGCTCTTGATGAAGAATCAAGTCACCATTGTCAAAGCCTAATTGTTTATCTAATAAACGACGGAAATTAAGGACCTGATCATCTGTGAAGAACTCTACAAAACGTGCATTCGGAGTTGCTGCAACGAGAGGTGCATGCAAATCATGGAACCAGTGCGGGCTAATCGTAACTCCTTTGGAGTCAGCAAATGCAGCGATACGACGCCATTCACTAATACCACCACAAACAGCAGCATCTGACTGTAATATTTCACAGCCACCAGCTTCGACTAATTCACGATGACGCCAGCGACCGACTTCGATTTCACCGGTAGCCACAGTAATACTTGTGCGATTTGCAAGGCGAACATGTAAATCAATCGCATCAGGAGAAAACGGTTCTTCAATCCAGTAAGGGTTGTATTGCTCAAATCGTTGAATGTATTCCATTGCCGTAGGCAAATCACGCCAAGCATTATTGGCATCCATCGTCACGATAATGTCATCGCCAACTGCGTCGCGAACCGCGGCTAAGCGCTCTTCCTCTTCGCGTGGCGAGAGGCGTCCAGTTTTCATCTTGACAGCTTTAAAGCCCATCGCGACATATGATTCCATTTCTTTTGCAAGCAGAGCCGGAGTTTTGCCATCGACATAATAACCACCACTAGCATAGGCTGGCACACGGTCCAGAACGACAGCGCCCAAATATTTGTGCAGTGGCAAACCAACTGAACGTGCATTTAGATCCCAAATCGCGGTATCCAAAATAGAAATTCCTCGCATTACTGAACCGGAGCGTCCTTGCAGGATGGACTCAGAGTACATCTCTTGCCAGAGACCTTCACTACGATGGCTTTCCTGACCAATCAGAATTGGTGCAAGCAATTGCTCAACAGCAACTTTTGCAATTTCACCAGCCTTACTTCCTACATAGCAAAATCCGATACCTTCTACGCCGTCGGTATTGGTTACTTTGACCAAGCAGTAGTGGCGTTCAGAAACGGTTCTTGTAGAAAAAGAAGTTACTTGATCTAAAGGGATGCTGACATTTGTTACGTGCACAGATTTGATGATGGACATAGAAATTTCTCTTAAGTTAATTAATGGAGGGAACTACGAAGATTCATTTTGAAGGTATAGCGATTTTCTGGGTGATGCGTCATGGAGATTTCAAATGGATTTCCAGCTTGATCAAAATACCTTCTTAAAACAATTAAAGAAGGGGTACCTTGCGGGACACCTAAAAGCTCGGCATGTTTTTTTGATAATTGAGAAGCAGAGATTTCAACATCGGCATGGGCAATACTTACACCAAAATGTTTTTCTATTTGAGCGTAAACCATTTCTCGGGAATGCTCTTTCATTTGGGTTAATTTAGCAAATTTTTGCAAAATATAAATATCTGTCCAGGCTAATTTGATATTAGTTTCTTGCTCTAGTCTAACAGCACCGATGTGATACCAAGCAGAGCCTAACGGAGCAGTTAATATTTTTTGTAGGTGAGAGTCGCACTCAACATATTCTTCAATATGATTCTCGCGATAGGTATTTCTTGGGTAATTGAGTATTTCCCCAAGCGAGTTAAAGCTTTGGCTAAATTTTCTGGGTTGAGACGTGGAGATGACTTTCGTTGCCGCACCTTGTTGGCGGTGGATAAAGCCATTTTCTTGCATACACTGTAATGCCTGCCGAATCGTTTGCCGACTCACCTGAAAATTAATCGCCAATTGCGTTTCAGAAGGCAAGTTATCACCGACTGTCCAAGTACCTGACTGGATATGATCGACAAGTTGCTCCGCGACTTGTCGATATAAAACGCTTCTCTTGACAACTGACTCGAGCATTTTAGCTAAGACCAAACATTTTTTTACCAGCAACAGGTAAGCGAGCTTTCAGAATATCTCCAGACATTGACTCTGTAATATAAAGATCACGACCATCACCACCAGTACAGATATTTGCTAAATGATGATGATGTTTGTTCTCAGAGTAGATTAAGTGCGTAGGAAGCATATTGCTATCAAAACGCCAAACACCCACGCCTAAATGACAAACGAGTAAGCCGTTTTCTGAATCCATTTCGATACCATCTGGACCTGCCGCACCACCTGATAATTGAATGGCAACCCCAGTTTTGGAAACAGAGCCATCCGCCATGATAGGTAAGCGCCAAATTTGCTGTGAGCGAGTTACTGCAACATAGCAATGCTTATCCGTTGTAGATAAAGTAATGCCATTAGGGCTTGGCACATTTAAAGCTAAGCGATCTAACTGACCATTGGCACGCAAGCGAAACACTCGGCCTGTAGGATCTGCAATACCCGTTTGACCTTGATCCGTGAAATATAAATCGCCATTGGCAGCAAAATGTAAATCATTCAAACCTTTAAAGGATTCGCTATACATCGAGCCCAAAATCGTTTCGATTTTTCCTGTTTTTGTATCGAGGCTAAGTAGACCCATTTTGTAATCGCAAATAAATGCTCGACCATCTTTATGAAACTTCAGTCCGTTAGGCCAACCATCATATTGGGTGATGAGTTCCCACTCACCTTTAGTAGAAATTCTGAAAATACGTCCATAAGGAATATCAACGAACCATAAGTTACCCTCACGATCAAACGAAGGACCTTCGAGAAAACATTCAATTTCAGCACCTTGACGATTTGGATCAGCCCATGAAGTTCGCTTTGGATTGCGGAACTTAGCAGGCATAGTCATAAATAATTCAGCTTTAATTAATTCAACTTGTTGAAAGGGATTAAACACAGGTAGAGCTCCTTACTTGTACGAACAGGTTATGAAAAAATAATTTATCCATTTAATAAATCGAAAATTATCGTGTTTGAATTGTATACAATGGATTGAACTTAAAAGAAATAAAGTATACAGAAATTACTTGTACGTACAAGTTAAAAATTAGCGGAGAAATTACATGAAAAAAGTTGTCATCCTTGGGACGGGTATTATGGCCGTTGGTATTGCTGCAGGATTTTTGGCGAGTGCGCATGCAGTGATATTGCTAGGAAGAAGTAAAGAACGCGCGGAAAGTCAGAAGGATGAAATTTACCAACTAACCAAGGAGATGAATGCTGCTTGGGATTCTGAGGCAGTTCCCTTAGTTTTTGGGGCTATTGAGGATTGGTCTGATTGGTCTGACGTGATTTGGGTCCTGGAAACCATTAAAGAGGATATGGGTTTAAAACAGGCGTTATTTGCCCAGTTAGATCAACGAGTACCCAAAAATATACCGATTGGCAGTAATAGCTCAGGGTTTCCTATCTCTAAGATAGCCGCAAATTTAGCGACAGCTAACCGAATGTTTAATGCTCATTACTTCATGCCCGCGCATATCGTGCCCTTAGTCGAGGTGGTTTTAGGGGAGTTCTCTGACCCAGTGATGGGTGAACAAGTTTGCCAAATCTACCGCGATGCGGGTAAAAAGCCAGTACTTGTAAGAAAAGATATTCCTGGGTTTTTAGCCAATCGCATCCAGCATGCATTAATGCGTGAAGCCCTATCCTTGGTTGATGCAGGCATTGCAACGCCTGATGATGTAGATACGGCGGTACGTTACAGTTTTGGCTTTCGGTATGCCGCAGTTGGCCCGATGACCCAAAAAGAAATCAGTGGCTGGGAAGGTATGGCGGGAGCTTCCGTTGAAATTTGGCCATCTTTATATAATGTGAAGGAATTACAGCCAGTCATGGCAAACCTGATCGCAAATGGTAAATATGGCATGAAATCCAAAGAAGGATTTAGAACCTGGAGTGATGAAGAGATGAAGGAAATGCGTCGTAAATACAGTGCAAGATTGAAGGGTGCTTTTGATGTTTTACAGATTGAACCCGATTAATTTTCTAATTGTTATTACAATTGTAGGTTAATATATCCGAGCTGTTAGTGTAGTTTTTATTAATAATTAAATTGGAGTAGTTATGGAGAATCAGAAAAAATATAAAGACATCATTTTTGAAGTTACAGATCAAGTAGCTTGGATCACGATCAATCGTCCGCGTGTCATGAACGCATTTAGAGAGCAAACTTTAGATGAAATGATTGATGCGGTTAAATCAACACGTGAAGATCCATCAATTGCTTGTATCGTCTTTAAAGGCGCTGGAAATCAAGCTTTCTCAGCGGGTGGTGACTTTTATGCCATGAAGCGTTTAACGTTTACGAACGCTTCTATGTGGAATGATCGTATGTTAGGTCTAGCGATGGCGATTCGTGGTGTTCCTATTCCAGCAATAGCAATGGTTAATGGCTGGTGTATGGGTGGTGGACACGAGCTAGCTTTGTGGTGTGACTTAGTTATCGCCTCAGAAAAATCTATGTTAGGTCAAACAGGCGCAAAAGTTGGCGCATGTCCAACCGTTGGCGCAACACAATATTTACCAAGAATTGTTGGTGAGCGTATTGCACGTGAAATGATTTTCTTGGCAAAGCGTTTTGAAGCTAAAGAAGCTGAAAAAATTGGCTTGATCAATAAATGTGTACCAGAAGAAAAGTTAATGGAAGAAACACTTGCTTGGTGTGAAAACATTAAGAGCAACAGTTCACAAACGATTCGTATGACGAAGAAGAGTTTGAACTTTGAATCTGATCAGTTGTACGCATCATGGCAGCACGGTATGGAATTGTTGGCGTATGTTTGGGGATCTGAAGAAAGCTTAGAAGGTATGAACGCATTCTTAGAAGGTCGTAAGCCAGACTTCCAAAAATTCCGTTTAAGAAATAAAGAAGCTCTTGCAGACTATATGGATGGCTTTCATAAAAACTTAAACGCGCCGCCGCATATGCGTGATCTTTAATATGTCTGAAGCACATCATATCCCCGAAGGGGCATTAGCAGGTTTTAAAGTCCTTGATCTAAGTCGCATTCTCGCCGGTCCATGGTGTGGAATGCTACTTGGTGATATGGGTGCAGAAGTAGTCAAAGTGGAATCCCCGACATCTGGGGATGACACTCGTGCCTGGGGGCCTCCTTTCTTGGAAGGAGAGTCTTCTTATTACCTTGGCTGTAATCGAAATAAAAGAGGAATCACCATTGATTTTTCTCAAGCAGAAGGTAAGGCGCTTCTTGCCAAACTTATCCCGCATTTCGATGTTGTTTTAGAGAATTTCAAAAATGGGACTCTTGAAAAATGGGGATTTGATCAAGCTTGGTTTAAAGAGCATGCCCCAAAGGTTGTTAGGTGCTCTATCACAGGATATGGCACACAAGGACCCCTTTCACATTTGCCGGGTTATGACTTTATATTACAAGCAGAGTCTGGCCTGATGAGTATTTGTGGTGAAGAAGATGGTGTTCCGAGTAAATATGGCGTGGCGATTGTTGATTTGGCAACGGGCATGATGGCTGCTAATGTGATTCAAGGTGCGCTTTTGGCAAGATACCGAACTGGACTTGGACAGCATGTTGAGGTGGCTTTATACGATACCTCTATTGCACTCTTAGCCAACGTAGGCTCTAGTCATTTGGCGACCGGAAAAGAAGCACGACGTTTTGGTAATGGGCATCCGACGATTGTTCCCTACACCACGTTTGATGCAGCGGACAAAATGATTGCACTAGCGATTGGGAATGATGGTCAGTTTGCTAAATTAGCTGAAATTCTTGGGCATCCCGAATGGCCAAAAAACGAAAAATATAGAACCAACACTGCCAGGATTGCAAACCGTATTGAAGTAGACGGCATGGTGGCTGCAGAGTTAAAGAAAATCCAGTCCACAGACTTGATTCCCCTGTTGCGCAAGAATGGCATACCAGTTGGACCCGTTAACACGGTCGCAGAAGCATTAGCCACTGAGCACACCCTGGCGCGACAAATGATTGTCAAAGGCCCACATCCAAGCATTGGTGAGTTAAAGGGCCTAGGCACACCGCTAAAGATGCATGAAACGCCTACATCCCTGCGTTACCCACCACCGCGTTTAGGAGAGCACACGCAAGAGGTTTTGTCAGAGTATTTGGATCAACAAGCAATTGCCGAACTCATGACCAAAAAAGTAATTGCGTAGTCTGTAAAATTTCTGCAAAAAAAAACCGCCGAGGCGGTTTTTTTTCAGTCTGATTCGTGAAAATTAAACTGGCGCAAACATTAGACCACCATCAACATTAATGACTGATCCGCTCAAATAGCCACAGAGTGGTGAAGAGCAAAACACTGTTAAGTTAGCGATTTCATCAGGCTCAGTCATGCGTCCAAAAGGAAGCTTTTGAGTAAGTTCTGTCCAGCGCGCTTCGTCACCCAAGTTCTTTTTAGCATTCGTCTTCATCATATTTTCCATACGATCACTACGAGTAGGCGAAGGGTTAATACCGAATACACGAACGCCATGCTTGTGGCTAGTAGCACCAACACCTTGCGTAAATGCCATTAAAGCAGCATTTGCTGTAGCACCACAAATATATTCAGCACGTGGAGCTGCACCAGCCATACCAATAATATTACCGATAATGCCAGTACCTTTTTTCTCCATACTAGCCAAATACACTCTGGTCAAGTTAATGTAACCAAAAAGCTTTAATTCCCAAGCCTGTCTCCAACGCTCTTCGTTGATGTCGGCAATTGTTCCACCAGGAATAGCACCAGCATTATTAATTAAAATGTCTACATCACCAACTTTAGCAAAAAGAGCTTCAGCTGATTGAGGAGCGCCAAGATCGCACTCAACTGTTTCACAAGTTACGCCATATTTGGATTCAATCGCAGCTTTTGCGTTAGCGAGATTCTTTGCATCACGAGAAGTGATGATTGGATGGGCGCCTTCAGCCGCATAGGCCATAGCAACAGCAAGACCAATCCCTTTTGAGCCGCCAGTAACGAGTACTTTTTTTCCTTTTAACTGCAAATCCATATCAAACCCTTTCAGAAGTTATTTAATTTTTAAAGCAAGTATTGAAAAACACTAGAAATTAAAGCCATAGACAATTTAATGATCAAGTGATCCATAAAATAAAAACATGTGATGAACAAATTTGTCTCTTATGATTTTTTAATTATGATACATGAGATTGTTAAAATCTTGTTCAAAGCTAAACAAGTTTTGAGTCACTAGGGTAACTACTTAGAAGAAGTTTGTTGACGTAAAATACTATTTGGAAAAAAATAGTATTAACAAATCATTTAATTAAATGAAGATTTGATCAATTAAATTAACCTTAAGGTAATGGAGACAGAAAATGTTTAGTAAAAAACTATTAGCGACCCTAGTATTGGGAGCTTCCTTTGGAACGGCGCAAGCACAAGCGCCCGCCGCACCAGCTGCTCCGGCCGCACCGGCAGAAGTACGGATTGGTATAGTTTCATTCCTCTCCGGTCCTGGAGCTGCTCCGTTTGGAGTGCCTGCCCGTAATACTGCTGAGATGCTTGCTGATGCATTTAATAATGCCAAGGCTCCAGCTCCTTATAACGTCAAAGGTTTTGGTGGAATGCCTGTCAAACTCGTTGTGATCGATGAAGCTGGCTCGCCAACGAACGTTGTAACTGAATATCGCAACTTGGTGCAACGTGACAAGGTTGATATTGTCATTGGTTATGTTTCCAGCGGCAATTGCTTAGCTGTAGCTCCAATTGCTGAAGAGTTAAAAACACTAACTTTGATGTATGACTGTGGTTCACCGCGTTTATTTGAAGAGAGCCCTAAAAAATATGTATTTAGAGCTGTTAATCATGCAACAGCCGATAGCGTAGGTGCCGCTCTGTACATTAAAGCGATTAAGCCAACTGCAAAGACATACTCTGGCTTAAATCAAAATTATGCATTCGGTCAAGACTCATGGTCAGATTTCCAAGGTGCTGTAAAAATGGTGATGCCACAGTTGCAAGAAAAAACATCACAAATGCCTAAATTATTTGCTGGCCAATATAGTGCTGAAATTTCATCTTTACTAGAAAGTAAATCAGATGTGATTCACTCGAGTATTTGGGGTGGTGATATGGAAGCGTTTATTCTTCAGGCCGGTCCAAGAGGCTTGTTTAAGCAATCATCAGTGATTTTGACTGGTGGTGAAGTTTCCATGTTCCGTTTAGGTACAAAGATCCCTGAAGGTACTATCATCGGTTCACGTGGACCTTATGGTGTTTATGCTCCGAAATCTGCATTGAATGATTGGTATCGTTCTACTGTTATTGATCGTTATAACGCACCTCCAAATTTAGCTGCTTATCAAATGGCACACACTTTCATGGCTACCAAATTAGCTTTTGAAAAAGCCCTTGCAGCTAATGGCGGTAACAAACCTAACTCTGATCAAATTGCAGATGCGATGCGTGGTATGACTTATGAAGGCCCAGGTGGCATTCATAAGTTCAACTTGAGTAATGGTCATCAAGCAACAGCAGAAATGGTCTATGGACGTGTGAAGCACGTAAACGGTCAGATTCAGTTAGTTGACCAAAAGCGCTTTACACCAGACCAAGTAATGCCACCAGATGGCGTTAAGGCTGCTGATTGGATGGCGTCTAAAAAGCAATAAAAATCATATTTCTTAGTAAAAAAATGACGAGGCCTCGCGCCTCGTTTTTTAAGGGTTTCTCATGTCAAATTTGTTGATTGTTCTCATTGATGGGATTAATTATGCGGCTTGGTTATTTATTTCAGCCGTTGGATTAACGCTTATTTATGGAGTCATGCGTGTCCTGAATGTGGCGCATGCCAGTTTTTATGCCTTTGGGTGTTATGTTGCTGTCACACTGGCCGGTTTTTGGTTCAGTCATAACTATCCACCTCACTTATCCTTTTTTGCATTATTCGGGGCGTCATTCGTCGCTGGATTTATCATCGGCTGGATCTTAGAGAGATTTTTACTCCGTTATCAATATGCAAAAGATGAAGTCGTTATTTTATTAATTACATATGCGGTCTTTTTAATTTTGGATGATGTCTTAAAACTCATTTGGGGCGTAGATCCTTATTACGCATCGGATCCATATGAACTATTGGGTAACTTTAGTGTTGGTGAAATGATCTATCCAAACTATTACTTGTTAATGGTTGGTGCGGCGCTGATACTAGGTTTAGGCTTGACGTACATGTTAAAGATGACACGTTCTGGCAAGCTCCTCGTGAGCGTGATTCATGATCGTGAAATTAGTTCTGCCATGGGTATTAATGTAGGAAGATTTTTTAGTTTGACCTTCTCATTTGGATGTGCCCTTGCCGCCATCGCTGGAGGAATCACAACACCGACTATTTCAGTAGTACCTGGATTAGGTGTAGATGTGATTGTTCTGTCATTTGCTGTGGTGGTTACTGGAGGGCTTGGAAGTTTGCCAGGAACGGCATTAGCCGCAATCATTATGGGTGTTGTGAGATCGTTCTGCGTTCACTATGTTCCACAATTAGAATTATTTGTTATTTTCTCAGTGATGGCTTTAGTTTTGGTATTTCGCCCTAGAGGATTGTTTAGTTTGGCAGAGGCAAGAAAGATATGAAGCTTGATAAATCTTTAGTAGTGATGTTGGGTCTTCTTGTGGCGATTTTTGCTGCATCACCTTGGATCCCACAATGGATATTGTTTATTATTACCTTGGCTGGGGCTAATGGTCTTGTCGTCTTAGGTCTCATGCTTTTTATGCGCTTAGGATTGGTTTCATTTGGTCAGGCCTTATTCTTTTGTGCTGGAGCATACACAACAGGAATGTTGAGTTTGTTATTAAAAGTATCAGATATCATTCTCTTAATGGTGGCGAGTGGCATTATTGCCGGCTTGCTTGCATACTTGCTTGGATTTTTACTTGCCAAGTACCGGGCAATCTTTTTTGGTTTATTGTCTTTGGCATTTTCGATGATTCTGTATGGTGTCTTAGTCAAGAGTGAGACCTTAGGTTCAACCGATGGTTTTACCGTCAGCGGTTTGACCATCTTGGGCTTGGTTCCAGATCCAACACAAATGAAGATTGTTTTATTTGGCATAACCGTTATTGTTGTGATGGCGTCCTTGTTATTCGTTAACATGGTACTCAAAAGTCCTCGAGGTCTTTTACTAACAGCGATTCGAGATAATGAGATTCGTGCTGAGTACATGGGCGCATCTGCGAAAAGTACCATTCACTTAATTTATGTGATTGCAGGTGTTCTATCAGGATTTGGCGGGGCAATTGCGGCGATGGTTTCAGGCCATATTGACCCGAATATGACTTTCTGGACAACCTCTGGTGAATTTGTCTTTATTGCCATCTTAGGTGGTATTGGAAGTGTTAGTGCACCGTTCATTGGAGCATTAATCTTTGGTGTGATTCAAACGATTGCTTATGGTTACTCACCAAATACATGGCAAATGACTATTGGTATTTGTTTAATTGCAGTCATCTTAGTATTGCCAGATGGCTTATGGTCATTAATGGCAAAGATGAGGAAAAATTCTCGTGTCTAAAATTATTCTTACCGCTCATAATTTAAATAAAAGCTTCGGGGCTGTAACGGCAGCTTCTGAAATCAATGTCGATGTTGCAGAAGGTTCTTGTATTGGCTTAATTGGTACCAATGGTGCCGGTAAAACAACATTTGTAAACATGATCACTGGTTACCTAAAGCCAGATACTGGTGTGATTACATTTAATGGTGTTGATATTACCAGTTTGCCCCCTAGAAAAATCACTCAACTTGGTATCTGTCGTTCATTTCAGATACCGCAGTTGTACAACACGATGACTGCACTTGAAAACCTAGAAGTGAGTTTTGGCATTATTGCTCTCCAAGAAAGTAAGGGTGCTTTAACAACGAGCTCGAAAGCCATCATTCCTTCCTATGGTAAGACGATCCGTGAACTTGCTCTAGAGAGTATTGAGAAATATGGTTTGTTGCAATATAAAGATCAGGCTACGAAAATATTACCAGGTGGTGTTCGGAAGGTTTTAGATATTGCCATGGCGATGTCCACGCGACCTAAAATTCTATTTTTGGACGAACCAACTAGTGGCGTTTCTGCAGAAGAAAAGTTTGACATGATGGATATGATCATGCAAGTGATTCGCGATGCTGGAACTACTGTTTTATTTGTTGAACATGATATGGAAGTAGTCATGCGCTACTCACAACGCGTCCTTGCCTTTTATGAAGGCAAAATTATTGCAGATGATCATCCGGATATTGCATTGAAAGATGATCGGGTTCTTAAATATATTGTTGGTCACAGTCAGGCTCAACATGTTTTAGCGGAGAAATCAGATGCTTAAAATTTCAGGGCTAAATGTATCCATTCAATCGGTAGATATTCTTCGCAATGTTTCTATCGAAATGCCAAGCGCATCAATGGCTGGTCTTGTTGGTAGAAATGGTGCGGGTAAGACAACACTCATGAAAAGTATCATGGGTATTTTGCCTGCAAAATCTGGAAGTATTGAATTTAATGGCGAAGACTTACTTAAAATGCCTACGAATTTGCGTAACATGTCAGGTATTGGTTATATGCCTGAAGATCGGCGATTGATTCCTGATTTAACTGTAGAAGAAAATATTTTGATTCCGTTATGGGCAAATAAATCCAAGGAAACACAACCGCGCTTAGATTATGTATACCATTTGATTCCTGAGCTCATTGAGTTTGCTCCAAGACGAGGACTGCAACTCTCCGGTGGTCAGCAAAAGCTGGTTGCCCTGGGCCGTGCACTCATGATTGGTACCAAACTATTACTTTTGGATGAGCCCTTTGAAGGGGTTGCGCCTGCACTTGCGCAGCGCTTGGTTGATGTGATTGGTCAACTCAAGAGCGAGGGTATGGCAGTGATCTTCTCGGAATCTGATTTGCAACACTCTCGCCATCTCGTCCAAAGTGTGTTTGAAATTGACCGTGGCATTTTGACCACTAAGTCAAATCAAGCTTAATTAATTTAGGCGGGTACTTGGATTGTATTTCCTGTCTCCACTGATTGAACAATGGACTCAAACATAGCAATCGTTTGTCCCATTTGGAGCGGTGAAATAGGGTAGGGTGTCGTTTTGAGTTGGCTGATATCGCCTTCATGAAAATCCTTTGGAATGGCATTAGCAAAGGCCTCGAGTTCAGCTTTTACTGAGTCAACTGGCGCTAAGGTATGACGATCGGTGCGACCACCTTTATAGCGAACGATTACTTCGTTTTCACCAACTGCTTCGATAGATGCTTGATCACCAAAAATATGTACCCGCCAAAAAATGGGCGTTGCTCTTACCATAGCGAAGTAACCGCTCAAGCCATTCACAAATTGGATACTCACCGAAGTCGTATCACGAGGGTCAGCACCTGCTCTGAGTGAGCTAACAGAAGCGCGTACTTGAGAGGCGGGCCCCATGAGATTTACAAAAGCTTCGATGAGGTGTATCCCAGTGCCAGTCAGACCACCAGCTGGAGATTCTGCAGGGGACTCACGCCAATCCGAAAAGAACTTAGACGAATGCTCGTTGCTGTAATGACCTTCGATATGAAGGATTTGTCCAAGGATATTACTGTTAACCAGTTCGCGCGTTTTCTCCATAGAGGGCCAAAAATGTTTATTTTGACCAACCGCTAGAACCACGCCATTGCTAGCACATGCTTGAATCGCTTCTTGTGCTTGTACATAATTCAGTGTCAATGGTTTCTCACAAAAAACATGCTTACCGGCATTCGCGGCCGCAATAATTTGTTCAGCATGTAATGAATGTGGAGTAGCAAGTACGACAGCTTTAATTTCGGGTTGAGCAAGAGCGAACTCAAAACTATCCGCTAGTTGCATGGACATTTTGTTTGCAAACTCTTGCGTCTCGTTAATTTCTTTCGTAACACCTAAAGAGAAATGAATCTGTTTACTTTTATGTTGAACGGACTGGGCAATATTTTTACCCCACCAGCCCATGCCAATCAGTGCTGCATTAATCATTATTGTTCCTTATTCTGCGATATATTTTTGAATGACAGACTCATTAACTTCAATACCTAAGCCAGGCAATGAAGAAATTTGGAAGAATCCATGATTGGGTTGATCTTGATGACTCACCACATCAGCGGCAAGGTAGAGGTGGGTTGGACTGACACCCCAATTAACATTAGGTAAAACTGCACTTAAGTGTAATAAAGCGGCAGCACCAATACCAGTTTCAGCCATTTTGCTAGCCAAATTAATTTGTAGATTAAAGGCTTCGCAGAGATGACCAGCACCGATTACGCCTGATAAACCACCGAGTTTTAGTGTTTTCAAAGAAACGCCTTGAACACCATCTTTTGCCGCATTCAGAATCTCATCTGTAGAAGTGACAGATTCATCTAAACCGATGGGAATAGGACTTGATTGAGCAAGAGTGCGAATCCCTTGCAGATCCTTTTTATGAAGAGGTTGCTCAAGATAGGCAAGCCCAGTATTTTTAACGGCTTGTACATATTGAGTTGCTTGTTCTAAATTCATCCCCATATTGGCATCAGCACAAATTTGCAGGGTATCGCCAAATTTTTCTCTCATGGCAATCGTAAGAGCAATATCATCATCGAGTGATTTAACACCTAACTTCAGTTTAAAAAAGCGATAGCCTTGTTCCCACTTCAGTTGTGACTCAGCAAGATCCTTCTCAATACTGCTATTACCGATAAGCCATAAAGGAGGAACCTTGTCACGTTTTTGACCACCCAATAAAACATGCACAGGAACGCCAAGATGTTTTCCTAACAAGTCATAGAGCGCAACATCAACTGCTGCAACAGTACTTTTAGCATTTTTGGCAATCTGATTTAATTGATTGGTAATCCCAGATAATCCTAGAGCATTTTTACCAATCAAAAATGGATGAATTTCTTGATGAAAGCTAGAAAGCATATCTGTTAAGGAAGCACCACCGTGACTAGGAGCTGAAGAAGCCTCTCCCCAACCAACGAGCCCATTTTCGGCCTCAATCCTAATTAAAAGATTTTCGACTGTGCTCAGTTCAACGCCAGCCATTAGAACAATCTTATTTAATGGTAATTGAAGACCAAAAGCATCAACACGCTTGATCAAAAGGGGTTCGGCTAGTTTGATGGATGTTGTCATATATTTTCCCTTTAAGGATTTTGATTTTTTAATCGGTTTTGAAAAATAGCTTCATAGATGATGGCATTATCAAGATCAGCATGACCATCTTGTAATTGAGATTGCAAGAGCTTAATATAGACCTCGGCTAATGGCAGCATCAATCCGGCGTTTTCCGCTAAATCAGCGATTAAGCCAAAGTCTTTTAAACTCTGTCCCACTTTACTTTGTGGTTGGTCGTACTGCCTAGCAACCATGAGTGGGCCTTTAATTTTCATGACACTTGAAGCAGCAGCTGAGTTTTGTAAGGTCTTTAAAAGGTTTTCAGGGTTTAAGCCAAGTTTTACACCAAAGTTAAGGCCTTCGGCTAGAGCTGCTCGGTGTAATCCAAGTACTAAATTAATTGCTAACTTAGCTTTACTTGCATCACCTGCGGGGCCAATAAATTGGCGATTAGGTGTAATGACATCTAATAGATCACCAAGTTTGTTCGCAAGGTCTAGAGAGCCACCCATCAAACCTAAACAATCTCCTCTAGCGAGTTGCATACTCGTTCCAGAAATCGGCAACTCGAGGAAGTGGTGACCAGCTTTTTCCACATCGATAGCGATTTGACGGATTTCATGTGGATCACACGTACTTGTACAAATCGCAGTTAAAGACCCTTTTGCATGGGCAAATAAGCCATCTGGAGCAAACAAGGTATTGCGAACCTGGTCAGTATTAAAGACGGCCAGTAGGATCACTTCACAGGATGCGGCTATTTTGGTAAGACTGGCTGAGCGATGCTCACCGAGATGATCCATTTGTTGCGGATTAATATCATAGCCAAGCACGCGCAGCGCAGCTGCATCAAGGCGTTTAATTAAACTTTGACCCATCAGACCCAAACCGACGACACCAATAGGCTTTGTTAAATTGCTAGGAAATAAACTCATGCTTGATTGGTCAAGGGAATAATGTTTGTCAAAGGTTGGGTAATACTTGCTTGCATGAGGTCGTTAGCACTCCATGTTTGAAGCTCTTTCGCGCTAGCAAGAACATCAGCCATCATTTGATTTGCCGGATACCCCTTACTTTGCAAATTAAGTAATAATTGTTCTTGAACGGGTTTGACTCTTTCGCGCCAAAGTTGTTGTTCAGTTTGGCTTAACTGAATAAATTCCATACCAGCATCTTGAAAAATAGAACATGCTTTAGCACCGGCTAAACCATAAAAAATTTGTGCCCCCGCTTGCGCTAATGATCTGAGCCATTGATTGAAAATGATTTGTAAATGAGAGGGAAGTTTTTCCCAAAAAAGGTGAGATAAACCATACTCTAAATTGACCCTGACCAAATTAGCACTTGTTCGGTATTTGGCAAACTTATAAAGCCCGACCGTTTGAGCGGCACTATCAGAAATCGACACAGCAAAGACTTGTTCCGATTCAAATTGTTTTTTCGCCTCAGGAGTACTGCAACCAACAGGGATTGCACCAAGGGCTTTGAAAATGTCAGATTCAACACCATTGCTACAAGCAATCCTTTGATTTTCTAAATCCTTCAGTGTACGAATAGGGGCGCGACTAAATAAGTTGTATTCACTTGTAGCAACCATCCGCCCCATATAAATACCGTGTTTTTCCACATCTTGACTAAAGTAAGGTCGATAGAGTTTTTCAGAAACTGCCGTAGCTAATTCGGCGCTATCAAAAATAAAAGGTAGGCTAAGAATTTGTGCTGCGGGGAAAAGTTCAGCATCCCAGGCGGAGTAAACAGGGCATAAATCAGTTAGTCCAGATTGAAGTGCTTCGATACCTTCTCTTTCAGGATGTAACGAACCACCCCAAAATGCTTGAACGCCAATAGCACCTTTAGTCATCACTAGTAGCCTTTTAAAAGCAGGCTCAAAAACATCTTGGACAGCAGGGGATTGACCAGGGATATGCGCACTGACCCGTAAAACAAATTCTGGTGAAGTGGCAGGTATTTCTGCATCTTTAACATCTAACCAATGGCGTGCGGAAAGGGTTTTATCGAGAACTTGCTGGGTGGTGTCTGTACCGATGATTTGACGATGATTCATGCTAAAGGCCTGCTAAATGATGTATTGAAGTGTTTCATATAATGTATTTTTTAATGTCTCAAGCTCTATTGTAAGCAAAAGAATACTCATAAGGGATTAAACTGTATAGATTCAAGTATTGAGATAAACAAATGCCCTTACCACCCAGCTTGGCAAATCTACGAATTCCTTTGATTGGTGCACCACTATTCATCATTGCGCAGCCGGAATTAGTCATTGCACAATGCTGTGCCGGCATCGTTGGAGCATTCCCTGCCCTCAATGCAAGACCAGCAGAAATGCTTGATGAATGGTTAACCCATATCAAAGTTAGTTTGGCCCAGGAAAAAAAAGATCATCCAGAAAAAGTCATTGCCCCGTTTGCCGTTAATCAAATTGTGCATGCATCCAATGAACGATTGCAAGGTGATTTGCAATTGTGTGTAAAGCATGAAGTTCCAATTGTTATTACGAGTTTGCGACCACCTGGAGAAGTCGTGGAAGCAGTGCACTCCTATGGGGGCCTGGTGTTTCACGATGTCATTAGTGTGAGACACGCTCAAAAGGCGATCGAAATGGGAGTTGATGGCTTGATTTTGGTTTGTGCCGGTGCTGGAGGGCATGCGGGACTCATGAGTCCATTTGCGCTCATTACTGAGGTTAGAAAATTTTGGGATGGTCCATTGATCTTATCGGGAGCCATGTCCAAAGGGGAACATATTTTTGCAGCTCAGGCGATGGGAGCAGACATGGCTTATATGGGAACAAGGTTTATTGCCTCCAAGGAAGCGATAGCGCCCGATGCTTACAAACAAAGCCTGGTCGATAGTCAAGCGACTGACATTGTTTACACGAACTTATTTACAGGTGTGCACGGCAACTATCTGCGATCGAGCATTATGGCTGCTGGGCTAGATCCTGAGCATCTTCCAAAGCCCGAAGAACGGGCAATGAATTTTTCAAGCCCATCAGCCAAAGCTTGGCGAGATATATGGGGTGCAGGTCAGAGTGTATCTGGAATAGACTCAGTGGAAACTGTGCAGGTCATTGTTGATCGATTGGTAGATGAATATACCCAAATCAAATCAAAATTATGTACATAAATCAATCTTTAGCCGTGTTTTATAAATGATTCAAATCACTGAACTTCGTTTACCCATTGATCACACACCAGAAGAACTCCGTAAGAGTGTGATTGATAAATTACAGATCGATCCTAGCGATCTGGTGCGATTTAACATTTTCAAACGTAGCCATGACGCGCGTAAAAATAGTGCTCTGTCCTTGATCTACAACATTCATGTTCAGGTGAATCATGAAGAAGAGCTCTTAAAGAAGTTTGCTCACGACCCACATATTCAAGTAGCTCCAGATACACAATATCACTACCTTGCCAAGGCACCGCCAGGGTTTACTAAAAGACCGATTGTCATTGGTTTTGGACCATGCGGTATTTTTGCTGCTCTTTTATTAGCGCAAATGGGATTTAAGCCTATCGTCTTAGAAAGAGGCAAGGCGGTTAGACAAAGAACGCAGGACACATGGGGCTTGTGGCGAAAAAACATACTACAACCTGAATCCAATGTTCAGTTTGGTGAAGGTGGAGCGGGATTATTTTCCGATGGTAAGTTATATAGTCAGATCAAGGACCCGCAGTTTTATGGCAGAAAAGTGATTGCCGAATTTATTAAGGCAGGAGCGCCCCCTGAAATTGAATTTGTCGCGAAGCCCCATATTGGAACTTTTCGATTAGTTGGTGTGGTTGAGCGGATGCGAGAAGAAATCATCCAACTTGGTGGCGAGATTCATTTCTCTAGCCATGTGACAGAGTATCTCATTGAAAAAGGTGCCATACGGGGCGTTAATCTTGCTGATGGCCAGCAATTTTTCTCCGACCATATTGTTTTAGCATTAGGACATAGTTCACGTGACTCGTTTTATGCACTCCATCATGCAGGCGTTTTTATGGAGCCCAAGCCTTTTTCTGTCGGGTTTCGTATTGAGCATCCACAGTCTATTATTGATCAGGCAAGATTAGGGCCACACGCAGGTAACCCTATTATTGGTGCGGCTGACTATAAACTAGTCCATCACGCCAAAAATGGACGAGCGGTATATAGTTTTTGTATGTGTCCAGGAGGCACCGTGGTAGCAGCCACATCAGAGCCTTTTCATGTGGTTACCAACGGCATGAGTCAATACTCTCGTAATGAACGAAACGCGAACGCTGGAATCGTTGTGGGTATTACCCCACAAGATTACCCAGGCGGGCCACTTGCAGGCATAGAGTTTCAAAGAGCAATAGAAGCACAAGCATACCTACTTGGGGGATCAAATTACGAAGCGCCTGGTCAATTGGTGGGAGACTTTATTCAAGGTCGCCCATCCACACAGCTAGGGTCCGTGATACCTTCATACAAACCCGGTGTGCACTTAACGGATTTACGCAATAGCCTACCAGAATATGTGATACATGCGATGCAAGAAGCGATACCTGAGTTTGATAAAAAAATCAAAGGTTTTGCTATGCATGATGCGATTTTAACTGGCGTTGAAACGAGAACATCCTCACCACTTCGCATCACCCGGGGACGTGATTTTCAGAGTGTCAATATACAAGGTTTATATCCTTCCGGAGAGGGTGCTGGTTATGCTGGAGGTATCTTATCCGCAGGTGTCGACGGCATCAAAGTTGCTCAGGCAGTTGCCTTGAGCCTGGTTGGTGCATAAAGCAAAACAGTCGATGACTTAATTAAATCGTACAATACTTTTATCAAAAATATTTAGGGAAATAAATGAAAATCAACAGACTGATACTGCTCGGCGCAATTATTTTTAGCATGTCCAGTTCTTTTGCTCAAACTGGTGCAGTTGTTTCAGTTAATGGCAATAAGATTATGCAAAAAGAAGTTGATGGTATTGTTAAAAATGCAGTTGCAAGAGGAGCAAAAGATTCTCCAGAATTACGTCAAGCGATTGTTAATGACCTCATCTTGCGAGAAGCAATTATGCAAGATGTGAAAAAATCAGGTATTGAAAAAAAAGGGGATAATCCAGAAAAAATAAAACTTGCGCAACTACAAGTATTGCAAGAACTTTGGTTTGAAGATTATTTAAAAGCGCATCCTATCAGCGAAGCTGATGTTAGAGCGGATTATGATCGTCAAGCAAATTTGACCAAAGAGGGTCGTAATTCAAACGAATACAAAATATCGCAAATTGTTGTTGCGACCGAATCAGAGGGGAAAGATATTATTGGGCAACTCAATAGTGATAGTAGTGCGTTTGAAAAAATTGCTAAAGAGAAGTCATTAGAAAAAGCAACAGGATCTCAAGGTGGCGTTATTCCTAATTGGGTATTGCCGGATATGGTGGTAGCCCCCTTAGGAGATGCTCTTGTCAATATGACGAAGGGTAAAATAGATCCAAAGCCAGTAAAAACCAATATTGGTTGGCATGTGATACGCGTGGATGATATTCGTAAATTCAAAATGCCAAGTTACGAAGAAGCAAAAGGTAATATATACCAGGGCTTAGTCACCAGAAAAAAACAAGAAGCGGTTGATGCCTTAATCAAGAAAACAACCATCACAAAAGCGAATTAATTTTTTCGCAGTATCGCAGTTGCCGTTTCGAACTCGCAAAGCATCTCTATCCAAGAACTTGGAATAGGGGTGCTTTTTTGGGTTGAAGTGTTGACATAAACATAGATCATTTCGCCGCTGACCAATAAGAGCTCATTGCGATAAATTTCTAAAAGAATCACAAGAGACGAATTGCCTATTTGGCTACAGCGCACACCAATATCAAGAACATCATCAAACTGTGCGGAGGCGTGATACTCAAGAGATGCTTTTTTGACAAAAAGTTCTATACCCTGTTCTGCTTGAAGAAGCGGAGAAGGAAGATGGACAGCACGCCAATACTCAGTCAGTGCCACATCAAAATACGTAAGGTAGTGGCCATTAAAGACAACCGCCTGCATATCGACCTCCGCCCAACGTACGCGAAGTTGATGAAAGTAATTAAAGTTGGACTTTGCCATGATTAATAAAAAAAATGTGGAATATCATTTATACAATAAAAAAGGAGCCTAACAAGGCTCCTTCAGGGATTTGATGAAAATTCTTAATGAAAAGTCGGTGTGGGCATAGCAAAAGAGACAAACCCAGTAATCTTCACCAGTAACTCATTAAATTCCTCTTGAGTAACGGGTAGCAAGCCTCTTGCAGCTCTACGACGATTAAAAGTATCCAATTCTTGTACATCTGAACCACTTAAAGTAGCATTAGAAGAGTATCTAGTAACATCATTCGTATTCATTAAAATCTCCAATCTTTATCATCTGGGCTTACATTTTGTGAAAATTTCACATAAATTGTTTAACCTTGTGTATTCAACGCAGTAAATTCACTTAAGTTGACAAAATAATTAATTAATTAAAAACATCTTTAAATAATTAATTATGTTAAGTTGTTGAATATATTGAACTAATTAAAATTAAGGTCTTACAGACTCACATGTTCTTCAGAATTTTTAAATATCTTGCTATTACTTTAGGGTGTTTGGGCGTATTAATGACTGGTGGCATTTGGTACGCGCAGTCCCATGTATCGGGTTGGGCAAAGGCATATGCACAAGAATTTGGCCAGTCAATTGGTTATCTTATTGATTTTAATGAATTAAATGTAAGTATTCATGGGCCCAAAGTCACTCTTTCAGAGCTCAAAGTAGTGGAATTAGCCAATCAGCATCATTTATTGGATATCAAGAACCTGCAAGTAAAGGCTTCTTGGCTCCCCTTGCTACAGAAAAAAATAGAGATCAGTGATATTCAGATTGATCAAGCGCATTTAGTCCTCGAAAAATCTACAGATCATTGGAATTGGTTGAAGTTTGTTGAGGCGATTCAAAAAAAATTCCCAGCAAAAGAGCAAGACAAACCATCCAAGCCGATGGCGTTTTTGATTAAAGAACTTCGATTTAAGGATGGCAGTTTGAAGGTCTATGACGCCAAGATGAAAATTGATATAGTGCCCCTGAATTTCGAGTTAAAGAATGCAAGCAATATCGATAAGACCGGCAAACTTGGTGGCTTAGAGACCCAGTATGACTTTGATTTGGGGCAGGTTAGTTTACCGATTCAAAAATCAGAAAAGCCACTACAGTTGGGGCACGTGCTTATAGGTGGCGATTTTGATTTAGATGCTAACAAAGATATGATCATTGCGATGAAGGCCAAAATAGACGAGGGCATCATTGATTCGAAAACATATATTTATAAAACACAAAACAAAATAGAAAGTGATATACATCTTGAGCAATTAAGCTTAGTGCCATTCATTGATTTTGCGACCCCGAAAGTGAGTCGAGCTGATAAGTCTGGCAAGGCCTTCGGAGACTTTAAGTTTATTCGCCAAGATAAAAACATGACCATTGATGGCGATCTTAATATTGAAAATGTAAGTCTAGCGCCATTAATTAGTTTAGCGCCTACCGTCAATACCATCTATGCCAAATCAGGTGGTGCAAGCGGAAAATTGAAAATTCATTATGACCCGCAAAATACCAATGTCGAAGGGGATATCAAGCTGCAAGAGTTTGCCATATATGAGCCGGATAAGACAAGTGAGTTATTGGGGTGGAAATCCGCGAATATTCAAAAATTTTATTTTGAAGAAAATCCCCGCGCAAGAAAATTGCGTGTTGAGGATGTTAAGGTCGACGGTCTTAAGGGAAGATTTGTTATCTATGGGGATAAAAGTTCTAATTTTCGAAGGATGTTTAAACCTTCAAGCGCTGAAATTAAACGTATAGATACAGAAAAAACAAAAAAAATCACTGAACCAACAGAGTCTAAACAATCGAGGACAACACAACCAGAGTCCATGTCGCAAGTGAGATCACCATTGATATTACCTGTCGTGAGCAATCCCAAGACAAGCTCCCCGAAATCAAATTCAACCACAACTACAACTACAACACCTGATGATGAGGATCTGCAAGAATCAAAAGCGGGGGCAACTAAAAAGCCTTTTAACTTTAATATGAAGTCGATAGAAATTATCAGAGGCTTGATTGAGTTTTCAGATTTCTCGATCAAGCCAAACTTTAAAGTGAATATAGAAAATTTTCATGGCACACTGATTGGCATTAGCACATACCCAAAACGCTATGCAACTGGAGCATTTGAAGGTTTGATTGCCCCAAGTGGAGATATGAAGTTAAATGCAAAAATTGCATTTGAAGATTCGCGTAGAAATAATGATGTGCAATTATCCTTTCGGCGGATTCCGTTGGCCTCGATTAATCCTTACTACACTACCTTTGCAGGGTACGAAGTAAAAGGCGGTAATTTATCTTACGACTCAAGCTACCTTACTAAAGACGGAAATTTAAAAGGCGATAATCGCTTCGTTATTAATCAAATGCAACTCGGTAATAAGGTTCCCGATTACAAAGGTAAAAATATCCCTATGGAGCTCATCATTGCTCTCCTTGAGGATGAAAATGGGGTGATTGACCTCAATCTCAAGGTGGAGGGTAATGTCGACAAGCCGGATTTTAAAATTGGCGATTTAATCTGGGATGCCGTGTGGACAATTGTTGGTAATGTGGTGAGTGCCCCATTTAAGATGATTGGTCGCTTAATTGGTATAGAGGGATATACAGGGGTATATTTTGAGCCAGGCAAAAGTACACTGCGACCATCAGAATCTTTAAAGTTAGAAAATATTGTCGCGGGGATGCAAAAGAGACCTAAAACTCAGCTAAAAATTAATGGGGTGTATGACCCACAAGAGGATAGGATTAATTTAAATACTGAAAAAGTTGACCGCGAAATTTTTAAAAATGGTGGGTTTCAGTTATCCAATGGCGAGCCATTACCGCAACTCCCATTAGAAGATGAACGAGTACAACGTGCGATGCGTCGCATCTATGCCACCATGATTGGTCCGATACCTTCGGAGTTAAAGTTAAAGCCTGGACCAGAGGGCCTTGCTGATTGGAAGGTGCTGCATGATCAAATTGTTGCAAAGGAGCAAGTAACGGAGGAAGAACTTGAAAAACTGGCTAATGCAAGAGCACTAACAATCAAAAATGAATTGATTCGAATCAACAAAGATATTGATCCGCGTATTAAAGTGACAGAGTTTAAAAAAGAGACCGCCGAAAAAGATGGCGTTCCAGTTGGAATAGAGATAGTGAGTAATTAGTAGGGAAGACCTACATAATTTTCAGCGAGCGTTTTTTGCGCCAACTCTGATTGACATAAATAGTCAAATTCAGCTTGGGCAATGCGCTGATCAAAACGTGACTTTTCTGGAAATTGATGCAACATATTAGTTAACCACCAAGAAAATCGTTCAGCTTTCCAAATACGTTGTAAGGCAATTGTTGAATATGACTCAAGACCTTTTGGATTACTTTGGCGATAAAAGTCGATCAAAGCATTCGATAAATAATAAATATCCGAAGCAGCCAGATTAAGTCCTTTTGCGCCTGTAGGAGGAACGATATGACCGGCATCTCCTGCTAAGAACATTTGACCATAGCGCAATGGCTCAGCCACAAAGCTTCTGAGAGGAGCAATACTCTTTTCGATGGACGGGCCGCGAACTAAGTTAGCTGAGATACTGGATGGTAGGCGAGATTGAAGTTGATCCCAAAACCGCTCATCGGGCCAATTTGCAATATCCTCATCCAGAGAGCATTGCAGGTAATAGCGACTCCTTGTATGGGAGCGCATGCTACAGAGATAGAAGCCATTCGGGTGGTTGCCATACAGCAGTTCTTCTTGAACAGGTGGTGTGTCTGAAAGAATCCCCAACCAACCAAAGGGGTAGACCCTTTCGAATTCTTCAATAGATTCTTTTGGAATAGCAGCGCGACAAACACCATGATAACCATCACACCCAGCAATATAATCAGCTTCAATTTGATACGCTTGATGATCTTGCTCGAATTGAACTAATGGCTTTTTCGTTAGTAACTCAGATACTTGTACCTGTGAAGCCTCATAAAAAGTATCTAAATGAGATGCTTGTCTTGCATCAGATAGATCTTTAGTTACCTCAGTTTGGCCATACACCGTGACATATTTACCCTGAGTTAACTGTTCAAGATGAAGATGTAAATGATGATCATGAAAGGCGATATCAAAGCCATGATGGATTAAGCCCTCACGATGCAGACGCTCGCCAACACCAGCCTCATCAAGTAGACCAACAGTGCCTTGTTCCAACACTCCAGCACGGATCCGTGATAGGACATGTTCTTTGGTTTGACGTTCAACAACAATATTTTCAACACCATGCTTAGCTAACAGTTGTCCAAGAAGTAAGCCAGAAGGACCAGCTCCGATAATTGCTACTTGTGTTTTTAAGAGTTTAGGCATGCATTTAGTTTACCGTTTAAACAGCAAACTGTTCTGTATCGACTTCGGATTGGTTAATTGGGTTATAGCGACTTCCAGAAATAGGAACCGTGCTGAGAATATCTTCAATTTTTGCAAGCGTTTGAGCAGATAAACGCACATGATCGGCACCCACGTTCTCGCGTAAATGTGCGATCTGAGATGTGCCTGGAATAACTAAAATATCGGAGCCTTGATGGAGGAGCCATGCTAGAGCTAATTGAGGAAGAGTGCAGTCATTGTCACGAGCAACTTGTTTGAGAGCTTCATAAAAAGGAATATTTTTTTGAAAATTACCCATTTCAAAACGAGGCATCGCACGACGCAGATCTTTTTCCGCAAATTGATTAATATCAAGTATCGATTGCCCCAAGAATCCTCTTGCTATTGGACTAAAAGCGACAAAAGAAACACCTAGCTCACGACATGTTTTCAATAGTGCAATTTCAGGATTTCTTGACCATAAGGAATACTCTGTTTGCAGGGCTGAGATTGGGTAGGTAGCATGTCCCTTACGCAGAGTTTGCGCAGAGACCTCAGACATCCCAAGAGCACGTACTTTACCTTCTTTAATAAAATCACCTAAGGTACCAATTGCATCCTCGATAGGAACCTTTTTATCCCAGCGGTGTAAATAATACAAATCAATCACATCAGTTTGCAGACGTTTTAAGCTACCCTCAACATCACGTCGCAGGGACTCTGGACGATTATCAATGACTCGCTTACCATCGGCAGGACCAACCCCACCCTTACTGATCAGGGTGATGTGTTGACGATGTTTTTTAAGAAAATCTTTACCTAATAGCGTTTCGTTATGGCCAAGTCCGTAAAGAGCAGCAGAATCAAAGTGGGTTACACCAAGATCAAACGCCTCAAGCAAGATACGATTTGCATCTGCTTCAGAAGGTGGATTGCTATAAGCAGGACTAAGACTCATGCAACCCAAGCCGACAGCGCTGACTGAATAAGGACCTAATTGACGAGTAGATAGAGGTGATGACAATTGGTTATCCTAAGGAGTATTTTTAAGTTGTTGCTCTAATTGGTGCATTATTTCATAGCAAGGCATAACGTTAGCCACGCTTGAAATCGGCTCTCGTCCTTCGCGAATTGCAGCGAAGAACTCACGATCTTGAAGTTCAATACCGTTCATAGAAACATCGACCTTACTGACATCAATCTGATTATTTTTGCCATCAAATAAGTCATCATAACTAGCAATATAGGTGTTCTCATCACAAATATATCTAAAGATAGTACCAAAAGGGCCATTGTTATTAAACGACAGACTTAAAGTGCAAAGGGCGCCAGTACTCGACTTGAGCTGAATGGACATATCCATTGCAATACCAAGAGTAGGGTGGATGGGGCCTTGCATGGCATTGGCAGAAATAATGGGGCCTTGAGTTTGATAGGCAAACAAATCGATCGTATGAGCTGCGTGGTGCCACAATAAATGGTCCGTCCAACTCCTAGGCTGGCCCAGTGCGTTCATATTGGTGCGGCGATAGAAATAGGTTTGCACATCCATTTGCTGAATGTTAGTTTGACCGGCAACAATTCTATGATGAAGATATTGATGGCTAGGGTTAAATCGTCTGGTATGACCCACCATGGCGACTTTACCCGTTTCTTTTTGTACGCGAGCAATCTCCTTTGCCCCGGCAAGTGAGTCCGCCATGGGGATTTCTACTTGAACATGTTTACCAGCCTTAAGACAGGCAACGGCTTGTTCGGCATGCATTTGCGTTGGGGTACATAAAATAACAGCGTCGATTTCTTGGATGGCAAGACTATCTGATAACTGGGTCGTCACGTGCGGAATCTTATATTTATCTGCAATTTCTTGAGTTTTAGACAGTTCTCTCCCCACCAAGGAGACAACTTCAATATTACCGATTTGAGCCATTGAATCAAGATGTTTATTACCAAAGGCACCCGCTCCCGCTAAAGCTACTTTCATATATTCTCCAAAATAATGTGTCCTACAGCTGTGTTTGATGCTGGGACATGATAGTGACGATGAATTTCATTTACAGATGGATTGAGAGCTCCTCGCATAATGAGCCACATGACCAGTTCAATACCTTCCGAACCGGCTTCTTCGACATAGGTGAGATGAGATATTTTTGCTAAGGCATCTGGATCTTTTGTTAAATTATCTAAAAAAGCCTTATCGAATGCTTTATTAATAAACCCAGCACGCGGTCCTTGTAATTGGTGAGACATACCACCAGTTCCCATAATCACAATGCGTTCATCACTCCCAAAAGACTCGACTGCTTTACGAATTGCTTTTCCTAATTGATAACAACGATTCCCAGTAGGTGGGGGATACTGCACCACATTGACTGCTAGAGGAATCACACGGCAAGGCCATGCAGATGGTTGACCAAACATCAAAGAAAGAGGCACAGTAAGCCCATGGTCAACATCCATTTTATTGATAATGGTCATATCGAACTCGTCCAGAATCGTACTTTGCGCAATATGCCAAGCCAGTTCTGGATAACCTTCTACCGTAGGAACGGGGCGCGGACCCCAGCCCTCATCGGCAGGTGCGAAAGTAGGAGCACAACCAATAGCGAAAGTTGGAATCATCTCTAAAGAAAACGCAGAAGCATGATCGTTATAGATCAAAATGATGGCATCAGGCTTGACTTCCTTAAACCATTCTTTGGCACGATCATAACCAGCAAAAACAGGTTGCCAATAAGGCTCAGCTGTTTTTCCAAGATCAAGAGCTGCGCCAACGGCGGGGATGTGTGAGCTTGCAACACCGGCAATGATATGAGCCATAATTATTTCTCCACAGGGCCAATAGGCATGTTTGGATTTCTACCACCCGCAATCATCATTTGACGGTAGCTTTCTTCAGGCATTCCGGTCATGAGTGAGGCTAGTTTTTGAAAAGAGTGGCCATCTGTTGCGCCAATTTTTGCTAAGAAATAAATATTGCCACCCAAGCCAATCATCTTGTTATAGTCACGATCCCTTACAGCCTGATGTTGTTCAGGAGTCATTGGAAATTGCTTAAGATAGTGATCCTCATTATCTTTAAACAGCAGACGATTCGCATCTTTCATGAGCGACATGGCAAACATATTGAGGTGATAACCAATTCTTGATTGAGTAGCGTCAAAAATAACCGTGCCGGGTATTTTTTTAAAATCATCATAATAGTCAGTCATCATTCACTCCAGTAGAGGCGAGTTGGGTTATCAACTAGTAAAGCATGCTGCAGGGCACTTGTGGTCGCGATATGTGGAATCCAATCAACCAGCAGACCATCATCTGGCATATGATCTTTTAGATTCGGGTGAGGCCAATCAGTACCCCATAAAACACGATCTGAAAAGTTATCTACTAAATACTTGGCGAATGGAATTACATCTGTATAGGCATGTTGTTCACCGTGCAGTGCTTTTGGTCCTTTGATAGAGAGCCGCTCTGGGCAAGTAACCTTGCTCCAAATATTCTGATGTTCACGCATCAGTTTTACAAAGAGCTGAAACTGAGGTCCGTCAATAGGTAGGCTAACATCTGGACGGCCCATATGATCGACAACGACATTGGTAGGAAGTGCTGTAAAAAAATCCCACAATTCTGGTAAGTCAACCGCTTCAAAGTAAATCACAATATGCCAATTGAGGGCTTTAATACGGTGTGCGATTTCGAGTAATTCTTCTTTAGGTGTGAAGTCAACCAAGCGTTTGACAAAATTAAAACGCACACCCCTCACACCTGCAAGGTGAAGTCGTTCTAGCTCAAGATCACTGACATCACGCCTCACAGTCGCCACACCCCGCGCTTTGCCATTACTATGAATCAGGGCGTCCACTAAGGCACTATTATCGGCACCATGGCATGTGGCTTGAACGATGACATTCTTATCAAAGCCAAGATGATCTCGAAGCGCAAATAATTGCTCTTTACTCGCATCACAAGGCGTATATTTTCTCTCCAAGGCAAAAGGAAATTGATTACCAGGACCAAAAACATGGCAATGCGAATCTACAGAGCCACTTGGGAGCTGGAATCTTGGTTGGCTTGGATTTGCAAACCAGTCTAGCCAACCGGGGGTCTTTTCAAAAGTCATGTTTAATTGTATCAATCGTCTAAATATTGAAGCCCAGCTTGGGCTAATTTCTCGCGCATCTTATACATATCCAGACCTAAGACACCGGAAGCCAAAAGAGCGCGTTTTTCAGTTTCATTATTTTCGCGTGCTAAGGCGGCTTTTGCCACCTCAAGAGCCATATTTGCAGGAACCACCACAACACCATCATCATCCGCAATAACAACATCACCCGGATTGACAAGCATACCAGCGCAAACAACAGGAATATTGACAGATCCCAGCGTTTCTTTCACAGTACCTTTGGCACTAATAGCTTTACTAAACACCGGAAATTGCATCAAGGTTAATTCTTTAACATCACGCACTCCAGCGTCAATAATGAGACCTTTAGCACCCCTTGCTTGAAATGAAGTTGCTAACAAATCACCAAAAAAACCATCGGTATTATCAGTCGTGCATGCCGCCACGACCACATCCCCCGCCTGAATTTGCTCCGCAACCACATGCATCATCCAGTTATCACCAGGCTGAAGTAACACAGTCACTGCAGGACCACACATATGAGCACCTGTATAAATAGGACGCATATAGGTCTTCATTAAACCGATACGACCCATTGCTTCATGAATCGTTGCCACACCGAAATGTGACAGCGCTTCCACGGCAGATGCATCAGCGCGATGAATGTTACGTTTAACAATTCCATATGCTTTCATAAAGACCTCTATTTACCTTGTTGTTGCAGAAATTGATCAAGACGTGAGAACACGCGTCTGGCATTACCTTCATAAATATGTTGACGATCAATGGCGCTGAGTTGTGTGCTTGATTCAATATAGCGTTTAGTATCATCAAAATAATGACCTGTTTGAGGATCAATACCTCTGACAGCACCAATCATCTCTGAAGCAAATAAGATGTTTTTGACAGGAATCACTTCAGTCAATAAATTAATGCCTGGTTGATGATAAACACAGGTGTCAAAATAAATATTATTCAGTAAATGCTCTTCAAGTAATGGTTTTTTTAATTCTTGAGCCAAGCCTCTAAATCTTCCCCAGTGGTAAGGTACAGCACCACCACCATGAGGGATGAGGAACTTTAAGGTTGGAAAGTCTTTAAACAAGTCGGAAGTAAGGCACTGCATAAAAGCGGTAGTATCGGCATTTAAATAGTGGGCGCCCGTCGTGTGAAAACAAGCATTACAACTCGTACTCACATGAATCATCGCTGGGACATCATATTCGACCATCTTTTCATAAATAGGATACCAATGCTTATCTGACAGTGGCGGTTCTTGCCAATGGCCACCGGAAGGATCAGGATTTAAGTTAAGACCAACAAAGCCATATTCACGAATACATTTCTCAAGCTCACCCACAGATGTTTTTGGATCCGCACCTGGGGACTGAGGAAGCATTGCAGCGCCAATAAAATGATTGGGAAACAACTGGCACACACGGAAAATGAGTTCGTTACAAATCGCAGCCCAAGTAGAAGAGGTATTTAAATCACCAATATGATGAGCCATGAAACTTGCTCTTGGTGAAAAAATAGTCAGGTCGCTACCACGCTCAATCATTTTGGCGAGTTGATTTTTTTCGATTGACTCACGTAATTCATCATCGGAGATTTTTAAATCGCTTACTTTAGGGCCGAGTTCTGGAGTATTGAGATTGGCAATTTGCTGATTGCGCCATTCTTCAAGAGCTTTTGGGGCAGTTGTGTAATGCCCATGACAATCGATAATCATTTTTTTCCTTATTCGTATAACAATATTCTGTAAACGCTATTTTACTGTTTGGGGATATGCGCTCTATCAATAATAGTTCCCCAGCGTTTAATATCGTTTTCTAACAGCGCTTTCATCTCTTTACTCGAAGATGATTGACCTTCCACATAGAGATCATGCAATTTAGATTTTACTTCTGGGTCATTAAGAGCGTCCTGAATACTCTTATTCAAAATACTCACCACAGATGCAGGCGTTTTAGCTGGAGCAGCTAAGCCATTCCAAGAAGACGCGGTAAAGTTCTTTAATCCCACTTCACTCACAGTAGGCACATCTGGGAAGAAGCTTGAGCGTTTACTACCTGTAACAGCCAAGAGTTTGATCGCTTTTGATCGAATTTGTGGCACAAGAGGACCCAAAATTTCAACCGCAGCATCCACTTGCCCACCACGAAGGGCGGTGATAACAGCGGGGGTGCCATTAAAAGGTACCACTTGAACATTCATATTGGCACTAAACTTAAACAGCTCAGCAGCCAAATTTTGCGTACTACCTATATTAATACTCGCAATATTGAGTTTTCCAGGATTAGTTTGCGCGTGAAGAATGAGCTCTTTTAAATCGGGATGCTTGGAAGACTCATTGACCACAATAGCAATATCAAAAAAACCAAGAGTTGAAAGTGCTTCAAAATCTTTCAAAGTGTCATAGGGAAGTTTTTGAAACAGGTTGGCACTGATTGCAGTGCCATTAGACATCAATAAAAGTGTATAGCCATCTGGTTCAGATTTTGCCACCATATCAGCAGCCACAATACCGCCGGCACTTGGCTTATTTTCCACAATGACACCTTGACCCAAATTGGAACTCATTTTTTGAGCAACGATACGGGCTGTCAAGTCAGCAATACCTCCTGGACCAAACGGTACGATGATCTTAATAGGTTTAACTGGGAAATTTTGTGCAAAAGCCACATGGCTGATTGCTAAAGAAATGAGGGTAAGTCGAATAATTTGTAGCGGTAATTTAAATAGAGATATTTTCATAGGTTTGAGTAGGAGATCAGTTATTCGTCTTGATTAACGGTGGCGCAAGAAAAAAGTGTTATAAATACTGCTGGAAAAATAATTTAAGCTTATAAATACAGATGATAACGACATTAAATTCGATTAAAACACACACAGCTCAATTTTTAAAGATTTTGACTTCAATCATCATCACTTTAGGCCTCAGTACGATTTTGCTTGGCCAAGTAAGCGCTCAAACCACCCGAAGTGCTCCAGAGGCATCAGAGCAGTTAAAAACCTTACTCTCAGTTTCTTGCCCTAATTTCAATGAGATGGTAGCTAATTACCAGAAAAAGTTTGTCACGAAAATGGGCAATTGGAGTGCCGCGAACCTCTCTCAAGCAGAGTATCAAACAGCTTTTTACCCATTCTCAGGCCCTGATGTCGTAACAGTGATGTCTTTATATCCCAAGGCAAATTATTACGTGTTGGTAGCCGATCAGGTACCAGAGTACACATTTATCAATTCACCTGAAAAGTTGAGTACTGCATCCCAAGCCTTTGAGTGTCATATGCTCAGTAATTTTTCCAATCGTGGGTACTATTTGACGAATGATTTAATTGGTAAGAACGGCCCCAAGCCCAGATTTATCAAATTATTGATTTACAACTTGGCTTTTGCTGGAGCAAAAGTGAATGCAATTACAACGCTGACTATCTCTCAAGAGGGTTTAATTATTCCACAAGGGAAGGATACACCAGCCAATGGCGTGAGATTTTTAATTGAGACCATCGATGGGCGTGCGGTAACTGTGGATTATATTAGCGCCAATATTTCGGATAGTGGATTAGAAAATCAAGCGCACTTTGTAAAAGCATTTCAACGCAAGTCAAGTCAAGTTGTTCTAATTAAGTCCGCCTCACACCTATTGCAGAACACGTATTTCTCGACCATGAAGAACGTTTTAGTTGAAAACGCTAAGTGGATTACACAAGACGAGACAGGCTTAGATATCGTACCTTATTCTGATAATTTCAATTTACAACTGTTTGGTCGATTTATTGCGCCAAATACTTTATGGGCAAAGAGCCCGTCTGCACAACGCTTAGCAAAATATTATCAAGACCACCCCAGTAAACAAGAGCTCCCTTTTTTACTGGGATATGAAAAAGCGGGTGGATCAATGCTGATGATAGGCCAACGTAAATAATTGCATTAGTTGTTAATCGTAGAGAACAGCACCATATTGTTTGTCAACTCATGTTGGTCGAGTGGGCTTAGCGTCCACAGGTCAAGTTCAAGACCATTTGATAATGGATTGAGATAGACATTGTTTTTTCTAAGTTCAAAATGGAGATGCGGTCCTGTAGAGCGACCAGTAGAACCCACATAACCAATTTCTAGACCACGCCTGACTTCGCTACCAACGGACAACTCTGAATTGTAGGCACTTAAGTGAGCATAATAGGTTTTGTAGTTGCCAGGGTGCTCAATGATGACGAGATTACCATAGCCTGAATAAGGACCATAGTGAACAATTTTGCCATTGGCAACCGCGTAAATTGGAGTCCCTGGAGGGGCTGCAAAATCAATCCCCTGATGACCTGAGTAACTCGTATAGGATTGCAGTACAACAACATTTTTATTGCCTTTTTTTACAACTGCTTGGCGCCGACTCGTGGATGCAAAATTACCAACACCACGAGAAATCCGAGAGTAGTTCAAAGGATTGATCCAAAATTGTTGTTCAAGTTCTTGACCAGAGGAAGTAAAAAAACCACCAGGTAAATCATCCCGTCCAACCCAAAAGGCATCGGCCACGACAATTTTTTGAGTTTGATCTAAGATTTCTAAGCTGATGACTTGAGCCCATTTATTTTTACTGCCAGCATCATAGACAACGCGTGCAAAATATTTGTCATTCGATTTTATATTGGGATAAAGTTCTTTGACAAGTGAAGCGAGTTCCCAAATGAGTTCAGGGGGAATAGAAGTACTTGCTTGATTTGCTTTGTAGACGACTAAATTATTTAAATCGAGAGTGACTTCTAAATAATTCTCAAAGCCAGTACCTAATTGTTGTGAATTTACGATAAAGCCATCGGTATTAGGAGAGCGATTTAGCGTTACTAAGTTAGTTGATTTATCTCTTGCTTCATTATTGAGTATAGAAAATGCAAGTATCTTATTTGTATTATTGTCAATGGAGTAAGCATAAGGGATGCATTTAGCTTTGATCGATGAAAAAAACTGCGGGGCTTGCCGATCAAATGCTGCTAAAAACTCACTATCCCTAATATAGAGAGTGTTTAAAAAATCACTCATTGATTTGGTCACAGGACCACAACCATGTTTAAAGTTATAGCGTTGCAGACTTGATGTGGATTTAACTACATCTGGGCTTGGTGTTTTTAGAATATTTTCAATAATATTAGGGGTTGGTAGGGGCTCCCCAGATTCATTTGCCGCACTTACCGCGGGATTTGCGTTGAGGTAAGACTGCTTATATGTCGGTTGAGCTCCAAGTCTCGGGGTAGGCACTGCAGGTACCCGCTTTTGAGGAACATTTTTTTTGGCTTGACTGGATTGATTAACGGGTGCTGCGACAGAGACGCTCGATACAAAGCAGACAAGCGTTAAAAAGAGGATATAACGATGACAAAAGGTCAATTCATTTTCCTTAGAAAATTCTCCAAATCAAGATTAAACTCGTCAGCTTGATCAACAAATAATCCATGACCAGCATTATTTTCATAAATTTTAAATTCACCCTTAGGGTGTTTCTCACCTAGCAACAGGGCTTGCTCTGCATATCTTGGAGTAATAGCATACCAAATAGGAACTTGAGTCTTGTAAACCGTATCTCGATAATATTCTCGAGCATAGGGTTTTTTAAGAATAGCAAAAGCATTTTCAGGAGATGCCGCAAGTCTGAGGGCGGAATTCTCAACAGTACGAATAAAGTCTGCTGGAGGGGCTGATTTAAAAATTGCGCCGACAAATCCTTTGACGTATTTTTTAAAAGACTCGGTTGACATCTTGGCATTGCTCTTAGACGAGCTCGCTTTAGGTGGAGTGCCCTCGCCAATGGAGTTATCGATTAAAACCAAGCTTTGAAGACCTTGATCACCATAGCGATTAATATAATCAAGAGCTTCCATGACGCCCAGGGACCAGCCGATGAGGGTAAATTCAGTGGTTTGCGTAGCCGCAAGCAGTTCTTTAATATCCCGGGCTCGAAGTTCAGCCAAATTGGCGCCAAGATAAATATCAGACTTACCTTGTGAACGAGGGCTAAATGAAATAACTCTGTAATATTGTGAAAAATAATTTAATTGGGCATTAAACACCTCAGCGGGCATTAGCCAGCCAGGAATAAAGAATAAAGTATGTTGGCCACCTCCGCCGATCAAATATTGCAGCTTGACATGATCTGATGTCATAAAGCTTTTTTGTTGGATCGATGGCGTCAAGTTAAACGATTGGGCATGTGAGTGATTTGAGTTGATTCCTAGCAACAGAAAAAACCCGAAAATTAATAAAAAAATATGTTTTTTATAATGAAGCATCATAATGCTATTTTGCACGATAGATTGAACTCGTTCCACCACAACGTATAACCCTTTATTTAATAATGACAAATTCAAATAGATCAGAACAGACAACAGCACCAAAACGATCTTTAAGTACCTTTGATATAGCTGCTTTAATCATTGGCACGATATTAGGAGCGGGAATATTTAGAGTCCCCTCGATGGTAGCGGGACAATTAAACAACGAATATTTCATTATTGGAGCTTGGTTACTTGGTGGCTTGATATCGATTATTGGCGCATTATGTTATGCCGAATTAGCCACAACTTACCCAAGTGTGGGGGGCGAGTATTTTTTCTTACAAAAAGCCTATGGCCGTAAATTAGCTTTTCTCTATGGATGGTGCAGATCGATCGTCATCGTTACTGGATCATTAGGTATTTTGGGCATCACACTGGGTGACTACATGTCCAAGATTATTTACTTGGGGAGTTATTCATCGACCATCTGGGCGATGTTAGTCATTATTGTCTTAAGTGTCCTTAATGCGATTGGTATTAAAGAAGGTAAAACAGCACAGAACATCCTTACTGTTCTAGAAGTATTAGGTGTAGTTGGCATTATGGTGACGGGATTCATGGTTCAAGGAGCCCCATCACAAGAAGTTCAAACGAGTATGACGACGCCGAGTTTAGGGGCGGCAAGTTTAGCCATCATTTTTGTATTGTTGACCTATGGTGGCTGGAATGAAGCAGCTTATGTATCTGCAGAAGCCGTTGACCAACGCCGCGGAATATTAAAGGCCTTGATATTAGGAATTGGGGTTGTAACGCTTTTATATATATTGGTGAATTTAGCTCTCTTACACGCATTTGGTGCCCAAAAAATGGGGCAGTCTAATGCCATAGCAAGCGACCTCTTTGACCTCGCTTACGGGCGTCAATCCGCCATTATATTTAGTTCGATTGTGGTGTTTTCTTGTTTAAATTCCATTAACGCAACCATTATTTTTGGTTCAAGAAGTAGTTTTGCTTTGGGGCGCGATTGGAAACTATTCTCCTGGATCGGGCAATGGGATGAGTCTGGCACGCCGAGAAAAGCAATTTTCTTGCAATGCGTGATTGCATTGGTACTTATTTTTGGAGCTTCTTTTGCAAGGGAAAGCTTTGAATCCGTGGTGGAATTTACTGCCCCTGTATTTTGGTTCTTTATTCTTTTGATAGGGATTTCCTTATTTATATTGCGCAAAAAAAATCCTGATCAAGAAATCCCATGTCCGGTGCCTTTTTACCCCATTTTGCCGATTATTTTTATTGCTACCGTCGCATGGTTGTTATGGTCTAGTTTGGCTTATTCAGGTTGGGGGGCATTATTTGGAGTTGCTTGCTTAGGAGTCGGGGCTGTAATATTATTATTTGAGTCAAAAAAATAAATTTGACGAATTTTAAATATTCATAAACCTTTGTTAAGGTAAATATTAATTTACAGGAGATCACTATGAAATCAGCTTTATTTGCAGTCCTCGCCTTATTTGTCATGAACACTGCCTTTGCTCAAAGTGCATGTGAAACAAAAGCAGCAGATAAAAAATTAAATGGCGCCGCGAAAAATAGTTTTGTTAAAAAGTGCGAAAAAGATGCGCGTGCAGTGTGTGAAAACGACGACATCAGCAAAAGAACCAATGGTGCTGCAAAAGAGGCTCATATCAAGAAGTGCATGAAGGATACGGTTGGTAACTAATCAACTGGCCTTTAATGTTTAAAACCATTCGCAGTTTTTCGCGTTACATTCCTTGGGGTTTGTGCATTTTTTTTGCCATTCTCATAGGCTTGCAGTTACAGGTGGGGCATCATGGCATTGATGCCTACCTTTGGTTTGGATTGTTTACTTTTTTAAGTGTGCTTGGGTTTGGGGATGTAACGCAAAAAAAACATGCCATTCTGCGAAACTATCCTGTTTCGGGACATCTACGTTTTTTATTTGAAACCTTTCGACCAGAGATTCGACAGTATTTGCTTGAATCCGATACGGAGAAGTTACCTTTTTCCCGAAATCAACGTGCACTTGTTTATCAACGTGCAAAAGGAGCATCAGATAAAAGACCCCTTGGCACCATTGAAGATATTTATAAAAGTGGTACTGAGTGGTTGGCACACACGATAAATCCTGTAGGGCATATTCAGCCAGCAGATTTACGGGTGACAGTCGGTGGAGCCTCTTGCCTAAAACCCTATTCGATATCTATTTTTAATGTATCAGCAATGAGTTTTGGCTCCTTATCGGCGAACGCGATTATGGCCTTAAATAAAGGCGCCAAAATGGGTGGTTTTGCGCACGATACGGGAGAAGGGTCTGTATCTGATTATCACAGGCGGTATGACGGTGATTTGATCTGGGAAGTAGGATCGGGGTATTTTGGTTGTCGAACCGTAGATGGTAATTTTGATCCTGAAAAATTTGCGAAAGTTGCTTCTGAACCGCAAATTAAGATGATTGAAATTAAGATTTCTCAAGGAGCTAAGCCTGGTCATGGCGGTGTTTTACCAGCGGCTAAAATTACACCTGAAATTGCAAGGACACGCGGCATTCCAATGGGAGTTGATTGTAATTCCCCAGCAGGACATTCAGCATTTCATTCACCGCTTGAGTTAATGCAATTTATTACGCAGCTTCGGGAACTCTCAGGCGGCAAGCCCGTTGGATTTAAATTGTGTATTGGCAAAATCAGTGAATGGTTTGCCATTTTGAAGGCCATGCTAGAAACAAAAGTAGTGCCAGATTTTATTGTGATTGATGGTAGTGAAGGTGGTACGGGAGCCGCTCCTGTTGAATTTGTGGACCATGTGGGTACACCGATGCGGGATGGGCTGCGACTTGTTCATATGACTTTAATTGGTGTAGGGCTACGTGAGCAAGTCAAATTAGGTGTGGCTGGAAAAATTATTTCCGCATTTGATATTGCTAGAGCCTGCGCCATTGGCGCAGATTGGTGTAATTCCGCAAGGGGATTTATGTTTGCGGTTGGATGTATTCAAGCGCGCAGTTGCCACACGGATTTATGCCCAACAGGCGTAGCTACCCAAGACACCATGCGCCAACAAGCTCTAGATCCTGAGGATAAATCCCATCGTGTTTTTCACTATCACCAAAATACTCTGATAGCACTGGGGGAATTATTAGTAGCGGCAGGATTTGCCCATACAGATGAATTAACTGCAAATGCCATCATACGCAGGAATGAACGAGGTATTGCAGTTCCGCTAGATAAAAATTTACTGCAACTAGAGTCAGGTGAACTGCTCACTCGGGATGCGCACATCCATTTAAATCAGCATTTTGACGGTTTAGGAGACTACTGGTCGAGAGCGACGCCTGCACATTGGTAGAATAAGTGATGTTTACACCAAAATCCATTGCAGCCATCATTCTTTCGGTCATTGTCCTGATCGGTATGTCTTTGCACTTTTTGGTACCAGCGCCCCCCAAAAAAATCGTCATTGCGACTGGGTCGCAATCAGGTCAGTATTACCGCCTTGGTAATGAATATAAAACACTCCTTGAAAAAAATGGTATACAAGTAGAAGTATTAGTCACTAAAGGGTCGATTGAAAACCTCGAGTTACTCAATGACCCCAAGCATAAAGTGGATCTTGCCTTTGTTCAGTCGGGCACATCTTCTAGCAAAGAATATCCCCAAACACAATCTTTAGCGGGTGTTTTTTATGAGCCGCTATGGGTGGTTTATCGGGCGCAATCTTTTAAAGATCTTAAAAGTCCACCAGATAAAATAGAAGACCTTATTCGTAAGAAAGTCTCGCTTGGTATTCCTGGTAGTGGGACGCGAAAGTTAGTTGAGCATGTTTTTGAACAAGACCAACTAAAAACAAACTTACCTAATTTAGTAGAACTTGGGACAGATAAATCCTTAGAGAAATTAAAAGCAGGCGAATTAGACGCGATGTTTCTATCGGTCAATAATCGTGCGCAAATTATGCAAAAAATATTCTCTGACCCGAATCTAAAAATTATGTCTTTTTCCAAGGCATATGGTTACCCACCGCGGATTAAAGGTTTAAGTGTATTAACGGTGCGCAGGGCGACTCTAGACATCATGAATGACTCTCCAGATAGAGATATTTTATTATTAACATCAACAGCTGAGTTGGTATCTAGAAAAGACATTCATCCCGCAATTAGTTCGTTAGTGATGGATCTATCAACTGACCTATTGTCTAAAGCTGATATCTTAAGTAATGAAAATGTGTTTCCAAGCCCCAATCATTTAAGTTTTGATGTGAATGAAGATGCCCAAAAGGTGATGCGAGAAGGACCGGGGTTTTTACATCGGTATTTACCATTTTGGGTAGCAGTTTGGGTTGATCGTTTAATACGTGTGGCCATACCACTGCTTGCTATTCTCATTCCCTTATTTAATTTCTTACCCTCAATCCTTGAATATCGGATGAAATTTAAATTTGCGGCTATTTATAAAGAATTGCGTGCGCTTGAAAACCTGATTCAAAAGGGCGACTATGATCAAACGCAAATCGATCAAGACCTACAAGCCCTCAATCAGAGATCGATGCGTTTAAAAGTTTCGCAATTTAATACCAAAGATATCTACGATTTGTTGGCGCATATCGGCGATGTACAGCGCAGGATTCAAGAATCCAGCCAAGCTTAACGAATTACAGCTTAACGAATTACAAAGATATTGAGTATCTGCAAAGATATGTTAATCAGGGGGTCTAACCAAAGGCTACCTAAAATGCCAACGATCGATAATCCAATCACAATAAAAAAGCCGTAGGGTTCAACTTTAGCCAGCATTCTGGCTTGTTGATAAGGTAAGAGTCCTACGAGGATTCGGCCGCCATCGAGAGGTGGTAAGGGAAAAAGATTAAAAACTGCCAGAACAATATTCCAGTAAATACCGGCTTTAGCCATTTCTACTAAAAAAGGGATATCGATTGTTATCTGCAAAAGTGAATAAATCAAAGTCCACACGAATGCCTGAATGAAGTTAGATGCGGGACCTGCAAGAGCAACCCACACCATATCTCTTTTAGGGTGCTTTAGTGCCGAAAAATTCACGGGGACAGGCTTTGCATAGCCGAATAAAAAAGGTGAGCCAGAAAGCTTGAGAACCAATGGGATTAAGAAAGTGCCAATAGGGTCAATATGTTTGAGGGGGTTTAAAGTGACTCTCCCTAAAGAATAGGCAGTGTAATCGCCAAAATACTTAGCAGCATAACCATGCGCTGCTTCATGCAGGGTAATCGCTAGAATCAATGGTGGAGCGACGGTGAGGATTGTGAAAATTAAATTAGAGTCCATAGATACTTTCGATTAAATAGTAGGTAAGCCAAAGCCGAAGCTCAGCATGCTAATGGCAGACAACTCAATCCCATTAGTAATGACGGTTGCAGACTCACTTTTTTTCTGTAGCCCAAGGGTATAGATTAGCGGTAGATAATGCTCAGCAGTAGGAACTGCCATTTTGACATCAGGGTGCGAGGATTGCCATTCAATGAGTGGGCTCAAGTCATTAGCTAGTAAGTGTTGTTTAAAAAAATCATTGTACGCACTCGCCCAAAGTGGCGGTGGGCCGTCATTTTGCCTGGCAATATGACGTAAATTATGTACCACGTTCCCACTACTTACAATGAGAACATTTTCATCACGCAGTGATTGTAGATACTGACCAATCATCAAATGATCTTGATTGGTTAAGGTAGCATCAATACTCATTTGCACCACTGGGATATTCGCTTTTGGATACATATATTTCAATACTGACCAAGAACCATGGTCTAGACCCCATTCGGCATCTTCAAGGGTAATATTTGAAAAATGAGGAGAGAGTAAATCTCTCACTTGAGTTGCTAATTTTGGAGAGCCTGGGGCGGGATACTCCATCGCAAATAGCTCATCCGGAAATCCCCCAAAATCATGAATTGTTTTTGGGTGCTCCATTGCCGTTAGCCAAATACCCCGCGTATACCAATGTGCTGAAATCATCAAAATCGCACTTGGTGTTGGGATTTTTTTACCAATATCTGCCCACGCCTGCGTATATTGATTCGGCTCAAGGGCATACATAGGACTGCCATGTCCAACAAATAGAGCTGGCATGATCATTGGGTTGACCTTAATTGCTTGATGCTAGCCTAGGAAGAGCGGCGATAGGTAGATCAAAGAGTAGGATTTCTGCGTCCACACCTTGCCCGATTTTGATCAGATTTTCTTCATTGAGCATTAAGGCATCACCGGCTTCTAATGCTTCATCATTCACAATCACCTGACCACGCGCAACATGCACATAGGCAATACGATTTTTCTCTAAAGTATGTTCAATAACTTCAGCACCATCGATTAAGCCAGCGTAAAGACGTGTATTAGAGTGGATGGTGACTGACTGGTCCTTACCATCAGGAGAGGCTACTAAACGGAGTTTGCCGCGTTTTTCTTCTGGAGCAAACATCGTTTGTTCATAACTAGGTTCCACACCAAGTAAATCAGGTTGAATCCAGATTTGAAGAAGATGAGTAGTTTGATCTTTTGCGTGGTTGTATTCGCTGTGCATGACACCGCGACCAGCACTCATCCGCTGAACTTCATGAGGGTAAATGGCGCGACCATTACCCATATTGTCTTTATGGGCGAGTTCACCCTCGAGGACATAGGTAATAATTTCCATATCCTTATGGCCATGCGTACCAAAACCTTTACCAGAAGCAATCCAATCTTCATTAATCACTCGCAACGGACCAAAGCCCATGAATTCTGGGTCATGATAATCCGCAAAAGAAAAACTATGGAAGGATTTAAGCCAGCCGTGATCGGCATAACCACGGGCAAGAGCAGGGCGTTTAAGTTTCATATCGGCACAATTCAAAAATAGAATATCTACAGGATAATCTATTTTAATGAATTGCACCGATAACTACAGATGCAAGTGAAGCAATGACAGGGCTAGTAAGTTTTGTAGGGCAAGAATTTACCAGAAAGAACTACATTAACGCGATCGCCCTTGGGGTCAGCTGTTCTTTGAATATCCATAGAAAAATCGATAGCGCTCATAATCCCGTCACCAAATTCCTCATGGATAAGTTCTTTAATGGTTGTCCCGTACACACTCACAATTTCATACCAACGGTAGATTAATGGGTCAGTAGGTACTGGAGTTGGTAATGAGCCTTTATAGGGAACAATTTGTAACCAGGCCATTTCTTCATCGGTTAAATCAAATAACTTACCCGCTACTTCTGCCTGGGCTTTTGTAAACGTCATTTGACCTAAACAAGCCGCTGTTACCCACTCCTTAGATTCACCAATGGCCGTTGCAATATCAGACCATTTCATGACCTTCTTTACTTTGGCACTTATAATTTTTGCAGTTACTAAATCTCGATTCATGATTTTCCTTTTTAATTAAATGGGAGTTATTTCTTCAATACCTGGGTAAATGACCAAAGGCTCGTAATCTTTCATGGACTCACCTTGAGATGCTTGAGCTTGTAAGACTTTAGAACGATTGACTAAAAAATCTACTAAGTGATTTCTGACAGGATAGTACTTCGGCTCAAGATGTAAGCTCGCTCGTTGACGATCCTTCGGTAAGGTGTTGACTACAATTTCAGCAATTTTTGCATTTGGACCATTACTCATTAACATGATGCGATCAGAAAGTAATATCGCTTCGTCAACATCATGAGTAATCATAAAGACAGTTTGTTTAGTTTCCTTACAGATCTTTAACAGTTCGTCTTGAATCACGCCTCTAGTTAAAGCATCGAGAGCGCCAAATGGCTCATCCAACAAAAGCATTTGAGGTTCGATTGCAAAAGCTCTTGCAATACCAACCCGTTGTTTCATACCGCCAGATAGTTCTGAAGGCTTCTTTTTATTCGCACCAGTCAGACCGACTAAAGCCAAATATTTATTAGCTTGTTCTTCAATCTGCGATTTACTCCAATCGGGGAATTTAGACTTTACTGCAAAACAGACATTTTCTAGGACAGTCATCCATGGCATCAGTGCGTGGCCCTGGAAAACAACGCCGCGTTCAAGTCCCGGACCCTTGATTTCTCGCTCGAGCATAAATGCATAGCCAGAGCTAGCTTTTTCAAGCCCCGCGAGGACATTTAAAATCGTTGTTTTGCCACAGCCGGAATGGCCAATAATACAAATGAACTCACCCTTTTGAATATCAAAATTAATACCCTCAAAGACTGGGGGACCATCTAAATTATAAGATTTAGAAAGGTTTTGAACTTGTAAAAAAGATTTATTAGTCAGCATAGGAAACCATTTTCTGAAGTAGTCCAAATAAAGTATCTAAAAGCATGCCCACAGTACCGATTAAAGTAATGGCAAATATGACGCTAGAAAGAGAAAGGTTATTCCACTCATTCCATAGGAAGTAGCCAATCCCCGTACCTCCCACAAGCATCTCTGCTGCCACAATAACCAGCCACGCAATACCCATAGAAATACGCATACCAGTTAATATCGTAGGCGCAGCCGCTGGCAAAATCACAAAAAATGCTTTTCTAAATGGATTGACTTCTAATGTTTTAGCGACATTGAGCCATTCGCGCCGCACATTAGCTACACCAAAAGCCGTATTGATTAACATCGGCCAAATCGAGCAGATAAAAATTACAAACACAGCTGATATAGAAGAGTCCTTAATCGTGTAGAGAGCGATGGGCATCCACGCTAATGGTGAAATTGGTTTTAAGATTTGGATAAATGGATTTAATGCCTGGTATATCAGTGGCGACATACCAATCACAAATCCCAAGGGAAGTGCGATGAGCATTGCCATAAGAAAACCTAAGCCGACTCTGCCTAGTGAAAAAAGTAATTGAATACCTATACCCTTGTCATTGGGGCCATTGTCATAGAACGGGTGTGACAACTTTTCATAAAAGGTCTTTCCCATTTGGGTGAGCGTTGGAAACCCGGATTTTGAGGCTCCATCCATTGCATTTCCACCCATCAGGGAGTTGTATTCTGCCGAATTAGCTGCGGATGCAGTAGCCGCCGCAGCTATTTTAGATGCCTTTGGAACAGTAGCGACATGCCACAGGAAGAGACAAAATATAAAAATAAAAACAGAAAGTATGGAACCTTTAGTTTTCGTGGAAAGTGACTTCATAAGATTCTTTCAGTTAAGTTTTTTTAGGAAAAGAATTGAGATAGGCACTTGCTTGATTCGCATCAAACTCTTTGCCCATGATGTTAAATTTTCTATAGCCAGATTTAGCCAGAGGCGGAATATCCATTTGGACTTCGCCCATATATTTTTTAGCATCTGTTAAGAGGAATATCTTTTCTGATAAAGCCTTGTAGTTCACATCTCCTTTGATATATCCCCAGCGTTGCATTTGGGTGAGCATCCAAGTAGCCATGGAGTACCATGGAATTGGGTTAAAGTCGATACGATCAGGAACGTTTTGAACATTACCAAGCCCATCCGCAAATTTTCCTGTTAAAACTTGCATAACGACTGTTTCAGGTTGATTCAAGTAATTTTGAGGAGAAATCACTTTAGCAATTAAAGGACGATTTTTAGGGTCGCTTGCCATAGCGGCTGCATTTAAGACGGCACGATACAGAGCAGCAAATGTATTTGGATTTTGTTTAATAAATTCTTCTGAAGTACCAAAAGCACAGCAAGGGTGGCCATTCCAAATTTCTTTTGTCAAAATATGGATAAAGCCCACTTCATCATAAACAGCACGTTGATTAAATGGATCTGGCCCTAAGAAGCCATCAATATTTCCGGCGCGCAAGTTAGCCACCATTTCAGGAGGTGGGGTCACACGAATTTGAATATCTTTATCTGGATCAAGCCCAGCTTGAGCAACGTAGTAGCGTAATAAAAAATTATGCATAGAGTACTCAAATGGGACGGCAAATTTCATACCTTTCCATTTTGAAGGATCACGATTATCTTTATGTTTAGTGGCAAGAGTAATAGCTTGACCATTAATATTCTGAATCGTTGCAACGCGCATTTGCGTAGGATCGGATCCAAGACCCATTGACATTGACATTGGCATTGGTGATAGGAAGTGTGACGCATCATGTTCTTTAGAGAGCATTTTGTCTCTGATTAAAGCCCAGCCTGCGGTTTTATTAAGGCTGACATTCAAGCCTTGCTTTTTATAAAAGCCCAGTGGATCGGCCATGATTAAAGGGGTAGCACATGTAATAGCAATAAAGCCGATCTTTAAATCTTTTTTCTCTAGAGTATCTTTTTCTTGAGCCATGGCTTGCAGAGAGTCCACAGGCAAAAACCCAGACAGAGCCGACATTGCGCCACCCACACCAACTGCCTTAATAAAAGCACGACGACGCAGTTCATCCGGGAAGAGCGCCTTGACTAGACTAGCCTCAATAAAGTCATTGCTCATTTTTTGAGCATCTTGAATATGCTCTTCATGAGTGCGATGTTTGCCACAACTGCATCCTGCAAACAGTGGTTGATTAGGATTAAAAGGATCTAATTGATTCATCATATTCTCCGTAGAAGTTGAAAAACTTAACAAGCAATTGGTTGGTATTGGTTTTGATCTGAATAAACTTCACATAAAGCTGGTAAATGCTTTATTGTTTCTTGATAAACATCACCGACTAAAACAATGACAGGCTTTTGGTTTGCAAAAAGAGTCTCATCTTGAAAAGCCATTAAGTCTTGTAAAGTGCAGCCAAACGAACGTTCTTCAGGAAGGCTGACAGACTCCATCAGACAAACTGGGGTACTGGGCGCATAGCCTTTTTGGATTAGATCATCCGCAATTTGCGTGAGCTCATCCCTTCCCATGTAGTAGATCAAAGTTTCTTGATCTACATAATTGAGTTTGGTCGGCAAAGTAGTAATACGCAGTGTTCGGCTGATATTTCTGGCGGTTGGAGCTTGCTTGAGCTGAGCTGATGCAGCTAATGCGGTGGTGATGCCAGGAATTATTTCAAAATGAATGTCGGCATTTTTTAAAGCCTCAATTTCTTCAGAGGCGCGACCAAAAATCAAAGGATCACCACCTTTTAAACGCACCACAACCGGATATTTATTCGCAGCTACTACTAGCTGACGGTTAATAAACAACTGAGAATTAGAAAACTTCCCGCATCTTTTGCCAACTGGAACTAATTTGGCTTGAGGGCACCAAGACAACATTTTTTCGTCGACGAGGGCGTCGAAAAAGACAATATCAGCTTTACTTAGAATAGTCGCACCTCTAACCGTAATGAGGTCATAAGCGCCAGGACCAGCTCCAATGAGATAAACCCCATGAGTGATTTCTGGTGAATGTTGTGGAAAATTATTCTTTTTAAACATGGAATCATTTTTCACTTTTTAATTTGAGGGAAATAATCTCATGCACTAAAAAAGAGAATGCATTCTCAGTCTTAAAATCATTGCACCAATTTGGGGAATATCTTCTCGACCTCATCAGGGTAATTCCTTAATGTAGAAACATGATCAATCGGGAGGAATCAATGAAAAAATTGTCGCCAACATCACCAACAGTTATTTTGAAAAAAACTTCAGAGCTAGTAAATACAACATCACAAACCAAACGAGATTTAATGAGAGCCGTTGGAGCAGTAGGTATCTATAGCTTAGTAGATCCACTGATCAAGGCAGGTGCTTGGGCGGCCGGTTCAGATGCCCCAGAAAAGACAGATGTCAAAGTCAGTTTTATTGCGCTTACCGATTGTTCCTCAGTAGTCATGGCGAACTATTTAGGTTTGGATAAAAAATATGGCATCAAAATTATTCCTACCAAAGAAGCGTCATGGGCTGCAATTCGCGACAAATTAGTTAATGGCGAAAATGATTTATCCCACATTTTGTATGGTTTAGCTTATGGATTACAACTAGGTATTGGTGGTCAGCAAAAAGACATGAATGTATTAATGACCCTGAATAATAATGGACAGGCGATTACATTATCAAAAGCGCTTTATCAAAAAGGAGTTACTGAAGGTGCAAATCTCAAAGAGGTGATGGAAAAAGAAAAACGTGAATTTACATTTGCGCAGACCTTTCCAACCGGAACCCATGCGATGTGGCTATATTACTGGTTAGCTAACTATGGCATAAATCCCTTTAAAGATGTCAAAGTGATCACTGTACCTCCCCCGCAAATGGTTGCCAATATGCGTAGTGGCAATATGGATGGGTATTGCGTAGGTGAGCCATGGAATGCTAGAGCCATTGCCGATGGTGTTGGTTTTACTGCGATAACAACGCAAGATATTTGGCCTGATCATCCTGAGAAAGTACTCGGCACAACAGCAGACTTTGTCAAAAAATATCCGAATACCACCAGAGCCGTTACGAGCGCCATATTAGAAGCATCTAAATATATTGACTCATCAGCAAAATCACGTCACGACACAGCCACAGTTGTATCTGCCGCATCCTTTGTTAATACAGATATGAGTATTATTCAAGATCGAATGATGGGACGTTATAGCAATGGTATTGGTAAAAGCTGGGATGATCCTAATGCCATGAAGTTTTATAACGACGGGAAAGTGAACTACCCCTATTTATCAGATGGCATGTGGTTTATGACGCAGCATAAACGTTGGGGCTTACTCAAGGAGCACCCTAATTATTTAGAGGTTGCAAAAAAAGTCAACAATATCGAAATCTATAAGCAAGCAGCAACCGCTACAAACACACCCATCCCCAAATCGGATATGCGTTCAAGTAAGTTTTTTGATGGCACGGTTTGGAATGGTCAAAATCCAAAAGTGTACGCAGATAGCTTCAAGATCAAGATATGAAAAAACTCAAATTAGTCATGATTGGTAATGGTATGGCTGGAGTGCGTACCATTGAAGAGCTCATCAAGTTAGCCCCAGATTTGTATGATATTTGTATTTTTGGTGCAGAGCCTCATCCGAATTACAACCGAATCTTATTATCACCAGTGTTATCAGGTGAGCAAACCCTTGATCAGATTATTTTGAATGATTTAGATTGGTATCAGAGTAATCATATACGTTTACATTTAGGAAAAACAGTCACTCAAATTAATCGTAAAGAGCGTTATGTCATTTCGGAGGATGGAACTAAGGAAGAGTATGACCGTTTATTATTTGCGACGGGATCTTTACCGTTTATATTGCCTATTCCAGGAAACAATTTACCTGGAGTAATCTCTTATAGAGATATTAAAGATACTAATGAGATGATTGAAACTGCAAAAAGTTATAAAAATGCAGTTGTTATCGGAGGTGGACTACTCGGTTTAGAAGCCGCAAATGGACTGGCGGTTCGCGGGATGAGTGTAACGGTGATTCACCTAGCTCCTTGGTTGATGGAGCGTCAGCTTGATGAAACCGCCGCTCAATTATTGCAAAAATCGCTTGAAGAAAAAGGCCTTAATTTTTTACTTGGCGCACATACAGAAGCACTCATCGCTAATCAAAATAATGATCGGGTTGCAAAAGTAAGGCTAAAAACCGGCTTAGAAATTGCGGCTGATTTAGTAGTGATGGCTGCGGGTATTAAACCAAATACAAGCCTTGCGCAAGAGGCTGGACTGCACTGTAATCGGGGTATTGTCGTTAGTGATACGATGCAAACCTTTGACCCTAGAGTTTATGCTGTAGGAGAATGCGCTAATCATCGCGGTATTGCGTACGGATTAGTCGCACCATTATTTGAACAAGCGAAGGTGTGTGCAAGTCATTTAGCCCAACACGGAATCGGCACCTATCAAGGATCAGTTACATCTACTAAATTAAAAGTTACCGGAATTGATTTGTTCTCTGCAGGTAATTTCATGGGCGGAGCTGATGATATTGAGGAGATTACGCTCAATGATCCTTTTGGTGGAGTTTACAAAAAGCTCGTCATACAAGATGAGCGATTAGTCGGCGTTTGTATGTATGGTGACACTGCAGATAGTACTTGGTACTTTAAATTAATGCGTGATGGGCAAAACATTTCCCAAATAAGAGACACACTCATGTTTGGGGAAACGAATATCGGTGATGTGGGACACCAAGGTCACGACAAAGCTGCTGGAATGAAAGATAGTGATGAGGTCTGTGGTTGTAATGGGATTTCTAAAGGCGCTATTGTGAAGGCGGTACGTGATCAAGGATTGTTTACCTTAGATGAAGTCAAAAAATGCACGAAGGCAAGTAGTTCGTGTGGCTCTTGTACGGGTTTAGTTGAGCAAATTCTCATGAATGTATTGGGATCTGATTATTCAGCTACCCCAAGAAAAAAAGCGATCTGTGCCTGCACTGATTTATCACATGACGAAGTTAGAATCGCGATACGTAAAGATCATTTAATTTCACAACCGCAACTCAGAGAGCACTTGAACTGGAAAACGCCCAGTGGTTGTGCGACCTGTAGACCCGCTATTAATTACTATTTGATATCAACATGGCCGCATGAAGCCAAAGACGATCCTCAGTCACGATTTATCAATGAGCGAGCGCATGCCAATATTCAAAAAGACGGCACTTACTCGGTAGTACCAAGAATGTTTGGAGGTCTTACCACACCTGCTGAATTGAGAAGAATTGCTGATGTTGCTGAAAAATATCAAGTACCGACTGTCAAAATGACAGGTGGTCAGCGTATTGACTTATTAGGTATTAAAAAAGAAGATTTACCTGCAGTTTGGAAAGAGTTAGATATGCCATCAGGACACGCTTATGGCAAATCGATTCGCACAGTTAAAACCTGCGTAGGAGATGAACATTGTCGATTTGGGACCCAGTCTTCGATGCGAATGGGTGTTGAACTAGAACGGATGTTGTTTGGCATGTATGCACCGCACAAAGTTAAGCTAGCTGTATCAGGATGTCCTAGAAACTGTGCTGAAGCTGGCATTAAAGATGTTGGTGTTATTGGTGTGGAATCGGGTTGGGAAATTTACATAGCCGGCAATGGTGGTATTAAAACTGAAGTTGCACAATTTTTATGTAAAGTAAAAACCGATGAAGATGTAATGGAGTATGCGGGTGCCTTCTTGCAGTTATATAGAGAAGAGGCCTGGTACTTAGACCGAACAGTGCATTATGTCTCCAGAGTGGGCTTGGAATACATCGCACAACGCATTGTTCATGATGCTGAAAATCGTAAAGCACTCTTTGAACGTTTATTGTTTGACTTAAAAGATGCGCCGGATCCTTGGAAAGATTTTGAAAAAGCGAGTGTAGATTTACGTCAATTTACCCCTATTCATCCAAAGGAACTCACGGATGTCTAATACTGTTTATCGACAAGAAGATTTAATTAAAGTAGTCTTGGTAGAAGATATTCCTGCATTTGGAGCACGAGTTGTACAAACACCTTCTGGACCAATCGCTATTTTTAAAGTGCAAGATGATCATATTTTTGCAGTATTAGATGAATGTCCCCATAAAAAGGGCCCGTTATCCCAAGGAATAGTACATGGTAAAACGGTCACCTGTCCCTTACATGCATGGAATATTAAATTAGATGACGGGCTGGCGTGTGCACCAGATGAAGGCTGTGTGAAAACGTTTACGACGCATATAGAAAACGGCGTGGTGTACTGTATTCGATCTGAACTGATGAGTCATGCGTGAAACAAAAAGCACCTGTCCGTATTGTGGGGTGGGTTGTGGCGTCATTATTCAGACACAGAAAAATACGCTTGGTAAGGAGCAAATCATTGGTGTTCGAGGTGATCCTACACACCCAGCGAATGCGGGGCAGTTATGTAGTAAAGGATCAACTCTTCATTTAACAGCAGCCCCGCACTTACAAGAACAAGCTAGAGTTCCATACCCAATCTATCGCCCCGATCGCCATGCTCACTTAAATACCACTGGTAAAGAAATTAATTGGGATGATGCTTTTGAAATGGTTGCAGAAGTATTTGCAAAAACAATTACTCAATATGGGCCAGATTCAGTAGGAATCTACGTTTCCGGACAAATACTCACTGAAGACTACTATATCTTTAATAAGATAGCCAAGGGACTTATTGGCACCAATAATATTGATACCAATTCACGGCTATGTATGTCGAGTGCTGTGGCGGGTTATAAGCAGACTTTGGGCATGGATGCACCACCCTGTTGTTATGAAGATTTAGATGATGCCAAAGTCATCTTTATTACAGGATCCAATACTGCCTATGCTCATCCAATTTTATATCGTCGTATCGAGCAAGCCAGAAGTAAAAATCCTGATCTTAAAGTGATTGTAGTTGACCCTCGGAAAACGACTACTGCTAAAGAAGCTGATTTATATTTACAAATATTGCCTGGCACCGACGTCGCACTTCATCACGGTATGCTACATATTATGCTTTGGGAAAAGTGGTTAGACGATACGTATATTAAAAATTCTACCGAAGGGTTTGACGTATTAAAAGATGTAGTTCGAGAATATACGCCCAAAGTGGTATCGCAACTTTGCGGTATTACAGAGAAGGACTTATACCAAGCGAGTGAATGGTTTGCTAGATCACCTGCGACCTTATCACTTTACTGTCAGGGCTTAAATCAATCCTCCTCAGGGACAGCGAAAAACGCCACACTCATCAATTTACATTTGGTGACTGGTCAAATTGGTAAGGTCGGTGCTGGACCATTCTCATTAACAGGGCAACCAAATGCAATGGGTGGTAGAGAAGTGGGTGGTTTAGCTAACCTCTTGTCAGCACACCGAAATTTAAAAAATCCACAGGACCGAGCAGAAGTAGCTAACTTTTGGAAAATTGCCAAAGTACCAGATCAGCCAGGACTGACAGCAATCCCGATGTTTGAGGCCTTGCATACAAAAAAACTCAAGGCAATTTGGATTGTGTGTACCAACCCAGCACAATCGATGCCAGACCAACAGCGCGTCCACGAGGCTTTGCAAGACGCAGAATTTGTTGTTGTCCAAGAAGCGTTTAACAACACCGCAACATGCAAATATGCTGATCTTGTATTACCAGCAACAACATGGGCAGAAAAAATTGGTACCGTCACCAACTCTGAGCGAAGAATTTCATTAGTAAGACCAGCAATAGAACCATTTGGTAAGTCCAAACATGATTGGGAGATAGCACTAGGTGTTGCAAAGCTTCTTGAAAAAAAGTTGCCGTCTCAGCGCCATGCAGGAGTTGATACCTTATTTCCCTACGAAAGGGTGGAAGATATATGGAATGAACATCGAGACTCTACAAAGGGTAGAGACCTTGATATCACAGGATTGTCCTACGCAATCCTAGAAGAATGTGGCCCTCAGCAATGGCCGATGCCAATGGGCGCCAATCACGGATTACAACGTTTATATCTGGACGGAAAATTTCCAACGCCATCTGGTAAAGCCCAGTTAATAGCTACACCTTATGTTCAGACCGCTAAGCCGGTTAGCGCCAGATACCCCTTTATTTTAAATACTGGCAGATTAAGAGATCAATGGCATGGGATGAGTAGAACGGGTTTACTTGGAACATTATTTGCACATGTACCTCAGCCTTATATGGAAATCTCTGCAAAAGACGCGCATCGTTTGCAGCTTGATAATGATGACTTAGCGCATATTACCAGTCAACAGGGGAGTGAAATATTCCCTGTGAAAATATCTGAAGACATCGCTTCTTCCCATGTTTTTATTCCTATGCACTGGGGGTCAGAGTTTATATCTGGTAATGCAGGAAAGAAGTTGGGGCGGGGCGTCAACGGACTCACATCTCCTCTCTTTGATCCGGTATCAGAACAACCTGAACTCAAGTATGCGGCAGTTAAAGTATTAAAAGCTGAATTACCTTGGACATTGATTGCCTTTGGATTATTCCCGAAAGAAAAAGTATCTCTAGCCTTTGAGGGATTAAAGCAGCAATATGCAAAATTTGGTAGCGCCTATGCCAGCTTATTTGGTAGAGAGCAAGATCAAGAAGATGTAGGTATATTTTTTAAAGCATCACATTTTGAAAACCCATTCATCACAAAGGATGAACAATTACTGAGTGTGATTGACCAGATTACGCAGATTTTTCAATTAGGTCAGCGAAATATAGATGTAATGGGATATCAGGATCGGCGACTCGGGGTTCTTCGCATGATTAGAGTGGACCCTTATATCAAGTCAGTGATACTAGCAGGCACCAAAGAGCACATAGTTAGCATGCCTTGGTTAAGGGCGATGATGGATCAGGCTATTCATCCAGGTTCTTTGGGTAGAATGATACTTGCCCCCACGAAAAAAGCGCCGATGCCTATAAAGGCCTCAAGCCCTGTGGTTTGTAATTGTTTTAATGTTCCTGTAGATAAAATTGAAAAATTGCTTCAAGAGTCAAAAATGGATGATGTAGAACTTTGCTTCAATTATTTACAACAACAAACACAATGCGCTAGCAACTGCGGATCCTGCAAACCTGAAGTTAAAAAGATGATACAAAACCATTTACAAGAAACAATTGGTAGTAGTGGAATGATTGGATGAGTATTAGCTCTTACATTCGCCAAATTGGCCGTGGCGTGAAAGGCTCATCAGACCTTTGTTTGAAAGATGCCCAGTTGCTTTTCAGTCAAGTTTTAAATCAACAAGTATCTCCGTTAGAGTTAGGCGCATTTTGTATTGCGATGCGCATGAAAGGAGAGTCAGCAGAAGAATTACTTGGGTTTATGAGCGCTATTAAGATGCAGCTCAATAGGCTCGATAATACTGGGCGTAGAACAATCGTCTTACCCTCTTACAACGGCTCACGTAAGCAAATCAATTTAACACCAATGTTAGCTTACGCCCTCAATCAATTAGGATTTTTAGTGATAGTGCAAGGTGTAGAGCACTTTAATCAAAGAGTTACTACATTTGAAATTTTTGATGCTATGGGATGGCCCATATTGCAACATTATGACCAGTGGGAGCAATGCCTAAAAGCGCAATTACCGATTTTTGTGCCATTACAAACGATTCATCCGGGACTACATGAGGTACTTCAGATCAGAGAGCAACTCGGTTTAAGAAATTCCGGTCATGTGCTTGCTAAGCTATTAAATCCTTGTTTGGATAGTACCTGGCAAATCTCCAATTACACACATCCAGAGTATCCGCAGCTATTAGAGACATTTTTTCAGCAAGAGCAGGCAAATGTTGTCATGATGAGAGGAAATGAAGGAGAGCCGACCTGTTCTTTGGTGAGATTACCTGAGATGCATTTTATTTACCAAGGACAGCCAAGTTTTACCTCAGCAGAGATGCGTTTCGATACTGGATTAGCACCAGTGTTTGAGCAGCCCAATATAGAAGTACATTGTCAATATTTGCAGGAGATCATTGACCAAAAGAGGAAACTTTTTCCCGGAATTCAGGCACAAGCAGAGCTCATCAACAGTCATTGCCTGTAATCGTGGATAATCCCATTAGTTCAATTCAAGGGATACTGACCCATGTTTTCATTCGCCGCGTGCATGTTTGCAATTTTCATGGGTTTTTTTATGTCAATGACATTGACATTTTGCATCAGTATTTACTTGATTGGGTTCACACCAGCATTTATTGATAAGTGGCTACAGCTATGGCCGATTGCTTATCCGATTGCGGTGCTATCGATTATTGTGTACCGACCACTAGCCTTGTACTTGGCTGGAAAAGTAATTAAATGGTGGCAGTCAAGACACCATCAATAAGCCACTATTAGTAAGTCAAATTAATAAGACTTAGCCAAAAACGTAGCCGATATGAGCTGCTGCGAGCGCAAATAGAATTGCAAGGCAAGTAGCAACGGCAAGCATGACGATTAAGGTAATCATTTTCTTGTTGATAACTTCTTTAGATTCGCTATGCCATTCATTCATTTTTTATTCCTTTAGAACTTCATTAACTAATAAGTTCTATTATCCATGAAATTGATGACGCACCCATTTTTTCACCCGAGACATCAACCACGCCCCACCAGCGGCATATTGGTTGCCATGATGGTCATAAATAAAATATTACTACTCAGAGGTAAATTACTCATATGGACTACAGCGCGAGCAACCTCTTCGACAGGCATACGATCTTCGGCAGCAATCTGTCCATTGGCTTGTAGGATACCTTTGGCCATAGGTTCACTCATTTCGGTAGCGGCATTACCAATATCAATTTGACTACAGGCGATATTGAATGGTCTACCGTCTAAGGCAATTGATTTAGTCAGGCCAGTAATAGCATGCTTCGTACTAGTGTAGGGAGCCGAGAAAGGTCTTGGCGCATGCGCTGAAATAGAGCCATTATTGATGATGCGACCACCTTGAGGACTTTGTTCGCGCATCATTTTAAAGGCCTTTTGCGAGCATAAAAATGTACCCGTCAGATTGGTGCCCACAGTAGCTTCCCACATTTTAAAAGGGATTTCATCAAAAGGCATCATGGGAGTACCGCGACCAGCATTGTTAAACAATACATCGAGCCTGCCGAACTTTTCTTTGACTTTTTTAAACAATTGATCAACTTGTTCCTCATTGCTGATATCGGTTTGGCAGGCCAGTGCTACGTCAGATGATGCCTTACTTTGCGCAATCACTTGCTCAAGTAATTCAAGGCGACGACCGACTAAAACGACACGGTAGCCATTTTCTAAAAGAGCGAGTGCACAAGCTTTACCAATACCAGTGCCTGCACCGGTCACTAAGGCGACTTTAGTTTGATTGTTCATTTATCTCGAGAGTTTTCCATAAATAATAAATATAAACCACATGCCACAACGATAACGGCGCCAAACATGACATTGATCTGCGGTATTTGATCAAAAATCAGCCAACCTAAAAAGATCATATACAAAATTTGTTGGTAAAAGAATGGAGAGATCGTTGTCGGTTTAGCAAACCGATAAGCAATGGCTAGCAAATAGTGGCCTAAAAATCCAAACAGACCAACAAAGAAAAATACTACGTAATCAATTGTTTCGGTGGGGGTTTGCCACTGGGGAATCACAAAAGGCAATAAAAAGATGGCTGGCAAAAGTGTTGAATACATGATGGTGACATCAGGACTTGAGCTTGCCGCCATTTTTCGGGTGAGGATATTAAATAGGGCGTAAATGGTGGCATGTGCAAGGATAAAAAACATCGCAGGATGAAAACTCGTACCGAATGGATCAAGAATCACAAGCACCCCAAAAAAACCACCTAAAATCGCAATCCAAATATTGAGGCTAAGTTTCTCCTTCAAAAAAATCGAACTAATCAGAGCGATGATAATTGGCGAAGAAAATAAGATGGCATTCGCTTGGGCGAGTTGTAGATACTTTAAACCCGCAAAATTCAGAAAAGTCATGGCCGTCATCATGATTGCCCGAAGACATTGAATCTTGATATTTTCCTGAGTAAAGCTCTTTAATGAAGTTTTTGGAATAACGACGATTAAAGCGATCACTGCAGCAATAGCGAACCTTAGCCAGACAATTTCGACAAGAGGGGTATGAGTTGATAGCCATTTACCTGCCGTATCCAGAATGGAAAAGGCAATAGTCACGAAAGAACCTAGAAGAATACCTATGCGACGTTTGGAGGGGGTATCGGCATGTAACATAATTTAATATATTGTATTGTCGCACTGCTGAGGGATAATATAGAAGAATCAGCAAGAATCTGTTTAATTTGTCTTTCCAATTGATGTTTAATTTAAGGAGAAAAGTTATGAGTCAGAACGATTTCAACGCTTGGAGTACCGAAAAAGCAAAAGAGCTATTTTCTATTTCCCATAAACTCATGGATGCAGCTAAACAACTAAGCGAGCATCATGCAGAGGAACTTAAAGCCAATATAGAGCATGCATTGCACCTTGCCACGCTCTCAGCACAAAGTGATTTTGCTAAATTAAAAGACATTCAAACGCGCGCTGCAGAGGAATCTACAGAGCGCATGATGGCATATCAAGCCAAAGTAAAAGGCATCTTAAAGCAAGTCAATAAAGAGACAGCGCAAGAGGCTGATAAATATTTAGACAAAGCTAGAACAGCGCTTCATGACTATTTAGATCAAGCTTCCCAGAAAATACCTGTCGGTGGATCAGAGCTTTCCAAGCTCATTAAAGATGTCTCTGATGCTGGGGCAAAAGTGTATAAAGAAGGGCGTAAGATGGTAGATCACGCGCTTGAAAATGCTGAAGTTCAAGTCGATGAGTTTGCCAAGAAAACTGCCGCCGCAACCAAGAAGACTTCAACAGGTGGGCCGACTGCAGCAAAAGCAAGCACTCGCAAGACAACACATTAATTCAGTCAAGAAATTCAGTGAAGAAAAACTTGGGTGGCAACACCCAAGTTAAATAGCGTTATCGTTGGTTTCGCCAGTACGAATGCGGATGGTTTGCTCTATAGGAGTGACAAAAATCTTGCCATCACCAATTTTTCCGGTTTTAGCGCTTTTAATAATAGCTTCAATGACACGCTCCAAGTCAGGAGTTGTGACAACGAGTTCGATTTTGATTTTCGGTAAAAAGTCGACTACATACTCTGCGCCACGATACATCTCAGTATGACCTTTTTGGCGTCCAAAACCTTTGACCTCGGTAACGGTGAGTCCAGTAACACCCATTTCAGAAAGAGCTTCTCTAACTTCATCTAATTTAAATGGTTTGATAATCGCGGTAACGAGTTTCATAGTTGTCCCTTTTGTTTACAAACATAATAACTGAGAATTTAAATAAAGAGGTATTTTTTAGCCACGAAATTTTGAAGTGATGGGGTAGCGCCAATCCCGGCCAAAGGCTCTTCGGGTGATACGGACCCCAATAGGAGATTGACGACGCTTGTATTCATTTATTTTAATCAGGCGAGTAACTTTATCCACATCCGCTTGCTCGAATCCAGATTGAAGCAGAGTATGAATGGGCACATCATTTTCCATATAGTGCTCCAAAATAGCATCCAAAATTTCATAGGGGGGAAGACTATCTTGGTCTTTTTGGTCGGGCCTTAACTCGGCAGAAGGGGGGCGTGTAATGATTCTCGTAGGAATAACTTCAGATACAGAGTTGCGGTACTCACAAAGGCGATAAACCAGGGTTTTAACCACATCTTTAATCACCGCAAAGCCACCAGCCATGTCGCCATATAAGGTGCAGTAACCAACTGCCATTTCGCTTTTATTGCCAGTCGTTAAGACAATTCTGCCTGATTTATTCGATAAGGCCATCAACAAAGTGCCGCGAGTACGCGCTTGAATATTTTCTTCTGTAGCATCAGGAGCAAGACCTGAGAATTCTTTACTGAGGCTAGATTCAAATGCATCGACCATCGGCGCAATAGGGATTTCATCATATTGCACGCCTAGACGATTGGCCATTTCTTTAGCATCTATCCAGGAAATATCCGCCGTATACCGTGAGGGCATCATCACAGCTCGAACACGATCTGGGCCGAGGGCGTCCACAGCAATAGCAAGTACCAATGCTGAATCTACGCCACCAGACAAGCCGATAATTGCTCCAGGAAAGCCATTTTTGCCGATATAGTCTTTAACACCTAAGACAAGGGCGTCGTAGACTTGTTGTTCAGTACTTTTTAAAGGGTGGATATCACTCTTTACAATTTCGCCATCCACAAATTCAAGGTAGTGCAGGAGCTCAACCCATTGCGGAGCTTCATAAACCAAATCACCTGATGAGTTCATAGCAAATGAAGCACCATCAAAAACAAGTTCATCTTGACCGCCAACGAGATTGACGTAAATCACCGGAACATGGATTTCATGGATTTGTTGCTTGATAATGTCATGACGTAAATGGGTTTTCTCCATATGGAATGGAGACGCATTTGGAATAATTAGTAATTGGGCACCCGCTGCTTTAGCCGCAGTTGCTGGGCCTGCATGCCAGGCATCTTCGCAAATAATTAAGCCAACTTTGACACCCTTAACTTCAAAAACGCAGGGCTTTGATCCTGGAGAAAAATAACGTACCTCATCAAACACTTCTGAGTTAGGCAAAAACTGTTTGGCATACGAAGTAACTAATTGCCCATTACAAAATACGGACGCCATATTATGGAGAGCTTTGGAGCCTAGTTCATTAGATTTTGCGGGATGACCAACTACTACAAACAAATCTTTAAACTGTGCCAAGTCTTTACACAGTTTGTTTAAATGTTCATCGACAGAGGCAATAAAGGCCTCCCGAAAGAGAAGATCTTCAGGCGGGTATCCTGTTAAAGATAATTCGGGAGTGATTAAAAGATCAGCGCCGCGGTGATAGGCGGCGCTTGCTTCTTCAAGAATTTTTTCGCAATTACCCTGTAAATCACCAAGAAAATAATTACCTTGAGCAAGAGCTACAGAGAGAGGAGTTGAGTTCAAGATCTTAGTTAGGCACTTTTAGAGGATTGTTCTAAATTATAACGTTCAATCCCTTGCAAGATTTCTTGATGCGCTGATTCCGGACCCTCCCAGCCTCTGGTTTTTACCCATTTGCCAGGTTCGAGATCTTTGTAATGTTCAAAAAAGTGCTTAATTTGATTTAATCGAAGCGGATTCATATCTTCAGGCTTTTGCCAATGCGTATAAATGGACAAGATTTTATTTTCAGGAACCGCTAATATTTTGGCATCGCCACCAGCCTCATCTTCCATGAGCAAAATACCGATAGCGCGGCAAGACACAACAACGCCAGGAATCAGAGGGAAGGGCGTAATCACTAAAACATCGACTGGATCGCCATCATCAGAAATCGTTTTTGGCACATAACCATAGTTACACGGATAGTGCATGGCAGTACCCATAAAACGATCCACGAAGATAGCGCCAGATTCCTTATCCACCTCATACTTGATCGGGTCAGCATTCATCGGAATTTCAATAATGACATTGAAATGTTCGGGTATATTTTTTCCTGGAGTAACGTTGTCTAAACTCATAATCTGTATTCAATCTAGTTGGGCATTAATCCTGAATTCTAACAAATACTCATGTATTTATGAATAAAAATAAAAAAAATTCAATTATTTCAATATCTTACTTAAATAATGAGGGTAATTACTAGCTAGGGTTATGGAGGGTAGGTAACTACTTGTAAAGGGAGACGTGCCCACATAAGATGTTTAGTTGATACAAAAAGGAGATTATAAAAATGATATCAATACAGGCGGGAATATATTTTGCGATGGCTTGTGGAGTAGTCGCAGTTATTTATGGTTTAGTAACAAGAAGTTGGATTCTTTCTCAAGATGCCGGAAATGCCAGAATGCAAGAAATCGCTGGCGCAATTCAGCAAGGGGCAGCTGCTTATCTATCAAGACAATACACAACGATCGCGATCGTTGGCGCGATTCTTGGTGGTCTCATTGGGGTATTTTTAGATTGGACTACTGCTGCAGGTTTTGTGGTGGGGGCGGTCTTGTCTGGTGCCTGTGGCTTTATTGGTATGAATGTTTCAGTCAAGGCCAATGTAAGGACTGCTCAAGCTGCTACAGTTGGCATGAACGAGGCCTTAAACGTTGCGTTTAAAGGTGGTGCGATCACCGGAATGTTGGTTGTTGGCCTTGGGATACTTGGTGTTGGTGGTTTTTATATGTATCTTGATAGTCAAGGTGCAGGCAAAGAACTAAGTGTAATTTTGCACCCGTTGATTGGGTTGGCATTTGGATCATCACTTATTTCTATCTTTGCGCGTTTGGGAGGCGGGATATTCACCAAAGGTGCAGACGTTGGTGCGGATTTAGTTGGTAAGGTTGAAGCGGGGATTCCGGAAGATGATCCACGTAACCCCGCCGTGATTGCTGACAACGTAGGTGATAACGTAGGCGACTGCGCAGGTATGGCCGCGGACTTATTTGAAACCTATGCAGTCACACTGATTGCAACAATGGTACTCGGTGCACTCATGATTAAATCAGCAGGCGCGATAGCTGTTACATACCCGCTTGTGCTTGGAGGTTTATCGATCTTAGCTTCGATTGTGGGTTGTAGTTTTGTAAAAGCGACTCCGGGCATGAAAAATGTAATGCCAGCCTTATATAAAGGATTGATCATTGCTGGTGTTTTATCGTTGATTGGTTTTTATTTCGTGACGAAATTATTAATTCCGGACGACGTCTTAGGAATGGCTGGTAGTCAGATGCGTTTATTTGGATCAACTGTAGTTGGTTTAGTCTTAACTGCCGCATTGGTTTGGATTACTGAATATTACACAGGTACCAACTATGCACCAGTGCAGCATGTGGCAGAAGCATCGACTAAAGGTCATGGTACAAACATCATTGCTGGTTTAGGTATTTCGATGAAATCCACAGCATGGCCGGTGTTATTTGTTTGTATGTCTATCTATGCAGCATTTGAATTAGCCGGCATCTATGGGATTGCGATTGCAGCGACATCAATGTTGTCTATGGCCGGCATTGTGGTGGCTTTAGATGCCTATGGTCCAATTACGGATAACGCTGGTGGAATTGCAGAAATGGCCGAAATGCCAGAGTCAGTCAGAAACATTACAGATCCATTGGATGCCGTTGGTAACACGACCAAAGCGGTGACAAAAGGCTATGCAATTGGCTCAGCTGGCTTAGCTTCCTTAGTACTCTTTGCTGATTACACCCATGCCTTAGAGAGTGCAGGACACCATGTGAGTTTTGACTTATCAAATCACTTAGTCATTATTGGTTTATTTATTGGTGGATTGATTCCTTACTTGTTTGGTGCAATGGCGATGGAGGCGGTGGGTCGCAGTGCTGGAGCGGTAGTTGAAGAGGTTCGTCGACAGTTCAGAGAAATCAAGGGCATTATGGAAGGCACCGCAAAACCAGAATATGGTCGCGCTGTTGACATGTTGACGACTGCGGCGATTAAAGAAATGATTGTGCCATCTCTATTGCCAGTCATTGTGCCGATTCTTGTGGGAATCTTTTTAGGCCCAGAAGCTTTAGGTGGATTGCTAATGGGAACGATTGTGACGGGCTTATTTGTAGCGATATCGATGTGTACAGGTGGTGGTGCATGGGATAACGCAAAAAAATATATTGAAGATGGTAATCATGGTGGCAAAGGTTCAGAAGCCCATAAGGCTGCTGTAACTGGTGACACTGTTGGTGACCCATATAAAGATACAGCGGGACCAGCAGTTAACCCATTAATTAAAATTATTAATATTGTTGCCTTGCTGATTGTGCCTTTATTGACAGTCGTCAAATAGGGGTTAAAAGCCAAAAAAAAGCCAAGCAGTATGCTTGGCTTTTTTTATGCATTAACAGCATTAACAAACAGCTTATTCGAGAGCCTCTAAGTAGCGCTGCGCATCCAAGGCTGCCATACAACCAGTACCTGCACTCGTAATGGCTTGACGGTAAATATGATCTTGAACATCGCCAGCGGCAAAAACACCAGGGATATTGGTTGCGGTTGCATTACCAGTTAGACCACTTTGGGTTTTAATATACCCACCTGCCATATCGAGTTGGCCTGCAAAAATATCTGTATTGGGTTTATGACCGATGGCCACAAACATACCTTGGACCACCAAATCTTCTTTCGAGCCATCAGATTTAAGAATGCGCACACCCGTTAAGCCAGATTGATCGCCTAGAACTTCATCAACTTGACTATGCCAACGAACCTCGATCTTACCCTCAGCAACCTTGCTCATGAGTCGATCGATGAGGATAGGCTCTGCACGGAATTTATCCCGACGATGGACAACGATGACTTTTTTGGCGATACCGCTCAAATAAAGGGCTTCTTCAACTGCAGTATTGCCGCCACCAATCACGCATACATCCTGGTTTTTATAGAAAAAGCCATCGCAAGTAGCGCAGGCAGAAACACCACGCCCCATAAATTGCTCCTCAGAGGCAAGACCTAAATATTGAGCTGAAGCACCAGTAGAAATGACAAGAGCATCACAGGTATAAGTTCCAGAGTCGCCCTCTAAACGGATCGGCTTCTCAGTAAGTGCCGCCGTATGAATATGGTCGAAAAGAATTTCAGTCTGAAAGCGCTCCGCGTGCTCCAAGAAGCGTTGCATCAGTTCTGGACCTTGCACGCCAAGTGGGTCGGCAGGCCAGTTTTCCACATCGGTAGTTGTCATTAGCTGGCCACCTTGTGCCAAGCCCGTAATTAGAACCGGTTTAAGGTTGGCGCGAGCGGCATATACTGCAGCAGTATAACCAGCGGGACCGGAGCCTAAAATCAGTAGTTTTGAGTGTTTAATCGTTTTTTCAGTCATATAAATATTATAAAGACTAAATACTAATCCAGTGTTATAGGTTTTAGCTTTAAAAAAAAATAAGTAGAATGACATACAGGTTTACAATAAGAGCTTATGGGGCGAAACACGGTACAAGCTAAATCTCTGCGTACAAAAACCTCCTTCAATGAAGGGGATGAGAACTCTCCCGCATCAGAAAATACCATTCGATTCAAAAAACTACTCTCAGAAATACGTTGGTTTATCTCCTTAGCCGCCTGTTTAGGCTTATTTCTGATATTGGTTACTTATCACCAAGCAGATCCAGCTTGGTCAAACAACTCAGGTGGAGCGATCAAAAATCTAGGAGGTCGTGCAGGAGCGTACTTATCTGACCTACTACTGTTTATTTTTGGTGTTTCAGCATATTGGTGGATTATTTTTTTTGCGAGGCGCGTATTTGCCGGGTGGCAAAAAATAGCCCACCCTGCATTACCGGATATCCCATTAGAAACTCCGGAATTCATCAAAGATTCTTGGTTAGTCAGATGGCTTGGATTTTTAATGACCCTATGCTCAAGTGTGGCGCTTGAGTCGATTCGATTGCATTCACTCACCATACCGATGCCTAATCAACCTGGTGGCGTTTTAGGAGAAGCAATTGGAGAGCCATTACAAAACTTATTAGGATTTACTGGGGCGACACTTTTACTCTTGTTAATCTTTTTTGCCGGATTATCTTTGTTTCTGCATTTTTCTTGGATTGTCTTGATTGAGCGTGTTGGGCGTAGTTTAGAGCTTGGCTTCATGAAGCTCAGAAATAAACAAGCCTCTGTTGAGGACCGTAAGATTGGCGAAGTTGCTGCCGTAGAGCGTGAAGAACTTGTTGAAGAAGAGTTAGACAAAATTGAAGTGGAAGAACCGATTCATATTGTTCGACAAGAACCGGTAATTCAGAAAAGTGAACGCGTTGAGCGAGAAAAACAGCAGATTCTTTTTGATGAGATTCCTGATTCAGAGTTACCCCCTTTATCCTTATTGGATGAAGCCCCAGCATTAATTGACGGAGTATCTGAAGACACCTTAGAGTTCACATCACGATTAATTGAACGCAAATTAAAAGATTTTGGTGTAGAGGTTAAAGTTATCGCGGCTTATCCCGGTCCAGTGATTACCCGCTATGAGATTGAGCCAGCGCTTGGCGTCAAAGGCAGTCAAATTGTTAATTTAAGCAAAGATCTTAATCGTGCCCTAGGCACACAAGCCTTGCGAGTTGTTGAAACAATTCCAGGTAAAACTTGTATGGGGCTAGAGGTTCCAAATCCAAAGCGACAGACGATTAGTTTGTCTGAGATTCTCTCCTCGCAAGTCTATAACTCCAGTCATTCAATCTTAACTTTAGCTTTAGGTAAAGATATATCAGGGCAACCGATGGTGGCAGATTTAGCGAAGATGCCCCACATGCTTGTTGCAGGAACAACGGGATCAGGTAAATCAGTAGGTATTAACGCCATGATTTTGTCATTGCTGTTTAAGGCTAAGCCAGATGAAGTGCGTTTGATATTGATCGATCCAAAAATGTTAGAAATGGCTATGTATGAAGACATACCCCACTTATTAACGCCGGTTGTGACTGACATGAGGCAGGCTGCCAATGCATTGCAGTGGGCTGTAAAAGAAATGGACAGACGCTATAAGTTGATGAGTAAATTTGGAGTACGTAATTTGGCCGGCTTTAATAAAAAAATCATGGAAGCTGAAGAAGCTGGAACGCACTTATTTAATCCATTTAGTTTGACCCCGGATGATCCTGAGCCCTTGTATAAAGCCCCAACGATTGTAATTGTGATTGATGAGTTGGCGGATTTAATGATGGTGGTGGGCAAGAAACTAGAAGAGTTAATCGCTCGGATTGCGCAAAAAGCGCGTGCGGCAGGAATTCATTTAATACTTGCCACACAACGTCCAAGTGTTGATGTCATTACAGGTTTGATTAAAGCCAATGTACCAACGCGCTTATCCTTTCAAGTGAGTAGTCGCATCGATAGCCGCACGATTCTCGATCAGCAAGGTGCAGAAAGTCTCTTAGGTATGGGTGATATGCTGTATATGCCGCCAGGGACAGGTCAGCCAATGCGTGCGCACGGCGCCTTTGTATCTGACAACGAAGTACAACGTGTTGTTGATTGGTTAAAAGAGCGCAATAGCCCTAATTATATTGATGAAATCATTGATGGGCCTGCTGAAAATGCCGAAGGTGGCTTTGGTGAAGAAGGTGGCGGTGAAGCTGATCCACTTTATGATCAAGCAGTAGCGATTATTTTAGAAAATAAACGGGCATCGATATCCTTGGTGCAGCGCCATTTACGGATTGGTTATAACCGTGCAGCACGATTACTAGAAGATATGGAAAAAGCAGGACTGGTATCGAAGATGTCTGGATCTGGTACGCGAGAAATTTTAACCTCATCTTCAGCCACCAAATAAATGACCTAGGGTGTTATGTTCAAAAAAATAGTAAGTTTTTTTTTCGTATTACTTTTTAGCCAAATTGTATGGTCAGCAGATGCAATTGATCAATTAAGAAATTTTTCCAAAAATACGAAAACCTCCATGGGAGATTTTGTTCAACAACAAATTAGTCAGACCAGTGATGGAAAGTTGAAAGTCAACAAAGAATTATCTGGAAGATTTTTATTCTCAAGACCCGGCAAGTTTGTTTGGACTACCATTAAGCCCTATGAGCAAAAGATGGTTGCAGATGGTAAGCAATTAGCTATGTGGGATAAAGATTTAAATCAAGTGACTTATCGAGCCGCAAATCAAGCATTGGCAGCTACTCCCGCAGCTATTTTATTTGGTGATACCCCACTTGAGCAGTATTTTGAATTAAAGTTAGTTGGTGAAAAGGCGGACTTGACTTGGGTAGAGTTATCACCCAAATCTAATCAAACTGGTGGAGATATTCCGTATAGCAAAATTGGAGTAGGGATGAATAATAATTTACCCCAAGCAATGGAGCTAAGGGATAATTTTGGTAACGTGGTGTTGTTAACATTTAGTAATATCAAAACCAATATAACTGTGTCTCCTAGTGAGTTTGTTTTTAAACCTCCTGTAGGCGCGGATGTAGTCAAACTTCCTTAACTGAATTTTAGATAGAACAAACATGATTGATCCTCAGCTACTTCGTAAAGATGTGAACAGCGTTGCTGCGCAGCTTGCAAACCGAAAATTCATCTTAAACGTCGATCAATATACGGCACTCGAGTCAAAGCGTAAAACCTTACAAGCGCAATCTGAAGAGTTACAAGCAAAAAGAAATCAGCTCGCCAAACAAATTGGTATGAAAAAAGCCAAGGCACAAGATGCAACTGTAGAAATGGCGCAGTCAGTTCAGTGCAACGAGTTACTCAATACAGCCTCCCGAGAATTGGATCTCTTGCAAAAGGAAATTGCTGATTTTTTAATGGGTATTCCAAATCTTCCCCATGAAAGCGTTCCTCTCGGTAAAGATGAGCAGGAAAATGTCGAGATTAAGCGTTGGGGTGATATTCCTAACTTCGATTTTGAAATTAAAGACCACGTTGATTTAGGCGCGCTGCACGGCCTTGATTTCACATCCGCAACCAAAATTACAGGATCGAGATTTGTGGTGCTCAAGGGGCCGATTGCCAAGTTGCACCGTGCCTTAGCGCAGTATATGTTGGATTTACATACGACCCATAATGGTTACGAAGAAATCAATGTGCCATTCATTGTCAATGCAGACTCGATGCGAGGTACAGGGCAACTCCCAAAATTTGAAGAAGACTTGTTCAAAGTACCGAGAAAGATTTCTGAATCTGCATCTGCAGAAGAAGTCGTCGAAACAGAAAATTTTTATTTAATACCAACAGCAGAAGTGCCAGTGACAAACCTAGCTAGAGACGTTATTTTTCAAGCGCAGGAGTTACCAAAACAGTATGTTGCACATACACCATGTTTTAGGTCTGAGGCTGGCAGTTATGGAAGAGACGTTAGGGGCATGATTCGGCAACATCAATTTGAAAAAGTTGAATTAGTTCAGTTTGTCAAACCAGAAGACTCCTTAACAGCTCTAGAGCAGTTGACGGAGCATGCGCAGTCGGTCCTTGAGGGTTTGGGTATTCCTTATCGCAAAGTACTCCTATGTACTGGGGATATGGGTTTTGGAAGCATGAAAACCTACGACCTTGAGGCGTGGATACCTTCCCAAAATACCTATCGAGAGATCAGCTCATGCTCCACGATGGGAGATTTTCAAGCGCGCAGAATGCAGGCAAGATTTAAAGAAGGTCAGGGCAAGCCTGAGTTAATCCACACACTGAATGGTTCGGGCTTGGCTATTGGAAGATGCTTAGTCGCCTTGATCGAAAATAATCAACAAGCTGATGGTAGTGTTTTGATACCGCCAGCCTTGCAAGCCTATATGGGTGGACTTGTGCAGATGAAACCAGTCACTGATTAGTTTTAGCGAGTTTGTGATTTTGCTTTGAGTCCATCAAATTGCACACTTGAATTTGCCCATAAACGGGTTGATTAATGAAAACTAATTAACTGAGGGTAATAAAGAAAGATCTCATGTAAACCTTAGTTTTTGTTAAAGCAGAATTAAGCATTTCAAAGTGAATAAAAACTTAACTTGATATGGTTTTTATAATGAATGCGCATTTAACACATAATTAATGTGAGATATGCTCTAGATGCTGTTGAATAACAACAAATTTCTTAAAAAAGGGATGACAACTATTGTGTAAAGTGTTTAATTAAATTAAGATGGAATTAATTATTTTACAAAATATATTAAAATTTAAGTAACATAAGTGTAGTACGACTTTAATTAATTAGGGACATAGGGCTATTAAACATGCAAGCTAAAGTTTGTAGAAATTGTTTGCAACCACTCTCACCGGAGCGTAAAGAGCGTGGACTTTCCACTTGCGCTAATTGTGCGAAAGTAATTGCTGCAGCTCAACAAAAAGCGCGTGATCTAGAAAACCCACCTCCCACATCAACTCTGCAAGCCACGATTAAAAGTGATTTACAAAAAGCAGTTGAAGCGGAAGCATTAAAAAAAGAAGCAGAAGTAAAACAAAAGAACGTTGAAGTATTCTTTGACGATCTACAGAAAGTTAAAAAGAGTTTCTGGTAAGCAACTTACTCAGCTTTAATATTTAACTCTTTTACCAATTTAGAATATTTTTCTAACTCAGCTTTAATAAACACCCCAAACATTTCCGGAGTATTCGGCCCAGAGGTTTGTAAGCCTTGGGAATCGAGAGTAGCTTTAATGGAAGGGTCTTGCATAGCACTTTTGAAGGCCTTATCAATTTTGGTGACGAGTTCCGGACTCATTCCTTTGGGACCCATGATTGAATACCAGTTCGTTACATCAAAGCCCTGAATGCCTACCTCAATGAAAGTGGGCACATTAGGAAGTTGCGGTAATCTTTTCGGTGTTGAAACTGCGAGTGCTTTTAACTTCCCACCCTTAATTTGTTCCAGTAATGGTGGAAGAGTATCAAAATTCATTGTAATTTGATTCGCCAATAAATCGATAATGGCTTGACCACTCCCTTTATAGGGAATGTGATTAATTTCAATATTTTCGATTTTCCCAAAAAGTGCACCAGCAAGATGTTGGGTACTTCCAATACCGGAGGATCCATAGGTTAATTGACCAGGTTTTGATTTGGCAATAGCAACTAGTTCGTTCACGGTATTAGCTGGGGTGTTGAGATTGATCGCTAATACATTAGGGACATATCCTAAGTAAGTGATTGGTGAAAAATCAGTTGCGGCGTTATAAGGTACTTTTGGTAGCACATAGGGCGCGATGGCATTGGAGTTAGAGTGCCCCATCAGCAGGGTATACCCATCTGGAGAGGACTTGGCAACAAAATCTGCAGCAATGGTACCTGCCGCACCAGATCTGTTTTCAACAATTACGGGTTGACCTAGAATCTCCCCCACTTTAGGGCCAAGCGCACGAGCAACAATATCTGTTCCTCCGCCAGGGGCAAAGCCAACTATCAATCGAATAGGTTTATTTGGAAAGGGTTGAGCGTTGGCTATGCCTATAAATAATCCACAAAGCGCTGTCAACAGAAAAAATAAGCCATTTCTTGTAGTTACCATGATGCCTCCAGAGTTTTAGTTCTTTTAGGTATTCTATTACTTTAAAAACATTTGTAAGACTTTTGCGACATGAAGCGCTTTTCTACTAGTCCCATCATCGATTTGATGACGACAACTTGTCCCATCGGCAACGATGATTGCATTGGGAGATTTTCTAATAGCCGGCAGTAAAGAGATTTCAGCCATTTCCATCGAAATTTTCTCATGCTCCACTTCATACCCAAAACTTCCAGCCATCCCACAGCAAGAAGATTCAATCATTTTTGGATTGGCGCCAGGAATCATTTTTAAGACCTCGATGACAGGGCTTGCTACTTCAAAAGCTTTTTGATGACAGTGGCCATGGACGAGTATTTCTTGATCAGTAGCTTTAAATTGAAACTTATTTAGATGGGGAGTTTGTGCAACCTCTACTTTGGCAGCTTCTTTGATAATAAATTCTTCAAATGTAAAACTATGCTTGGCCACAAGTTCAGCTTGCTCCCCTAAGCCCATCATGAGGTACTCATCGCGTAAAGATAAAATACAAGATGGTTCAAGACCCACAATATCAATACCAGCCTTTGCGTAAATTGAGAGATGATCTAACAGTTCTTTAGCGTGGATTTTTGCTTCATCGACTAAACCACTACTCAGAAAAGTGCGGCCACAACAATACTGTCCTTTTTCTTTACGAGGGATATACACCCAATAACCCGCAGCTTTGAGAACATCTGCTGCGGCACTAAGATTGTCAGGTTCAAAATAACCATTAAAGGTATCTGCGAATAAAACAACCATTCTTTGCGGCATGATTGCTTCTGCCATATAGTCATCATACCCAAATTGGTAATGAGGTTGACTCCAGATTGTTCGTGAACTCCACTGTGGCAGAGATCGTTTTGCTGAAACACCAATGAGCCACTCCATACATTTTGCGATCAAGGGTATTTGATTGCGAAGATTAATAAGCTTAGCTAGTCCTGGTGTTTTAGCAATGATCGGTGCGTACCGAGGGAGGTAAGCAATCAACCGATCACGAAGGCTTAAACCATACTTCTTTTTGTAATGGCTCAAAAACTCAATTTTCATTTTTGCCATATCAACACCAGTAGGACACTCGCGCTTACAGCCCTTACAACCCACACAAAGATCGAGTGCCTCTTTGACGGCCTCACTAGCGAGATGATTTCCTTCGAGTTGATTGGACAGAGCCAGGCGCAGAGTATTTGCCCGGCCACGCGTGACGTGTTGTTCATCGCGAGTGACACGATAGCTTGGGCACATCGTCCCCGCATCAAACTTTCGGCAATGACCATTGTTGTTACACATATCAACAGCTTTTGCAAAGCCATTTGCTGGATCAAGACCAGTGCCAGGAGCTGATATTTCTTCTGTCATCGGATTGTTTTGCACATTCCAAGCAGACCAATCAAAGGCTGTTTTTAAGGGACTGACCTCATATTTTGGATGGAAACGCATGAGATGATGTTCATCCATTTTGGGAGGATTAACAATTTTCCCAGGGTTAAATAAGCAATCAGGATCAAACGCGTGTTTGATTTGGCTAAAAGCTTGATTAATATTTTCCCCAAACTGCCATTTAATCCATTCACCTCTAGAAATCCCATCACCATGTTCGCCGCTATATGCACCTTTATATTTTCTGACTAATTGCGCAGCCTCCTGCGCAATCTCACGCATCTTATGGGCACCATCTTTGCGCATATCTAAAATAGGGCGAACGTGTAATGTTCCCACAGAGGCATGTGCATACCAAGTGCCGCGCGTGCCATGTTTATGAAAAACATCAGTGAGTGCACTGGTATATTCAGCGAGATGTTCTAGTGGGACTGCGCAATCTTCAATAAAGCTCACCGGTTTACCATCACCTTTGAGACTCATCATAATATTAAGACCAGCTTTGCGAACTTCCCAGAGGTTTTTTTGCATCTGGGCTTGGGTCATTTCGACTACGCTGCCAGCAAGCCCAAGGTCTGCCATCAGCGTAACTAAATCTTTGAGTTTGGCAATTAATACCTGATGATTCTCGCCGCTAAATTCGACAAGAAGAATAGCCTCAGGAGTTTGTGCATTTTTATCAATAAGTGCAGTTTCAATCGTTGACCTAAATGCCGGATTTTGACGCCCTAAATCAAGCATCGTACGATCGACTAGCTCTATAGCGCTTGGACCCAAACGTGCGATATGTTGGGCACTATCCATTGCTTTGTGAAAACTAGCAAAGTTCACAACTCCCAGAGTCTTATGCTCCGGCAGGGGTGATAAGTTCAGTGATAAGGACTTAAAGTAGGCTAAGGAGCCTTCACTGCCAACCAATAAATGTGCCAGATTAACTTTGCCATCAGATCTATATGGCTTTTCATTTTGATTATGAAAAATATCTAAGTTATAACCAGCGACTCTGCGCAATACCTTTGGCCAGTGTGTTTGAATATCAGATTGGTACTTATGAGCCAATTGTTCTACAAATTGACCAAGACGAAGTGCTTCCCCTTGCGCATTTTCCATTAGACCAAAAGAAGCGAGTTGACCGTTGGCTAACCATGCGTCGATACCAGCAACATTGTGAACCATATTCCCATAAGCAATCGAGCGTGAGCCACAGGAGTTATTCCCAGCCATTCCACCAATCGTCGCTTG
>JBAXKF010000003.1:0-101294 GCA_037137465.1 Betaproteobacteria bacterium | reverse complement strand
CATTGCCACCAAAGGAAAGAACCTCGGCTTGACCATCCATGATCTTGACCCCAAGCACATAGTCCCGTAAACCGCCATATTGTCCACGACCAGGACCCGCTAAGCCAGCCGCTATCATTCCGCCAATTGTGGCGTCAGCACCAAAATGAGGTGGATCAAAAGGGAAATATTGATTTTTTTCTGCCAATGCAGATTCCACATCTTTTAAAGCGGTCCCTGCGCGAACCGTAATTACCAACTCTTCCGGTTGGTAATCTAATATACCCGAATAAGTCTTCGTATTTAAAGCATCTCCAGCCGCGCCATCACCATACCAGTGCTTGCTACCACCGCCGCAAATATTTAATTTCTTTTGCGCAGAAATGGCAGATTGAATTTGTTCTTTGAACTGATGAATGACGGCTTGCATAGACTAGGGGTATTTAAAAACGTTCTAATTCTGGGTGTGGAAGAATACCCTGACTGATTCTTACCCTGCCATACTCCGCACATCTATTCAAAGTAGGAATCGCTTTATCTGGATTGAGGAGTTTTAGAGGGTCGAATGAGGCTTTAATACCCCAAAATAAATTTCTTTCTAGCTCTGAAAACTGCACACACATAGAGTTAATTTTTTCAATACCAACTCCATGTTCACCAGTAATTGTGCCACCCAATTCAACACAAGTCTCTAAAATTTCAGAGCCAAAGTCTTCAGCGCGACGCCACTCAGAGTGATCTGCGCCATTAAACAAAATCAAGGGATGCATATTGCCATCACCAGCATGAAAGACATTCATGCATTTGAGTTGATATTTATCTTCCATATTTTTAATACGCTTGAGAAGCTCAGCAATTTGGCGACGCGGAATCGTGCCATCCATACAATAATAATCAGGAGATACTCGACCTGCTGCTGGAAAAGCATTCTTTCGACCGCTCCAAAATCTCAAACGCTCTGCTTCAGTTTCGGAAACCTGAATTCGAGAAGCGCCGCTAGCTTTTAAAACGGCGCTCATTTTTTCAATCTCTTCAGCAACTTCTTCGGGTGTGCCATCCGACTCACAAAGTAAGATCGCTTTTGCTTGGACATCGTAGCCAGCATGAACAAACTCTTCAACTGCGATAGTGGCCGGTTGATCCATCATTTCCAGACCTGCAGGAATAATCCCTGCGCCAATCACTGCGGCAACGGCGTTACCACCTTTTTCGATATCATCAAAACTTGCCATAATGACTTTGGCTAATTGAGGCTTTGGAACAAGCTTTACGGTTACCTCTGTAATGACTGCCAACATACCTTCACTACCGATAAAAACAGAGAACAAATCTAAACCTGGGCTATCGGGAGCTAAACCACCAAATTCAACAAGCTCGCCAGTTATTAATACAGCACGAATACGAAGCACATTATGGATAGTAAGGCCATATTTTAAACAATGTACCCCGCCAGAATTTTCACTAACATTACCACCGATGGTGCAAGCAATTTGTGAAGAGGGATCAGGCGCATAATAAAGTTGGTGTTTCGCAACGGCTTCTGAAATAGCTAAATTACGAACGCCAGGCTGAACAGTAGCGGTTCTTGCTAATGGGTTGATATCAAGAATGCTTTTAAATTTAGCCAAAGAGAGTACTAAACCCTCAGCGATAGGCATTGCACCACCAGATAAACCAGTTCCAGCGCCGCGAGGTACAACGGGGATTTGATGGGTATGACAAATCTTTAAAATAGCGATGACTTGAGACTCGGTTTTAGGAAGCGCGACTGCTAAAGGCATTTGACGATAAGCTGCAAGGCCATCACACTCGTATGGAATAGTGTCTTCAGGATCCCAAAGGAGGGAGTCCTCTTCCAAGATAGGCTTTAACAAGCCAATTACAAAATCTTGGCGACTTTTTAGAAGGGGAGGAATTATTGCATTCATAGTGTAATTATCCCTCTATAATACATTTTATGGGTAATCGACTTACACAAATTTCTACTCGAACTGGTGATTCTGGAATGACAGGTCTTGGAGATGGGACACGTGTTGAAAAAGCCCATGATCGCATTTGTGCGATGGGTGATGTAGATGAGCTGAACTCGCAAATAGGGGTTTTGTTAACAGAAGAGTTTCCCGCTGCTGTTGACGATGCAATGCGAGCCATTTTGAATCAAATACAACACGATTTATTTGATTTAGGTGGTGAGATATGTATCCCGGGTTATACATTACTCAAAGAAGACCAGATTCTTTATTTGGATCAGCAGTTAGCTCTTTATAACGCCGAGTTACCAGCTTTATCTGAGTTTATCTTGCCGGGCGGAACCCGCGCTGCAGCGCAGGCACATGTATGTCGGACCGTCTGTCGAAGGGCAGAGCGAGCGATAGTTCAACTAGGTTTAAAAGAAACAATCAATGACACACCAAGGCTTTATACCAATCGTTTATCCGATTTGTTATTTGTATTGGCGCGTTACCTCAATCTCAGTGCTGGGGGCAAAGATGTGATGTGGAATCATCACAAATCTCCCCGAGATTAACTAACCGCGACGTTTTCTAACGCCCTCTGCCAAAATTTCAAGTGTTTTGACCGAATCATCCCAATCAATACAAGCATCAGTAATACTTTGACCGTATTGCAGTTTGCTTGGATCATCTTTACCTGGCGTGAATTTTTGAGCCCCACCATGGAAGTGACTTTCTATCATGACTCCAAAAATAGAGTTTGATTTATCCTTGAGTTGATCAGCAACATCTTGAGCAACAACTAATTGGCGCTCATGCTGTTTGCTTGAGTTGGCGTGTGAAAGATCAATCATTAATGATGGATGCAGCTTTGAAGCATTCAGACTTTCACAGGACTCAGCGACACTTTTCGCGTCATAATTAGGCGCTTTACCACCCCTTAAAATCACATGACAGTCTTTATTGCCTGCAGTTTGTACGATAGCGACTTGGCCATTTTTATGAACAGATAAGAAATGATGGCCTCTTGAAGCCGCAAGAATAGCATCGGTTGCAATTTTAATATTGCCATCAGTGCCATTTTTAAAACCAATTGGAGCAGATAATCCAGAGGCTAATTCACGATGAATTTGACTCTCAGTTGTTCTTGCGCCGATGGCTCCCCAAGAAATTAAGTCGCCAATATATTGAGGCGAAATCACATCCAAGAATTCGCTACCAGCGGGCATTCCAAGTCGATTAATTTCAATAAGTAATTGACGAGCGATGCGCAGTCCCTCGTCAATTTTAAAACTTTCGTCTAGGTAGGGGTCATTAATTAAGCCTTTCCAGCCAACAGTGGTGCGTGGTTTTTCAAAATAAACACGCATCACAATTTCTAAGTCTTTTTTGAAGTGTTCTCTTTGTTCTAAGAGTTTTTTGGCATATGCGACAGCTGCAGAAGGATCATGAATCGAACAAGGTCCGATAATAACGAGTAAACGATCATCCTGCCCATGAATAATCTCTCGAATTTTTTTACGAGATTGAGCAATCAGTTTTTCGATCGGCGTGCCTGCAATTGGGAAAAAGCGGATTAAATGCTCAGGAGGTGGGAGAACATTAATATTTTTAATCCGTGCATCATCAGTAGATGATGTTTTATCCATACTAGAGTACCAGTTTTCTTGGGTACTTAGGGCTCTATCAGTCATGTGAATCCTTCTTTATGTGTTGCACAATCAGGTGAAAAAAAACCGCCTTTGTAAGGCGGTTGTTTTAGGAAATGTTTTTAATCCATTACCTCTCGACCGCCAAGTCTGAGATTGAAAAGTAAAAGAAATAAAAAGAGTCCATGAACATGAGTATTAATTTACCACATTTTATTGAATCAACGACAATTAAATACTGCCCCCTACAACCATATTGTCAATTCTGAGTGTGGGTTGACCAACACCGACAGGTACACTTTGACCCTCTTTGCCGCACACACCAACCCCATCATCTAACTGCAGGTCATTACCGATCATACTGACTTGTTTCAACGATTCAGGACCATTACCAATAATAGTCGCCCCTTTTACAGGATATTGAATTTTGCCATTTTCTACCCAATAGGCCTCGGTAGCTGCAAAGACAAATTTACCATTAGTAATGTCAACCTGACCACCACCAAAATTAACGGCATACAAGCCTTTTTTGATACTTGCTAAAATTTCACCAGGGTCTTTATCACCGCCCAGCATATAGGTGTTCGTCATTCTAGGTAAGGGTAGGGAGGCATAGCTTTCACGGCGACCATTGCCCGTTAATGGCATTTTCATTAAACGAGAATTCATCGCATCTTGCATGAAACCAGTTAGACGGCCATTTTCAATCAAAGTAGTACATTGTGTGGGATTACCTTCGTCGTCCACATTGAGCGACCCGCGCCGACCGGATAGGGTACCGTCATCGACAACTGTGACACCTTTGGCGGCAACTTTTTGGCCTAATTTCCCTGCAAAAGCAGAAGAACCTTTTCTGTTGAAATCACCTTCTAAGCCATGTCCGATGGCTTCATGCAAGAGAACACCAGGCCAGCCCGGACCCATGACGACAGTCATTGGTCCCGCAGGAGCTGGTTTTGACTCTAAATTAATCAAAGCAGAGTTCACAGCTTTATCGACCCAGTCATTGATGACATCATCCGTAAACATTGTGTAATTTTGACGCCCACCGCCACCAGCGCTAGAAGTTTCACGTCGACCATGTTGTTCAACAATCACGCTAATTGAGACCCTTACTAAGGGGCGAATATCAGCCACTAATTTGCCATTCCCTTTAGCCACTAACACAACATCAAATTCACCAGACAGGCTTGCCATTACTTGTACTACGCGGGGATCTTTAGCGCGTGCTTTTTTTTCAATTTTTTCAAGTAATTGAATCTTATCTTCAGTTTTTAAACTAAAGATGGGGTCTTCAGGTAGGTATAAAGATGGGCCTTTAAAGGTCGAAATCGGCTGCAAAATAATTTTCTTTTTCCCACCAAGTGGACCGATCACTCTGGTTGATTTTGCGGCTTGCATTAAGGTGTCAGCATTCACGACATCGGCATAAGCAAAGGCGGTTTTATCGCCAGAAACTGCACGGACGCCAACTCCTTGATCAATACTAAAATTCCCTGATTTAACAATCCCCTCTTCAAGACTCCAGGACTCATAACGCGTATGCTGAAAATACAAATCAGCATCATCTAAGCGATGTAGATACATTTCACCCAAAGCTTTTTCAATGATCCGTTCATCGATACCACCTGGAGCTAAAAGAAGGTTTTTTGCAGTTTGAATTGCGTGATCAGAAGTATTTTGCATATAAAGAATTATTGGATCGTGCGATGCGCGAGAGCTGGTAATTTACTACGAATATCAAGAAGATAACTTTTATCTATTTCGCTAGTGACTAGACCTTCACCTTTATCCAATTCACAGAGGATTTTCCCCCATGGATCGATAACCATTGAGTGTCCCCATGTCTGACGACCATTTTCATGAAGCCCACCTTGAGCTGAGGCGACAAGATAGGATTGATTTTCAATAGCACGAGCACGTAAAAGGATTTCCCAGTGGACTTGTCCAGTGGTGTATGTAAAAGCAGCGGGCAGAATATGGCAGTCAATTTCGCCCATGGCACGATACATTTCTGGGAAACGAAGGTCATAACAGATACTGAGCCCAAAACGCCAGGCCTGTCCATCATGAGTAAGTTCAAACTGGGATAAGTTCTCTCCAGCTAAAAGGGTTTTTGACTCATCATAACTCTCTCCTCCAGAGGAAAATGAAAACAAATGAATCTTGTCATATTGACAAATAACTTGACCATCTTGATTGAAGACAAGCGTGGTATTTAAGACCCGATCGCTATTGTTGGTAGAGATGGGAATCGTCCCAGCGACAATACAAATCTTATTTTTTTGTGCAAGATTTGCAAGAAAGTCTTGAATTGGGCCTTGCCCCAGCGGCTCTTGAATCTTAAGCTTATCACTATCTTTTTTACCAAAAAGACAAAAATATTCAGGCAAAACAGCAATTTGACAGTTTTGACTGGCAGCTTGAAGGATTAAATTTTGTGCCGAATCTAAATTTTTATTTAGATCACAAGTGGCAACCATTTGAAGACTAGCTATTTTAATCATGTGGATAGGTTAGCATCTTTTAAGGAGTTGTGGTGGGTACAGTCTCAAGTGTACGATTTTTTTCTGTTGGATTTTGGACTGGTTCTTTTAATAATGATTTACGACGGATATTTTGAAGTGTTTCTTGGTCAAGTGGCTGACCTGATTGGTCTAGGGGTATGACTTCAGGGTTTTTCCAGTCTCCTTGAATCAAAAGATCAGTTTGTAAGGCCTTATTAATGCCAGAACTAAATAAGTATTGCCCAATCAGGGTGGTTATACCAATAATGGGAGTCACAAAATAAAAGGCAGCGAGGGATGCTGATCCAAAATTAATGCGCGGATAGATAGTAACTCTTAAGTCTTGAGTTTCACGATTTAAATTAATCGTGCCCCTAGAAGCAATTCTGGCTAAGGTACTTTTCATTTCAAAATCACTTGTACGGATATTGCCACGACGAATATTGGCAGACATAGTGATTTCATCAAAGGAAGTACCTGATTTAACGGTTTCACCAAGGCTTCCTTGGAAATTAAGAGTAGCAAATTTGAAGAGGCTTTGTAAACTCAAAATACCTAACAACTTGGCTGCACCAGGATCCACCTGTAAGATTGAACCGTTTTTTAAATCAAGTTTTAGATCTCCATTAAGACTTAATGTGTTGAAATCAATTGGAGAGCCTTGCCAAGTAAGATTGCCTTGAATAGTGCCTTTGCCACGGTCAATTACGTTATCTTTTAAACCCATTGCGCTCAATAAATCGCCCGCATTATTTGTTTGAAGATCAACCTTAAGATTGGTTTTTCCAATCTGATTGCCAGACGGTAGGTCCCAGTTACCCTTAAGCGTCATAGCCCCAGATTTATTTTTAGTAGAAAGTTGAACTATTTGCCAGTCTGTTAATGAAGCAACAGCCTGGAGATTAGATTCACCGAATTGCATTGTGCCTACGTTTAAGTCCGCAATATTGATGTCCATGCTGGGTAAATTGCGCAGAGAATTTTTGGACGAATTGGTCGCTGAACTTGGATTGGAGGCAGATGGAATATGTAATTGATTGAAATTAGCTTTGATAGCACCAAATGGTAGGGTGGCATTTTTAGACTGCCAAAACAAATTACCATCAATATTTTTTGCTCGCAGAACTGCATTCCAATCGTTATTGTTTTCTGTTGCTTGAAGATTTACTTGATCAAACTCTCGATTTAAAAACATCAATTGATTTGCATTACCAGTAACTTGAATTGGAAGAATTGGGGATGGGGTGTCACTTTTTGTCGAGAATCTTTCCAGATAATTCGGATTAGACTCATTAAATCCATCAAGGAGTTTGAGCCACCGATCGAGTTCAATTGTTTTTACATCAAAAGCAATTTGTACACCATTAGAGGAAGTTGGAGGCGCCGCATTACCAATTAGCACAGTTGCTTTATCTATTTGATGGTTAATTAACTGACCAGAAGATTGAATAAAATTACCTAATTTTAATTGCCAATCAGCCGCTTGAGCATTGCTAGAAGAGCGCACATTCATTTTAAAAAAACCAAGCAATGTATCACCTGCCGCCTTATATAAAGGTTTAGGTAAGTTAAGACCTGTTGACTTAAGGTCTAAAGTGAAATTAAGAGCCGTATCGTCAACCTTTCTCAGCACATTGCCTTGAATACCCATTTTTCCAGATACAAGACTCGAACCGAAATCATCATTCATATCTAGACTCGCCGAAAATAAACCCATTAATAAGGCACTATCGACATCAGCATTTACATCAATCTGATTTTCATTCGATGAGTTAGTTTTGATTGATAAAGGACCGCCCATGAAAGTGCCGTTAATATCTGCTTTCTTGAGGCCTTTCTCATCAAACTCTAAGCTACTTTTAGAAATAATGCCGGGAGGATTTTTACCCCAGCGAATTTGATTTTTATCGAGATCCACCTTGGCAAGAATTTTGGTAACTTCCTTATCACCAAATTGATGATTCAGATCGAGATTGAGTTGTGCGTTACCGGTGATGGCGATTTTTTTTAATTCAGGTTGCCACTTATAGCCAATAGGCGATGCCACAAGATATTCTAAAAACTGGCTGAGTGGTCCATTGGCTTTACCTTTGACTTCTAGCACATTGGGGGACTTACTGACATCCATACCTACCTGGAAATCTTTTATTTGAACATTTTTAAAATATCCAGAAGGGGCGTCCACTTTTAATAGATTGTTATCCATCGATATGTCTGCACTTACCTTATCAAAAGAAGGCCACTCACCCTTGATTTTTTTATCTGGAGCCACAGGCCTATAGACACCATTTTTTACATGAAGATTTAATTTAAATTGATTTTTTGATTTTTGATCAAAAGGAATATCAGTAGTTGGACCATGAATACTGAGTGAGCTGTTAACCAATGAGCCACCACTAATAGTTGACCTTAAATAACTCATCGTTGAAGGTGCGATTGTTTTCGGAATAGTATTCAGTAATTGATTGGCATTCATATTTGAGAGTTGCACATCAATATCGAGTTGATCGGGACTGGTTTTACTATTAGTTAGATAAGAACCATTCGCTTGTATTTGAGATTGCGTATTTTTTAAAAGAACATCCTTAAAGCTAATGAGCCATTGAGAATCTTTTTGTTGCCAGGTTACTTCGCCTGAAGCGGTAGGAAGAGAAACTTTACTGTCATGAAAATAATGGGCGGACTCAAGCATTAAGTCCGATGAATTTAAAAGCAATTTACCATTTTGGGGAGTGGATTGAATTTCACCATTAAGTCCTTTTACTCCCGGCAGTGAGTTGCCGTAAGGTTTCCAGCCAACGTTCTTTAAAGAGCCAAAGACTTCTAATTCCACATGATCGTTTTGACGACTTAAAAATAAGCGCTCTTGTTTTTCCTTATGCCAAATAAAATGTAATTTTTCAATGGTACCTTCTGGTTGAGTTTGCCTCAGCGGTTTATAGATCGTTCCTGGAAGAGGCAGACTTTGGGCGAGAAGCGCTAATTCAGTAATCGGTAAAAGGGGTGCAGTGACTTCCAATTTAGAAATTGCGGTAATTTCTTGGTTTGGCGTAATTTTAAGGTTGAGGCCATTGATTTCATGAATTTGATTAGAATTTTTTTGAAATTGCCACTTCAGTGTATCGACATTCACAGTTTGGATTTTTTGGGACAGTGATTGAGTTGCACCAATTTGTAAATTTTTCACATGTAAATCGGGTTGATCATTCGCCCAAATGACGTTAATTTCTTTTGCTTCAAGCTTGGCATCACTTTTCTGAAAAAAGCCATTTTCAAGACGTGTATTGCCTACAAACTCTACTTGACCAGACCCTGATTTGATTGGGAGTTTAGTTATTTTGAGTAAATTCGCAATATTGATTTTTCTGATATCCACATGGAACTCACCATTCCAATTGCGCCAATTCGAAGCATTTGAAAGGGGTTGATGATCAAAGTTACCCGAGAAATTAAAAATACCTTGAGTTGGTTTGACATAAGCGCTTAAGTTAATCAAATGATTATTCATTTGATTTTTCAAAGAAAAGTTTTCAACCGTAAAGTGATTAATCGAATCGCCCTCAAAATCATCGATGACAGTTACATTGAGATTCTGGGTTTGGATGTTTCTCTCATTCAAAACCCATGCCAGAAGGTTTGAATCGCCACCGGTACTAGCAACTGGAATACCAGCAAAACTCCACCCACCTTCTTTATCACGTTGTGCAGTCAAAGAAATATTTTCAGAGTCGAGATAATAAAAACGCGGCATACCTGACCAAATCGAGCTCCATGAGACGATTCCGGATATCTTCGGTATTTCTAAAACTGGTGGATTGCTAGATTGATTTGATTTGAGCTCTTGTGTAAAAGTGATGTTTTCGATCGTAAAGCTAGGGCGAAAGAGCTCCCAGTCTGCCTTGATGGAGCCTATTTGGGCATGAATACCAAGTTCTTTACTGATTAATTGAGTAAATTGATCTTTTCTAGCCTCTATTTGGGGCCAAATCAAGAACCGAATCACAACTTGGGAGATGAACAACATAGTCAACAGAAGACCAATCAACCCGTATATTGACATTCTGAGTAACCGAGATTGGCTCAAAAAGCTTTTTAAGTGATTTAACATTCTGTTTTGAAAGAATTTCTTGAATTTTTAAATATCATCATGCTTATTATCCGACATGGTGATGAAGTCTTTCAATTTTGATAAGATTTGCTATGAATACAACTTTAGAGCTTTCTAAAACATATTCTCAATTTATAGAGTCTAAACTCCTTGCGAATCCAAAATGGGAAGAGTGGTTACTTACCAACACTCAAAGTCCCGTAGATCTTTGTTTAATTGAGCGTACTTTTAGGGACAAACTAGGTTCCGATTATCGAGAGCTTGTGGAAGAGGAGTTTTTAGCCCACATTCGGGTTGCGCGTCAAAAAATCATGTTGGCTTTAGGTGTTCGGGATCTTGCCTTGGATGCCTGCGTAAATGAAATTATGCAAGCAGTTACTCATATGGCTGAACTCGCAATTGATTTAGTTGCGCAGTATTACGCTTTTCAATTGCAGAAAATTTATGGAAAGCCTTTATATCCGAACCAAGAGGAAATGAAATTATGGGTCATCGGGATGGGAAAACTTGGTGGTCGGGAGCTCAATGTAAGTTCTGACATAGATTTAATTTTTTTATACGACTCAGATGGACAAACTACTGGTGGTAATAAGACGATCACCCATCATGAATGGTTTACGCTACTTGGCAAAAAAATCATTAAAGGACTAACAGAACTTACCTCTGATGGCTTTGTTTTTCGTGTCGATATGCGTTTAAGGCCCAATGGAGATTCTGGCCCCTTAGTTTGTTCTTTAAAAATGTTGGAAGAGTATTTTATTGTTCAGGGAAGAGAGTGGGAACGATATGCTTGGATTAAGGCGCGTTTGGTATATCCGCTGACGGAAGACGATGGATCTGGTTTGTGCCCTGCGTTGACAAATTTAGTCAAGCCATTCGTGTATAGAAAATATCTCGACTATGGAATTATTGACGCAGTGAGAAACTTGCATCATCAGATTCGCTATGAGGCCAACTTAAGGGCTACCCAATTTCCTGATAGGGCGGCCGATATCAAGTTAGGTATAGGCGGTATTCGTGAAATAGAATTTTTGGCACAAATGTATCAACTTATACGAGGGGGACAAGAAGCGCAGCTTAGAACTCGACCTACAGTAAAAACACTAGAGACATTACAAGACTTGGCTTATATGCCTAGTGAGCAAGTGCAGGCATTAATTACAGCGTATTATTTTTATAGAAAATTAGAACATCGATTGCAGTGGTGGCGTGATGCGCAGATTCATTATTTACCCATTGATGAGACTGCGTTGCAAAGACTTGCCAAAACGATGGATTTTGAAACTAAAGACTTATTTTTAGAGCAATTAAAGGACTATCAAACCACAGTAGCAAAACTCTTTTCCGATGCATTCACATTAGAACAAGACCATGATATTGCCAATGAGTCACGGGATTTATTAGGTGTGTTTAACTTTTATCCTGAGTTTAAGCAAAGGTATGAAAGTTTTCTCAAAAGTCCAAAATATCAATTATGTAATGATGTGTCGAAGCAAAATCTACATATCATTTTCTTGCGCGTATCAGAGATAGAGCCCAATATTTCAGAAAAAGTACTAAATAAATTTTTAGAACTTATCGAAGTTATTCTCAGAAGAACCGTTTATCTTTCTCTTTTGAGAGAATACCCTTTGGTGATAGAAAGAGTGATTCTGTTATTAAATGAGTCTACTTGGGGTGCGATATACCTCATTAAACATCCTCATTTATTAGATGAGTTCATACAAAATCACTCTAGTACACAACCAGAAATAGATCCCCAAACATACTGGCTCTATTGGCAAACACAATTAAGAAAAAAATTAGACGTACTAGAACTTGAGGCAGATAGTCAGGAGCAAGTATGGAATATTTTGAGAGATACCCACCATGCAGAGGTTTTTCAAACCCTGCTTGCTGATTTAGGGATTGCAAGAAGTGTTCGGCTGAGTGTTGAGCAAGTGAGTGATCGCCTATCGGCGATGGCGGACATTATGGTGCAAGAGACCTTATCAAGAATTTGGGCAACATTGGTTAGCAAAAAGCCACAATTACCAAAGGATTTATTTGAATCAGGTTTTGGCGTAATTGCCTATGGAAAATTGGGAGGCAAAGAGCTTGGCTATGGTTCAGATTTAGATTTAGTCTTTATCTATGATGATTTGAATTCAAATTTCAGAGAAGACTTGCTTGATGATTATTTAAAAGTGGTCCGTCGTTTCATCATGTGTTGCACAACAGTTACTAGTTCAGGTGTTTTATTTGAAGTAGATACTCGTCTGCGGCCGAATGGCGAAGCTGGTTTAATGTTAACCAGCCTTACTGCATTTTCGGCATATCAAATGCAGCAAGGAAGTAATACGGCCTGGGTTTGGGAACATCAAGCCTTAACGCGAGCGAGATTTTGTGCGGGCAATGGGTCTGTTCAAGACCGATTTGAAGCCATCAGGTCTAAGGTCCTCTGTATGAAAAGAGAGCTATCCGAGTTAAGGCAAAGCATTATTGATATGCGCCTAAAAATCCATGAAGGGCATCCCAATCGGTCTGAGAATTTCGATTTAAAACATGATAGTGGCGGGATGGTTGATATTGAATTTATGATTCAATACATTGTATTGTCCTATGCCCATCAGTTTTCAGCATTACAAGCAAACGTAGGCAATATTGCATTGCTTAAGATTGCCGCAAACTTAGGCATTCTCACTCCAGATAGTGCCAAAGGTGTTTCAAACGCCTATCGATTATTTCGTCAAAAGCAACATCAATTACGTTTAGAGGGTCATACAGTGGCGCGGGTAAATCACGAAGAGTTTTCAAGCCTGCTAGCAAATGCTCAAGACCAAGTAAAGCAATTATGGCAAAAGCTGATGATAAGCGCTTAATGCTCGAGTAATTCCCTAGCGTGACGCAGAGTTGTATCTGTAATAGCAGCGCCACCTAACATCCTAGCAATTTCTTGCACACGGTCTTGGCGACTTAATACTTGAATATCGCTAATCGTTTGATTGTTATCAATCAGTTTTTGTACGCGCCACTGATGGTCACCTTGAGAGGCAACTTGAGGTAAATGTGTCACACAAAGAACTTGATGGGTCTGACCTAATTGTTTGAGTCGATTACCAACAGTTTGAGCCACAGCACCGCCAATGCCAGCATCTACTTCATCAAAAATCAACGTCGGAATCGGACTTGCGCTACTCGCAATCACAGCAATAGCCAAACTAATACGAGCCAGTTCCCCACCAGAAGCCACTTTAGAAATAGGCCGTGGTTGAACTCCAGGGTGTCCTGCAACTAAAAATTCAATATTTTCCAAACCATATTGAGAGCCTTGATCTTGTGGCACTAATTCAATCATCAGGCGACCACCCGTCATGGCTAGGTCTTGCATCGCCTGTGTTACGGAGAGCGCCAATTGCTCGGCGGCAGCTCGCCTTGAAGCTGATAATTGTTTAGCTAATCGCAAATAATCTTGCCAAGCTTTTGCAATTTCTTTTTCTAGGGCCTCTAGATTTTGCGCAGCCTCTAAAGAAGCAAGCTCCTCTTGCATTTGTGCCCAGATACTTGGTAATTCGGCAGGCTGACAGTGCAGTTTTTTTGCCAAGCGGTAATATTCTTGTAATCTTGAATCAATGAGTTCAAGGCGCTGTGGATCTAGGTCTAATTTTTGAAGATAACGATTAATCGTATGAGCCGCTTCATCAATTTGGATAGTGGCAGGTTCAAGAGCCTCTTTTGCACCTACTAATGCGCCATCGAGATTTACTAAGTCATCTAATAAGTTTTGCGCTTTTGATAATTGATCAAGAAGGGCATTGTCACCTTCGCTGAGAAGATTAACTAGAGCCTGAGCACCTTCAATTAACTCTGCAGCATTGGAGAGGCGACTATGTTCAACCTCGATTTCACCCCACTCGCCAACTTGAGGTGCTAGCAGGCTTAACTCTTCCAACTGCCAAGATAAGCGTTCTTTTTCTTTAGCTATATTCTGACCAGCATTTTTGGCTAATTGAAGTTTTTTGTCGATACTTAGCCATTGCTTATAAGCTAAAGCAACTTGTTCTTGAAGGGGCATTAAGTGCGCATGACGATCGAGTAACGCGCGCTGGGCACCTGGCTTGAGTAGGAGTTGATGCTCATGTTGCCCGTGAATATCAACCAGTTGCTCCCCGATATCACGCAATTGCGCCAAGGTGGCATTACTACCATTGATATACCCCTTTGTCCTGCCGGTAGATTCGATGATGCGTTTTAATTGGACATAGTTACCACCGTCCTCTAGAGGAAAGCCAAACTCTTCTAGCCAGGGATTGAGTATTTTTTGAAGGGCTTCGGAGATATAAAAATTCGCACAGATTTGTGCCCGAGAGCAAGTTTCTCTGATTAACGAACTATCTGCTTTTTCACCCATGGCAATGGCAAGGGCGTCTAATAAAATCGATTTACCAGCACCTGTTTCACCAGTAAGGACAGTAAAACCATGTGAGAGATCGAGTTCGAGTTGACGAACAATCACAAAATCGCGGATTTCCAAACTTTGAAGCATAAGTTAAAAAGACGAAGGATACTCGTTCCAATGTAATTTTTCACGAAGGGTTTTGTAATCACTATGCCCTTTGGGGTGCAATAAGGTAACTTGCTTTGATGATTTTTTTACCTTAACTTGATCACCAACCTGCAAAATAGATAGGGATTGCATATCGAAGTGGGCGCTAACATCCTTGCCGCCAGCGACTTCAATCATAATCTCCACATCATCGGGCAAAACGATAGGACGATTGGATAGAGCGTGAGGGGCTATGGGGGTTAGCACCATGCCTTGAACTCTAGGGTGGAGAATAGGACCACCAGCAGAAAGACTATATGCAGTTGAGCCTGTTGGCGTGGCAACAATGAGTCCGTCAGATCTTTGGTTATACATAAAACTGCCATTCACCTTGACCGATAATTCAACCATACCAGTTAGACTAGAGCGATTTACAACCACATCATTAAAGGCTAGGCCCTGATGGGTTGTGACACCATCTCGAATCACAGAGGCTTCCAACAGATTCCTGGAGTCTGATTCATAGTTTCCAGATAGCATTTGGGGAATCAGTAATTCAACTTCTTGAAGAGGGATGTCCGTCATATAACCTAAACGCCCCATATTAATACCGATGACTGGAATATTAGCGCCGGCCAGATGGCGACTCACTCCTAAAAGAGTACCATCACCCCCAATAACAATGACAACATCAATATTCCCTAGGATTTGATTAATGTTAATCGTGGGACGATGTTGCTTTTGGGTAAATGCAGCAGTTTCTTCTTCAATCCATACTGAGCAGCCCTGGGATTGAATCAATTCAGACAGTTGATCAAGAACATGGCCAATGCCTTCAGCTTGAAATTTACCAATTAAGGCAACCCTAGAAAAAATGGATGGAGAAGAATTTTTTGTCGTCATTCCTTGATTAAACCATAGCAAAAGAACACTTTCAAACTAATCATGCATCCAAAAGTCACAAGATTGGTTAGAATCACTACTTATATGGATAAAAGAGCACGTGAACTTCTTAAAACCTTAATAGAAAGATATATTTCTGAGGGTCAACCTGTTGGTTCAAGAACCCTATCAAGGCATTCGGGTTTAGATTTATCGGCTGCAACCATTCGAAACGTGATGGCAGACCTTGAGGAAATGGGGTTTGTTACAAGTCCGCATACATCTTCAGGACGTATTCCGACACCTCGAGGTTACCGTTTATTTGTAGATACGATGCTGACGATGCAACCATTGGAAGCAGCAGCGTCAAAAGAAGCTTTTGATGAAATACAGCCAGATTCACCACAGCGAGTGATTGCAGCAGCAGCTCAGGTTCTATCTAATTTATCTAGTTTTGCTGGAGTGGTGATGGCTCCAAAACGCACCCATGTTTTTCGGCAAATTGAATTCCTACGATTATCAGAAAAAAGAGTTTTATTGATTTTAGTTTCTCCACAAGGTGATGTTCAGAACCGTATATTGGCAACGCATAAAGATTACTCACCTTCAGAGTTAATTGAGGCAAGTAACTACATTAACTCCCATTATGCTGGCCTTGATTTTGAGGCTGTTCGTCAGGGCTTAAAACACGAATTAGATGGTTTAAAGCATGACATCACTGCGCTAATGAATCAGGCTGCAGAGGCCGGATCTGATTCTTATAATGAGGACCATGAAGCGGTCATTATTTCTGGGGAGAAAAAATTATTAGAGGTGGGCGAGTTGGTCTCTGATATGGATAAAATCAAACGTTTATTTCATGTATTTGAGCATCGCACAGGATTGATTCAATTATTAGATGAATCAAGTAAAGCCAATGGCGTTAAGATTTTTATTGGTGGAGAAAGTGAGTTGGTGCCTATCGATGATATGGCAATTATTACAGCGCCCTACCAAGTCAACGGCATCATTGTGGGAACACTCGGAGTAATAGGCCCAACGCGAATGGCTTATGATCGCGTCATACCGATCGTTGACATTACAGCGAAGTTGCTGAGTAGCGCGCTTAGTCAAAATTCTTAAAACGGAAATTTTTTGTGAATAATCAAATATTAGACCCTCACATTGCACATTCAACTAGTGCAAAAGTGGGAATATTAGTAGTTAATTTAGGAACGCCAGATGCGCCAAGTGCAAAAGCCGTTAGAACCTACTTAAAACAATTCTTATCTGACCCTAGGGTGGTAGAAATACCTCGGGTCATTTGGTGGATGATTCTTAACCTAATCATTTTGCCAATTCGATCTGGAGCCTCAGCAAAAAAATATGCGAAGGTGTGGATATCTGGAGAAAAAGGTGGCTCGCCACTCCTTGTGCACTCTAAATCCCAAGTGGATTTGCTCCGTCAGGCGATTAATAGTGACCCAACAAGACCAGTCGTTGTAGAACTAGCGATGCGCTACGGCAACCCATCGATTGAAAGCGTCTTACAAAAAATCAATGATCAAGGAGTAGATAGACTATTGGTTTTACCTATGTATCCACAGTATTCTGCGACAACGACAGCATCAACTTTTGATGAAATTTATCGTATTTATAAGGCCTATAGAAATCCGCCGAGTCTTCGGATTATCAAACATTTTCACGATCACCCTTTATATATAAAAGCACTCAAAGCGCAAGTTGAAGACTTTTGGCAGCTGCACGGAAGGCCTGATTTTTCCGCAGGGGAAAAATTAGTTATGTCATTTCATGGGGTGCCTAAACGCACCCTAGATATGGGTGATCCTTATCACTGCGAATGTCACAAAACAGGGCGTTTATTAAGAGAGTCCTTGGGGTTAAGCGCGGAAGAAGCGATGGTGAGTTTTCAGTCCAGATTCGGCAAAGCAGAATGGTTAAAGCCATACACCGCTCCTTTATTGGAGCAATTGGGGCAAAAAGGGACATCCCGGGTTGATATATTTTGCCCAGGATTTCCAGCGGACTGTTTAGAGACACTCGAAGAGATAGCTATGGAAGGAAAAGAGATTTTTGAGCATGCAGGCGGGAAAAACTATTTCGCAATTCCCTGCATCAATTCTCACTCCGATTGGATCTTGGCATTACAGGGCATAGCAGAAGATAATCTGCAAGGATGGAATCCCTCGATTGATTCAGCGACAACAACACAAGAGCGACTGGCCAGAGTCGCCACCATCCAAGCGTCCTTATAAAATAATCTGATCCGATAAAAATTCAAGATAGGTACTTGAAATAACTATTTATGCCTATAAATTAGGAATGTAAGAAGATTTTTATTCAACCTATACCTTGTAAAGCATTGAAATGACTGAAGAAAAAAATGAAGTGCCCAATCTTGAGCAAGACCCAGATTCAACTACTCCTGCGAATCCCGAGATCTCACATGAGCAACAAGTTAATCAATTAACACAATTATTAAATGAAAGTAAAGACGCTTTTTTAAGAGCCAAAGCTGAGGCGGAGAATGTTCGACGCCGTGCTGTTGATGATGTTGCCAAGGCCCATAAATTTGCGATAGAAAGCTTCGCAGAGCATTTATTGCCTGTAATGGACAGTATGCACGCAGCACTACAGCACCACAACGAAGATTTACAGAAATTAAAAGAGGGCGTAGAGCTCACCCTTAAACAACTATCTGGTGCCCTAGAAAAAGGGAAAGTAATAGAAATACATCCAGAAGTAGGCGCTAAATTTGACCCTCATTTACATCAAGCAATCTCCATGGTGGAGTCAGATCAAGAAGCGAATACGGTGGTATCCGTATTGCAAAAAGGTTACCTCATAGCAGAACGAGTTTTGCGCCCTGCCCTAGTAACGGTTAGTCAACCCAAATAAATAAAAGAAATAAAAAAAGAAATAAAAAACAGGTTTATCTCTTGAAACTGTCCAGATAGACCCTACTTAAAGCATATATAGAATATTTAATAAGGAAATAAAAATGGCAAAGATTATTGGCATCGATTTAGGAACCACGAATTCATGCGTTGCGATTCTTGAGGGTAATACGCCTAAAGTTATCGAGAATGCAGAAGGCGCTCGTACAACACCTTCCATTATTGCCTACATGGAAGATGGTGAAATTCTGGTAGGAGCGCCAGCAAAGAGGCAATCTGTTACTAATCCTAGAAACACACTGTATGCAGTCAAGCGTTTAATTGGTAGAAAATTTGGTGAAAAAGAAGTTCAAAAGGACATTAACATGATGCCTTACACCATATCAAAGGCTGACAATGGTGATGCATGGGTTGAGGTTCGGGGTAATAAATTAGCGCCACCACAAATATCTGCTGAAGTTCTTAGAAAAATGAAGAAAACGGCTGAAGATTATTTAGGTGAAGAAGTCACTGAAGCGGTGATTACTGTCCCCGCTTACTTTAACGATAGCCAAAGACAAGCAACAAAAGATGCCGGACGGATTGCTGGCCTTGATGTGAAGCGAATTATTAATGAGCCAACAGCTGCGGCACTTGCTTTTGGTTTAGATAAAGTATCTACAGGTGATCGCAAGATTGCGGTATATGACTTAGGTGGTGGAACTTTTGACGTATCGATTATTGAAATTGCTGATGTTGATGGTGAAAAACAATTTGAAGTTTTATCTACCAATGGTGATACTTTCCTTGGCGGTGAGGACTTTGACCAACGCATTATTGATTTCATTATCGGTGAATTCAAAAAAGAACAAGGCGTAGATTTATCAAAAGATGTATTAGCCTTGCAGCGATTGAAAGAATCTGCAGAAAAAGCAAAAATAGAATTATCTTCAAGTGCACAAACAGAAATTAACTTGCCTTACATCACAGCAGATGCATCAGGTCCGAAGCACTTGAATATCAAAATGACACGTTCAAAGTTGGAATCTTTGGTAGAAGATCTTATTGCTAGAACAATTGAACCATGTCGCGTTGCCATTAAGGATGCTGGTGTTTCATTAACGGATATACAAGACGTTATTTTGGTTGGCGGTATGACACGTATGCCAAAAGTACAAGAAAAAGTAAAAGAATTTTTTGGTCAAGAGCCACGTAAAGATGTGAACCCAGATGAAGCTGTAGCCGTTGGAGCAGCAATTCAGGGCGCAGTCTTAGCGGGAGATAGAACCGATGTATTGTTATTAGATGTAACACCGTTATCACTAGGTATTGAAACTCTAGGTGGTGTAATGACGAAGATGATTAAAAAGAATACGACGATTCCAACGAAATATGCGCAGGTATTTTCAACAGCCGAAGACAATCAGCCCGCTGTAACCATTAAGGTTTTCCAGGGTGAGCGTGAAATGGCTACTGCTAACAAGACCTTAGGTGAATTTAATTTAGAAGGTATTCCACCATCAAGCCGTGGCACACCACAAATTGAAGTCAGCTTTGACATTGACGCCAACGGAATTTTGCATGTAGGAGCGAAGGACAAGGCAACTGGTAAAGAAAACAAGATTACGATTAAGGCAAATTCTGGATTATCTGAAGAAGAAATCCAGGCAATGGTTAAAGATGCAGAAGAAAATGCTGAAGAAGATCGCAAATTAAGAGAAGTCGTTGATGCTAGAAATACTGCTGAAGCTTTGGTTCATTCAACGAAAAAATCTCTAGAAGAGCATGGCGCTTCCCTAGATGCTGGTGAAAAAGAAAAAATCGAAGTTGCATTGAAGGCATTAGAAGAGGCTGCAAAAGGATCTGATAAAGCCGATATCGAAGCCAAAACTGAAGAGTTAGGTAAAGTTAGTCAAACCTTAGGTGAGAAAGTATATGCTGCCATGGCTGAAAAAGCGCAGGCAGGTGGTGGTCAACCGGCTAATGAAAAGGCAAAAGATGATAATGTTGTTGATGCTGAATTCAAAGAAGTTGATAAGAAATAATCGTTGTAGTTTATCTAAGGAATAGCTTTGGCAACAAAAAGAGATTTTTATGAAGTCTTAGAGGTACCGAAAAACGCCACAGACGATGAGATTAAAAAATCTTATCGTAAGATGGCGATGAAGTACCATCCGGATCGCAATCCCGATAATAAAGAGTCTGAGGAGAAATTCAAAGAAGCTAAGGAAGCGTATGAAGCGCTTTCTGATCCACAGAAAAAAGCCGCCTATGACCAATATGGTCATGCTGGGATAGATCCGAGTATGGGTGGTTTTGGTGGTGCTGGCGCACAAGGTTTTGGTGGCTTTGGCGATGCCTTTGGAGATATTTTTGGCGACATCTTTGGAGCGGGTGGCGCAAGAGGGGGCCGAGGTGGTCCTCAGGTATTCAAGGGTGGTGATTTAAGATATAGCATGGAAATTACTCTAGAAGAAGCTGCTAGAGGCCATGAAACACAAATCCGCATTCCTGGTTGGCATAACTGTGATATTTGTACAGGGTCTGGAGCTGAACCAGGTTCGAAGGTAGAAACCTGTTCAACCTGTAATGGACAGGGCCAAGTAAGAATGTCACAAGGCTTTTTTTCAATGCAGCAAACTTGCCCTAAGTGTCGAGGCAATGGACAATTTATACCCAAGCCATGTAAAAAATGTCATGGTGAAGGAAAAATCAAACAACAAAAAACCTTAGAAGTAAAAATCCCATCCGGGATTGAAGATGGGATGCGAATTCGTTTATCTGGGCATGGTGAGCCCGGTATTAATCAAGGTCCTGCAGGCGACTTATATGTAGAGGTACATATAAAACCACACAATGTATTTGAAAGAGATGGTGACGACTTACATTTCCAAATGCCAATATCTTTTGCTACAGCGTGCCTAGGAGGCGAAGTTCAAGTTCCTACACTATCAGGCAAGGCAAGTTTTGAAGTTGCTGAAGGAACGCAAACAGGGCGAACGTATCGATTACGAAGCAAGGGAATTAAAGGAATACGTTCATCAGTACCAGGGGACCTATATGTTCATGTACAGGTTGAAACTCCTGTTAAGTTAAATGAACAACAACGCAAACTCATTAAAGAATTAGAGCAAAGTCTGCAAGCTGATAGTCGCAAGCACAATCCTCAAGAAAGAGGTTGGATAGACCGCGTCAAAGGCTTTTTTAATTAATCGCTAAAACAATGTTCAGGTGCAGGGAATGCACCTGATTTAACCTCAGAAATATACAGTTCGATCGCTTTTTCGATAGAGCCACCCAAGGCCAAAAAGTTCTTTACAAATTTTGGTTGTCGACCCGGGAAGGCCCCTAGTGCATCATGCATCACTAAAACCTGCCCAGAGCAATCAGGGCCTGCACCAATCCCAATTGTTGGAATCTGAATATGATTTGTAATCGCCTTACCCAAGGATGAGGGTATGGCTTCTAAAACCAGCATCTGTGCACCGGCTTGCTCTAAATGTTTAGCATCTAGCAGCATTTGTTCTGCTTGTGCTTGAGACTTTCCTTGTACTTTGAAGCCACCTAAAGTGTTAACAGATTGGGGTGTTAAACCAAGATGAGCGCACACAGGGATGCCTTGCTTGACCAAATGTTCAATCGTAGGAGCTAACCAAGAACCACCTTCAATTTTGACCATCTTTGCGCCAGCTTGCATTAGCAGTGCCGCATTGCGAAGAGCACTATCTGAGTTGCCATAGGAGGCAAAAGGCATATCAGCAATCAAATAAGAACGTTTCAAATTTCTACTAACACATTGGGTGTGGTAAACCATATCCTCGATGAGAACAGGTAAAGTAGAAGAATGTCCTTGAATAACATTACCAAGAGAGTCGCCCACAAGAACTACCTCAACACCGATTTGATCAAACAAAGTAGCAAAGCTTGCATCATAAGCGGTCAGACAAGTAATTTTTTCACCCGCAGAGTGCATCTTTAAGAAAGAACTAATCGTCAGCGCTTTTGTAGGTTCATTCGGTTGGATATAGGCCATTGCAGTCTCTTTACACTAAAACTTGAATATACCTAATTTTTATAGCTTAGTGGGTATTATTTGAATCGCCACTTTTCATGCAATGTTGATTTTGTAGTATTTCGATTTTTTGCCAAGATAATTCAGGAAGTTTATTTCTTAATTTACCATGCAGAGGCAATTCAATATCTGGCACTAACTCTAACAACGGCAGTAACACAAACATACGCTCAGTAATTCTAGGGTGGGGAATGATGAGTTCGGGCTCAGTGCAATGAAAGTCATCATAGATTAATAAGTCAATATCAAGAGTGCGTGGTGCTTTTGCAAAGGGACGTTCACGACCAAAATGTTTCTCAACTGCTTGGCAAGCATGGAGCAGTGGAAGGGGCTCAAGGGTTGTTGAAATTGCAATCACGTTATTGATGTAATCATCGCCCGGCGCGTCGACAGGCTTACTGATGTAAAAACAACTTCTGGCATTGATTTGAATAAATGGAATTTGGGCAAGACAAACGACCGCGTCTGTCAAAATTTGCCTTGAGTCACCAACATTACCACCTAAACCTATAAATGCGTTAGCCATAATTCCCTACCCCTCTTGGTGGTATTAATTATTACTACTTTAATCAATTTTTATAAAGGCTGCTCGCCGTCGTGTTGAATATTGGTAAGTTCTTGTTGTTTAGAGGGTTTGCGCCGACGCCTTCGAGATTTTGTTGGATTACTTGAAGAATTTAGTGGGGATTCTTCTTTAGCCTCGCTTAACAATAATTCACGACCAGGAAGGTCGGAAAATTGAAATTTTTCCCACCAATCAGCCAGCGTACTAGGCAATTCATCGGCTTGGCAGCGCAAGCATAAAAAATCATAACCAGCCCGAAAACGTGGCGACTCTAAAAGTCGGTAGGGCATTTTGCCGACTCTTCTTTCAAATCGAGGTTGAAGACTCCATATTTCACGCATATCCGTTTCAAAGCGGCGTTGAATAGCAAAAACTTCCCGTTGGTTTGCAAGGACTGCATCAATGGCTGCATGTAATGCTGGAATAAGAGGCTTACCAATCCCCATTTCATTTTGCCAGCCAAGATAAACCTCATGCCACAGTAGAGTGGCAAATAAAAATCCAGGCGAAATAGGTTTGCCTAATTGCACTCTTTCATCAGTTCTTGCAAGGGCAATTTTTGCAAAGTTACTTAATTTATCTTGTTCAAAGATAGCATCGATCATAGGTAACAAACCTTGACCCAAGCCTACATCTCTTAGTGCCTCAAGTGAAGCCCAAGCATGGCCTGACATTAATAACTTCAAGATTTCATCAAAAAGACGAGCGCTAGGCACGTCATGAATGAGAGGTGCCAACTCCTGGATAGGGGCCAATGTCTTGTGCTCAATGGAAAAACCTGTTTTGGCAGCAAAGCGAACAGCTCTTAGCATGCGAATTGGATCCTCACGAAAACGTTTTTCAGGATCACCAATCATACGAATCAAACGCTCTTTAATATCGTAGATGCCACCATGGTAGTCAAGAACTACCTCATTCGCAGGGTTATAGTACATCGCGTTGATAGTGAAATCACGCCGCGCCGCATCCTCTGCTTGAGTACCCCAGATGTTATCCCTTAAAATTCGGCCACTTTCTGTAATGTGCTCACTTTCATCTTGAATCATTGCTCGAAAGGTAGATACTTCAATAATTTCTGGTTTGTGACCGCCATAAAAAGTGACATGCACAATTTGGAATCTACGGCCTATCAAGCGCGATTTTCTAAAAACACCTTGTACTTGCTCTGGGGTGGCATTGGTAGCCACATCAAAATCCTTTGGCACCATACCAAGAATTAAATCGCGAACAGCACCACCAACAATAAAAGCATCATAGCCAGCTTTTTGCAGTGCTTGAGTCACCTTAATGGCATTTTTAGAAATATTCTCTTGATTGATTTGATGTGCTTTGGCACTAATTTCTTTAGCGGATTTTTTTCGTAAAGAACCACTAGAAGTCAAAGAACTTTTACCAAGAATACGGCGGATGATTTTTTGGATCATTTAAATAAATGGAGAATTTGCCAAGAACGTTCTTTTGCTAAATGAGCAAGTTTTTGGTCTGGATTAGTGGCAATAGGGACTTTCACTTTTTCGAGAAGTGGTAAATCGTTCATAGAGTCTGAATAAAAAATACTATTTTGAGTCTGATCCCAGTCAATTCCTAATTGATGAAGCCAATTCTGAACATGGACTACTTTTCCTTCTTTAAAGTTGGGAAGACCAACAACTTTGCCTGTAAATTCTCCCTGAGAGTTTTGTTCAGGTTCGGTTGCAATAAGGTGTTGAATACCAAAACGATTGGCGATAGGCTTAGTGACAAAACTATTCGTAGCGGTAACGATAGAGCAAAGATGACCTTGGGATAAATGTTGGTTGACTAGAGCAATTGCATTTGGATGAATATTGGGTTCAATTTTGTTGCTCATAAACTCTTGGTGCCAAGCATCGAGTTGTTTACGAGGGTGGCTAGCAAGTGGCTTCAAAGCAAAATCTAGAAATTCATTAATATCAAGAGTGCCTGCTTTGTAAGCTTCATAAAAATAATTATTGGCTTGTTCGTACTGTATTTGATCTACCACGCCCTTTTCTACTAAAAAGTGACCCCAAGCATGATCACTATCGATGGGTAAAAGCGTATTGTCTAGATCAAAAAATACGAGTGTTGGCGCATTGTTTTGCATTACTTAGACTTTATTTTTTAAAAGGTCTCTCACCAATGGCAGGGTAATAGACCGCTTTGTTTGTAAAGAGTAATGATCTAATGCCTCAATTAGACTAATCAGACTTGGGAGATCTCGATGGAAATTTTCAAGTAACCAAGGTGCAATATCATCCGACAAAGTAACGCCTCTGGCTTTAGAGAAATCCTTAATGGCTTTGATTTTCTCAGCATCTTCAAGATTGTGAAGCTCAAAGTTAAGGCCTGAGGCAAGTCTCGAGCTTATATCATTCCGAAGAGCAAGGTTAGTAATTGACTGCGAACCTGTGGAAATAATTAAGATATCCTCATCATCCTTGGCCTCGATTAATAGCCTAAAGAAAGCTTTTTGTTCATTTTCTTTTAAACAATCAACGTTATCAATTAAATAAACCCGATGGACCAGCATATTGCCATAATCGAGATAGCTCCAAAGTGGACTTCCCGACTCTAAGAAGCAAGTACTAATTTCATTTTCTTGAGCAAGGCGAGCGAGAGCTTGTAGTAAATGTGTTTTTCCGCAGCCTTGAGGCCCCCAAAAATACAGTATTTCTAACTCAGGATTAGGGTTTGATGGATTTTCCCAATAAAGAACTAGGGATTTAAGAACTTGAATAATGTTTAAACCACTTTTATCCTTTTTAGACAAAACAAAATTGTCTAAGCTCGGTAGAGGAGATACTAAAATATCAAGAGTAAATTGTTGAGGTTTTTTACTGGGCATTTAAGAGGTACTATTAAACCATTGGCTAGACAAAATTTTGCTTTTGAGGTACCTAATAGTAACTAGGCAGATCGCGGACATAGGGAATGCAAGAAGGATACCAAAGAAACCAAATAATTGCCCAAATACCATCAAGGCAAACAAAACAGCGACCGGATGAAGGCCAATTCGCTCACCAACTAGGCGAGGGGTTAAAAAGAATCCTTCTAGCAGTTGACCAATGCCATATAGAGCTAAAACAGCCAATAATTCATTGCCAGATCCAAATTGCAATAAAGTCGCAAGTGCAGATAAGGTAAAGCTAATTAAAAATCCAACATAAGGAATAAATGCAACTAAACCAGTAAATAAACCCAGTGGCACAGCACTTTTTACACCGATGAGCAACATGCCAATACTATAAAAGCCTGCTAAAACCATCATCAGCAAGATTTGGCCGCGAAGGTAATGCGCTAATAAGAAATCAACTTCCTTAATGAGCTTGAACAAAGTATCACGACACCTAATAGGGATAAGCGCAGACACCATCAAAATAAAAGTATCCCACTCAAGTAATAAATAAAACAGAACAAATAATACGAGGACAGTATTTGCGAAAAATCCGAGGACAGAGCCTGATGATTTGATAATCGTGGCCAATGATTCAGTAACAATGGTGTTGGCGTTATCTGAAAGTTGTGAAGTGATTTGCGCTTGTACGTGTTCCCGGATCACTATCCAATCGAGAGAAATATTAAATGTTGCGAGTTTTGGATCGAGCCACGCCTGAAGGCTTTTTAACCAAATTGGGAATTGGGTTTTAATCAGAGGGATTTCATGCTGAAGAAGATTAAGTAGCAGCAATAAAATAACGACACTTGCTAGAACACCGACTAAAAGTGAAAACAAGGCAGCCAGACCACGCGGAATTTTAAATTTGATTAGTCGCTTGGTGAGGGGTTCAAGAATGTAAGCGAAAATAAAGGCTGCCAAAAAAGGCATCAAAATTTCGAAAAAGCTTTTAAAAAAATCAGACATTACAATAACCTTGAATTAGAATCTTCTCATTCTACTGAGTCCATAGGAATAATATGTCAAATTCGACAAGTAATGATTTAAATTTAGTAAATAACCCCCAAACAAAGGGGTTATCGTATAAAGACGCTGGCGTTGATATGGATGCTGGGGATGCATTAGTGGAAAGAATCAAGCCATTAGCCAAAAAAACAATGCGTGAAGGTGTTTTGGCGGGTATTGGTGGTTTTGGAGCGCTTTTTGAAGTTCCTAAGCGTTATCAGGAGCCTGTGTTGGTTTCTGGCACTGATGGAGTTGGCACTAAATTGAAATTGGCATTTGAGTGGCAAATACATGACACTGTTGGTCAAGATTTAGTCGCCATGAGTGTGAATGACATCTTAGTTCAAGGCGCTGAGTCCTTGTTTTTTCTCGATTATTTCGCTTGTGGACATTTAACAGTTGATATTGCTGCAACCGTCGTAGGTGGCATTGCCAAAGGTTGTGAAATCGCTGGATGCGCTTTGATTGGTGGTGAAACCGCTGAAATGCCAGGAATGTATCCGGAGGGTGAGTACGATTTAGCTGGTTTTGCCGTTGGCGTTGTTGAAAAATCAAAAATTATTACTGGTAAAACGATCACTCCTGGTGATGTTGTGCTTGGACTTGCCTCAAGTGGAGCGCATTCAAACGGTTACTCATTAATTCGTAAAATCATCGAAGTGAGTGGTGCAAAGCCATCGATGGACATGAGTGGAAGGCCATTACAAGATGTGGTGATGGAACCAACCAAGATATATGTAAAACCTATTTTAGAATTACTCACTAAGATCAACATTAAAGGGATGGCGCATATCACTGGCGGTGGTTTAGTCGAAAACATCCCCCGCGTTCTACCCGATCACGTGCAAGCCGTATTGCACCGTGATAACTGGAAAATGCCACAACTCTTTCAATGGTTGGCACACGAAGGCAAGGTCGATGCCCAAGAGATGTATCGCGTATTTAATTGCGGAATCGGTCTGGTGATTGTTATCTCAGCAGGGGATGTTGATCACGCAGTAGAGTTTTTGCATCAACAACAGATTCAAACTTACCAATTAGGTGAAATTGTCGAACGCCCAACAGGCGCTCACCAGACGATTGTCATTTAAATTTCTGGAGATGATCCAGGCAAATAGGGATTGTCTTTGCAATAAAGTCGCGGTCGCTAGGGTCAATCACTACCCGGCTCGGCATAGCTCTTAGCCAGGTTAATTGCCTTTTACCTAATTGGCGACTGGCCGCTAGTCCCGCTTGAACAAATTCATCATAGTTCATTTTATCTTCCAAGAAGGCAATTGCTTGACGATACCCAACGGCGCGCATGGCCGGCAGTTCAGAATGAATAAGTGGGTTTTTGAGTAGACTTTTTACCTCATCGATAAAACCCTGATTGAGCATATTCATGAATCGCTCTTCAATACGAAGATGGAGCCATTGACGATCTTTGGGCTCTAAAGAAACCAAGAAATGATTGAATGAAGAGTCATCCCTAGAGGCACCATAGGGTTGGGCATTTAAATACGAGGACATTGAGTTGCCTGTCAAGGCATGAACTTCTAGCGCCCGGGAGATTCTTTGGGTATCTCCTGGAGGTAGCCTCGAAGCAGTTTGAGGGTCTACAGCTTGTAATTTGGCATACATCAAGTCCCAGCCTTGCAAAGAGGCCTCATGCGCAATCTGTGCTCTGACCTCTGGTGTTGATGCGGGCAGGTCGGTCAAGCCTTGCATCAAGGATCGCCAATACAGCATCGTGCCACCAACAATGATGGGAATATTACCCCTACTTCTTATTTTTTCGCACCACACCAGTACATCTTTTGCAAACTGAGCTGCAGAATAAGTTTCAAAGACTTCTCGAATATTAATGCCATGATGAGGCACTATGAGAAGTTCTTGAGTCAGCGGTTTAGCGGTACCAATATCCATACCGGAATAGACCAGTGCTGAATCCATACTAATAATTTCTATATTGATGTCAACAGATTTAGCTGCTTTTGCCAGCGCTATTGACAAAGAGCTTTTACCACTTGCGGTGGGACCCACAATCGCCAGAATATTTTCTAAAGGGGACTTAGAAAACACCATAAAAAACTAACGACCCCTTAAGAAAAATTTATCCAAATCTTGAACGCTTAATTGAATCCATGTAGGCCGACCATGATTACATTGATCTGCACGATCAGTAGATTCCATTTGTCTTAATAATGCATTCATTTCAGGAAGGGTTAAGATTCTATGAGCACGTACTGCCGCATGACAAGCTTTTGACGCAAGGCGTTCATGTTTGGCAGAATCAACGACCCCACTAGAACCGACGTCCTCCAGGTCATGAATCAATGAACGCACCAATAATCCGGGGTCCGCTTTGTTCAGAAGGGCCGGTATGGAGCGGATACAAATTTCCTCAGGACCCATCATTGAGATATCGAACCCTAAATCTTTTAATAAAGATTGATTGTCATTTAATAAAGAAATCTCGAGATGGCTCACATTCAGTACAACAGGAACTAACAGCGTTTGAATAGCAATTTGATGTTCTAAATCCGCTTTTAGCTTTTCATATAAAACCCTCTCGTGAGCGGCATGCATATCGACTAAGACTAGGCCAAATTGATTTTGAGCCAAAATATAAATTCCGGCAATTTGCGCAATGGCATGGCCCAAAGGATAAGTATCTATTTCCTGAGGCTGTGAAGTGGATAACGGCTCATGTTGTGAATGGTTATTGATGCCACCCAGTAACTGCTGCATCGATTCTTTGATTGAGTTATCGGGTTTTGGAAAATGTATCGCTTGTTGAAAAGTACGAGGCCCAAAGTTACTCTGGGTGGGTGCTACAGAGTTTGATGATGTAAAAGACTGAGGGCTTGGCACAAATTCTGATGGGGCGGTAGTGGTCGGTTGAGACTGGCCAGCACCATGAGATAAGCGCTCCTTAATTGAGTGATACACAAATTGGTGAACTGCACGACTATCTCTAAATCGAACTTCAATTTTAGCTGGGTGAACATTTACATCAACCAAGTCGGGTTGAATAGCTAAATTTAACAGTAAGATAGGTTGCCGATCGCCATGGAGCACATCTTGATAGGCGCTTCGAATGGCATGATTAATCACTTTATCTTTAACGAAACGATGATTAACAAAAATATATTGCTGATCAGCTCTAGCGCGACTGGCCGTTGGGGCACCAATAAAACCCTCTAATTGAATCAACTCAGACCCTACATTTAGTGCAAGCTTGGCCGCATGGAACTCAATGCCAAGAATGTCATCAGCGCGTTGCTCAAGACTTCCCGCAGACCATCGATGCAGGGGTTTTCCATTGTGCCAAACAGAAAAGCCAACATGTGGATTTGCTAAAGCACAACGGCGAATCGCTTCCAAGCAATGACTAAATTCTGTCGCAGATGATTTTAAAAATTTCCGCCTTGCTGGGGTATTAAAAAATAAATCTTGTACCTCTATTCGCGTACCAACATCACCAGCAGAGGGTTTAATCTCAAAAGAGGAGTTATCAATGACAAAAGCATGGGCATCATTTACTGTTCTCGTGCTCAGTGACACTTTTGCTACAGAGGCGATAGAAGCTAGCGCTTCACCTCTAAAGCCCATAGTCATCACGGACTCTAAATCTTCTAAACTAAAAATCTTACTCGTTGCATGGCGGGTTAATGCCAACTGAAGTTCTGCAGATGGGATTCCTTGACCATCATCAGCTATAACAATACGAACGGTGCCACCCTCTTCTAAGCGAATATCAATAGTTTTTGCTAAGGCATCAATAGAGTTCTCAAGCAACTCTTTTATAACAGCGCTTGGACGCTCAATAACCTCTCCCGCAGCTATTTGGCTAATAAGCTGATCAGGCAAAGTTCGAATAGGATTTCTCATAAAGTTTATTTTCTCATGAGAAGAGTAAAGACTGATTGAAACTGTTAATATGTCCGACGTGGATCAATTAATTTCTTTATTTCACTTTGTCATGCATATTGGCGACCATCTCGGTGAGTATGGCACGCTGGCGTACGCTATTTTAAGTATCATTATTTTTACTGAAACTGCCTTTGTGGTTTTTCCGTTCTTGCCGGGCGACACTTTACTCTTTGCTGCGGGCGCATTTTGTGCGACCGGTCAATTAAGCTTAGTTTTATTAAATGTCCTCATTATTAGTTCTGCAGTTTTGGGAAATACCGTAAATTTTTGGATTGGTAAATATCTTGTTGATCGTATTGACATTACAAAAGCGAAATGGATTGATCAGTCTGCTTTAGAAAAAACCCATCTTTTCTTTGAAAAGCACGGAGGCAAGACAATTATTCTTGCGCGCTTTGTGCCCTTGGTACGGTCATTTGCGCCATTTGTAGCTGGGATTTCACACATGGATCATCGCAAATTTCAGACCTTTAATGTGATTGGAGCCATTTTGTGGAGTGGCATCCTAACTGTCTGTGGATACTTCTTCGGTAATTTGCCATTGATCCGCGACAACTTAAATCAAATTGTGTTGATTGGCGCTTTAGCGGCCATCATACCCACGGTGATTATGGGACTATGGCGATTTATTCAGCCCTTATTCAACAAAAAAACCTAATCCTCTTTTAGTAATTTTTCTAAATCTTCAAGATGTTCTTTGATTTCTTCTGCATCTTTGGCGCTTGGACTTTTTTCTAAATAAAACATTAAGTCATGCATAGCAGGACGAATGTAATCTAGCTGAGAAAAAGCAAGACCACGATCACGAACTTCTTCGGCCTCATCGGGCAATAAAATAACCAAGCGCTCTTGAATACTTAGCAAACGCTCCCAACGATCCTGATGGCTATACACAGCTTTTAGATTACGCAAAAAACGAGAAAGTATTTCACGAGGACTTGAACTCCTTAAAAATAGGCTAAGCGGCAGGGTCATTTCACCACGATAACCTTGAGCATCTAAATAGGGATCGAGCATAGCTTGTAATTCATTTTTTGATAAAGAGGAGCCTGTAGTTGGATCCATTACAACCTCACCTTGAGGCAGAGAAACGCGCACAAGAAAATGATTTGGAAAGGATATACCACGCACTTGAATCCCAATTTGATTGCCAAGCTCCATGAAGAGTAGGGCTAAGGAAATAGGAATACCCCGCCGGTTAATGATAAGACTATGAATATAGGAGTTTTCCGGATCATAGTAATCATTTGTATTTAAACCAAAATGTAATTCTTGGAAAAAGAAGTATTTGAGATACTGTAACTTTTGTAAATCGGTTGTCTCAGGTGTAAAACGGACTTTTAGTTTTAGCGCAAGCGCATCAATTTCATCCAATACATGTTGTACGTCAAGAGCTGGATGAGCATGTTGACCGACGGCAATAGCTGCTTCAGTAAGCGGAAAATGTGCATCGTCAGCAACCAGAGATCGAAAATAATCAAGTTGTTTGGTGGGCATAATTTAATGGTGAGTATGGCGAATAAATTCTTTAAAGCGAAAACCGCAAATTTTTAGTACAACAAAGTAAGACATGATAGCCACAGTACCCCAACCCAGCATGAAAAAGATTCTTTTGAGAGGTGTTTGTGCAAGACTAATCCAATCATGATGATTTGCCCCGAGATAGAGAATACCAGCGAATACTACTAAAGCAATGACCAGTCGCAAAAAGAACCAGCCCCATGCTTGATTTGCCGCAAGCATATTACCTTTTCTAGCAAGACCTATCCATAATAATGCAGCATTCAGACAAGCGCCTACCCCAATAGAAAGAGCAAGGCCAGCATGAGCAAAATAGGGTACAAAAATCACATTTAAACATTGCGTAAAGACAAGCACCACTAAGCCAATTTTGACTGGCGTACGAATATCCTGTTTAGCATAAAAGCCTGGGGCTAAAATTTTTATCAAAATAAGACCAATTAATCCTACCCCATAAGCTTGTAATGCTAAGCGTGTCATCTCAACATCTTGCGGGCTAAATTTGCCGTAATGATAAAGACTAGCAGCCAGGGGCGTGCCAAAAATAAATAAGGCGACTGCCGCAGGACATGCCATAACAAAGGTTAAGCGAATTCCCCAGCCCATTAAATGTTTTGCTTGATCAACATCACCCGAGGCATTAGCACGACTGAGGCTTGGTAGCAGGACTGTACCAACAGCCACCCCTAATAATGCGGTTGGAAACTCCATCAAACGATCGGCATAAGATAACCAAGACACACTCCCGGTTTGAAGATGTGAAGCGATATTAGTGTTAATAATTAAAGAAAGTTGGCTCACAGAAACCGCAAAGATAGCTGGCCCCATCAATTTTAAGATGCGCATCGCTTCAGGGTTTTGAGTAGCAGCGCGGATACTTTTGAGACCTAAGCCAATTTGGGGCATCATACCGATACGAAGGAGGGCCGGAATTTGAATAGCGAGTTGTAAAATTCCACCAAGCATCACACCAATACCTAGACCATAAATCGGGGTTGAAAAATAAGGTGCAATGAGGAGTGATCCCGCAATCATGCCAAGATTCAATAAAACGGGTGTAAAAGCCGGGATTAAAAACCTTTTATGGGTATTTAAAATCCCTGCGGCTAAAGAAACCAAGGAAATGAAGCCAATATAAGGAAACATCAGGCGAGTTAAAACCACGCTGATTGAATACGTATCTGAGCTTTTAAAGCCAGAGGCAATCATGAGAACCAAGTAAGGCGCAAAAACGACACCCACAATCACTGTAATCAATAAACTCCAAAAAAGGAGGGTAGCGACCACATTAATGAGGTCTTTTGTGGCTTTTTCACCGTTTTTGGTGTGAACTTCCCCCAAAATAGGCACAAAAGCTTGCGAAAAGGCCCCTTCAGCAAAAAGTCGACGCAGTAAATTAGGGATTCTGAAGGCTACATTGAAGGCGTCCGTCATTTCTGAGGCCCCAAAAGCACGCGCGATAAGCGTTTCTCTCACTAGTCCTAAGACGCGTGAGAGCATTGTCATACTGCTTACTTTAGCGGCCGCCGATAAAAGATTCACGTACTTAGTTTCGCTTATTTAAAGGGGGTAGTCAAAATATCTTTGTTCAGTTATAATAATGGATTACGAATTTGAAACGCTTGAATCTAAGTGTTTTGAAATTTAACCTAAATAATTGTGATGAACTGCGCACTAGTGCATTCATTCTTGAATAGAAATAGAGTAAACATATGGCAAATACCGCACAAGCTCGCAAACGCGCTCGTCAAGCTGTGAAGCAAAACGCTCACAATTCTAGCTTACGTTCACGCTTAAGAACTGCTATTAAATCAGTCCGTAAGGCTGTAACTGCAGGCGACAAAGAAGCGGCAGCAAAAGTATTTTTGGCTGCACAGTCTACGATTGATCAAATTGCGGACAAAAAAATCATTCATAAGAACACAGCTTCACGTCAAAAGTCACGTTTATCTGCTGCGATTAAGGGCATGACAAGCTAATTTGTATTTTTACGGCATTAAAGATCCGCCGTTGGCGGATTTTTAGTTTCTAGACTTTAAGAATTTTTTAGATTGGGTAGTTCGCAAATCTCACTGAGAACTAGGTCATTGTCTTTTGCAAAGCCTAAAACAAAATCAAGTGCTCTTGGGTCTATATCGCGCAGTCTTTCGTCGACCATGACGCATCTGATGCCATTGATTGTTTCAGGACGAACGTAGGGAGAGTGAGTGAGGCGAGGATCCCCGTGGTCATTTTTGGGTCTAAATGGAGCCATAACACCACATAAGCGATCAATCCAGTCACTAGGTCTAAATACCTTACCTTGAGAAGTAAGGCCTTGAATAAGAAATTGTTTATGGCTCAATTGGTGTAAAGAAGATAATTTTGATCACTCATGTAGAAACTATAGCTGATAAAGATTGCTGAAAATATTTATCAATAGGATGTATTGAATACAATATCAATTTAGATAACTCATAACCTTATATGACTCAATTAAAAGTTCCACTTCGTCATTATCTTCAATTTTCGGATTTGAGTACGGAAGAATATGCGTACATTTTGAATCGTTCTAAAATTTTGAAAGATAAATTTAAGGCGTATGAGACTTGGCATCCATTGCATGACCGTACCTTAGCGATGATTTTTGAAAAACATTCCACAAGAACGCGTTTGTCATTTGAAGCAGGAATGTTTCAGTTAGGTGGGCATGCTGTGTATTTGAATACACGGGATACGCAGTTGGGTCGAGGTGAGCCAGTAGAAGATGCCGCTCAGGTCATCTCTAGAATGACCGACATTATTATGATTAGAACGTTTGGACAAGAAATTTTAGACCGATTTGCATCAAATTCTAGGGTGCCTGTTATTAATGGTTTAACAAATGAATTTCATCCATGCCAAGTTTTGGCAGATATATTCACGTTTCACGAATTAAGAGGCTCAATTACAGGCAAGACTGTCACTTGGGTAGGTGATGCCAATAACATGGCATACACATGGTTACAAGCTGCTCATATACTTAATTTCCGATTTCATTTTTCTGGACCATCAGCCTATCCCTTAGATATGAATCGAGTAAGTCCAGATCAGCAAAAGCATCTACAACTGTTTTTAGACCCATTAGAGGCATGTAGAGGGGCTCACCTAGTCACAACTGATGTTTGGACTAGTATGGGCTATGAAAAAGAGAATCAAGAGCGTCTTGCGGCATTTAAGGAATGGATTGTTGACGAAGATAAGATGGCGGTTGCGCAATCAGATGCAGTATTCATGCATTGTTTACCAGCGCATCGTGGTGAAGAAGTCTCAAGTGGAGTAATTGATGGACCTCAGAGTGTGGTTTGGGAAGAGGCAGAAAATCGATTACATGTACAAAAGGCCTTGATGGAATTTTTGTTGTGTGGAAAATTTAATTAACTGGTAAAAAAAGATGGCAGATATAAATAAAGTTGTTTTGGCGTATTCAGGTGGACTTGATACCAGTGTGATTTTGAAATGGTTACAAGATACTTACCATTGTGAGATTGTTACTTTCACGGCCGACTTAGGTCAGGGTGAAGAGCTCGAGCCGGCTAGGGCAAAGGCGCTCCAATTTGGGATCAAGCCTGAAAACATTTTTATAGATGATTTACGTGAAGAGTTTGTCCGCGATTTTGTTTTTCCAATGTTTAGAGCTAACACGATATATGAAGGTGAGTATTTACTTGGAACATCAATTGCAAGACCATTAATTGCAAAACGTCAGATTGAGATTGCGCGTATGACTGGCGCTGACTCTGTATCACATGGAGCGACAGGAAAGGGTAATGACCAAGTACGTTTTGAGCTTGGTTACTATGCTTTAGAGCCCGGCATTAAGGTCATTGCACCATGGCGAGAGTGGGATTTACTCTCCCGGGAAAAATTACTAGCTTATGCGGAAAAAAATGGCATACCAGTTGAGATGAAACATAAGCAAGGTGGGGCGCCATACTCGATGGATGCGAATTTATTGCATATCAGTTTTGAAGGAAGGCATTTAGAAGATCCGAATGCACAGGCCGAAGAATCTATGTGGCGTTGGACGGTCTCACCTGAAAAGGCGCCAGATCAAGCAGAAGAAATTGATCTTGAATTTGCTAAAGGTGATTTGGTTGCCATTGATGGCCAGCGTTTAAAGCCTCATGAATTGCTTGCTAAGTTAAATGAATTAGGTGGTAAGCATGGTATCGGTCGACTCGACCTTGTCGAAAATCGATTTGTGGGTATGAAAAGCCGTGGATGTTATGAAACCCCAGGCGGGACGATTCTGTTAAAAGCGCATCGTGGTATTGAAAGTATTACGCTTGACCGTGAAGTTGCGCATTTAAAAGATGATCTCATGCCAAGATATGCAAGCCTAATTTATAACGGCTATTGGTGGGCTCCAGAAAGAGTGGCATTGCAGACGCTGATTGACCATACGCAAGAGATGGTTAATGGATTCGTGAAGGTGAAACTCTACAAAGGGTCAGTATCGGTATTGTCAAGAAATTCAAGCAATACCCTTTTTGATCAGAATATTGCGACATTTGATGATGATGGCGGTGCGTATAACCAGGCAGATGCCGGGGGCTTCATTAAATTAAATGCACTCAGGATGCGGATTGCTGAAATCGCAAGACGTAAAAGAATGACTAAATAAGGAAAGATTTGAAATGCAATTTGATCACGTATCTGTTGGAAAAAAAGCAAATGTTTACTTTGATGGGAAGTGTATTTCCCATACCGTCACGTTAGCTGATGGAACACGAAAATCAGTTGGAGTAATTTTACCCAGCACCTTAAGGTTTGATTTAAGCACTAAAGAAATTATGGAAGTCGTGGAGGGACGAGCCTACGTCAGTATCAATGGCAGTCCAGAACTCACATTTTTAGCAGGACAGCGTTGGGAAGTGGAAGCAGGAGGGTATTTTGTGATTCGCACAGATGAGCCTTGCCATTATGTTTGCCACTTTGGCTAATTAGGGTTTGGGAAGTCCCTCAACGATCCTACCTTGACCAATTTGCCGTTTATTAAACCACTCGGTATTCATTTCAAGCGCATAGCGAACTGCTTTTAAAGGGCAGTGGTTATTCTCAGTTTGAGGCTTCATCTCTTCAATGTTGACAATCTTGCCATCGTCATCAATAAAAGCAATCGATAGGGGGAGTAAGGTATTGCGCATCCAAAAGCAATGGCCAGCTTTTTGATCAAAAACAAACAGCATACCCTGTTGTTCAGGCATCTCTTTTCGGTACATGAGACCCAACTGTTGACTAGCGGGCGTACTTGCAACCTCAGCTTTGATAAGGTTTTTGCCTATTTTCAACTCAATAATGGGTAAAGATGCTCCAAATGAGGAAATTGGCAAAATAGACAGAAAAAAGTAAAAGAAGAATGTATACATTGCAGCCTAGGTGAAGAAAAACGTAAGACACTGGGTTGATAAAAAGCTCAAACAGGGGCATAAAAAAAGCATTTACGGCATATTTTAGAGATTGCCCACTAAATTTGTAATAATATGACATTAAATTGATTACTAGGTGTAAAAAGTTTAGAGGCAATGCTTTGAAGTTGTTACTTTGTCCTTGCTGAGCGAAAACACAAGCAGTTTAATAAATAAATTGATATATCAACAAGGAGAGTTTTTTAAATGTATAAGCATATTCAGGTTCCCGCAGGTGAACAAATAACCGTTAATGCAGATTTTTCCATCAATGTACCTGATCATCCGATCATTCCATACATTGAAGGGGATGGAACAGGTTTTGACATTACTCCTGTCATGATTAAGGTAGTAGATGCAGCTGTAGAGAAAGCTTATGGCGGCAAAAAGAAAATTTCTTGGATGGAAGTTTTTGCTGGTGAGAAAGCCACAAAAATTTATGGTCCCGATGTTTGGCTCCCAGAAGAGACTTTAGATGCAGTCAAAAAATACGTTGTCTCGATTAAAGGACCATTAACAACTCCAGTTGGCGGTGGTATTCGTTCATTGAACGTAGCTCTGCGTCAAGAGTTAGATCTCTATGTTTGCTTACGCCCAGTGCGATATTTCAAGGGCACACCTTCGCCGGTGAAAGAGCCTGAAAAAACAAACATGGTTATTTTCCGTGAAAATTCAGAAGATATTTATGCAGGTATTGAGTGGATGTCTGGAACTGATGGCGCGAAAAAGATCATTGATTTCTTGATTAAAGAAATGGGAGTGAAGAAGATTCGTTTCCCAGATACATCTTCGATTGGTATTAAGCCAGTATCAAAGGAAGGTACCTTCCGTTTGGTTCGCAAAGCAATTCAATATGCGATTGACAATGACAAGCCTTCAATGACCTTAGTTCACAAAGGCAACATCATGAAGTTCACCGAAGGTGGATTCCGTGATTGGGGTTATGAAATTGCACAAAAAGAGTTTGGCGCAGAATTAATAGATGGTGGCCCATGGTGCAAAATGAAGAATCCTAAAACAGGAAAAGAAATCATCATTAAGGATGTTATTGCTGACGCATTCTTGCAGCAAATTTTGTTACGTCCTAACGAGTACAGCGTGATTGCTACGCTTAACTTGAATGGTGATTACGTATCTGACGCACTTGCTGCTCAAGTAGGTGGTATTGGAATTGCTCCAGGCGCAAACTTATCTGACACCATAGCCATGTTTGAAGCCACACATGGTACCGCACCTAAGTATGCGGGTAAAGATTATGTTAATCCAGGATCAGAGATTCTTTCTGCGGAAATGATGTTGCGTCACATGGGTTGGTTTGAAGCTGCTGATGCAATCATTAGCTCAATGGAAAAATCAATCTTGTCGAAGAAAGTTACTTATGACTTTGCGCGTTTGATGGATGGCGCTACTCAAGTGTCATGCTCAGGCTTTGGCCAAGTCATGATTGATAACATGTAATTAGTAAAAGCACTGAATGAATAGGGCTCCAGAGGAGCCCTATTTTTTTGCAGTTAATTATCGTTTAACTTAATTTTGCCAAGTAGATCTTTCCAGGTCTTTAATTCTTCGTTAATTTCTTGCTGAAAAGTGTCGGGTTTAACAATTACTAATTCAAAACCCAAGTTAACGAGTTTTTCTTTCATTTCTGGCTCAGTCATGATTTTAGTAATCGCATTTTCTAAAGCATTGATAATCGATTTAGGTGTTGCAGCAGGTGCAAAAAAACCACCCCAAGTTTCTACCGCGAAACCTTTGTAACCAAGTTCAATAGCAGTTGGAACATTGGGAAGAGAACTAACCCGTTGGGCTGAGGTAACTACCAAGCCTTTAAGTTTGCCGCCTTTAATAAAGTTTACTGCCGTTGGAGCAGACACACTTGCAAGTTGAACCTGTCCGCCAATAGCACTTGCCAAGGCAGGTGCAGCCCCCGGGTAGGGAATATGTCGGACTTTTATATTCGAATTCACCGTCAGAAGTCGTTCAGCAGCCAAATGAGGAATCGAACCAATTCCAGGTGATGAAAAAGTAATATCTTGTTTTTTTGCTAAAGCGATTAATTCGGATAAGTTGTTTGCCGGTAAATCATTATTTGCCACAAGTATATTAGCTTGACTGAAAAATTTTCCAATAGGCGCTAAATCACGGTTAACGTCATAGCCTGAATCCGGATTCATTAATTGGTTGACCAACATAGAATTCGAATTAACAAAGATGATTTGACCATCAGGCTTAGCGGCGGCAACATACTTTGTAGCGATACCAGAGCTTGCGCCAGGTTTATTCTCGACGATGACAGGTTTATTGAGCATAGTACTTAACTTTTCAGCAACTAATCTACCCACAATATCAACACCACCGCCAGGTGGAAAGCCGACCACAATCGTAATTTTGGGGACTGCGGCTAAATCGGCTTGAGCATATACCTGGCTTGTGTAGATCAACAAAAAAGATAGGCAAGGAAGTACTATTTTTCTTAAAAAAGAAAATCTAAGATTAATATTCATGGTCGGCCTACTTGTGTTTTGCTTGAGCAATTTCGGAGTCATCTGAATGTACATCCTCTTTGTCAAGTTTTGCTAAAGACTCCATACCCAAATGATAGGCAACATCCCGTTCCATCCAATTTCTAAGGGGTTGGGTGAGGACAATACGTGTGTATCTTAAAAGTAAGTCATTCTTTTGTGCTAATTGCCTAGCAATTTCCCATGCTCTTGGGAGTAAGTCTTTACGTGGCATTACTTCAGAAACTAGACCTAATTCCAATGCTTTTTTAGCAGGAATAATTTCCCCCATTAACATAAAGTAACGAGCGCGATTTAGTCCAAGTAACATTGTGTAAACAATGTTGATGCCATCACCGGGGACTTGACTTGCAATTTGAAAGTGAGCAGTATCCTCAAAGCTAGCATCATCGGCAGCAATCACAATGTCGCACATTAACGGTATTTCAGAATGTCGCATTGCTGGGCCGTTAACAATAGCGATCATCGGTACTTCAATATCAAGCATCCGTGTCATTAATCGTTTTGCATACCAATGGGTTCTATCCAAAAGATCGGCAGTTATATTATCTTGGACTTCTTTGTAAAAGGATCTTCCAGGCTCAGCTTTGGGGCCACTAAAAACATCCCCTGTTCCTGTCAGAATGATGAGACGATTTTCACGATCTGCACCAACATCAGTAAAAGCTTGAACAATTTCTGGTTGACTGCTAGGTCCCCACTGAAGTGGGCCATTATTCGTGTGTAATGTCATTTGCAAAATGCCATCATGACGCTCAAATTGAATATGCTTATATTTATTTTTGTATGAATCTAGGGTTGTCATTTTTTGTCTCCTGAATGATTTTAATAGTGTAGAAAAATCTCACTAATTTATTTTTGGGGCCTTACTAACAAAAAAACCCCATAAAGGGGTTTTCGTACAACATCCTATAGAGGATTAACTCAATTAAGCACCTTGAATATTAGTAGCTTGTTTGCCTTTTGGGCCTTGAGTAATATCGAAGGTAACTTTCTGACCTTCTTTGAGGGTTTTAAAACCCGCCATTGTTATTGCGCTAAAGTGAGCAAAAAGCTCTTCTTCGCCATCATCAGGTTTGATAAACCCAAAACCTTTTGCATCATTAAACCATTTTACGACACCGGTTGCCATTCGAACTCCATTACATTTTAAAGAATCAATCTTGAAGCGTGAAAAACATATTAGCCAACACAACTACAAGCCTCGTGCACACAACTTCATGCACATAATAAGGATTGTTTTCCTTTATGACCAATATGTCAAGCCGTAATAGGTCAAAAACCACTAGTATTTGCCCTATATTGGACCATTTTCTTATAAATTGTGAATATTGTGGCAGTTTTAAAGAAAATTTAATGCCAATACGCAAAAAAAAACAGTAAATTGTTCAAATGATTAGAATCTAGGTATGAACTTGAAATTGAATATAAAACCGATTCTAGCCGTAAATCCTTCGAAACCTCTTCCAGGGGATGAGCGGGTAACGGTTTTGGATCGAGAGGTTAAGAAAGTTGAGCCTCCTCCCCTGTATAAGGTGGTTTTGTTAAATGACGACTTTACGCCGATGGAGTTCGTTGTCATGGTTATACAAGAATTTTTTCACAAAGATCAGGAAACTGCGACCAGAATTATGTTACAAGTACATATAGAAGGAAAAGGTGTATGTGGCGTATATACCCATGACGTGGCAGCAACAAAAGTAGCACAAGTATCAGATATTTCCCGTAATTCGGGTCACCCTTTGCAATGCATGATGGAGGAAGTATGATTGCCCAAGAACTTGAAGTCAGTTTACACATGGCTTTTGTGGATGCGCGAGCAGCGCGTCATGAGTTCATTACGGTAGAACATTTATTAAGTGCGCTATTGGATAATGCTACGTCTGTAGAAGTATTAAAGGCCTGTGCGGTCAATATTGCTGATCTGCGAGCGCAATTGAAAAATTTCATCAATGACAACACACCAATTGTGCCAGGTACAGAAGAGGTAGATACGCAGCCTACCCTTGGTTTTCAGCGTGTGATTCAGCGCGCCATTATGCATGTTCAATCGACATCGAGTGGTAAGAAAGAAGTGACTGGTGCAAATGTCTTAGTTGCCATTTTTGGAGAAAAAGATTCTCATGCAGTTTATTACCTTCAACAGCAAGGTGTAACACGCTTAGATGTTGTTAACTACATTAGCCATGGAATTCGTAAAGATCAGGCAGAAGTTCCAAAACCAGAATCGGCTGGATCAGAAAGCGAAGATTCTGGTAATGCCGGAAAAGATAGTCCACTTGAGCAGTACACTCAAAACTTAAATTTACTTGCTCGCCAAGGAAAAATTGATCCACTGATTGGACGTGAACATGAAGTAGAGCGTGTGATTCAGGTCTTATGTCGTCGCAGGAAAAATAACCCATTACTCGTAGGTGAGGCTGGTGTTGGTAAAACGGCCATTGCTGAAGGCTTGGCATGGAGAATCACCCAAAATGAAGTGCCTGATATCTTAAAAGAGGCTGTAGTGTTCTCTTTGGACATGGGGGCATTACTTGCTGGAACTAAATATCGTGGTGACTTTGAACAGCGTTTAAAGGCGGTACTCAAGTCCTTGAAGGACAATGTGAATGCAGTGTTGTTTATTGATGAGATTCATACTTTAATTGGAGCAGGTGCAGCGTCTGGAGGAACACTTGATGCGAGCAACTTACTCAAGCCAGCCTTATCAAGTGGGCAATTAAAATGTATTGGCGCAACAACATATACCGAATACCGTGGCATATTTGAAAAAGATGCAGCCTTATCAAGAAGGTTCCAAAAGATAGATGTACTAGAGCCATCTGTTGATCAAACTGTGCAAATATTAAGGGGCCTTAAATCGCGTTTTGAGGAGCATCATGGGGTCAAGTATTCGCAGAGTGCATTAAGTGCCGCTGCGGAGCTCTCATCCCGCTATATCAATGATCGGCAGTTGCCAGACAAAGCGATTGACGTGATTGATGAGGCCGGTGCCGCACAACGTATTTTGCCAAAATCAAAACAGAAGAAAACCATTGGTCGATTAGAAATAGAAGACATTGTTTCTAAAATTGCACGTATACCTGCCCAGTCCGTTAGTGTCGATGATCGCAGTAAGTTACAAACATTAGACCGTGACTTAAAGAGCGTGGTATTTGGTCAAGATCCATCTATCGAGGTATTGTCCGCTGCCATTAAAATGGCACGAGCCGGACTTGGGAAAGTGGATAAGCCGATTGGATCTTTCTTATTCTCTGGACCTACTGGGGTTGGTAAAACCGAAGTTGCTAAGCAGCTAGCTTTCATTATGGGGGTCGAGCTCTTACGATTTGATATGTCTGAATACATGGAGCGTCATGCAGTTAGTCGCCTCATTGGAGCCCCTCCTGGATACGTTGGATTTGATCAAGGCGGCTTATTGACTGAGGGGGTTAATAAAAAACCACATTGCGTTTTATTATTAGATGAAATTGAAAAAGCGCATCCTGATATCTTCAATATCTTGTTACAAGTGATGGACCATGGGACATTAACGGATAACAATGGTAGAAAAGCAGACTTTAGAAACGTCATCATCATTATGACTACTAATGCAGGTGCTGAAACCATGAATAAGGCTACGATTGGATTTACCAATCCGCGCGAGTCTGGTGATGAAATGGCGGATATTAAAAAGATGTTTACCCCAGAATTTAGAAACCGCTTAGATGCAATTGTTTCGTTTAAATCATTAGATGAATCGATTATTTTAAGAGTGGTGGATAAGTTCCTGATGCAGCTTGAAGAGCAGTTGCATGAGAAAAAAGTAGATGCAACATTCTCAGCTGGATTAAGGACGCATTTAGCCAAAAAAGGATTTGATCCATTGATGGGTGCTCGCCCTATGCAACGCTTAATTCAAGATACCGTTCGTAAAGCATTGGCCGATGAATTACTATTTGGTCGACTGGTTAATGGCGGTTCAGTGCTTGTAGATGTGGATGCTGAAAATCAGGTTATTTTGGAAATTCATTCTGCAACTGTAAAAGGTAAAGCTGCATCAGCAGAAACCTCAGAAGAAATTTAAGCCGCTACTCTCCATCAGAAAAGGCCTCGAAAGAGGCCTTTTTTGTAGTAGTGAAAATCTTTTAAATATTGACTTCGTGTAATTTAGATTCACGCTCTTGATCCATGAGTAGAGCGTTGGCTGTTGCCTCTTCCTCAGATAAAAGACCACCTTCCCATTTCGCAACTACCGCAGAAGCAATCGAGTTTCCAACAGCATTTGTTGCAGATCGTCCCATGTCAAGGAAGGTATCTACCCCTAAAATCATGAGCAGGCCAGCCTCAGGAATATTGAACTGATTGAGCGTTGCCGCAATCACTACTAACGAAGCTCTAGGGACACCAGCCATTCCTTTAGACGTCATCATCAAAATTAACAGCATGGTAATTTGCGTCCCGATAGACAGATGAATGTCATAGGCTTGCGCGATAAATAGCGTCGCAAAGGTACAGTACATCATGGAGCCATCTAAGTTAAACGAATATCCAAGGGGCATCACAAAGCTAGATATTTTTCTTTTTACCCCAAACCGGTCTAAACCTTCTAAGATTTTAGGATAAGCAGCTTCGGAACTAGCTGTTGCAAAAGAGATTAAAAATGCTTCCTTGATATTCAGTAATAAGTTCTTGATACGAGGTCCTAAGAAAATAAAACCAGCAAGAACCAATAAGCACCAAAGGGTTATAAGTGCAATGTAAAAATCAATCATAAATACTGCAAATTTAGCTAAAATTCCAAGGCCATTAATTGCCACTGTAGAGGCCATCGCCGCAAAGACTGCTACTGGAGCAAACTTCATGACATAGCCAGTGATTTTTAGCATGACATGAGATAGTTCATCAATACTGTGTAATAGATATTTTGCTTTTTCCCCAATCGACGCCATAGCAATACCAAAAAACATTGAGAAAACGACAATTTGAAGGATTTCGTTTTTAGCCATAGCATCGGCGAATGATTTTGGAATTAAATGTTTTATAAAATCTTGGAGGGTGAATTCACTAGTGGCTAAATTAGCGCTTAGGTGGGCATCAGGAACCGTTAAATTAAGGCTTGCACCAGGTTGCATGATATTAGCAAAAATCAAACCTAGCAAAAGTGAAAAAAGAGAAGCGGATAAAAACCAAGCTAAAGACTTAAAAAAGATACGACCAACTGAAGAAGCATCGCCCATGTGAGCAATACCCACGACGAGGGTTGAAAATACAAGAGGGGCAATAATCATTTTAATCAGCGTCAAAAAGATGTCTGACAGCATAGAAAAATAAGATGAAATTTCTTTAATCTGGTCAGGGTCTGTGACCGTGTTATTGATAATGGCGCCGGTAGCAATACCTACGACCATACAAATTAAAATCACAACAGTTTGTGGAATTTTTTTCATAATTATGTCCATGAGTGGTTATTGTCTCAATTTCAATATACCCCTCAAATGTGACTGAAATGTTTAGGTTTTACCTGTACTCCCAAAGCCCCCCGCACCACGATCAGAGGAAGCGAACTCATCGACAAGAGTCCACTCAACTTGCATGACAGGAACAATTACAAGTTGCGCCAATCTTTCCATGGGTTCTAGACGAAAGCTTGTTGCACTGCGGTTCCAAGTGCTGACCATTAATTGACCTTGATAATCCGAGTCAATAAGACCCACAAGATTACCCAAAACAATCCCATGCTTATGTCCAAGTCCAGATCTTGGAAGAATCATCGCGCAATACCTTGGATCATTAATATAAATAGCGATACCTGTTGGTACGAGGACGGTTTGTCCAGGAGCAATATCAATTGCCTCATCAAGGCAGGCTCTAAGGTCCAGACCGGCACTTCCTGGGGTTGCATATTGAGGTAATTGTGAGCGCATACGCTCATCGATAATTTTGACTTGTAGTTTTTGCATAATGGTTAGGTTGAAAGACGTTTCGAAACTTCACGAATAATATCGCGAGCAAGAATGAGTTTATCGGATGGACCAAGAGTTAACTCACTTTGCGCATCAATTAAAGTAACTTTATTGATATCTTCCCCGAAGGTGCTGGGTCCGTGGTTAGCGATGATGAGTGAAATATTTTTAGAAATAAGCTTCTTTTTTCCATACTCAATTATGTTTTCAGTTTCAGCAGCAAAACCAACGCAAAAGCTAGGTTTGTTTTTTGATGCTGTTGAGAAGGCCAGCAAAATATCTGGATTTTGGACTAAATCGAATTGCGGTGAATCTGTTGCGCTTTGTTTTTTAATCTTTTGTTCTGCAGTATTAGATACTCGCCAATCTGCAACTGCCGCGACGCTAAAAAACACATCGCTATCGTGATGTGCCAAAACGGCGTCATGCATCTCTTGAGCACTCGTGACATTGGTGCGCTTGATTTCGCCTAAAAAGGCTAAAGGGGTATCAAGATGTACAGGACCACTAATCAGTTGGACCTTTGCACCCGCTTCAACAGCAGCTCTAGCGAGAGCGAACCCCATTTTTCCTGAACTGCGATTCGTTAAACCACGGACAGGGTCAATCGCCTCATAAGTTGGGCCAGCGGTTATTAGTACTTTTTTACCCTGTAATAGTTTAGGTTGAAAAAAAGCAATCAAGGCCTCACAAATCTCGACAGGCTCTAACATCCTACCCATCCCCACTTCGCCACAAGCTTGATCGCCGCTTGCCGGCCCTAGAATCGTAATTTGATCTTTTAATAGACGATCAACACTTCTTTGGGTAGCTATGTTTTCCCACATTTGTCGATTCATTGCGGGCACAATCAGCAATGGGCAGGGTGTGATAACGCCATTGGAGTCATGTCCACGAGCAAGACACAAAGTACTAAGAAGATCATTTGCTAGGCCTAAAGAAAGTTTAGCCATAAAGTCTGCACTTGCTGGGGCAATCAAAATAGCATCGACATCTCTTGTTAATTCAATGTGTGGCATCCCATTAGAGATACGTGTATCCCATTGGCTAATGAAAACAGGATGTCCTGAGACAGCCTGTAGAGTTGTTGCTGTCACAAATTGCGTAGCCGCATCTGTCATAACGACCTGAACGCTAGCACCTTCTTTAATCAGTTGACGAACTAATTCAGGTGACTTATACGCAGCAATACCCCCTGAAATACCCAGAAGAATTTTTTTGTTATTGAGAGACATCATTGTAGAACTCTCCATTCTTGATTAACGTCGCTTGATAACTCGAATTAGCTCATCAATAATTAACAGGCTTGTGCCTATAGTAATAGCGCTATCTGCAATATTAAATGCTGGCCAGTGATACTGTAAATAATATACATCAATAAAATCAACGACTGCGCCATGCGCAAAGCGGTCGATTAAATTACCAATAGCGCCACCTAAAATCAGGGCTATAGAGAAGCAGAAAATACCTTGATTGCTATGGCGCTTTAATAACCAAAGCATCACTAAGACGGCGACTGAACCTATCCCAATAAAAAACCATTTTTGCCACCCCCCACCATCCGCTAGGAATGAAAACGCAGCTCCAGGGTTATAAACAAGTACCCAGTTTAAAAATGATGTAATCCGATGTGAAGAGTGCTGGGCGATTTGACTTAGTGTGACAAACTTTGTTAATTGATCGAGGATGATGACTAACGAAGCAATCGACAGCCACATCATGAAATGACTAGAGTTATTTTTTGAAAAAATCGATTTTCCTTTGGCCATGTCAATTGTCCTTATGATGATTACGCGAAAAGACGTGTTTCGCCACTGTCATGTAAATTGGTATCACACCGTTGGCACAGATCCGGATGTGAGCTAAGGAATCCGACTTCAGGAGTGTAGTGCCAGCAACGCGCACACTTTAAAAAGGATGACGCTTTTACAAAAACTTGAAGAGGCGCACCGGCTGACTCCTCGATGACTGATGTGGCTGAAGTGATGAGCACAAATTTTAGTTCATCAGCGATACTATTTAAGACAGCAGCATCATCGGTAGAAGCGTGGATGACAACTTGTGCTTGCAAAGATGATCCGACGCGACCTGCTTCCCGTTCGATTTCAATAGCTTTTGTAACAGAGCTTCGGAGTTCACGTATCTTTGCCCATTTAATTAATAAATCATGAGCATTAGCTGATGTTGTCAGTACTTGATATTCGGAGGTAAAGATCGTCTGTTCATTGCCAAGGTCATGAGCGAATTCTTGCCAAGCCTCTTCTGCAGTGAAGGATAGGAAAGGTGCCATCCAGCGTAGCATTGCTTCCGTAATTGCATGTAAAACGGTTTGTGCACTTTTACGACCAACAGAGCTTGGTGAGTTCGTATAAAGACGGTCTTTTAAGATGTCCAAATAAAAGCCACCAAGATCTTCGGTACAAAAGGACATAATTTTAGAAACAGCGGTATGGAACTCATAACGATCGTAGAGCGCAAGAATATCGGCTTGCACCTGGGCTGTGAGTGCCAACATATATTGATCTATTTCCAATAAATCATTCGTTGCGATAGCTTCATTTTTTTTATCAAAGTCGCTCACATTGGCGAGTAAAAACCTAAGAGTATTACGAATGCGACGATAGGACTCCACAACTCTCTTTAAGATTTCATCAGAAATCGTCATTTCACCAGAGTAATCGGTAGAAGCAGTCCATAAACGAATAATTTCAGCGCCCATTTTGTCCGCAACTTCTTGTGGGGCTATTACATTACCCAAAGACTTACTCATTTTTCTGCCATGCCCATCGACAGTAAAACCATGCGTCAGAAGAGCTTTATAGGGCGGTTTGCCATCGAGCATGACACCGGTTAGGAGAGAAGAATGGAACCAGCCACGATGTTGGTCAGAGCCCTCTAAGTAAAGGTCTGCCCAACGATCATCCGAGGTTTGTAATTCTTGTTGGTGTGAGCCACGAATTACATGCCAATGGGTTGTTCCTGAATCAAACCAAACATCGAGCGTATCTTTATTTTTTTCGTAGTTGTCTGCATCATTGCCCAGGAAGGTTTGGATATCAAGAGTTTGCCACGCCTCAATTCCTTTTAACTCAATTTGTTGGGCAATTTTTTCCATATGTTCAAGGGTGTTTGGATGTAACTCACCCGTTTGTCGATGAACAAAAAATGCCATGGGAACCCCCCATTGCCTTTGTCTTGAAAGTGTCCAGTCGGGCCTGTTGGCAATCATGCCATGTAAGCGTTGCTTACCCCATGCCGGATAAAAATAAGTGTCTTCTATGCCCTCTAGAGCCATTTCGCGCACACTTTTGCTAGAGCCCTCTGGTTTAAAGTCCATGCGAGCAAACCATTGTGAAGTTGCGCGATAAATAATTGGAGTTTTATGGCGCCAACAGTGCATGTACGAATGTGTAAATTCAATGGCTTTTAAAAGTGAACCAGCTTGTTCAAGCGCTTTCACAATCAGAGGATTTGCTTTCCATACAAATTGACCGCCAAACAAGGGTAGGGTGCTCGCATATACACCATTACTCATGACTGGACTAATAATGTCGGCATCTTGCATGCCATGGGCTTTACAGGACCTGTAATCTTCTTCACCGTAAGCTGGGGCGCTATGGACAATACCAGTACCACTTTCTAGCGTAACGTATTGAGCGCAATACACAGGCGCTAAACGTTGGTAACCAGAGTCTAAAGTGGCTAAGGGATGTATGAAGGAGAAATTTTCAAGCGCTTGACCCAAGCAAGTACCTAGAACGGCACCATCAAGACCATAAGACGTGAGGCAGGCTTCCACCCTTTCTTTGGCTAGGATCAGCAATTGTGAGCCGACATCGACCAAAGCATATTCAAATTCAGGATGAACATTTAAAGCCTGATTTGAGGGAATCGTCCATGGGGTTGTTGTCCAAATGACGATACGAATATCTTTAGCTGGCAAAGTAGACAAGCCAAAAATTTTCGATAAAGCAGCTTTTTGATCATTCGGGATTAAAAACCCAACATCAACGGCAGGATCTTTTTTATCTTGATACTCAACTTCTGCTTCGGCGAGTGCAGAGCCACAATCAAAACACCAATTAACCGGTTTAAGGCCTCTGAAGACAAAACCTTTTTCCATGATTTTTGCAAGCGCACGTAATTCATTGGCTTCATTGCTAAAACTCATGGTGAGATAGGGATTTTTCCAATCTCCTAGAACACCTAATCGCTCAAAGTCTTTTTTTTGCTGTTCAATTTGCTCTGCTGCGTAAGCGCGTGCTTTAGCTTGCACCTCTTCAGTCGAAAGATTTTTACCATATTTTTTTTCAATTTGAATCTCAATGGGCATACCATGACAATCCCAGCCTGGAACATAGACAGCATCAAAGCCCATCAATGTCTTGCTTTTAACAATCATGTCTTTCAGAATTTTATTAACAGCATGGCCAATATGAATATTTCCATTGGCATAAGGGGGGCCATCATGCAAAATAAATTTCTTTTTCCCCAGGCGCGCAGACCGTATGACCTCATAGATATTTTTTTCTTGCCACTGCTTGACCCAAATGGGCTCCCGCTTAGGCAAGTCGCCACGCATAGGAAATGTTGTATCTAGTAAATTGACAGGGTATTGGTTATCAGACATATTAATTTTTGAAATAATTCCTTGCTGCATTAGCATCTGCCTCAATTGCAGATTGCAAAGAGGGTAAATCAGAGTATTTTGCCTCATCTCGAAGTTTTTTCAAAAACTCCACTTGAATAATACGCCCATAGACAACTTGATTGAAATCAAAAAGGTGCGTTTCGAGTAAAACACGACCTGCATTTTCTACGCTTGGACGATAGCCTAGACTAGCCACTCCCTGAATTGGGTCACGATGAAGGCCGTGCACCTGAACTACAAAAATACCTGTCATGGCAGGAGGTCTTTGTTGAAATTGATTAGACAAGGCCACATTGAGTGTAGGAAAGCCCAATGTTCGACCCAGTTTTTTACCATGAATCACATGCCCAGAAATCATGTATGGACGGCCCAACAATTGTTCAGCAAGATCGAGATTGCCACTATGAAGTGCTTGTCTGACGGCGGTACTAGAAATACGCTTCTCAGAAGAGTCATTGACAGTAGGCAGGGCATGTACAGTAAATCCATGTTCAAGCCCTGCTAATCTTAAGGAATGGATATCACCAGCCCTTTTTGATCCGTAATGAAAATCATCACCAATCACAATATGCTTAGTTTGGAGCCCATTAACAATAATGTCGTTCACAAACTCAGATGGCGTTTTTTTTGCAAAATCGGCATTAAAGTGTTCAACAACCACTAGATCGACCCCGGTTTTTTTAAGGCCATCTAATTTATCCCTTAAGCCTAAAATACGTGCGGGCGCATTTTGTGGAGAAAAAAACTCTTTGGGATGCGGCTCAAAAGTAAGCAAACAGGTTTGTAATTGATGCGCCTTGGCATGGGCATGCAAATCCGCAAGCAACGCCTGATGCCCCAAGTGCACACCATCAAAATTTCCAATGGTTAGGGCGCACGGGGTACGAATAAAAGAGGGGGGTATTCCGCGGATAACTTTCACAACAATTTATCAATTATATTAGGGGTGATGAAAAAAATTGTAATTCTTATATCTGGACGAGGTTCAAATCTCGAAGCAATCCTCCAAGCCAATATTTTAAAGGCTGGGGAGGCTCAGATCGTGCAAGTCATTTGTAACCGTCCAGAAGCATTAGGTATTGAAATTGCAAAAAAATACCATATTCCAGTCACTATTATTGATCATACGAGTTTTTTAGCCAGGAATTTATATGATGAAGCCCTTTTGGAGAAAACGCTTAGTTTTGCTCCTGATTTAGTCATTTTGGCGGGTTATATGAGGGTTTTGTCAGACCCGTTTGTGAGCCATTTTTTTGGTAAATTAATCAATATTCATCCGTCCTTACTGCCAAGTTTTCCTGGTTTAAAAACCCATGCAGCGGCACTGAAGACTGGAGTTAAGTGGCATGGCGCTACGGTTCATTTTGTAACGAAAGATTTAGATGTTGGTCCCATCATTATTCAAGGCATTGTGCCGGTTTTGCCAAATGACACAGAATTTAGTCTGGCTGATAGAGTTTTTCAGGTTGAGCATCAAATATACCCGCAAGCGATTGAATGGTTTATCCGAGAACAATTAGTCTTAGAACAGGGAAATGTTAGAGTAGACCCTGCGCGACAGCAATTTTTCATGTTGCCACCTACCCCTTAAGGAATTATTTCATTCCAATGATGAATAAAAAACCCGCCTCACCTAAACGTGCTTTGACAACTCGCCCAAGCTCAACCAAAAAAAATACCCCCTATAACCCTGCCATCGCAAAAGCTAAAGCCTTACCTGTTCATTTAGAACATCTAATGCGGGCATTATCTGAAGTGCTGAAGTTTGATAGTCCGGCGGACATGGTAGTGAGTAAGTACTTTAAAGAAAATAGTCAGCTAGGTAATCGAGATCGTGCCTTACTTGCTGAGGCTACTTTTGCGGTCTTACGCCACAAATTAGAGGTATTACAGTATGCGCAAACCGGCCAAGGAGCGCTCTATCGAAGAATTGCACTTTTAGGTTTAATGCTTGCGTTATCCGAGGGCGGCCTAGGAACGAGTCCACGATTAGAGAGTGCTTTGGCTGATTTAGCATTTGTGGCTCACCCAGGGGAAGTAGAGTGGTTACAGCGATTTGTTAGTTATCCTCGGGAAAGTTTAATACCTCAGGTTCGATTAAATTTACCCGATTGGCTTTGGGAAGAATTAGAAAAACAAATGACACCTCAGGCGCGTGAAGAATTAGCCACGGCATTATTAAAACCAGCCTCTTTAGACTGTAGGGTTAATACAATTAAAGAAAAACGAGAGACTTTAATTGAAGAGTTAAATACGCTTGGAGGAAGATATCAGGCTGTACCTACGCCATATTCAGAACTAGGTTTTCGTTTATTGGGAAAACCTGCCTTACAAAATTTACAAAGTTTTAAAGATGGTAAATTTGAAGTGCAGGATGAGGGTAGTCAATTACTGAGTATGTTACTAGCTCCCAAGCGGGGTGAGATGGTTGTTGATTTTTGCGCTGGTGCTGGAGGAAAAACATTGGCGATGGGTGCTTTAATGAAATCAATGGGGCGTTTATACGCTTTTGATATTTCCGCAAGGCGACTAGCCCGCTTAAAGCCCCGAGTAGCTAAAAGTGGGTTATCGAATATTCATCCAGTATGGATTGATAGTGAAAACGATGCCAAAGTAAAAAGACTCGCTGGCAAAATTGATCGTGTATTAGTCGACGCCCCATGTAGTGGATTAGGTACTTTACGAAGAAACCCAGATTTAAAGTGGCGACAAAGTCCGCAGTCGATTATTGAGTTGCAAGCTAAGCAGTACTCTATTTTGTGTGCCGCAGCAAAATTATTAAAGCCGGGTGGTCGCTTGGTGTACGCAACTTGCAGTATTTTGGAGCAAGAAAACCAAGTGATTGTTCTGGAGTTCTTAAAACAGCACCCACATTTTGAATTGCTTGATCCAAAAGAAGTGCTAGGTGGCTCTTTTCCTAAAATTGGTGAGTTACCAGTAGGGGCAAGCCTAGATTCTTCTTGGTGGCAACTATTGCCCAATATTCATGAAACTGATGGTTTTTTTGCCGCTATTTTAGAGAAAAAAACGGCTGCAACGGTTGCCAGTCAACCGCAAGACCAAGCAGATACCATTGAAGAAGAGTAAAATCAATACTTTGGATACTTGAATGATATTAATGTTGCAAGAAATGTATCAAGCGATACCTACATGGTTACTTGAATGGATTTCCGGAGGAATATTACAGTGGTCAGGTTGGGGTATGTTTTTATATCTCATGATCATGACGCATATCACCATTGCAAGCGTGACGATTTTTCTACATCGTCACCAAGCGCATAGAGCCCTCGACTTACATCCTGCTGTGGCACATTTTTTTCGCATGTGGTTGTGGTTGACGACGGGCATGATAACCAAGGAGTGGGCAGCGATTCATCGCAAGCATCACGCCAAATGTGAAACTAATGAAGACCCTCATAGCCCACAGGTTTTAGGCATACATACCATCATGTGGCGAGGTGCAGATTTATATAAATTAGAGGTTAATAATCAAGAAACCATGGAAAAGTATGGCCATGGTACCCCTGATGATTGGTTAGAGAATCAGCTCTATTCTAAATATCGCTGGCAGGGCGTTGGGTTAATGATGTTGATTAATCTATTACTATTTGGGGCTATTGGTGGCTTCATATGGGCTATCCAGATGGTTTGGATACCTATTACAGCCGCTGGCATAATTAATGGTATTGGACATTACTGGGGTTATAGAAACTATGACTGTGAAGATGCCTCAAAAAATATTCTGCCAATAGGAATCATTATTGGAGGTGAGGAGTTGCATAATAATCACCACACGTTCGCTACTAGTGCAAAGTTATCTAGCAAGTGGTATGAAATTGATATTGGATGGGTTTATATCTCGGTATTGCAATATTTGAAATTGGCACATGTTAAGAAGACGATTCCAAAAATACGTCAAGCTGGCATGCAGCCCATTAGTGAAGAGCTCGTAAAAACTGTGATCAAGCACCGGTATGAAATCATGGCGCGCTACAGCAAGACCTTAAAAACAGCTTTTGCGCAAGAAGTTGGAGTAATGAAAAATTTAGCTAAAGAGTTTGCTGATAATCATTACTGGTTATGTAAAGATGAAAGTAAGTTAAGTTTGATCCAAAAGACGCGCTTAGAGAGTTTGATGCATGCCAACGAGCGCATGAAAAACCTCATTGAGATGCGGCGTGAACTTATTCAAATTTGGGGCCGCACATCAGCCTCTCGTGAACAACTGATTGAGCAATTACATAATTGGTGCATTAAGGCTGAAAAAAGTAACCATCAACTATTGCAGCGTTTTAGCCATAACTTAAAAACATTCGCATAAAAAAACCGCACTAAAAAGTGCGGTTTTTTATTAATTACAGATAAGTTATTTGATTTTTGTTTCTTTATAAGAAACATGCTTACGAACTTTAGGATCAAACTTCATAATCTCCATTTTTTCAGGAGTTGTTCTTTTATTCTTTGTTGTTGTATAAAAGTGTCCAGTGCCTGCTGTGGATTCCAACTTGATTTTTTCGCGTCCGCCTTTTGCCATGATGAGATCCTTTTAAATTACGCCACGAGCACGGATATCAGCTAGAACTGAATCAATACCATTTTTATCAATGAGACGTAATCCAGCATTCGTAAGACGTAAGCTTACCCAGCGGTTTTCTGACTCAACCCAAAAACGACGATTTTGCAAGTTAGGCAAAAAGCGACGCTTCGTTCTATTGTTTGCATGGGAAACATTATTACCGACCATCGGCTTTTTCCCGGTGACTTGGCATACTTTAGCCATGACACACTCCTTCATATTCTGTACCAAAGACAATGATTATAGCATTTACTATTTACACTTGCCAAGCCATATTGCAAAATTAATATTAAGAGTCCTTTTTTAAGTTGCCGCCGTCTAAAAATGAGTAATAAGCATTTTGCGTAACGATGATGTGATCTAAAACATTGATTTCTATAGAATTTAGTATTTTTTGAAGCTTTATGGTGAGTAATAAATCCGCGTTACTAGGCTGAGCAAGACCATTAGGGTGGTTGTGCGCAAGGATAACAGCACTACTATTTCGTTTTAAGGCCTCTTTGACAAGCTCCCGTGGATAAATAAACGTTGAGTTTGACCCCCCACGAAATAGCACCTTGTACTCAATTAGATAACCAAGGTGATCCAGAAAAAAACAAGCGAAGACTTCATGGTCTAAAGAGCCGATGCTGGATTGAAGAAACTGTCTGGTCATGGCTTGAGACTGCAGAAGTGGCCGATCTTTTAATTTTTCTAAACTCGCTCTTTTTGCAATCTCCTGAGCCGCTTGTATTTGTGCCCACTTCGCAAGTCCAAGACCCTGGATGTGTTTAAAGTCATCAAAGGAGCTGGTGAATAGATCATGAAATCCACCAAAGTGTTGTAAAACATCGCTTGCTAACTCGATGGCATTACGACTTTTATTTCCAGTACCAATAAAAATCGCTAGAAGTTCTGTATTGCTGAGTGAATGGGCGCCAAATTGTAAAATACGTTCTCTTGGCTGCATATCGGTTGGCCAGTTGCGGATAGACAAGCGAGTTGGCGGCGCCATCGCTACAATAGGAAACATATGGAAAATACAGTAAAAATTGATTCTTTTTTGACCTTGCACTATCGCTTGAGCTTTAAGGATGGCGCTGATATTGCAAACACCTTCACTGATAAGCCGGCAACCGTTTTGATTGGAGCTGGTCAATTTGCGCCAGGCCTTGAAAATGCGCTGATGGGCATGATCAATGGTGAGCATAAAACCGTGACTCTGAGTCCTGAACAAGGGTTCGGTTTGCGCAATCCAGAACTTGTACAAAAAATATCTTTGGAAACACTGAAACAAAATAGCAATCCTGAAGAGGATTATTCTGTTGGCGACATGGTGGAATTCGATGCCCCACATGGCGGTAAATATGCGGGTACTTTGCAAAGCATTGATGAATCTGGTGCGTGGTTCGATTTCAATCACCCCTTGGCTGGAAAAGAAATGATTTTTGAAGTAAAAATCATTTCTATACTGTAATTTTTTGAGGTGCATCACATGAGCACAGACCAAAAACTTGAACCTGAAATTTTGCTCGCACAGCCAAGAGGTTTTTGTGCCGGCGTTGATCGCGCGATTACTATTGTTAATGAAGCATTGAAACAATTTGGAGCGCCGATCTACGTGCGCCATGAAATTGTTCACAACCAGTATGTTGTCGATGATTTGCGCGCACGAGGCGCCATCTTTATCGATGATTTGGCGAAGGTCCCAGCTGGTGCGACTTTGGTTTTTAGCGCTCATGGAGTCCCTCCAACAGTCAAGGCAGAGGCAGCGGCGCGAGGGTTTCGGGTATTTGATGCAACATGCCCATTGGTAACCAAAGTGCACGTTGAAGTCATCAAAATGTATAAAGAGGGTTATTACATTGTCATGATTGGTCATAAGGGACATCCAGAAGTTGAGGGGACGATGGGTCAAGTGCAAGATCGAATTAGTTTGGTACAGACAGTTGCCGATGTAGAAGTATTAGATGTGCCCACAACTATGCCGATTGCTTATGTAACTCAAACCACCTTATCTATTGATGAAACAGAAGAAATTGTTACGGCACTAAAAAATAAATTTCCACAAATTGCACAACCAAAAAAACAAGATATTTGCTACGCTACGCAGAACAGACAAGATGCAGTCAAATTAATGGCACCACAAGTTCAACTTGTTATTGTCGTAGGAAGTCCTAATAGTTCGAACTCGAATCGGCTGTGGGAACTTTCTGAAAAGTTGGGAGTAAAGGCTTACATGGTTGATAACCCACTGCAATTGCAAGCGGAATGGTTTATAGGTATTAAACGAGTAGGTTTAACAGCTGGGGCATCTGCTCCTGAGGCACTTGCACAATCCATTATTGAAAAAATTAAAGAATTTGGACCCAGAACTATAAGACCTTTGGAAGGGGTAATTGAAAACACTATATTTCAGTTACCTAAGGGTTTAAGTACGAGTACAGCGAGTAGAATAAAGTAATTAATTAAAACAAATCGACTTATTTAAATCACACGAAGGAGAATGGGAATGAATCTTAAAAATAATTGTTCTTATGCAATACGATTACCAATGATGCTTGGTGGATTGTGTTTAGTAAGTGCGGCATTGATTTCTTGTGGCAAGCAGGAAAAAGCTCAAACATCATCAGATGCGGTAACTGTAAAAATAGGTAATGTAGCGCCACTAACGGGGCCAAATGCTCACTTAGGAAAAGATAATGAAAATGGTGCAAGACTAGCTGTTGAAGAAATCAATAAGCAAGGATTGGTTATTAATGGCAAAAAAGTAACTTTAGAGTTTGTTGGCGAAGATGATGCTTCTGATCCAAGACTTGGTACTCAAGTTGCACAAAAATTAGTCGATCAAAAAGTAGTCGCTGTAGTTGGGCATTTAAATTCAGGCGTTTCGATTCCAGCTTCAAAAATTTATAGTGATGCGGGTATCGTACAAATTTCACCATCGTCTACAAACCCTACCTATACTCAACAGGGCTTTAAAACTACGTTTCGTCTGGTAGGGACCGACGCACAACAAGGACCAGTCTTAGCCAAATATACCCTTGATAAATTAAAAGCAAAAAATATTGCGATTGTTGATGATTCAACACAGTACGGCAAAGGATTGGCAGATGAGTTTGAAAAAACAATCATCGCAGCAGGTGGCAAAATAGCAATTCATGAAGCAACTAATGATAAGGCTACAGACTTCAAGGCCATCTTAACCAACATTAAATCTAAAAAGCCAGATGTGATTTTGTATGGCGGCATGGATGCAACGGGAGGCCTATTTGCCAAACAAGCAAAAGAACTTGGTATCACCGTAAAGATTATTGGTGGAGATGGTATTTGTAGCCCCACTTTAGCGCAACTCGCTGGTGATGCGATAGGAAATATTATTTGCTCCACCGTTGGTGTACCCAAAGAAAGCCTAAGTAATGGAGAGGCTTTCTTAAAGAATTACCAAGAGCGCTTTAAAGTTCAGGTGGAAATTTACTCACCGATGGCGTATGACGCAGTGATGGTGATTGTAGACGCTATGAAGCGAGCGAATTCTGTGGAAGCGGCGGCTATTTTGGGCGCGGTTGCAACAACGAATTATTCAGGCTTGAGTGGTCAAATTGCTTTTGATGCTAAAGGCGATTTAAAAGAAAGCGTGATTACATTGAACCACTATGTAGATGGCAAAGTAACGACGCTTGAAGTTGTGAAGATGTAAATCACGTACAGAACGGCAGAAATATTTCTGCCGTTTTCATATGGATATTCTCTTACAGCAAATTCTCAATGGTTTAGTTTTAGGTAGTATTTATGCCTTAATTGCACTTGGCTACACCATGGTCTATGGTGTGCTTGGCATTATTAATTTTGCGCATGGTGAAGTATTAATGTTTGGCGCCATGATTGCTCTGACAACTAGTCAGTTACTACAGTATTTTTTCCCTCATTTACCAATATGGATTCAGTTGCTTATTGTGCTTTTTGTGGCGATTGCAGCTTGTGCCGTGATGAGCTTTTATATTGAAAAGTTTGCGTATCGACCATTGCGAAACGCGCCTCGCTTAGCGCCGCTTATTTCAGCCATAGGGATGTCCATTTTGTTGCAAACGATTGCGATGATGCTTTGGGGGCGGGCACCATTAAGGTTTCCACAACTACTACCCAGTCAAATCATTCATTTACCCTATTCGAGCGCGACAATCACGGTTAAAGAGGTGGTTATTATTGCCGTTTCTTTTATCGTCATGTTGAGCCTACTGATTCTTGTTAAGCGGACGCGCTTTGGTCGAGCCATGCGAGCTACCGCAGAAAATCCTTCTGTGGCAGGTCTCATGGGCGTTAATACGAACCAAGTTATTTCTTACACATTTATGTTGGGTGGTGGATTAGCAGCTTTAGCGGGCGTGATGATTGCCACGAATTATGGCTCTGCACATTTTTATATGGGATTTATACCCGGGTTAAAAGCATTTACTGCCGCTGTTCTTGGTGGAATTGGCAACATCCCGGGAGCCATGTTAGGTGGATTACTCCTGGGGTTAATTGAGGCACTTGGATCTGGATATATTAGTGAATTAACGGGTGGAGTATTTGGTTCAAATTATCAAGATGTATTTGCATTTATGGTTCTGATTCTTGTATTAATCTTTAAGCCATCTGGTTTGTTAGGTGAAAAACAAGGTGATCGTGCATGACTTTATTCCTTCAAAATAAACATCTGCAGTTACTCGCTTTAGCGATCATGCTATGTTTTGCGCCTTGGCTTTGTATGATGGCGGGTGGAAATTATTGGGTAAGGGTGCTTGATTTTGCATTGTTATATATCTTTTTAGCATTAGGTCTTAATATTGTTGTTGGATTTGCAGGACTTCTTGATTTAGGTTATATCGCTTTTTATGCGGTAGGCGCTTATTGTGCTGGGCTGTTGGCGTCGCCACATTTGATTAATTCTTTTGCTTTCATACGTGAAGCCTTTCCTGCCGGTTTACACACCTCTTACCTCATGATCTTGCCATTGGCTGCTCTTATAGCTGGTTTATTTGGTGTTTTATTAGGGGCGCCGACCTTGAAGCTACGGGGCGACTATCTGGCTATTGTTACATTAGGCTTTGGAGAAATCATCCGTATTTTTTTGAATAACTTAGATCGGCCGATGAACTTAACTAATGGTCCTAAAGGCATTAATGGCGTTGAGGCGGTAAGTATTATGGGCACATCACTTGGAAAGCAAATTCAATTTCTTGGGCTCTCAATTCCGTCGGTTATTTTGAATTATTATTTATTCTTAGTACTCGTCATTGGGGTAGTCATTATTTGTATTCGCTTACAAGATTCAAGGATAGGTAGAGCATGGGTAGCAATTAGAGAAGACGAGATTGCTGCTAAGGCGATGGGTATTAATACCAGAAATTTAAAGTTATTAGCATTTGCTATCGGCGCTTCATTTGGAGGTGTTTCAGGCGCCTTATTTGCTTCTTTTCAGGGCTTTATTTCCCCAGAGTCATTTTCCCTATCAGAGTCGATTGTGATTCTTGCCATGGTTGTTCTTGGTGGTATGGGGCATATTCCTGGGGTTATTTTCGGCAGTTTACTCTTGGCAGTTTTTCCTGAATTCCTGAGGTCAACATTAGTGCCATTGCAAACGATGTTATTTGGACATGTAGTAATTGATGCGGAAGTTATTCGTCAGTTTATTTATGGTTGTGCTTTGATATTGGTGATCCGATTTCGCCCTCATGGGGTATGGCCAAAAACGAGAGTTGTGTGATGACATTACTTGACATCAGCGGTGTTTCTAAACGATTCGGTGGCTTACAAGCATTACAAGATGCCCACCTAAGTGTGCCGGCAGGTTCTATTGTTGGACTTATTGGCCCCAATGGCGCTGGTAAAACAAGTTTCTTTAATGTGATGACAGGACTGTATCCAGCAGATAGTGGCACATTTATTTTAAATGGAGTCCCATATAACCCAAGTGCCGTAGATCAAGTCTTAAGGGCGGGTATTGCAAGAACCTTTCAAAACATTCGACTCTTCAAAGAAATGACTGTATTAGAAAACGTGATGGTTGGGCGTCATACGAGAACACAGTCAGGTTTATTTAGTACGATTTTTAGAACTTCGTTTAACCGTTCAGAAGAAAAACAAGTCATTGCAGATGCAATGCAATTATTAGCCTATGTCGGTATTGAAAAAGAAGCACAACAGATCTCTAAAAACTTATCCTATGGATCACAAAGGCGTTTAGAAATTGCAAGAGCATTAGCAACTGAACCACTTTTACTGGCTTTAGATGAACCTGCGGCAGGTATGAATCAAACCGAAAAAAAAGACCTGCAATTATTGTTACAAAAGATTCGTGATGATGGTACAACCATTTTGATGATTGAACACGATGTTCGGTTAGTGATGGGACTTTGTAGTGAGATCACCGTCCTTGATGAGGGAAGAGTTATTGCACAAGGCCCACCAGAAAGTGTAAGAAACAATCCTGCGGTTATAAAAGCGTATTTGGGAGTTGCTCATCATGAGTAACTCTAAAATTTTAGAGCTATCGCAATTGGTCGTGGCTTATGGCGGTATTGAGGCGGTTAAAAAAATTGATTTAGCTGTTGAGCAAGGGGAGTTAGTCAGCTTGATTGGTTCAAATGGAGCCGGTAAAACGAGCACTTTAAAAGCGATTGCAGGTTTACTAACACCTCGGTCAGGGCAAATTGTATTTGAAGGCATGCAAAGCTCAGGAAATCCTCATGAGCTCGTAGAGAAGGGGCTAGCGCTTGTTCCCGAAGGGCGTGGTATTTTTACCCGAATGACTGTTGCAGAAAATTTATTGATGGGCGCTTATCTTCGACATGATGCGCAGATCGAAGAAGATGTAGAACGTATGTTCACCTATTTTCCGCGTATCAAGGAGAGGGCCAATCAATTGGCGGGAACGATGTCTGGCGGAGAGCAGCAAATGTTAGCCATTGCCAGGGCCTTGATGTCAAAACCTAAACTTCTTCTTCTCGATGAGCCCACGATGGGCTTATCACCACTGATGGTAGAAAATATTTTTGCAGTGATTCAGACTATTTCGAAGCAGGGAATGACAATATTACTTGTAGAGCAAAATGCAAAAATTGCTTTATCAATGTCGAACCGAGCTTATGTCATGGAAAGTGGTGAAATCACGATGACGGGATCTGGCGAGGACCTCAGCAAAGATCCTCGTATTCATGAAGCTTATTTAGGGGCTTGATGAATAAGTTCATCAAGCATATTAATCATTTGATCGATTTCATCACGGCTGACATTGAGTGCCGGCATGAACCTGAGCAGATTCGGGCGTGGGGAATTAATCAATAAGCCAATAGGGTTATTAGTGCGTGCTTTTTCAACTAAATCTGGACCAATGTCTCTGTCTAGAATTAATGCACGTAATAAACCTTCACCACGTTCACCTTCCAAGTGATGCTTCTGCGAGAGATGAAGTAGTTTTTGTTTAAGGTACTCACCTTTTGCGCGGACCTCTTCCAAAAAACCAGGAGCAGTTAATTGTTCAATGACGCTCACCCCGACGGCGGTCATCAGTGGGTTGCCGTTATAGGTTCCACCTTGATCACCAGGCACAAAGCAGGCAACAGCATCGGTACATAAGAGTGCGGAAAGAGGAACGCCACCACCAATACCTTTACCAAGAGTCATGATGTCAGGCTCAACATCAAATAATTGGTGCGCAAATAATCGACCCGTACGTCCACAGCCTGCTTGTACTTCATCCACAATCAGCAAAATCCCTTTTTGAGTAGTTAACTCACGCAAGGCTTTCATAAACTCATGGGTCGCAGGGATAACACCACCCTCACCCTGGACAGGCTCAAGCATTACAGCGACAGTTTTTTCATTAATCAATTTTTCAACAGAGGCTAAATCATTTAAATCCGCCTTAGGGAAGCCGGGAACTTGAGGAGCAAACATCGTATCCCACCCTGGTTTGCCAGAGGCGCTCATCGTTGCGATGGTTCTACCATGAAAACTGTGGTCAAAGGTAATAATCTCATAAGCGGAGTTCTTGTGAACTTGCCCCCATTTACGGGCGAGCTTAATAGCCCCTTCATTCGCCTCAGCGCCACTATTGGCAAAAAATACTTTATCAAAACAACTGTGTTTCGTTAGAAGATCAGCCAAGGCAATCATAGGTTGATTGTAAAAAGCGGGGCTAGGATTTATAACTTTCCGAGCTTGGGTTTCAAGGGCGCTAATCATTCCTGGATTGCTGTGACCTAAGCAATTAACTGCCCAGCCTTGCATAAAGTCGAGGTAATGTTTGCCATTGTTATCTTCTAACCAAGAGCCTTTACCGGAAACCATTTCAACATCTGGTCGCTTGGTAATAAACATTACTGAATGGGGGTCGTGCATAGATTCCTCGAAAGAAAAATTAATAATGTAAAGATTTTAAAGTCTGATGATGACAATATTCCTTTATTTGGCAAGATCAGCTGCAGATGTAAAAGAATCTGCATAAAACTCGTCTTCAGGTAGTTGGCATTGACTGATGAAGTCTCGTTGCGCAGATGAAACAACTACCGGAGCACCACATGCATAGACCTGATAAGAGCTCATATCCGGAAAATCGACCATGGCAGCTTGATGGACAAAACCAGTTCTACCATTCCAAGCATCTTCAGGCAGCGCATTGGAGATCACGGGAATATAGTGAATATGGGCATGATCGTGAGCCCATTGTAGGCATTTTTCGTGTTGATATAAATCTTCTGGCCGACGTCCACCCCAATAGAGATGGATTGGTCTAGTCATATTTTCATGCAAGGTGTGTTCAATAATCGCTTGAATAGGAGCAAAACCTGTACCTGAAGCGATAAAAATCATTGGTTTATCTGAGCTTTCGCGAAGGAAAAAACTACCTAATGGACCCTCAAAACGAAGAATATCTTTCACCTTCATCACCAAGTTAGGATTTACGCCAAACACATGGTCTGTAAAAACTCCGCCAGGCATATGTCGAATATGCAGCTCGATAGGACCATCTTGATGCGGTGGGGTAGCAATTGAATATGCTCTACGCTGATTATCTTTAAGTAAAAATTCTACGTATTGTCCAGCACGGTATTGGAAGCGCTCTGTAGACGGAAGTTGTAGTTTCATCACCATTACATCCGGCGCTGATTGCACAAGATCAGCAACACGACATGGAATTTTCTTAATAGGGATTTCTCCAGCTTCTATTTCCCTAGCAAAAACCGTGCAATCACTCAGTGGAAAAGAGCAACAAAGAAGTGCCATTTTGCGTTGCTCTTCTTCTTCGGTAAGCGTGGAAGCGCTATGAGGCCCCATTTTGATCTCGCCGGTTACGATTTTCCCTTTGCATGAACCGCAAGCACCATTTTTACAACCATAGGCTAGAATAATCCCAGCTTTAAGAGAAGCATCTAAAATTGTTTCATCGGCTTGAACGGAGAAACTTTTACCACTTCCTTGAAGGGTCACTACAAAACTTGCATTGGAATCCAAAACACTTCCTTTCATAAAAGGGTTACTATTATTTATGGCAATTCAACCATCTTCCATTCATAAACCAAGAGTTCTCATCATTGGATGTGGTGATGTTGGAATGAGATTATTGCCTATTTTAGTCAAAACTCACAAAGTTTTTGTTTTAACTACACAAGAAGCCAAAACATCTATATTACGCAAGATGGGAGCCGTTCCCTTATTGGGTAATTTAGATGACCGTAAAAGTATCGACAAAATTGCTCATTTAGCCCCTAATGTGATTCATCTTGCACCACCCAATAATGAAGGCCCTAGGGATCTTCGAACCAGAAATCTCCTCCATGTTCTTGCGCGAGGGGGGCGAGTACAGCGTTTAATCTACGTGAGCACCTCAGGGGTTTATGGGGACTGTAAAGGGGCTTTTGTTGATGAGACTAGGGTAGTAGCACCAACGAGTCCTCGCGGTCAAAGGCGCCTTGATGCGGAGTTACAGTTAAGGTCATGGGCCATTGCACAGCGTGCCCTTGTGAGTATTCTGCGAGTACCAGGTATCTATGCAAGTAATCGCTTACCAATTGAGCGCTTAAAAGCCGGCACACCAGCATTAAATCATGATGAAGATGTGTATACGAACCACATCCATGCAGATGATCTTGCGCGAATCATTCTATGTGCCTTTTATCGGGGATTACCACAGCGGGTCCTCAACGCGAGTGACTTCAGTTGGTTAAAAATGGGAGAATATTTTGATCTTGTTGCAAAAACATTTGATTTAGATCCACCCAAGAGGGTCAGTTTTGAGGAATTAAGAGCGCAAGTCACACCGCAGATGTTAAGTTTCATGAAAGAATCAAGACGGCTAGAAAATCATCGACTTGCCGAAATTGGCTTTCAATTTGAATACCCTCGGGTAGAGGACTTTTTAAAAACGCAAACTAGTCGACAAGCGACGCTATTTTAGATTATTTTTTCCATTGATCTTTTAGACCAACCGCAAAATTAAAAACTGGTTTGTTTTCAGAATAATCAAGACGATCAGCCACGAAGTATCCGTGCCGCTCAAACTGAAAGCGTTGTTCAGGCATTGCTTTAGCTAGACTAGGTTCAACAAAGGCATGTAACACTTTTTTTGATTCACTATTGAGTAGAGTCAAGAAATCTTTATCGCCACTTGCGGGGTGAGGATCAGTAAAAAGACGATCGTAGATACGTAACTCAGCACTAACTGCATGAGGAACGCTTACCCAGTGGATATTGCCCTTTACTTTATAGTCTGCCGATCCTGGAGTACCGCTTTTGCTATCAGGGAAGTAATTAACTCTTACTGCAATCGTGTTGCCATTCTCATCGATGTCATAACCAGTGCATTCGACCACAAAACCATAGCGAAGACGAACCCTACTTCCAGGTTGACCATCTTTGGGTGGGAATAATCTAAAAAAGCCTTTTGGAGGATCTGGCATAAAGTCATCAGACTCTATCCATAATTCTTTCGTGAGGGCAAAATCGCGGCGACCCCAATCCTCATGATGAGGATGTTTAGGCGCAGAGCACCATTCTAATTCCGCATTAAAATTATCAATAATCAGTTTGAGTGGAGATAATACTGCGGTGCCACGTTCGACCTTAGGATCTAGATCATCACGAAGAGCTTGCTCTAAAACGCTCATATCAATCCAGCTATCGGCTTTAGAAACTCCAATCCGATCGCAAAATAATTGCAAAGACTCAGGGGTATAGCCTCTTCTGCGAAGACCAACAATCGTTGGCATACGCGGATCATCCCAGCTATCGACATAGTTCTCTTGAACGAGCTGCAATAATTTACGTTTACTCGTTAAGGTATAGGTTAAATTAAGACGCGCGAACTCGTATTGATGAGGGAGAGGGGCTTTAAGGGCGCCAGCCTGATGCAGTTCATTGAGAATCCACTCATACAGAGGACGATTATTTTCAAACTCTAAGGTACAAATAGAGTGGGTAATATTTTCTAGAGCATCCGAAATACAATGCGTAAAGTCATACAAGGGATAAATACACCAGGTATTACCAGTTCTATGATGATGAGCATGCCTGATACGATAAATCACAGGGTCACGCATAACTAAATTAGGATGAGACATATCAATCTTAAGGCGAAGAACATGCTCCCCATCTTTAAACACACCTGAGCGCATCTTTTCGAATAAATCTAAATTTTCAGAAATTTCACGATCGCGGAATGGACTTGGTGATCCGACCTGCGTGAAGTTACCCCTATTTTTTTGGATATCCTCAGCACTTTGACTATCCACATAGGCTTTGCCAGTAGAGATTAATATTTTTGCAAATGCAAACAAGGTATCAAAATAATCGCTTGCGTAAAACTGAAATTCTTGGCCATTGTGGTGCCAATCAAACCCAAGCCAGGAGACCGCATCCAGAATACTGTCCACGTACTCAGTCTCTTCTTTCGCTGGATTGGTATCATCAAAACGCATATGGCACCTAGCACCGTTAGTTAGGTGAGCATAATCTTTGGCTAAACCAAAATTTAAGCAGATACTCTTGGCGTGACCAATATGGAGATAACCATTAGGCTCAGGAGGGAACCTTGTAATCACTGAGGGAAGAATGTTCCCTTTACTATCTGAGCGATTAGCATAGGTTGCATGAGCGCAGTCAGAATCAATAATCTGCCGCAAAAAGTTAGAAACCTCGGTTTGTGCCGAGGTTTCTTGTGAGTTTTTTATTTCTTTAGACATAGACACACATTGTAATGTGCCTTGGAGAATTTACATCAATCTTCCACGAAAGCTTCCTCACGCGTCTTCTTGAAGGCAGGAATCATTACGATAAACACCAAGAATAGTGCGGCCGCTAATAAGCATCCAGATAAAGGACGTGTCACAAATACTGTGAAATCTCCGCGTGATAATAATAGGGCACGACGGAAATTCTCTTCCATCATAGGTCCTAAAACGAAACCTAATAATAATGGAGGAGCTTCACATTTGAACTTCATGAACACATATCCAATGATGCCGTATATAGCAGTTAGATAAATATCAAAAACCGTATTGTTAACAGAGTAAACACCAATACAGCAGAAGACCAAAATCGCTGGATACATGTGACGGTAAGGAATCGTTAATAACTTAACCCAAACACCAATCATTGGTAAGTTAAGAATAATTAACATAAAGTTACCAATCCACATAGAGGCAATCAAACCCCAGAACAAAGCTGGATTGCTTGTCATCACTTGCGGACCAGGCTGAATGTTATGAATAGTCATCGCACCAACCATTAAGGCCATCACAGCATTAGGAGGAATACCTAATGTTAAGAGTGGAATAAAAGATGTTTGAGCAGCAGCATTATTCGCGCTCTCTGGTGCAGCTACACCCTCAATAGCACCTTTACCGAACTCATGACCGTATTTAGAAACTTTCTTTTCTAAGGAATAAGCACCGAAAGAAGCAAGAGCAGCACCACCACCAGGCAGAATACCCAAGATAGAGCCCAAAAGTGTGCCACGAAGAATCGGACCAACCATACGCTTAAAGTCTTCTTTTTTAGGCCATAAATTGGTTACTTTGCTTAGGAAGGTTTCGCGATGTTCTTTTTGCTCTAAGTTAGCCATAATTTCAGCAAAACCGAAAACACCCATTGCCACAACAACGAAGCCTAGACCATCGGTTAGTTGTGGAATATCGAAAGCATATCTAGAAGTACCTGAGTTCACGTCGGTACCTACTAAGCCCATTAAAAGACCAAGCACAATCATTGCAATCGCTTTGATTAGAGAGCCTGATGCCAACACTACCGCACCAATAAGGCCTAGAACCATGAGTGAGAAGTATTCGGCAGGACCAAATTTAAACGCCAACTCAGATAAAGGCGCTGCGAATGCTGCCAAAACTAAAGTCGCCACACAACCAGCGAAGAATGAACCCGTACCCGCTGTAAAGAGGGCAACACCGGCTCGGCCTTTTCGGGCCATTTGATATCCGTCAATCGCGGTCACCACCGAGGAAGACTCACCAGGAATATTAATCAAAATCGCGGTTGTTGAGCCACCATATTGGGCGCCGTAATAAATACCCGCAAGCATAATTAATGCCGCAATTGGAGGCAACGCATAGGTGGCAGGAAGCAACATCGCAATAGTTGCGATAGGGCCAAGACCTGGCAAAACGCCAATCAAGGTTCCAAGTACGCAACCAATAAAGCAATATAGAAGATTTTGTAATGTGAAGGCAGTAGCAAAGCCTAGGGAGAGATTACTTAACAGATCCATTGGGTAGTTCTTTCTTTAAATTTGTATTTTGTAAGAATGGATAGAATGATTAGTTCGTTAAAAATGGTGGCCATACAGGGAACTGTAATTTTAGGAACCATACGAAAGCCGCATATGCAATACCAATCAAAATGATTGCGTTGATTAAGGTTTGTTTCCAATGGAACTCATGGCTCGCCATTGCAGATACGAAAACCAACACCATAATGGATAAGACGACTCCAATATATTGAAGAAGGATTGCAAACAATACAACCGAACCAGTCACCCATAAAACAGACTTCCAATCCCAAGCTGCTAGACCATCTTCTTCGCTACTTGAAGCAAGAGACCTAACTAATACAAAAAGCCCCAGTAAACAAAGTACGACACCAAGCCAAAATGGAAAGTATCCTGAGCCCATTTTTGCGGCGGTTCCCATTTGGTAGCCTCTTGCAAGAATTGCAAAAAAAGCGCCAAAAGCAATAAACATTAAACCTGCAGCGAAATCTGGTTTATTTCTAATTTTCAATTCGAACTCCTCAGTAATAGTTTTTATAGCGATGTGTGATTGTAGGTGGAAATTTGAATTCAGACTCCTAGGGTTTCCCCTTATCATGTGATTAAACCACAAATTGGACGTGAGTTTTTTGAGTTCTGCACCGAAATGAGATAATAAATCCTATGAAAGTAAATGAAATTAGACAAAGTTATTTAGATTTTTTTGCCTCTAAAGGGCATCAGATTGTGGCCTCGAGTGCAGTTGTGCCTGGAGATGATCCGACGCTTCTCTTTACAAATGCAGGCATGAATCAATTTAAAGACGTATTTTTAGGCTTTGATAAGCGCCCTTATTCCCGAGCAACCACTGCCCAGAAGTGTATTCGCGCTGGCGGTAAGCACAATGATTTAGATAATGTTGGATATACGGCAAGACATCATACTTTTTTTGAGATGTTAGGTAATTTTTCTTTTGGAGATTACTTTAAAGAAGATGCTATTCAATTTGCTTGGGAGTTATTGACTGATGTTTTCAAACTACCTAAAGAAAAATTGCTAGTCACGGTTTACCAAGACGATGAAGAAGCGTATGAAATTTGGACTAAAAAAATAGGCATTCCACCCGAGCGGGTTATTCGCATTGGCGATAACAAAGGGGCTAGGTATGCATCAGATAATTTTTGGATGATGGGCGATACCGGACCATGTGGCCCCTGCACCGAGATTTTTTATGATCATGGTGAAGACATTCCTGGAGGACCTCCAGGAAGCCCAGATGAAGACGGGGATCGTTTTATTGAGATTTGGAACAATGTCTTCATGCAATTTAATCGTGACGAACAAGGGGTGATGCACCCACTGCCGAAAAAAAGCGTTGATACAGGCATGGGTTTAGAGCGTATTTCGGCGGTATTGCAGCATGTACATTCTAATTACGAAATTGATTTATTTGTGCATTTAATCGATGCGGCAAAGTTAAGTGTTGAAGCATCTGGCGGACAATCCGTTGATATACAAAGTCCATCGCTCAAAGTCATTGCCGATCATATTCGGGCTTGTAGTTTTACAGTCCTAGACGGTGTCATTCCAGGCAACGCAGGTAGGGGATATGTATTAAGGCGTATTACACGCCGTGCCATACGCCATGGCTATAAGTTAGGAGCAAGAGCGCCATTCTTCTATCGCATTGTCGATGCCTTGGCAACAGAAATGGGGCAGGCTTATCCTGACCTCATCACGCAAAAAGAAAAAATAACAGAAGTACTTAAGCAAGAAGAAGAACGTTTTTTCCAAACGATTGCAAATGGCATGGAGATTTTAGAACAAGCCCTATCGGACCTTTCTAAGAGTCATGATGGAGCCACTTTAGATGGGGCGATCGCCTTTAAATTGCATGATACATTTGGTTTTCCACTTGATCTAACTGCTGATGTTTGCAGGGAGAGAAATGTTCAAGTTGATGACGCTGGCTTTAATGCTGCGATGGATCAGCAGCGCAATTTAGCCAGAGCTGCCGGTAAATTTAAAATGGCTCAGGGCTTGGAATATAAAGGTGTACCTACACAATTTTTGGGTTATGAGCATTTGAGCTTAGAGCAAGCAAAGGTTCAAGCGATTTACATCGATGGCAGTCAAGTTTCAGAGTTAAAAAGTGGCGAAGATGCCGTCATTGTTTTAGATCAGACCCCATTTTATGCAGAGTCTGGCGGACAAGTAGGGGACCGGGGTGAGTTACGCAATCAAGTCGCACTTTTTCAAGTTGATGACACGATGAAGATTCAATCAGACGTCTTTGGACATCAGGGAACGATGCTTGAGGGGCATTTAAAAGTTGGCGATCATTTGCACCCTAAAGTAGATCAAGTCAATCGTTCTTCCATCACACGCAATCATAGCGCTACGCATTTAATGCATAAAGCTTTAAGAGAGGTTTTGGGGTCTCATGTCCAGCAAAAAGGATCATTAGTTGATCATGAAAAGACCCGTTTTGACTTTACCCATAACTTGCCAGTTACGCGAGAAGAAATGGAAAAAATTGAGCAACTTGTCAATGCCGAGATTTTACAAAATACCGCAAGCTCTGCAAAATCCATGAGTATTGATGATGCGCAAAAAACAGGCGCCATGATGTTATTTGGAGAAAAATACGGGGATGTTGTCAGAGTTTTAGAGATAGGCAGTTCCAAAGAGTTATGCGGAGGCACGCATGTCCAGAGAACTGGCGATATAGGGTTATTTAAAATCGTGACTGAAAGTGGTGTGGCATCAGGAATACGTCGTATTGAGGCGATTAGCGGCCACAATGCCATCCAAAAAGTTCAAAAGTTAGATAGTCAAATGATTCAGATTGCGGCCTCACTTAAAACCAACCCTGACGAGTTGCCGCATCGTATTGCGCAACTGCAAGATCACGTGAAGACATTAGAAAAAGATCTTGAGCGAATCAAGTCTAAAATGGCGGCCAGTCAGGGTGATGAACTCTTGTCCCAAGTTACATTGATTAACAATACGAACACCTTGGTGGCGCGACTCGATGGCGCAGATGTTAAAGCCTTAAGAGAAACCTTAGATCAAATCAAAAATAAACTACATTCTGGGGTGATTGTGATTGCTGCGATACAAGATAGCAAGGTACAAATAGTGGCTGGAGTAACCAGTGACTTAGTTGGTAAAGTAAAAGCAGGAGACCTTGTTAATTTTGTAGCGACACAAGTTGGAGGCAAGGGTGGTGGTAAGCCTGACATGGCTATGGCAGGTGGGACTTTGCCACAAAACCTGCCGGCTGCCTTAGCGAGCGTAAATTCATGGTTACAGGAGCGGTTATGATTCCACAACAAATTGATAAAGAGTTGGATTGTATTGGGATGATTTGCCCATTGCCGGTATTAAGGACAAAAAAAGCCTTAGCTGATATGTTAACGGGTCAAGTTCTAAAAATTAGTGCAAATGATCGTGGTGCCGAGCAGGACATTGCAATGTTTGCAAAACAAACTGGCAATGAGTTAATGGCTTCTGAAAAAAATGCTGATGTTTTTGTTTTTTATTTAAAGCGCCGGTAAAAACGCTGTAGAACGCGCAGTGTAAAGATGCGCGGTTAAACCATTACCTAGTTTTTAAAAACTCAGCAAACTCAGCCCCAACCTCAGGGTGATTTAAAGCAAACTCTACAGTTGCCTTTAAATACCCAAGTTTGCTACCGCAGTCATACCGAATACCTTCATACTCATAGGCAAGTACTTGCTCTTTTTGAATGAGTGATTGGATAGCATCCGTTAATTGATACTCGCCCCCAGCCCCTGGAGACAAGTTTTTAATATGGCTAAAAATATTTGCTGTTAAAACATATCTACCAACAACACCCATATTGGACGGTGCCAGTTCAGGAGCTGGTTTTTCAACAATTCCTGACAGTTTATAAATGTTCTCATCCCATTTTTTTCCATCAATCACACCATAAGAGCGACTCTGCTCCTTGGCGATTTCTTCAACACCGATGATGGAGCAACGATAGTGATTAAAAAGTTCAATCATTTGATCTAGAACAGGTCTCTTTCCCGTCAGGAGGTCATCAGCCAATATGACAGCAAAGGGGTCATCGCCAACCAGTTTTTCAGCACATAAGATGGCATGTCCGAGACCTAAGGCCTCAGCCTGTCGAACATATACACAATCCACATGGCTTGGTTTTATATTTTGAACAATTTCTAATAAATCCTTTTTGTTTTTTTGCTCAAGTTCATTTTCAAGTTCATATGCCTTATCAAAGTGATCTTCGATGGCCCGCTTAGAGCGACCAGTCACAAAAATAAGTTCAGTAATACCCGAGGCAATCGCTTCCTCAACCGCGTATTGAATTAATGGCTTATCGACAACCGTGAGCATTTCTTTTGGCATTGCTTTGGTTGCCGGTAAAAAGCGAGTTCCTAAACCCGCTACTGGAAATACAGCTTTAAAGACATTAGTTTTCATAATTTATTTTGATTGAAGTCGTTCTAATTGAGTGCGTAATTTATCTAACAGAGTATTGAATTCATTTAAACGCTTATTTTCTTGTGCAACCACTTCGGGTGGAGCGCGATCCACAAAGCTTGGATTACCAAGTTTTGCAGTTGCTTTCATTATTTCAGATTCTAAACGAGAAATTTCTTTACCTAGTCTTATTCGTTCGGCAGCAATGTCCACTTCAACTTCAAGAAGCAATCGTGTTTCACCTACCAGCACAACAGGCGCACTTGCGGCTTTTTCATCAATCATTGACCCATTATTGTCAACAATCACTTTTGATAGTTTTGCAAGACTTAATAAGTAAGGACTATAAGCAGTTAACTCCTCAGAGTTACCCTGGATGATGAGAGGAACTTTCGTTGCAGGTGAAATTTGCATCTCGCCCCTTAAATTCCTACAAGCGTCGATGAGTAATTTTAATTTTTTAACCCAAGCCTCACTTGCCTCATCAATTTTTTCTGGTTGAGCCTTAGGGTAGTTTTGAAGAGCAATCGATTGCTTTGGACATTTGGCAAGATCTTTACCTGATTTTGGAGCAACAGTTTGCCAAAGTTCTTCCGTGATGAAAGGAATAAGAGGATGGGCGAGACGCAGAATTGTTTCAAGAACGCGAAGTAGTGTTCTGCGCGTAGCTCTTTGTTGGGCAGGCGTGCCTTGTTGTAATTGTACTTTTGCGAGTTCAAGATACCAGTCACAATACTCATCCCATACAAATTGATACAAAGATGCTGCGATTAGGTCAAAACGATATTCAGAAAAGCCACGATTGACGTCAGCCTCAACTCTTTGTAGTTCCGAGACAATCCATCGATCAGCGTGAGAGAAATCCAAATAACCATCAGGACCGCATTCGCCAGGACAAGGAGCTATACCATTTTCCTCATCAGTGCCTGGGCAGTTCATCAGAACAAATCGCGTAGCATTCCATAACTTATTACAAAAATTTCGGTAACCCTCACAACGTTTTTGATCAAAATTAATATTTCTGCCTAAAGTGGCCATTGATGCAAAAGTAAAACGCAGCGCATCTGTTCCAAAAGCCGGTATTCCATCTGGAAATTCTTTTTTCGTTTTTTTCGTAATGGATTGAGCTTGTTTTGGATTCATTAAGCCTTGAGTTCTTTTTTGGAGAAGATCATCAAGACTGATACCATCAATCAAATCAAGAGGGTCAAGAGTATTCCCCTTTGACTTACTCATTTTTTGCCCTTCAGAGTCTCTTACAAGACCGTGAACATACACCTTCTTGAAGGGGACTTTTCCTGTGAAATGACAGGTCATCATCACCATGCGAGCAACCCAAAAGAAAATAATGTCAAATCCAGTCACTAAAACCGATGAAGGTAAAAAATGATCTAATAACTCATTTTTATGAGGCCATCCAAGAGATGAAAACGGAACTAAAGCAGAGCTAAACCAAGTATCAAGAACATCAGGATCACGCGTGAGCGAGCCGGTATAAGATTCTTTTTTAGCCTTTTCTTGAGCTTCCTCAATAGAGCGGGCGACAATAAAACTACCATCATCCTTATACCAAGCAGGTATTTGGTGTCCCCACCAAAGCTGACGTGAGATACACCAATCTTGAATATTATCTAACCACCCGCTATAAGTGCTATTCCAGTTGTCTGGAATTAAACTAATATCACCATTTTTAACAGCAGCAAGTGCGGCCCCAGCAATTGATTCTCCAGGCATGTATTGATTGTCTGGAGAAGGTTTGGACATCGCCACAAACCATTGGTCCGTTAACATAGGTTCAATAACACTATGCGTGCGATCTCCGCGAGGAACCATTAAGGTATGAGGTACAACAGCTTTTAAAAGGCCAGCTTTTTCTAAATCTTCAACAATTTTTTGGCGAGCCTCAAAACGATCGAGACCTTGATAAGCAATTGGCGCTTCTTCATTAATTTTGGCATCTAGAGTGAGTACATTAATAAGTGGTAACTGGTGGCGAGAGCCAACTGCATAGTCGTTAAAATCATGCGCTGGAGTGACTTTTACTACGCCAGTGCCAAAGCTCATATCTACATAATCGTCTGCAATGATAGGAATGCTTCGATTACACAGGGGTAGAACTACTCTTTTGCCAATATGGTGTTGATACCTTTCATCATCAGGATGAACCATGACAGCAACGTCACCCAACATCGTTTCCGGTCGAGTAGTTGCAACAGTAAGGCTTCCTGAACCATCCTCTAAGGGATACTGGATTTGCCACATACTGCCTTGCTCTTCAACACTTTCGACCTCAAGGTCTGAAACCGCAGTCCCTAATACCGGATCCCAGTTAACGAGACGTTTACCCCGGTATATCAAACCTTGCTCAAAAAGTGAAACAAAAACCTCTACAACGGCTTCTGACATTGCGGGGTTCATCGTGAAATATTCGTGATTCCAGTCAATGGAAGCTCCCATGCGACGAATCTGATGAGTAATTGTCGAACCAGATGACTCTTTCCACTCCCACACTTTTTCAAGAAACTTTTCACGCCCTAAATCATGGCGCGATATTTTTTGAGCATCTAATTGACGTTCAACAACAATTTGAGTAGCTATACCAGCATGATCAGTGCCAGGAACCCATAAGGTATTTTTACCTTGCATCCGCGCATGCCTTGTTAACCCATCCATAATCGTTTGGTTAAAAGCGTGTCCCATATGTAAAGTACCTGTAACATTAGGGGGTGGAAGTTGAATACAAAAATTTTCTCGATCTGCATGAATCTCAACAGTGCCGATGTTTTTTTCTTCCCAAGCCTGTAGCAGGGGTTTTTCTACCTTATGAGGTTCAAAGGCTTTTGCTAATTCAGGCAAAGCATCAGCCGATAATAGGTGGGTAGATTTAGATGTAGGATTTTCATTAATAGACATATGTCTCAAATTATAATTTGGTATTTAAACAAACTTCCGTGAACGATTTATTAGACAATTTAAACCCCGAGCAATTAGAGGCTGTAACCCTTAGTGCAAGCCCTTCCGAAGGTTATTTACCCTCAGCGCTTATCTTAGCCGGAGCTGGGAGTGGAAAGACCAAGGTTTTAACCACTCGCATCGCATGGTTGATTCAAACAAGCCAAGTATCCCCAGTGGGTATTTTAGCGGTAACCTTTACGAACAAAGCCGCCAAGGAGATGTTGACGCGTTTATCGGCAATGTTGCCCATTAATACACGAGGTATGTGGGTTGGTACTTTCCACGGGCTTTGTAATCGCTTATTACGCGCACATTTCCAGGATGCTGGACTACCGTCCACATTTCAGATATTAGATACTCAAGATCAACTTTCTGCCATTAAAAGACTATTAAAAGTTCTTCAAGTTGATGATGAAAAATATCCCCCAAAGCAATTACAGTATTTTATTGCACATGCCAAGGAGAAAGGGCAACGGCCTAAAGATTTATCGCCCTCAGATGATTTTCAAGCTATGTTGATCAAGTTATATGCAGCCTATGAAGAACAATGCTCGAGAGAAGGAGTAGTTGATTTTTCTGAACTGCTACTTCGTTCATATGAGCTTCTTAAACATCACGAACCCATTCGTAGACATTACCAACAGCGTTTTCGCCACATCTTAGTGGATGAATTTCAAGATACCAATGCCTTGCAATATGCTTGGTTAAAACTGTTATCGAATCATGGCGGTCAAAGTCCATCGGCAGTTTTTGCTGTAGGTGATGATGATCAAAGTATTTATGCCTTTCGTGGGGCGGACGTTGCAAACATGAGGCTCTTTGAACGACAATACAAGCCTTTAATGGTCAAGCTTGAGCAAAATTACCGCTCGCATGGACATATTTTGGATACCGCCAATTGCTTAATTGCGAACAACACGGAACGTTTAGGAAAAAATTTAAGAACTGACGCAGGACATGGAGAGTTAGTCAGACTTTTTGAAGCGGCGAGTGATGGGGCTGAAGCAGGATGGCTTATAGATGAAATCCGAAGTTTGATACAGGAAGGGTATGCGCGGAGTGAGATTGCGATTTTATATCGCAGTAATGCGCAATCACGGATCATTGAACATGGCTTGTTTTCTGCAGCAATTGCTTATCGGGTCTATGGAGGATTACGATTCTTTGAACGAGCAGAAATCAAACATGCCTTGGCATACTTACGATTACTTGAAAATCCAAACGACGACACATCATTTTCTCGCGTCGTCAATTTTCCGACCCGAGGCATTGGCGCAAGGTCCATTGAAGCTCTACAAGATATTGCAAGAACGCAAAACTGTTCTTTATATAATGCCGCAAGCTTTTTGGAAGGCAAGGCAGGGACTTCGCTCAGTAGCTTTATTCGTCTTATCGATTACATGCGCGATTCCACCAAAAACAATACATTGCCTGAGTTAATTGATTTCGTAATACAACATTGTGGACTGATTCAGCATTATTTAAGTGAAAAAGAAGGACAAGATAGGATCGAAAACCTCCAAGAATTAATCAATGCTGCGACAGCGTTTATTGCAGAAGAGGGGATTACACAAGATACTAAGGCGCTTACACCAATTGAATTGAATACAAGTATTCCTAAAGACCCCTTATTTGAAAATCAGGCACCAGGTCAGGTGATTTCTGAAATGTCACCACTTGCTGCCTTTCTATCCCATGCATCATTAGAGGCGGGAGACAACCAAGCTCAGGCAGGCCAAGACGCTGTCCAGTTAATGACAGTGCATGCATCAAAAGGATTGGAGTTTAAGGCCGTATTCATCACTGGCCTAGAGGAGGGTCTGTTTCCTCACGAAAATAGTTTAAATGAAGAAAAAGGTCTTGAGGAAGAAAGACGACTCATGTATGTCGCTATAACTAGAGCGCGGGATCGTTTATACATTTCGCACACACAATCGCGCATGCTGCATGGTCAAGTGCGATATAACTTACCATCACGATTCTTGGAAGAGTTACCCAAGCAAAGCGTCAAAACCTTAACGCCGAAACAAAAAGACGCGATGTGGTCATCGCATGCGAGACAAGTTCAGCCAAGTTGGGGGCAGGGTGGCTTAGTTGATGAGCGACGTTCATTAAAAAATCCAACTGCTTCCTCTGTGATGGTCAGTAACACCCGCCCCAATGCCGAACACGGATTTTATGTGGGGCAAAATGTCTTCCATAGTAAATTTGGTGAGGGGCGAATTATCAGTTTTGAAGGTAATGGCACAGATACTAAAGCGCAGGTCAGTTTTGCGCGTCATGGAACCAAATGGTTACAACTCAGTATTGCTAAGCTGACAGCAATCTAGACCGTTTCTGGGATTGCTTCCGAACTATCGATAAAACAGCCCTTCCAGGTAGCAAAAAAGGTGCAGTATAAAACCGTAATTGCAGCCATGCTAAAGGGCGTAACGACAAAGGATGCATAGTTGCTGAGTTGGAGGGCTTCAAAGAGTGCGCCCAAAAATAATGGGATAGCTACTAAAACGATAGCCCAGGTACTAAAGTAAATAAAAAAAGCACCTTTATTTAACCAAAAAGCCATCCAACTACCAAAAAGTGCTTTGGGGATGGAAAGGTTTTTCCAGGCAATTAATTGCGGAGAGAACCACATGAAAATAGCGACAGGAAGATACAACGTAACCGCAACCATCATGGCCACATACATTTCTTTCACCAATTCTGGCCCAGTAAGATTTCCTTCTGTAATAAGAGGAATCACTTTTTCAACATCAATAAACTGAGAAGCAGCGAGACTTAATAAAACAATCAGCAAGGTATAAATCGATCCCAATTGGATTAAACGTGTGCGAATAGCGCGCGGATAGTCCCGAAATGGGCTTAAGTAAATAGTCGGGCGGACGACCTCTTTTCGAATCACTTTTTGACAAGCCGTCAAAAATCCAACTGAAAAAATAGGACTCAGAATAAGTACCACGATGAAGCCAATAATCGGTATGAACATCGATAATTGAACAACAAAGATATATAAGAAGACGAGCATTAAAAAAGTAAAAGGATTTTGCTTAAACAACCAAATACCTTGTCTGATCCAGGTATATCCTGCTGAAGCATTTACGCGATTAATTTGCATAGTCTTTAATTCTTAAACGAAGGATTTTTTCGAAATGATACGGGTCGTGTGGAGTAAGTAATTGGGCATTACGTGGGATATAAAAATCCCAAAGCCTCGATATCCAAAAACGTAAAGCGGCAGCTCTGAGCATCATACCCCAACTTAGTACTTCTTCGGCAGTAAAGGGGCGAATCTCTTGATAGGCTTTTAAAAGCGAACTGAGGCGATCTTGATTGATTTCGCCTGAATTGAGGTCGATACACCAATCATTTGCGGTAACTGCAACATCAAACAACCACTTATCAGTACCAGCAAAATAAAAATCAAAAAAACCGCTGAGTTCATCGTTGTTCAGAAAAAGGACATTATCCCTAAATAAATCACAGTGACAAGAACCAAAAGGTAATGCAGCATATTGAGGACTTTGAAAAAAAGCCTCTTGCATAGCAAGCTCAGAGGCGAGCAAGGCATTTTTTTGATGATCAATAAAGGGTTTGATTTCCTGAATCGTTGATCTCCACCAAGGTAAGCTGCGCAAGTTTTCTTGAGACATGGGATATGACTTACCTGCGAGATGCATTTTGGCTAACATGCCGCCAACCGCAGAACAATCGGCAGTGCTCGGTTCTAAATGGGAAGATCCCTCTAATTTACTCACAAGAACGGCAGGTTTATTCGCTAGGGTTTGGAGGATGTCACCCTGACGATTTAAAAACGGCGTAGGAACTTTAATGTTTTGCTTTGAAAGATGAGACATTAAATGGAGGTAATAGGGAAGTTGATCATGTTCAAGTCGTTCAAAAATAGTTAGAACATACTGAGTAGAAACATTATCTTTTATTGCAGTTAAAAAATAATTGGTATTTTCAATACCACCACTAATCCCGACTAAATCCGTGACTTGACCCAAATCAAACGTATTTTCAAACCAATCACTGGATTCTTCAAAAGAAAGTGAAGTGTAGACAGCCATAGAAATTAGAACGACATGTTAATCGTTGGAACGCGTTGAATACTTTGGCGAGTCGAGTCCAGGTCTTTATTTAAGTTAGGGCTCATTTGATAGTGGGTACCCATACTAGAATCAACTTGGATTTCTACATTCTGACCAACATCACGAAATTCCTGCACTTTTGTACCATTATCTTCTTGATAAAAAAAGCTTCTTTCCCGTTTTTGAGTACCCTGTACACCATCAGTTGCACTTACTTTTGGTGTAATTGGTTGCCGATTAATAGCATCTAACTCTTGTTGATTCAATATTTGAGACTTGGTTGCGGTAGGTATTTGATCAGATTGAGCAACGCTCAAAATGGGAGTCAAAAGAATTAGGGGGATAATAGCCCATAAGAAATGCTGATGTTTTAAAAAAAAGATGTTATTCATAGGTCAATTGTACGATTAAGGTATGTCTAAAGAATTATTATTACTTGTTGATGGGTCAAGTTACTTATATAGGGCCTTTCATGCGATGCCGGATTTACGAAATCCCAAGGGGGAACCTACGGGTGCAATTTACGGCATGATTAATATGTTACGCCGATTACGTAGTGAGATACCTACTTCACATATTGCCTGTGTATTTGACGCCAAAGGACCCACATTTCGTGATGAATGGTATCCGCAGTACAAGGCGAATAGATCCTCAATGCCAGAAGACTTGGCGGCACAGATTGAGCCCATACATGCCGTAGTTCGCGCATTAGGGTGGCCAGTCATCATGGTTAGTGGCGTTGAAGCTGATGACGTCATTGGGACATTGGCGAAAAAAGCTACCGCGGTAGGGTGGAAAACCATTATTTCAACAGGGGATAAAGATTTAGCACAGTTGGTAGATGAATCTGTCTCGCTCATCAACACAATGAGTAATGAAAAATTAGATATTCAAGGAGTTATTGATAAATTTGGTATTCCGCCAGAACGAATCGTTGATTATTTAACAATCATTGGTGACACAGTTGACAATGTTCCTGGAGTTCCAAAAGCAGGACCAAAAACCGCTGTTAAATGGTTATCAGAGTATGGGGATTTAGATAATTTAATTGCGAATGCAGATCAAATTAAAGGGGTGGTTGGAGAAAACTTAAGAAACTCAATCGAATGGATTGCCAAAGCCCGGCGACTTTTGACGGTCAAGATTGACTGTCAATTAGAAGAGCATTTACAAGATTTATCAGAATTGCAAGTCCAACCAGAAAACCATGACACACTTAGAGAGTTGTTTGTTCGTTATGGCTTTAAAACATGGTTAAAAGAGTATGAAACTCCAAGTAGTGATGTACTTAAAGACTACGCGCAACCCCAAACCCAAAATAATTTAGCCTTACCCTCTCAGGACATTGCTACTCATTATGAGTCAGTCCTTACACAGGCGCAATTAAGCAATTGGTTAGAAAAAGTCAAAAATGCAAGCTTAACAAGTATCGATACTGAGACAACGGGTCTTGATCCGATGAGATCTCAGTTAGTTGGGATTTCTCTTGCTATTGAGCCAGGGCAGGCCTGTTATATCCCCTTAAAGCACATGACGAATGAAGATCAATTAAATCGTGAAGACACTTTAGAGTTTTTGCGATCATGGTTGGAAGATGCAAACGCCCCCAAGCTTGGACAAAACCTAAAATTTGATTTGCATATACTGGCTAATCATGGCATTCATCTACGAGGCATTGTTCACGATACTTTATTGCAGTCATACGTATATGAATCCCATCGCTCACATGACATGGATGGTTTGGCACAAAGGCACCTAGGGGTGAAGACGACCACATTTGAAGAAGTGTGTGGCAAAGGGGTTTCACAAATTGGGTTTGATCAGGTTGATATAGCTACAGCAACGCAATATGCTGCTGAAGACGCGGATATTACGTTACGCCTTCACCACCATTTATGGTCACTGATCGAGGCAGACGAAAAGCTACGATATGTGTATCAAGATATTGAAATACCGACCATGCGTGTACTTGCGATTATGGAGCGGAATGGCATATTAATCGACTCCCAAAAACTATCTCAGCAAGGGCAAGTCATTGGGATGCGGATGCTGGAGTTAGAAAAAGAAATTTATGAATTAGCAGGTCAGCCATTTAATATTCAATCGCCCAAACAGATTGGTGAAATCTTATTTCAGGTTAAAAAGTTACCAATTATCAAAAAAACACCTGGTGGTGCTCCATCTACGGATGAAGAAGTATTACAAAAATTATCAGAAAACTACCCACTCCCTTCACGCATACTAGATTATCGAAGTTTGGCAAAGCTGCAGTCAACTTATGTTGAAAAATTGCCGCGTATGGCAGATAGTCTGACCGGCAGGGTACATACCAATTATGCACAAGCAGTAGCAGCAACAGGAAGGCTCGCATCTAACGAGCCCAACTTACAAAACATTCCAGTTCGAACCCAAGAGGGTCGTAAGATTCGTGAAGCATTTATTGCAAGACCAGGATGGCAGTTGATATCGGCCGACTACTCACAAATTGAATTGCGCATTATGGCGCATATCGCGCAGGACGCAAATTTATTAGATGCGTTTGCCAATGGTCGGGATATTCATCAAGCAACTGCCGCTGAAATTTTTGGAATTGAACTTGAACAAGTAAGTTCAGAGCAACGTCGATATGCAAAGGTAATTAATTTTGGATTAATTTATGGCATGAGTGCTTTTGGTTTGGCGAGTAGTTTAGGGATTGATCGTTCTGCAGCTCAAACCTATATTGATACATATTTTGGGCGCTATCCAGGCGTTGCTCAATATATGGCGGATACAAGAGTGTTAGCAAAAGACAAGGGTTATGTAGAGACGATATTTGGTAGAAGATTATGGCTGCCTGAAATTAATAGCACCAATGGGATGCGCCGTCAAGGCGCTGAGCGAGCTGCGATTAATGCTCCTATGCAAGGCACTGCTGCTGACCTTATTAAACTTTCGATGATTGCAGTACAAGCTTGGCTTGAATCGGAAAAATTAGAAACGCAATTATTACTGCAGGTGCATGATGAGCTGATATTAGAGGTTCCTCTAGCTGAGATGGAGTTAGTCAAAGCCCAACTGCGGCATTTAATGACGCATGTAGCGACCCTGCGCGTTCCTCTCGAAGTCGGTATTGGTATTGGCGATAATTGGGAAGAGGCGCACTAAACCACATGGAAAATAATATGTTATTACTGTGGATTGTTTTGGCGACATTATCAGCGGGTGTGATCAGTATCACAGCCGCGGCAACTTTATCCTTTAAATTTTTAGCGTCTATCGTTGAGAATATGGTTAGTTTTTCTGTGGGGCTATTATTAGCCACAGCATTTTTACACTCTTTGCCAGAAGCTTTTAGTGACTCTAGCGCATCCTTGCCGCAACTGTTTTCATTACTCTTGGGCGGAATTTTATTTTTCTTCATGCTGGAGAAAGTTGCATTACTTCGACACAACCATCACCATGAAGGCGATGGACATAATCATCATGCTGGACATGATGCCGAAGAGGCAGGTAAAAGTGGTTGGATGATTTTAGTAGGCGATGGCGTACATAATTTTGTGGACGGCATACTCATTGCCGCAGCATTTATTGCCAATCCACAAATCGGTATTTTGACGGCGATTGCCATTATTGGTCATGAAATACCCCAGCAAATCGGTAATTTCATGGTCTTGCTTAATGCCGGGTTTAGCAAAAAACGCGCTTTAATCTATAACTTTATTTGTGCGTTATTGGCGGTTGTTGGGGGTGCTTTAGCATATGCCTTTTTAGAGCAATCCCTCGCATGGATACCATACTTATTGGTATTTGCTTCGAGTAGCTTTATCTATATTGCTGTTAGCGATTTAATGCCACAGATGAATCGGCGTATACATATTCAAGAATCGATTAAACAAATTAGTTTGATTCTTTGTGGAGTAGGCCTAGTGATTGGCCTATCCCTATTCCGGCATTAATTAAAACTTCATACAGTTGCGGTACCACTCATGAAAATGTTGCATGCCATCTTCCATTGGACTTTGATAAGGTCCCACTTCATTCTGACCTCTAGCCAATAAAGCAGCTCGTCCCGCATCCATGCGCTGAGCGATTTCATCATCCTCGATACAAGTTTCCATATAAGCAGCTCTTTCTGCCTCGATAAACTCTCTTTCAAACCAGACAATTTCTTCGGGGTAATAAAACTCAACAATATTTCTGGTTTTATTAGGGCCAATTGGTTGTAGGGTGGAAATGCATAAAACTCCTGGATACCATTCGATCATCACATTTGGATAATAGGTTAACCAAATAGCACCACACTCAGGGAGTTTGCCGCCATGATGACGAAGAACAGCATCATGCCATTTAGCGTAGGTATGGGAGCCAGGTTTTTTGAGTTGATTATTAAGACCAACCGTTTGCACGCTGTGCCAAGAACCAAATTCCCAAGAAAGATCATCACAAGACACAAATTGACCCAGTCCCGGGTGAAAAGGTCCCACATGATAATCTTCTAAATAAACCTCAATAAAGGTTTTCCAGTTGTAGTTACATTCGTGAATCTCTACATGGTCGAGAAGGTAGCCATCAAAGTTTAATTGGTCCTTAACGCCTAATTGAGCTAAATCAGCATGAACATCACGAGGCCCTTCAAAAAGAAGGCCTTGCCAATTTTGCAGAGGACTTTTGCCGAGATGTAGGCAAGGATTTTCCCCAAAATGAGGAGCCCCTAAAAGCTCGCCGTTTAAGTTATATGTCCAGCGGTGTAATGGGCAAACGATATGATCAACCTGACCCCTGCCATTAAGCATAATGGCCTGACGATGGCGACATACGTTAGATAAAAGCTCTATACCTTGTTCATTACGAACAAGTACCCGGCCTTCATTTTCAGTTCTTAGAGTTTGGTAATCACCAATCTCAGGAACCATGAGTTCATGACCGATATATTTTGGACCATTTGCAAAAAGCAAGGCCATTTCTTTGTCAAACAACGCAGCGTCAAAATAGGCGCTAACGGGTAACTGCAAATTGGACGGCGCAAGCTGCTGCGCGGTAGCCAGATTAGTCATTCTCCCCACCCCCGAAAAAAAAGTCAGCCGAAGCTAAGCGGAATAACCAATCCAACCATCGACATGTCGATATTGGAAAGGAATCTAGCATTATACTAAAAGTGAAATTTGAAGTCCATATAATTTACTAATCCACTTAATGTTACTTATTTATTAAAGGTCTTATTGCATGCCAACTCCGCCATCAAAAGCATCAAAAAAAAATGAGCCAAGCGATTTAGGTAATGAACTCAATTATGAGCAGGCTGTTGCTGAATTAGAAAAATTAATACAAGAGATGGAATCTGGAAAGATGCCACTTGAAGAAAACTTAGCCTCTTATAAGCGCGGAATTGAACTGATCAAGCTTTGTCAAAAGCTGTTAGATCAAGTAGAGCAACAGGTAAAAATATTTGAGGAAGAATAATGTTTGATTGGCAAGCTTGGCAGGCACAATATTATCAGCGTGTAGAAGTCGCTTTAGTACATGCGATACCCTCGGTGGATGATGGATTAGACCAACTTCAATCGGCAATGGCATATGCAGTTCGTGCAGGTGGAAAAAGAATAAGACCATTGCTTATTTATGCAACATGGCAATTGGGACTTGCTCAAGCTAAAGAGATGCAAGCAATTGAACAGGTAGATGCTGCTGCGGTTGCAATTGAGTTCATCCATACCTATTCCTTAGTTCACGACGACTTACCAGCAATGGACAATGATGATTTACGTCGAGGTAAGCCCACGACACATAAGATGTATAACGAAGCTACAGCGATATTAGTAGGTGATGCACTTCAAAGTGAAGCCTATAGCGTCATTGCGCAAATGCAGATTCCGGCAAAACTCAAAGTACAACTGATTGATGAGTTAGCGCGAAATTCTGGACGGCTAGGAATGTGCAAAGGTCAGAGCATTGATTTAGCTAGTGTTGGAAAAGTATTAAATTTAGAAACACTTGAGAAGATGCATCGCTTAAAAACAGGCGCTTTACTACATTGCGCAATTCGTATGGGAGCAATTCTTGGGGGTTTAGATCTTGAGCAGACAAAGGTTTTGGATCAGGTTTCTCAGGATGTTGGACTAGGATTCCAGGTAACTGATGATATTTTAGATGTGACTCAGAACTCTGCTGCCTTAGGTAAAACTGCAGGCAAGGACCAAGAAGCAGAAAAACCAACATTTGTCAGCTTTATGGGCTTAGAGGCATCCAAGGCCTATGCGAAAGAGCTTTTAGACAAATCAACTCAAGCTTTAAGTATTTGGGGGGCCGAGGCCGATCCGATGCGGGCTATTGTGCAATGGGCTTTTACAAGAAAATCGTGATTACCTGAACGACAGGCCAGCGACAACTCGGATAAAATGGCTACCTGAGAGATAATAGACCTTTTGAAGTTATGTTCCTCATTGAAATGAGTGAATTAAATGAAATCAATATGAAGCAAGAGAATGTGTTGCAACAAATTCAATCCCCGGATGATTTACGAAAATTATCTCGCGAAGATTTACCTCAGCTAGCACAGGAGTTAAGGGCATTTATTCTAGACTCAGTTTCTAGTACTGGAGGACATTTGTCCTCTAATTTGGGAACAGTAGAATTAACAATCGCGCTACATTATGCGTTTAAAACTCCTGACGATCGTTTGATCTGGGATGTTGGACATCAAAGTTATGCGCATAAAATTTTGACAGGTAGACGTGAATTGATGCATACCTTGCGAAAATTAGGTGGTATTTCGGGATTTCCGCGCCGCTCAGAAAGTATTTACGACACCTTTGGAACGGCACATTCTTCTACTAGTATCTCTGCGGCAATGGGGATGGCAAGAGCCTTTCAGACAAAAAATGAAAAACAGGTTGCAGTAGCCGTAATAGGTGATGGCGCAATGAGTGCGGGCATGGCATTTGAAGCACTGAACAATGCTGGCGTTTATAAAGATTTACCACTGATTGTGATACTCAACGATAACGACATGTCTATTTCTCCAGCGGTTGGAGCTCTCAATCGCTATTTAGCGAGATTAATGAGCGGTAGTTTTTATGCCAGCACAAAAAAAGGAATAGATTCAGTGTTGTCAATAGCACCCCCATTACGAGAGTTTGCTAAAAGACTTGAAGAGCATGCCAAAGGGATGGTTGTTCCAGGAACTATTTTTGAAGAATTCGGATTTAATTACATTGGTCCAATCGATGGACATGACTTGGATTCATTAGTACCAACTTTGCAAAATGTAAAAAGGTTAGCTTTAGCAGGAGAGGGCCCACAATTTTTACATATAGTGACGAAGAAGGGCCAGGGATATAAGCTTGCAGAAGCAGACCCAGTGCTATATCACGGACCAGGAAAATTTGACCCAAGCACAGGAATTTTAGCGACAAGCACGCCAGCAAAAAAAACTTTTACGCAGATATTTGGCGAATGGATGTGTGATCAGGCTGCAGTTGATGAGCGGCTGATTGGAATCACCCCAGCCATGCGTGAAGGGTCAGGTTTAGTTGAATTTGAAAAACGCTTCCCTAAACGATATTACGATGTTGGGATTGCTGAACAACATGCAGTAACATTTGCGGCAGGCCTTGCTTGTGAAGGATTAAAGCCGGTGGTAGCCATTTACTCTACGTTTTTACAAAGAGGCTATGACCAATTAATTCATGATGTTGCTTTACAAGATTTGCCCGTTGTATTTGCTCTAGACCGAGCGGGAATTGTCGGTGCAGATGGTGCAACCCATGCTGGTGCATTTGACATACCTTTCTTGCGCTGCATCCCGAACATGGTCATTATGACCCCTGCAGATGAGCGGGACTGTCGCCAATTACTATCAACCGCATATTCCTTAAACCATCCATCAGCCGTGAGATATCCACGAGGGACTGGTGCCGGGATCACCCCCTTGACTAGTTTAGAAGTATTGCCAGTTGGTGTTGCAAAAATTGAGAGATTATCTCAACAAGGGGCGGGCAAAAAATTAGCAATTCTATGTTTTGGAACCTTGCTTTATCCTGCGATAGAGGTTGGCAAGAACATTGATGCTACTGTGGTCAATATGAGATTTGTTAAACCCCTAGATGAGCAACTATTACAACAAATGGGGCAAGAATATGATGGGTTTATATCCTTAGAGGATGGCGTTGTGGCTGGCGGTGCTGGCAGTGCTTGCGTAGAATTTTTAATGAAATTAAATATTTGTAAGCCATTTTTGCAACTTGGTTTGCCGGATAAATTTATCGATCATGGAGACCCAGGCTTATTGATGGCGCAATGCGGTTTAGATGCAGAAGGTATTGAAAAATCGATCCGCGACTTCTTTTTCAAACCCTAATAAGAAGTATTACTAGAGTACTTGGGCGATAAAAATTTTAATATCATAAAAAATGATAGTTTGAGTAAAACTGCCATGACAGATGTTCAATCCACAATCACAGCCTATTTGCCAGCATTAGTTCTTAGTTGGTAATTTGATCTAACGGCCAGCGAGGATTGACATCAAAGGCTAGCGTAGACTCAGCAAGACTAGGGGTTTTTAAAAGTTTTAAGGCTCCAGCAAAAGCGATCATTGCCCCATTATCAGTACACAAGTCTAGAGGTGGGTAAAGAACTTGCGTTTGGGTTTCTTGGCCTAGCGCTAATAGCCTAGCCCTTAATTGAGTATTAGCACCAACACCACCTGCCACAACCAGTGTTTTGCAACCAGTGATTGAGATAGCATCGCGCACTTTTTTACTGAGAACCTCCACAACTGCCTCAACAAATGCGAGAGATAAGTCTGCCTTAAATTGGTCATCCATGGCTGAGCCATCTTTTGTTTTTATTTTAGTTTGGGTTAAAACGGCTGTTTTAAGACCTGCAAAAGAAAAATCCAAATTTTTCGAGTGCAAAAGAGGCCTTGGTAATACAAATTTGCCAGGAATCCCTAGGCTAGCTAATTGCGAAACGGCTGGCCCGCCAGGGTAAGAAAGCCCAAGTAATTTAGCGGTTTTATCAAAAGCTTCCCCAGCGGCATCGTCGAGTGTTTCCCCAAGGATTGTGTAGTCCCCAATATCCTTAACGAGCATTAACTGAGTATGGCCACCGGACACTAAAAGGGCAAGAAACGGGAAAAGATGATTGGTCTCAGAGGTTTTAAGATCTGGACTGAGCAATGGAGATAGAAGATGCCCTTCTAAATGGTGAATTCCGATGATTTTCTTTGACAGGGCAAACGCCATCGATTTAGCAATCGAAGTGCCCACTAACAAAGCGCCTGCAAGACCAGGCCCCCTTGTATAAGCAATAGCATCGATTTGGGAGATAGTTAGGGCTGACTTACTTAAGCAATCATCAATGAGAGGTAAACTGAGGCGAATATGATCTCGAGAGGCAAGTTCAGGTACGACCCCACCATAGATTTCATGCATTTTGACTTGAGAAAAAAGACTTTGACCCAAAAGACCAAGATGGGCAGGCTGATTCGCCTCCCAAAAGCTCGAATCATAGACAGCAATGCCTGTCTCATCACAAGAAGTTTCTATACCTAATATGTACATATTTTGATTTTCTCATGATATACTTATAGTCTTTAGTTTATTTAGAAAATTTATCGCATGACCACTATTCGCCTTCGTGAAAATGAGCCATTTGAAGTTGCTCTCCGCCGTTTTAAACGCACCATTGAAAAAAATGGTTTGTTAACGGACTTACGTGCCCGTGAGTTTTATGAAAAACCAACGGCAGAACGTAAGCGTAAAAAAGCAGCTGCTGCTAAGCGCCACTATAAGCGCATTCGTAGCCAAATGTTGCCTAAGAAGCTTTACTAACTTAATAGCATTAATGTGCCTAGGGACATGTTTTAGAGCATGTCCTCATATTAATTAAAATATGAACCACCATTGTAAGAATGGTGGTTTTTTTGTTTCTCAAAATTATTGTCATAATGAGAAAACCAACTTGTAAAAAGAGGAAAAAATGAGTTTAAAAGAACAGATAACCAATGACATGAAAAATGCAATGCGCAGCAAAGAGACAGAACGTCTTAACGCAATTCGTTTGTTGTTGGCTGCTATGAAACAAAAAGAAGTCGATGAGCGCATCGAGCTTACCGACTCACACATCATTGCCATTATTGAAAAGATGATTAAGCAACGCAAGGATTCTATTACCCAATATCAAGCGGCCAAAAGGGATGATTTAGTTGCGGGTGAAACCTTTGAGCTTGAGTTGTTGCAGACGTATATGCCTGCTCAACTATCAGATGCTGAAATCACGGCTGCTGTTCAAAAAGCGGTTCAAACCAGTGGGGCAAGCGGTCCGCAAGACATGGGTAAAGTGATTGCTTTATTGAAGGCTGAATTAGCAGGTAGAGCAGATATGGGAAAAGTTTCTGGGTTGGTTAAAAGCGCCTTACAAAAGTAACAAGGAGATGGTTTGATACCACGCGCATTCATTGATGAAGTCTTAAATCGAGTTGATATCGTCACTGTCATTAGTCAGTCAGTGACTTTAAAAAAAGCAGGCGCAAATTTACAAGGTTTGTGCCCATTTCATCAGGAAAAATCGCCCTCGTTTTCCGTATCCGAAACCAAACAGTTTTACCACTGTTTTGGATGTGGAGCGCACGGTAGTGCAATCAGTTTTTTAATGGAATATGCTGGGCTTACTTTTATCGATGCGATTGAAGAGTTAGCGAAATCCGTTGGCTTGACAGTGCCTCAGCAAGTTAATGATGCTGTAAAAGTGGTAGATCACCAACAAACGATTGCACTTACGCAAAGCATGGAAAAAATAATGGGTTGGTACCAGGAACAGCTCAAAAAAAATCAGCGTGCAATTAACTACCTTAAGGGGCGAGGGTTATCTGGAGAAATCGCCAAAAGATTTTGTATGGGTTATGCGCCTGACGCTTGGCAAAATTTAGATGCGTTATTTGGCAGCTATGAAAACGAAGCTATCGCAAAGCTACTATCAGAGTCTGGAATGATGATACAAGGTGAAGCTGATGGAGCGATGAAAGTAAAAAGATATGATCGTTTTCGTGATCGCATCATGTTTCCGATACGAAATTTAAAAGGACAGGTCATTGGTTTTGGAGGACGCATTCTTGATAAAGGTGAGCCAAAATATCTAAATTCTCCTGAGACCAGTTTATTCAAAAAAGGACAAACCTTATACGGCCTATTTGAAGCAAGAAAATATATACGTGAAAAAGATTATGTATTAGTTTGTGAAGGCTATATGGATGTAGTAGCACTTGCGCAAACCGGTTTTCCAAATGCAGTAGCAACTCTTGGAACTGCTTGTACCGACCATCATGTACAACTGTTACTCAGACATACAGACAGAGTAGTTTTTTCCTTTGATGGAGACTCTGCAGGGAAAAAAGCCGCGAAAAGGGCGTTTGAAGCATCTATTCCTTTATTAGCAGATGATAAAGAGATCCGATTCCTATTTTTACCAGAAGAGCACGATCCCGATAGTTTTATTAGGACATATGGCCAGGAAAAGTTTGAATTGGAAATAAAAAAAGCGCAGCCTCTATCCCGTTTTTTTATTGATGTAGTAGGAGAGCATATAGACTGGAGCACTGCCGAAGGTAGGGCGCAAGCACAAAACTTAGCCAAAGAATACTTTAAAAAAATGCCACCCATTGCATTGCGGGTTCAGATCTTAAGAGATCTTGCAAAGCGATTAGGTTTGACACAGGTGGAATTAGAAAAATTTTATGGCCTACCATCTACGCAAGAAGTAGATATAGTCAAAAAAGAAAAAGTATCAGATCCTACTTTTAAAAAGATGGGATCTAAAGAAGACTGGAAGAAAAAGACCGAATTACGTGCTTTAGAGAACTTAGCAAAACAAAGGCCGGTTGCGCCTACGACTTTAGTCATACAAATGATGTGGATATTGATTCAGTTTCCGCAATTAGGAAAAAACTTAAAGCAAGAGCATCAAGTGCTTCTAGAGAATATTGCCCAGCAGCGTTCAGCACGTGCTAAGGTCGTAATGCAACATTTATTAAGTCTGTGCCAAGATGTAAAGGAAGACACCAACTTTGCGGTATTTCAGAACACACTGATGAGTTCTGATTTGGCGAGCGATTTTGAAGCCTTAATTAAAAAGGTATTTGAATCCGAATTTAGTCTAGAAGAGGCAAAAAAACACCTAGATGGGGCGCTTAAAAAGCTAGACATTGAAGCTGCCAAAAAAGAAATGCTTGAAATTACTGAAAAAATTAATGAAAAACGAGACCAACCAGAGGATTTGGCACGCTACCGAGAGTTGGGAATAAAGCTTTCAGGTAAGCAGACAAAAAATATTTAAATAAATAACCCTATAGAGATAAAAAGTACCTCGATGTTGAAAAATACGTCAATTTGGCAGTATAATAGAGGGCTATCAAATATATATTGAATTCAAAGACTTGCCTGAGATAGGGGTTCTTTTAAAGGCCCTCAGGGATTTCATTATTGCAAGAAACGTTGTGATTTAAGTAAAACTCTTTTAATTTTTAACATCTAGCGAATATGCCAAAGACCATCCCAGTTAAAAAAACAACTTCAAAAGCTACCGTAGCTAAAAAGTCTACACCAGCAAAAACAGTAAAGAAGCCCATAGTTAAGAAGCCTGTAGTCGTCTCCAAGAAGACTGTAGTTACGAAAAAAAGCGCACCTGTAACTAAAGGTGTGAAGAAACCTGCTGTTAAGGTTGTTAAAGCGATGCCGAAAAAACCAGTAGCGGCAGTTAAAAAGAGTACTCAGGCAGTAAGTGCTAAAAAAATTATCAAAAAAGTCGTTACTAAAACACCAACAGGAAAAATCGTTGCCAAAAAAGTGGTCGTGAGTAAGCCTGTGGCAAAAAAAGTAACAAAGCCAGTGGTGAGCTCACCTGCAAAAAAATTAATTAATAAGCCAGCAGCAAAGGCACCTATTAAAAAGGGTGCTCCAACAAAGGCTGAAGTAAAGTTAGCGGCGCCAGTCAAAGGATTTGCGCCGAAAGAGAAAGTTCCGAAAGAGAAAAAACAGCCTAAAGAAACTGTCGATACAGAATTAGAGTTGACGGCTTCAGTTGAAGATCCAGCGCTGGGCTTAGAAGTTCCAGTTAAAAAAACCCGTGGCAGAAAACCAAAACCAAAGCCAGAGGTGGATCCAAATGCGGATATTAGAACTGATCGTCAAAAGGCGCGTGATCGTAAGGCAAAAGAAAAAGCATTGTTACTTGAATTTAATGCCACCAAATTAGGAAGTGAAGAGCAACAAGAGCTTCGCCGTGCGCGATTAAAGCATTTGATTAAGATGGGTAAATCCCGCGGGTATTTAACTCATGGTGAGATTAACGATGTGATGTCAGATGAACTTTCTGACACTGATTCGTTAGAGACCTTAATCGCTTTATTAAGCGATATTGGCATCATGGTTTATGAGCAGGCCCCGGACGCAGAAACATTAATCCTTAATGAAAATGCGATTACAGCATCTTCAGATGAAGAGGCAGAAGAAGAAGCAGAAGCTGCTTTGGGTGCCGTAGACTCAGAGTTTGGTAGAACTACTGATCCTGTGCGTATGTATATGCGTGAGATGGGTACAGTCGATTTATTGACTCGCGAAGATGAGATTGTCATTGCCAAGAAAATTGAAGCAGGCTTAAAAGACATGTTGATGGCACTCTCCGCATGTCCTGTGACTATTGCCGAGATTATTGATTTAGCTGATCAAATTACCACTGGTACGATTCAAGTAGATGATTTTGTAGATGGTTTAGTTGATCCAAATGCGGTAGATATTCCGATGGCATCTGCTGCTGTTGTTGAGGAAATTGATCTCGACTTAGAGTCTGATGAAGAGTCTGTGGATGATGATGAAGATGGTGGTGCTGCAGGCGCAGCCGCTTCAGCGGCATCTGCGAAGCAACTAGAAGAGCTCAAGCAACTTTCTTTAGAAAAGTTTGCAATTATCCGCGCACAGTTTGACAAGATGCGTCGTGCCTATGACCGTGACGGATATAACTCAGATAGTTATATCAAAGCACAAACAGTTATTCGTAACGAGTTACTTGGATTTAGATTTACTGCAAAAAGTGTTGAGCGTTTATGTGACACCATTCGCGGTCAAGTAAATCAGGTATGGTCTACAGAGCGTGCGATTGTGAGTATCTTAGTTGATAAGATTGGTGTACCTCGTGCAGAAGTATTGGCGCAGTTTCCTAAAAATACCATGAATATTCTATGGACAAATGCACTTCTGAAAGACACTAAGTCATACTCGGCACTATTAGAAAGAAACGTACCAGCGATTCAAGAACTGCAGCAAAAGTTAATTGATTTGCAAAATAAAGTGGTTATCCCTTTGCCGGAGCTCAAAGAAGTTCATAAGCAAATGACTGCTGGTGAGAAGCGTACGCGTGAAGCGAAACGTGAAATGACAGTAGCAAACTTACGCTTAGTTATTTCGATCGCGAAAAAATATACCAACCGCGGACTACAGTTCCTTGATTTGATTCAAGAAGGAAACATTGGTCTCATGAAAGCGGTTGATAAGTTTGAGTATCGCCGTGGATATAAGTTTTCTACCTATGCAACATGGTGGATCCGTCAAGCGATTACTAGATCTATTGCTGATCAAGCAAGAACGATTCGTATTCCAGTACACATGATCGAAACGATTAATAAGATGAATCGTATTAGTCGTCAGATTTTGCAAGAAACTGGTATCGAGCCAGATGCGGCAACTTTAGCGGCGAAGATGGAGATTCCTGAAGACAAGATTCGTAAGATTATGAAGATTGCTAAAGAGCCTATCTCAATGGAAACTCCGATTGGTGATGATGAGGATTCACATCTTGGAGACTTTATTGAAGATGGAAATACTTTAGCTCCAGCAGAAGCTGCGTTGCATGAATCTATGCGTGATGTGGTGAAAGATATTTTGGATTCACTTACACCTCGCGAAGCAAAAGTACTTAGAATGCGTTTTGGTATAGAAATGAGTACCGATCATACTTTGGAAGAAGTTGGTAAGCAATTTGACGTTACTCGTGAGCGTATTCGTCAAATTGAGGCTAAAGCTTTGCGTAAGATGCGTCACCCAAGTAGAAGTGATAAATTAAAGAGCTTTTTAGAAGAAGATTAACTTTCAACACGGGCCGTTAGCTCAGTTGGTTAGAGCAGAGGACTCATAATCCTTTGGTCCGGGGTTCAAGTCCCTGACGGCCCACCAATAAAAACCCAGTTAGAGATAGCTGGGTTTTTCTTTTGAGCGTTATAAGTTGCCACGCTTTTTTAGTATATAAATTATCACTCATGTCTTTAGGGTATTACCTTATATATAAATTGATGTAGAAGGCTAAGATTAAATAGTATTTAAAATTCAGTAAAAACTTAAAAAAATAACACTGACCAAGAATTTATAATAAAAATTTGGAGATTACTGCATGAAAACTAGTAATGTTTTAGTTCAAGGTCAGGAACATTGGATATCAAAAGATGGCGTTAAGCTTTTTTTATGGAATAAAAAGCGCGCATTAAATACAACGTATCAAGGCACTATTCTTTTTATTCATGGATCCTCCTGGTGTTCACAACCCACTTTTGATTTTCATTTAGAGGGGCGACCATGGTCATCGGTGATGGACTTTTTTGCTGCAAAGGGTTACGACACCTGGTGTTTAGATAACGAAGGTTATGGCAGATCTGATAAATCTCGTAACATCAATTGTGGAGTTGAAAATGGTGCTCAGGATATTGTGGCTGCGACGGATTATATTTTGCAGCATGATAAATTAAAACAAGTGCTCCTATATGGAATTTCATCAGGGGCTTTGAAATCCGCTTTATTCACACAATGGCACCCTGAAAGGGTATCTCGATTAGCGCTAGATGCTTTTGTATGGACGGGTGAAGGAAGCCCTACTTTAGTAGAACGCAGGAAGATGCTTCCTAATCTTGTTGGTGTCAACCGTCGACCATATAACCGTGAAATGATTCAAAGTGTTTTTGATCGAGATCGTCCTGGAACGGCTGATCAAAAAATGCTCGATGCTTTTATAATCGCTTCTTTGGCTTTTGATGATTCTGTGCCAACTGGCACATACATTGATATGTGTACGAAGTTGCCACTTATTGACCCTTTAAAAGTTGTGGTGCCAACTATCATCATGAGAAGTGAGTTTGATGGTATTGCAGGTGTAGATGACTTGATTGAATTTTTTAGACGATTACCCAATCCAGATAAGCACTTTGCCATGATGCCTGGAGCTGCGCATGCCAGTTTTCAGACGACTAACTATCTTATGGTTTATGACGTTTTGAACAGCTTTTTTGGGCAAACACCTGCAGAATTTTTAGCGTAATGAAAATAACTCAACGTATTTTTCCGCAGTTGGTCGTGATGGTTTTTTTAATTAATTCGCTGCTTGCAGCTTCTGAGTCGTCTGCACAGCCCGCTTTTCCATCCAAGCCGATTAAGATTATTGTGGGTTTTGCACCAGGAAGCTCTTCTGATGTTGCCGCACGTGTTGTTGGGGATAAGTTAGGGCAAATTTTAGGGCAAGCCGTCATCGTCGAAAACAAGCCTGGAGGTAGTTCGAATGTTGCCGCAAAGCAAGTCTCTTTGTCACCACCTGACGGCTACATCTTATACTTAGGTACCATTGCAAATGTCATTAATACAGTTGCAAAAGGATCTTCAGAAGTTGATTTATCCAAAGATTTATCGGCTGTAAGTATGATTGGTAGCGTTCCTAATATTTTGGTTGTTCATCCTTCGCTTGGGGTCAATACCGTCAATGAGTTAATACAGTTATTAAAAGCCAAACCTAGTGAGATTGCCTACGCCAGTGCCGGTAATGGCACAGCACTGCATATGGCCGCGATGTTATTTTCGATGATGGCCGATGTCAAGATGATCCATGTTCCTTATCAGGGAAGTAATGCCGCCATGTCGGACTTGCTTGCCGGAAGAACAACCGTGATGTTTGTACCTGCATCTACGGTGATGCAATATGTGAATACAGGAAAACTAAAAGCTTTAGCATCTACGGGTTTAAAGAGAACTTTTGTTGCCCCAGATATTCAAACACTCAATGAGCAAGGTTTAGCTGGTTTTGAATCAACGGTTTGGTTTGGATTAATGAGCCCTTTGGGAACGTCTGAAGCCATTGAGAAGACATTAAATAAAGCGATTGATCTTGCAATTCAATCGACTGAAGTACAGACGCAGTTTAAAGCGCTGGGAATTGATAGCGCCTATCTAAATAATAAAGATTTTTTAGCCTATATTAAAAGTGAAAATGATAAGTGGGCTAAAGTGATTAAAAGTTCAAATATCAAATTGTATTGATGCAGCCAAAGGGGTAGGACTGCGCTATTGAGACTAATAAAACAAACGCGAGGGTGACCTAGGTTATCGAGAGGGTGTTGCTGGTACTGTTTATATCGCATGGTTGAGAGATCCTGCTGGTAATAAAATCTGCGCAATGCATCGCCCTACTAAGTAGGAAGCTCTTAAAAGAGCTAATATATAAATATTGCTATGTAAGCTTATTGAACTGGGTTTTAAAAATATCAAAGTTTTCAATGAACACCTTTAATAGAATGCACGTATGAGCGAGCTTCCTTCATGGTTACAAATCGCACGTGATGCTTGGCAGTGGCGTGGTGCAAGCAGGCCCAATTTTGCGCAATTGCCTGGCCCAGGTCAAGTTTCGGTATGGGATTTTCCGCGCCCGCCTCAACTCGTATTAGATCAGCGCGAAGTAATAGTGCGTTGGGGTAATGTGGAAGTTGCTCGAACAGACCATGTGGTTATGGTACTTGAGACTTCGCACCCTCCTACCTTTTATCTCCCTTGGGCAGATGTCAATCAGAATCTATTCCAGGCGGCGGGAGGGGGTTCTGTTTGTGAATGGAAAGGACCCGCTAAATATTGGTCTTTAGTAGATGGCCCGCGCTCTTTAGTAAAGGTCGCATGGAGTTATCCAACCCCCTTGCCTGGTGCTGAGTTGTTAAAAGATTGCGTAGCACTCTACGCAACGTCACTGCAATGCACGGTAGGGGGGCAGCCAGTAAAACCTCAGTCAGGTGGATTTTATGGAGGCTGGATTACACCAGAACTAGTTGGGCCATTTAAAGGGGACCCTGGAAGCTCTGGCTGGTAGTGTTCCCTTAAGATAAATAACGACTAATTTTAAGACTTTGCTCAAAACTCAAGAGTAAGCTGTGGGCTAGTAACTTTAGCCTTAACTTTAGAGCTTTTACGGTCAGTTCTACTTGCTCGAGAAGCATGTTTATCAATAACTGATTTTTTACCAGCCCGAGTTTCCGGTAAGTTTCGTATGGCATGTAAGCGATTTTTAGATACTTTAGTGGCCATAACAATATCTACTAATGGATCTGGAATATCTTTACCCACATAAATTCCAATATTATTTTGTACTTCTTGCGTCATCTTCCAGGGCTCAAAAAGCCATGTATCGGGTATTTGACGCATGTGAGGAAGCCATTTTCTAACGAAAACGCCTTTTTGATCGTGGTCTTGCGCTTGCTTAATTGGGTTATAAACCCGAGTCACGTTGATCCCGGTCGTGCCAGATTGCATTTGTAGCTGACTCCAGTGTATTCCGGGTTCATAATCCAAAAACTGAGTCGCTAACCATTCACCTACCGGCCTCCAATGCAGCCATAGTGGATAGGCTGCAACCGAAACTAGCATCGCGCGCATTCTAAAATTAAGCCATCCCGTTTCGCGCAACATGATTACGCAAGCATCCACCATAGGCCAGCCCGTCTTACCATCTTTTAAAGCATTAAAGTAGTCGTCATTAAATTCATTTTCGCGCAACCCATCATAGCCACGGTGCATATTTTGCCATTCGATTTCTGGCTCACTCTCAAGCTTTTGAATAAAATGACAATGCCAATATAAGCGACTCATAAAAGCAGACAAACCTGATTTTTTTCTCACTTCATGTGGCAGTGTTTGAAGTAGCTCTTCATTCGTTGCACGCACCACTTCCCTGATGCTGAGACACCCATAGCTTAGATATACCGATAAGCGAGAGCATGCATCTGGCGCCGATAGAGGCGATGAAATCCCGCCACGGTACCAGTTACTTCGTTGTTTTAAAAAATTGTCTAGGGTTTTGAGTGCAGCAGACCTTCCTCCACATTGTCTTAATGGTGGATTATGTTTCAGATACTGGGGCGCCAGCATCTTAGATGGCGTCAAATAATGAGCGGCAGAGTTAAGTATTAGGTTACTAGAAAGTGGGGCTTCCCAAAATTTAATCTGTGGAGGATTATCTAAAGGCGCTTCCATATGCTTTCGCCAACTAGCTTGCCATGTGTTACGGTTTTTTAGTGCCCTAACAACACCAAACTGGATATATTCACCCCAGTGAACGCCATGAGACTGACACCACTTGCCAACCTCACGATCTCTGGTAAAGGTAAAGCCGTTTCCAGTTTCTTGATGAGAATGTAAACCTTGAAAAGGGCTAGTATGCCAAATTTTAGCTAGCACTTCAGTAAGTTCGCCTACATGGATCTCTAGAGCACCTCCGCGAACACGAAGTTGGGCATCAAGATCTTGAAGACATTCCCGAATGAACTCAAAATGTTGGAGGGAAACATCTGGCTGTAGCCAAAGCATTGGCTCAAGCACGTAAATGCATCGAATGGGGCCAAGCTTCGCAGCTTCGACGAGAGCGGTATGGTCCTCACAGCGGAAATCACGCTTAAACCAAACCAGTTGATAACTCATAATTTAAAAGTAATGAAAATTGAACTATATTCATATTAGATGATTAGCCAGGTCTTGTCTTTTGTTGCAAAAAAAGTAAAAAACACTGCTCAGGAATATGGTCAAATAGATTTTATTAAGGCCTGGTTTACAATTTGTTTCAAATACATCCCGATTACTTTGGAAACCACATGCTACAAACATTGCAAATTTTAGAAGTCAAATATGGGCTTGCCCCCCTATTTTTTTTCATCGCAATAGTTGCATTTATGTTTATTGGTTCTTGGTTTGGTAAATGGAGATTAAAAAAAATCACCAAAGATAAGGTCCCAGCTATTCATGATGACTTTTTAACTGCAATTTTTGGTATATCTGCTTTATTAATAGCATTTAGTTTTTCAATAGCGACTGAACATTTTAGTCAACGACAAAATGCAGTATTAAAAGAGGTCAGGGCTATTTCGTCAGCATATCAAATCACACAATTACTCAATGCAACTGACCAGTTAAAACTCCAGAATTCAATTCTCGATTATTTGGATAATGAAATTACACTGTATGACGATTGGCAAAATTTACAAACTTTAAATGCTCGTATTAATGATCAACAAAAACGCCTCAACAAAATTAAATCTCAGGCCATCGATGCAAGCTTAGATGCGCCATTGAGGACCCGTGATCTTGCGAAGAGTAATGTCTTCGCAAGTATTGAAAAGATGAATGAATCATTTGGGGAGCAGGTGTCATTAATGAAGG
>JBAXKF010000002.1:0-114837 GCA_037137465.1 Betaproteobacteria bacterium | reverse complement strand
GATCATACTGTAGTTGAGAATCAGCTTGTGACAGAACGGGTACCTGTCAGTGAATTTGTTCATTTCGTTACGGAATAAATTATTTTTTCTTAATAGCGCCTTCATCAAGACTTCTTAAAAAAGCCATTTTTTCTTTAATCTGAATTTCAAGGCCACGATCAGTGGGTAAATACCACTCTGGCTTTGCCATTCCGTCAGGTAGATAAGATTCTCCTGCAGAGTAGCCATGTGCCTCATCATGAGGATAACGATAGGCATGGCCATAACCCAGATTTTTCATTAAATGGGTTGGGGCATTACGTAAGTGCAGTGGCACTTCCTGACTGCGATCTTTTGATACAAAAGATCGCGCCGCGTTATAGGCGACATACGCAGCATTGCTTTTTGCTGCGAGTGCTAAATAGACGACGGCTGTGCTGAGTGCTAATTCACCTTCCGGAGATCCTAGGCGTTCAAAAGTTTGGCAAGCATCTAGACATAATTGAATTGCACGTGGATCTGCTAAGCCGATATCTTCCCATGCCATACGGACTAACCTTCGACCTAGGTAGATTGGATCTACCCCACCATCGAGCATTCTGCATAGCCAATACAGAGAGGCATCAGGATTTGAGCCGCGTACTGACTTATGAAGTGCAGAAATTTGATCATAAAAATGTTCACCACCTTTATCGAATCGCCTTCCTTGAGAGCTAATCATGTTTTCAAGATAAGTAGCATCAATGTGCAGATGTTCTCCAGGTGATTTTCCTGAGAGTGCTTGGTCTAATAAATTTAAAAAACGCCTAGCATCGCCATCAGCATAATTGACTAGCATTTCTAGTGCGTCATCTGTGACATCAATTTCTCGTTCAATGACTCCAGCCACACGTAGCAAAAGTGCTTTTAGATGCTCAGTAACGAGAGGTTTTAAAACATAGGTATGAGCGCGAGATAAAAGAGCTGAATTGACTTCAAAAGAAGGGTTTTCAGTAGTTGCACCGATAAAAGTGAGAAGACCAGACTCCACAAAAGGAAGAAGTGCATCTTGTTGACTCTTATTAAAGCGATGAATCTCATCAACAAATAAAATCGTTTTTTTCTGCGAATGAAGTAAAACTTCCTGCGCATCCTCCACCGCAGACCTAATATCCTTTACGCCAGCAAGAACAGCAGATAAAGGAATAAAGTGACAATCAAAAGCATTAGCCATGAGACGAGCAAGAGTAGTTTTTCCAACACCAGGAGGGCCCCATAAAATCATCGAATGGATTTTTCCTGAGGCAAAAGCAACCTGTAAAGATTTACCTTGTCCTAGAAGATGTTCTTGACCCAGTACCTCATCAAGTGATGATGGGCGCATTGCTTCAGCGAGCGGAATTTGAGGCCACAAGGGGCGTTCAATAAACTCGATAGAATCAGTCATTTAGGATGATTGAGCTTTACTAAGAAGATATTATTCAACTCCAAATAAATCGTGCAGATCAACAATCAAGCAATTACTAGTGTTTGGCCAATTCAATTTTTGCTATAGCCGCGCGGTGAACTTCATCTGGACCATCGGCCAAACGAAGAATCCGTTGCCAAGCATAGGCATAAGCCAAATCAAAGTCTTGGCTAACGCCACCCCCACCATGTGCCTGAATCGACCAGTCAATAATTTTTGCTGCCATGTTTGGTGCAACAACTTTAATCATCGCGATTTCAGCCTTAGCAACCTTGTTACCAGAAACATCCATCGTATGAGCAGTTTTGAGGGTTAAAAGACGCGTTGAATCAATCATGCACCTTGATTCAGCAATACGTTCATGCCAAACACCTTGCTCAGCGATCGGCTTACCAAATGCTACACGTTCTTTTAAACGCTTACACATAGACTCTAAAGCACGTTCAGCAACACCAATCGAGCGCATGCAATGATGAATCCGGCCAGGGCCTAAACGGCCTTGAGCAATTTCAAAGCCACGACCTTCGCCAAGCAGCATATTTGTTGCTGGAACACGCACATTGTTGAGTACAACCTCCATGTGACCATGAGGGGCATCATCATAACCAAAGATAGAAAGTGGACGGATTATCTCGACACCCGGAGAATTAGACGGTACAAGAATCATCGATTGCTGAGCATGACGAGGAGCATCTGGATCTGTTTTACCCATCACAATGTAGATGGCACATCTTGGATCACCGGCGCCAGAAGACCACCATTTACGACCATTAATGATGTAATCATCACCATCTCGCGTGATGCTACATTGAATATTTGTGGCATCGCTTGAGGCAACATCAGGTTCAGTCATCAGAAAAGCTGAGCGAATTTTACCTTTTAAGAGAGGTTCTAACCAAGCATCTTTTTGTGCTTCAGTTCCGTATCTCTCGAATGTTTCCATATTGCCAGTATCTGGCGCGTTGCAATTAAATACTTCTGGGGCAATATGGGATCGCCCCATGATTTCACATAAAGGAGCGTATTCCAAGTTATTAAGACCCTCAGGAGCTCGCGTGGATCGCGGTAGAAAAAGATTCCATAAACCAGCTGCTTGTGCTTTGGGTTTTAACTCTTCTATTAATTGGGAAGGAGTCCAGGCATTTCCTGCTTTACGATTGCGTGCGATTTCTTCGTAAAAACGATGTTCATTAGGATAAATGTGTTCATCCATAAAACTTAACAAACGCGTTCTTAAATCTTCTACTTTGCTCGAATATGTAAAATCCACAGAATCTCTCCTAATATCAATTAATTAATTGTAAACTGTTAGCTTGACTTTCAATCAGATAAGTCTATTTATAGCTAAATTTAAAAAACATTGGTATAAATATAATTAATCAAACTACATTATTATTCAAAGCATGTTAATCATCTTATCTCCAGCAAAGACTTTAGATTTTGATGAATTCAAGTTACCTTTGCCAACCAGCCAACCTGAATTTATTCCAGAGGCCAGTCAACTTATTGCTGAGTTAAAGAAGTATTCCGTACAAGAAATTGCCTCTCTGATGTCATTGTCAGATAAGCTGTCTGCATTAAACGCCGCTCGCTATGCATCTTGGAGTAAGAAATTTACGGCCGATAATAGTAAGGCTGCCTTATTTGCTTTTAATGGTGATGTTTATGAAGGCTTGCAAGCAAGCACATTTACCAAAAAACACATCGAGTTTGCTCAGCAACATCTGCGCATATTATCGGGTTTATATGGCGTATTAAAGCCATTAGATTTAATGCAGGCCTATCGCTTAGAGATGGGGACGCATTTAGTCAACAAAAAAGGCAAAGATCTCTATTCGTTTTGGGGTTCGAAAGTAACTGAAAATATTCAATCTGAATTAAAAGCATTGAAGAAGTCATTTCTCTTGAATTTGGCTTCAGATGAATATTTCAAGGTTATACAGTCGAAAGATTTTGGATTTCCAATTATTTCACCGGTCTTTCAAGATGAGAAAGATGGGAAGTTTAAAATCATCTCCTTCTATGCAAAAAGGGCAAGGGGATTGATGGCTAGGTATGTCATCCAAAATGGAATTCAAGATTCTGAACAGTTAAGACACTTTGATCTTGAGGGTTATCATTTTGTGCCAGAATTATCACAACCACATCAGCCTGTTTTCCAAAGAAAGCAAAGCAAATAATGCCTATTTCCAAATCGACCCCTAAAACTAGTTCAGTATCACGTATTTCTTCGAAAGTAAGAAATACTCCTGAAGTGGAAAAATTAGTGGCAGATGTGCTTGCATTGGCAGCTTCAGGTAGTAAAGTCGAGGATAATTTTTGGGAAACCAAATTATTTGAACGTCTAAATCGTTTATTGAGCAATCAAAACCAGGCGGTTTTAGATGCTGGCTTAGACCAAACATTTAAATCCCAAACCGCGGCATTTGAAATACTCGCTGATGCTATTGAAACATCTGCTGAATCGATGCTTTACGAATTTGATGGAAAAACTTATGAGGTATTACTTCTGGCGATTCCAATCATTGCACAAACACGGTACGCCATACCTTCAGGTCCTATGCGAACAGGCTTAATAGCAGAGACGGTGGAGTATTTAAAAGATTTAGTACTTGCAAAACAAATTCACTTATCGATTGTGCCTTGGTTATATAGTATTGATCAGATACCACAGTCGCATAGTCAAACAAGAGTATTACTCGAAAAAATGGCTAAGTCTGCTGTTGAACAATCGGACGTTGTCTATCAATTAAAAGAAATGCCTGAAACAATTCCGGTACTTGCAGATCCGCGCTTTATCCTATGTGCAGTAGGGGTTCTGAAGGGCGATCCGATGTTCATCTGGCAATCCGAAGAGCAGATTCGTGTTGAAAGAGGGTTGGCTTTAAAACGTTGGCAAGTGGCTATGCACTCGGTATTGACAGAGGTATTACCTGGATGCGAATTTGAAGTGTTACTGCCAGATGCTTTTTTTACAAATTGTCGAGAGGCAGATAAAAAGGTCAGACCACTGAGTTTGACTGCTGCGGTTAATTATTTAGAATCAACACTGGGCGTTACGCCGGTTGAATTATCGTGTGTTGTAGCTGCATTTGGTAGCGAAATAACCGATGAATTCAGAATATCTTTCTCAATTAAAGGACATCCTGAAGTTATTTATGGTGTTGTATGGCCTTTATATGATCGTGAAACAGTTTCTCTTGACGATATTGAAAGTGGCGGCAGTGGTAATACAACGATAGAACTGATTTCCGATACCTTGCATGAGGCAGGTGTTGGGGATGTCTTCAAACATGCGATGTTATTTACGCCTGAAATGTGTGAAGATTGTGGAGTACCATTATTTCCGAATCGGTCAGCGGAGGTAGTCCATGCAGAGATGCCAGAAGACACACCTGCGCAACAGTTGTTATTTCATTAAATCGACAGCTTTTGAATTATCCACTATGGGTAGATCAGCATGTTTGCAATAATCAAGCAAACGTTGTCCGGCCTTACTATCGAAAAGCATTGCTTTTCCTGGAATGATGAACCAGTCATAGCGATGCACAATATCTGAGAAGCGAGAAACCCCATTCAAGGCTTCAATACCGGTCATGGTAAACAGTTTTCTGTTAAACAAAAACAAATAATTGTTACCTGATTGTGCAGTTTTTACTTTGACATTATTTTCACAAGTCCAAACAGTCTCATTACCTACCTTGAGCATCTCAAATTTTTTCTCATCTTCAGATAATGTTGGCGATGGTGTATTTTTGGGGATACTTTTTTGCGCATACACGCTCGTATGAAAACTCAAAAGAAGAATCAAAAAACACAAACATCTCATCACGATGGGGCTGATGGCACTCGGTTTAACTGAACTACATTGAGGCGTATGGAGTTTATTTTTTTGCATACTTAATCAAACCAATCTAAAGAGTTCATTTGGGTAAATTTCTTCCCAGAGTTTTTGGCGCGTTGCAATACCATCCAATAGAAACGGTAACTTGCTCTGTCGTGAAGTTTACCATCGAACTGTATAGGGCCCCAATCGGCTTTTTGTGCAGAGAGTAAAATCTGAACTGCTTCATCGACTTGAGTCATTTGTGGGCTAAATGCATCCACAATGATAGGGATTTGGTTTGGGTGAATACTCCACTTACGGGTATAAGCAAATAGATCTTTTGCTTGAATACAATCATCACGGATACGGGCTACATCAATAATTTCAGTGCACACATTATGCGAAGGAATCTTAGCAAAACGATGAGATGCAGCAGAAACCTCTAACATTGCTCTAGCAACAAGAGGGTGTTTAAACTGATCCACACTCATGGCGCTTGCCGGAATTGCACCGTAGTGTGCAGACACAAAATCCATTAATCCAAAACTAAGGCATTCGACTTGGGTAAGAGAGGCTATATCAAAGGCGTCGGCTAATGACCCATGTGTTTCAATCAAGACATGAATGGGGATTTGGGTTGTTATTCCATATTGCAATGCTTTTGAATTAATTTGTTCAATGAGGTGACTGACTTGAGTGGCAGATTCAACTTTTGGAATCGTTAAATAAGCTAAGCGATGACCGGAGTCTTTTATCAAGATATCAATATCTTGAGTAAAGTGTTGGCTTTGCGGGTCATGAACGCGAACACCAACCCTGCCAAATGCATTTGAAGAACTATTGATGAGTTCACTCACCAAATGAGCATGTTCCTCTTCAAGACCAATGGGGGCACCATCTTCGCAATCGAACGTAATATCAAAACAAGGCCCCATCTCTTGTTGAAGAGATAGGGCTTTTTTCATGCGCGATTCAGTGCCACAATAATGATCACAAACTGGCAAAGTTTTTGGAACTTTGCCCTCAAACAGAACTTCAGAAGGATTCATATTAAAAATTGAATCACAAAAGGTGTTTTACGCCGTCTTGTTCTTCCATTAATTCCTTCAATGTAAAGTCCATACGTTCACGAGAAAACTCATCTACAGGTAAATCTTTAATCACCGTGTATTCACCATTTTCGCAAGTCACTGGAACACCATACATTACTTCTTTAGGAATGCCGTAGGAGCCATCTGATGGAACGCCCATAGTTACCCATTTACCATTGGTGCCTAGGTGCCAATCATGAACGTGATCAATTGCCGCGTTTGCAGCAGATGCTGCAGAGGATAATCCACGTGCTTCAATAATCGCAGCACCTCTTTTGCCTACCGTTGGTAAGAAGGTATTTTTGTTCCATTCTTCATCATTGATCAACTCTTTGATTGCTTTACCAGCAACAGTTGCAAAGCGATAGTCAGGGTACATTGTCGGACTATGGTTCCCCCAAACAACTAATTTTTCAATATCAGCAACCGCAGTGTTTGATTTAGCAGCAAGTTGGGAAAGGGCGCGATTATGATCTAAGCGTAACATCGCAGTAAAGTTCTTCGCAGGAAGATCAGGTGCAGATTTCATGGCAATATAGGCATTTGTATTTGCTGGATTACCGACTACTAAAACTTTTACAGTTCTTTTAGCAACAGCGTTTAATGCTTTACCTTGGGCGGTAAAAATTTGCGCATTGGCAGAGAGTAAATCTTTTCTTTCCATACCAGGTCCACGAGGACGTGCACCTACGAGAACTGCGTAGTCTATATCTTTAAACGCCGTCATTGGATCACCATGAGCAGTCATTCCTTGAAGTAATGGGAAAGCACAATCATCAAGTTCCATCATGACGCCTTTTAGAGCGTTTTGAGCTTTTTCATCCGGAATTTCTAATAACTGCAAAATAACGGGCTGATCTTTTCCAAGCATATCGCCATTAGCAATACGAAATAAAAGAGAATATCCAATTTGACCGGCTGCTCCGGTCACTGCTACGCGCAGGGCTGCTTTTGACATAACTTGCTCCAAAATAATTAAAAATAAAGGCTATTTGATAAAAAAACAGGTATTTATTTATCTCACAGTACATATATGATATCTATTATGGAAAGCAAACATGACAATTCATCAGATAAACATCAAGATTTGCCACTTTATGAACAAATAAAGCGCAAGATTCTGCTGGCCTTAGAGCAAGGTGTCTGGAATCCAGGAGAACTTATTCCAAGTGAACTTGAGTTAGCAAATTCTTACCATGTTAGCTCTGGAACCATTCGAAAAGCCTTGGATGAGTTAGTTTCACAACATATTCTCATACGGCGGCAGGGAAGCGGTACTTTTGTTGCCACCCACCAAGAGGAACAAAGTAAGTTTCGATTTTTGCACCTTGCCAACAGCCAAGGAAAGATTAAAGAATCTACTAACAAAATTCTACTGTGTTCACATCAAAAGGCTCCTGAAGCGGTTTACAAAGTTTTTGAAATGCATCCAGATGACATTTTTGTTCATATAAGAAGATTGATGAGCTTTAATCAACAACCCATTGTATTTGAAGATATTTGGTTTCCATGTCCTATGTTTGAGAGCTTAAACTTAGAGTTATTACAAGCTTGGACTGGCACCTTATACGGTCTGATAGAAAACCATTTTGGAATCCATATGATTCATGCTCAGGAGCGTATTTCTGCCGTGATGCCTACCGAAATCGCAAGAGAATACCTTCAAATTGATCAAAGTATTCCCGTTTTAGATATTTTTAGGACTTCTTACAGTTACGGAGAAAAGCCAATTGAGGTTCGTCAGGCGCAATATGTCACGATGGAATATCATTATCTAAATCATTTGAGTTGATAGTTAATTGATGGATTAACTCAAGTTTTTTCTGAAAAAAATTCACCAATTCGTAGGATATGACAAAATTACAATATATTCATAGCGATAAAATTTAAAACTTAATAAATTTTTGTCAAAATATTTATACAGCCACTACAACGAACGAAGGTAAAACATGTCCGAAACTGTCGATACGACTCCTAAAAAGGCTCGCCCGGAATTCAAAAATATTGGGTATGGTCAAATCTTAACTTCCTACAAATTACCATGGTCAGGTAAAGTTTCTATATTGCATAGGGCTAGTGGGGCATTATTGTTTCTTTCTTTGCCTTTTATTTTGTACTTATTCGATAAAAGTTTGACCTCTGAATTAAGTTTTTTTACTTTCTCGGAGGTAGTGGGAAACCCTATCGTTAAATTGTTCATTCTTGCCCTCATCTGGTCTTTCTTACATCATTTTTGTGCTGGTATTCGTTTTCTGATGTTGGATCTGCACAAAGGGATAGAAAAAAACCAAATTCAACAAACTGCAGTTACTGTACTTGCTGTGAGTTTATCTCTCACAGCAGTACTTGGCGCAAAACTTTTTAACTTATTCTGAGGTCAAGATGGCAAAAAATAATATTGGCGCAAATCGACTCGTTGTTGGCGCGCATTACGGATTAACTGAGTGGTTACTGCAACGAGTAACTGCAGTCATTATGGTGATTTTTACAGTGATTTTCTTAGCTGTTTATCTTCTTTATGGAAATGCTAGCTATGAAGGTTGGTCTAGCTTATTTGCAAATCAATTCATCAAAATCCTATCGTTTCTTACATTGTTAAGTCTTTTCTATCATGCTTGGGTAGGTATTAGAGACATTTGGATGGATTACATTGGCTCTGCTGGACTTCGTATAGCATTGCAAACTTTTACTGTATTGTGGCTAGTCGGATGTGCTGGTTACACTGCTCAAATTCTTTGGAGGGTTTAAATGGCCGCTATAAAATCAGCTATTCCGCGCAGACGTTTTGATGTTGTTATTGTTGGCGCAGGCGGTGCAGGGATGCGTGCCTCATTACAGTTAGCAGAAGCAGGTCTTAATGTTGCTGTCTTATCAAAAGTCTTTCCTACACGCTCACATACCGTAGCCGCACAAGGTGGTATTGGTGCATCGCTTGGAAACATGAGTGAAGATAATTGGCACTATCATTTTTACGACACTATTAAAGGCTCGGACTGGTTAGGTGATCAGGATGCGATTGAGTTTATGTGTCGTGAAGCGCCTAAGGTCGTTTATGAACTTGAGCATTTTGGGATGCCTTTTGACAGAAATGCAGACGGTACCATTTACCAGCGTCCGTTTGGCGGACATACAGCCAACTACGGTGAAAAAGCGGTTCAACGCGCTTGTGCGGCTGCTGATAGAACTGGTCATGCGATGTTGCATACCCTATATCAAAGAAACGTTAGAGCACGCACACAATTTTTTGTCGAGTGGATGGCGCTTGATTTAATCCGTGATGCGGATGGTGATGTGCTTGGCGTTACGGCAATGGAGATGGAAACAGGTGATATTCACATATTAGAAGCTAAATGTACGATGTTTGCTACTGGTGGTGCTGGTCGTATCTGGCAAGCATCGACCAATGCCTTCATTAATACAGGCGATGGTATGGGCATGACTGCTCGCGCAGGAATTCCACTAGAAGATATGGAATTTTGGCAATTTCACCCAACCGGTGTAGCCGGTGCAGGGGTTTTGCTCACTGAAGGATGTCGCGGCGAGGGCGGTATTCTTCGCAACAAGGATGGCGAGCGTTTTATGGAGCGTTATGCCCCAACCTTGAAAGATTTAGCGCCAAGAGACTTTGTTTCTAGAGCGATGGATCAAGAGATCAAAGAAGGGCGTGGATGTGGACCGAATGGTGATTATGTCGTATTAGATTTAACTCATATCGGAGCTGAGACCATTCACAAACGATTACCATCGGTCTATGAGATTGGCATCAACTTTGCTAACGTTGATGTTACTAAAGAACCGATTCCTGTTGTGCCTACGATTCATTATCAAATGGGTGGCATACCAACCAACATCCATGGTCAAGTAGTAGCTCCTAAAGATGGTAATCCAAATGCAGTTGTGAATGGCTTTTATGCAGTAGGGGAATGCTCTTGCGTGTCAGTGCATGGTGCTAACCGACTTGGAACAAACTCCTTACTTGATTTATTGGTATTTGGACGGGCCGCTGGTAACCATGTTGCGGCTTCTGCAATCAAGCAAAAAGAGCATAAGCCATTACCTGCTGATGCTGCGGACTACTCTTTATCAAGAGTTGCTGCGCTCGATAACTCCACTTCCGGTGAATATACGCAAGACGTGGCAAATGATATCCGTAACGCTATGCAAAAACATTGCGGCGTGTTTAGGACCCAGAAGATTATGGATGAAGGTGTTGCGATGATGGCGGCATTAACAGAAAAAGCCAAATCGATTCACTTAAAAGATAAATCAAAAACTTTCAACACTGCTCGCGTTGAAGCATTAGAGTTGGCCAATTTAGTTGAGGCAGCTAATGCAACAATGTATTCAGCAGCGGCTAGACAAGAAAGTCGTGGCGCACATGCGCATGATGACTGTCCTGATCGTGATGATGAAAACTGGATGAAACACAGTCTCTGGTTTAAAGAAAACAATCGAATGGACTATAAGCCCGTTAATCTTCAGCCATTAACTGCTGAGTCTATTCCACCTAAAGTTCGTACATTCTAAGAGGTTAATTATGAGTCAAACAAGAATTTTTGAAGTCTATCGCTACGATCCTGATCAAGATGCGGCACCGCGTATGCAGACCTATGAGTTAGAGCTCGACGGTACCGAAAGAATGTTACTAGATGCCCTCATCAAACTTAAAAAGTTAGATGAAACCTTGTCATTTCGTCGTTCCTGTAGAGAGGGTGTTTGTGGATCCGACGCCATGAACATCAACGGTAAAAATGGTTTGGCTTGCTTAACTAATATGTTGACATTACCGAATAAAATTACACTCCGTCCATTGCCAGGCTTGCCTGTTGTGAGAGATATGATTGTTGATATGACGAATTTTTTCAAGCAATATCACTCCATTCGTCCATATTTAGTCAACGATACACCGCCACCAGAAAAAGAGCGTTTACAGTCTCCAGAAGAGCGTGACGAGTTAAATGGTTTATATGAATGTATCTTGTGTGCCTCTTGCTCAACTGCATGTCCATCATTTTGGTGGAATCCAGATAAGTTTGTAGGTCCGGCTGGTTTATTACAAGCCTATCGTTTCATTGCAGACAGTCGTGACCAAGTTACGAGTGAGCGGCTTGATAACCTAGAGGACCCATATCGATTATTTCGTTGCCATACCATTATGAATTGCGTTGATGTTTGTCCTAAAGGACTAAATCCAACGAAGGCTATCGGTAAAATCAAAGAATTGATGGTGCGTCGTTCAGTATGATGGCTGATTCACAAACCCTTTCGAGACTCCGTTGGAGTGCCAGAAGGGGTTTACTAGAAAATGATTTGTTTCTAGAAAGATTTTTTAATCGTTTTATCGACACATTGTCGATGGAAGACGTTTTGTCCATAGATCAATTATTAGATTTAAGCGATAACGATTTGTTAGACTTGTTTTTAAAAAGAAAAGAGCCTCAGGGGGCTTTACAAAACCCTGGTGTATTAAAAGTTTTACAGATGATGCGACAACTGTAAAATTAGTTGATTAAGATGAAAAAGAAGTTGAAATTTTTTCACATAATATAATGAATTAACTGGAAGGAAATCCCGTAATGACACCCTCTGATATTAAAGCCACTCTTTCTTTTTCTGACGGCTCGCCAGCTATTGAAATGCCTATTTACAAAGGCACAGTTGGACCTGACGTTATTGATATTCGCAAGCTATACGGACAAACAGGTAAGTTCACCTATGATCCTGGATTTATGTCTACAGCTTCTTGTAACTCAAAAATCACCTTTATTGACGGTGATAAGGGCGAATTACTCTATCGCGGATATCCGATTCAAGACCTAGCAGAAAACTGTGATTTTCTTGAAACTTGTTTTTTATTGATAAACGGTGAGTTACCCAATAAAGAAGAAAAGCTTGCATTTGACGACATGGTTATGCATCACACGATGGTTCATGAGCAAATGCAATTTTTCTTAAGGGGTTTTCGTCGTGATGCCCATCCGATGGCTGTTTTGACCGGCTTAGTAGGTGGAATGGCTGCTTTTTACCATGATGGATTAGATTATTCGAACCAAAAAGTAAGAGAAATTGCTCAGATTCGACTAATTGCAAAAATGCCAACATTAGTTGCCATGTCTTATAAGTACTCCATAGGTCAACCCTTCATTTATCCCCGTAATGAACTTTCCTACACAGCAAACTTCATGAGAATGATGTTTGCTAATCCTTGTGAAGAGTACGTAGTTAATGAAGTTTTGGTACGTGCTTTAGATAGAATTTTCATTTTGCATGCTGATCATGAACAAAATGCATCTACGTCTACAGTACGCCTGGCTGGCTCTTCTGGAACTAATCCTTTTGCAGCAATTGCTGCTGGCGTTGCCTGTTTATGGGGCCCAGCACATGGTGGCGCTAATGAAGCTTGTTTACAGATGTTAGAGTCGATTCAGGCTATGGGTGGCGTTGAAAAAATTGGTGAGTACATCGCCCAGGTAAAAGATAAAGACTCTGGCGTTCGTTTGATGGGATTTGGGCATCGTGTGTATAAAAACTTTGACCCACGTGCTAAATTAATGCGTGATACTTGCTATGAGGTTCTAAATGAACTTGGCTTACAAGACGATCCATTATTTAAGTTAGCAATGACCCTTGAGAAAATTGCCCTTGAAGATGAATACTTTGTTAGCCGTAAACTCTATCCAAACGTTGATTTTTACTCTGGAATTGTGCAACGAGCATTAGGTATTCCGACTGAAATGTTTACCTGTATCTTTTCATTAGCTAGAACAGTAGGTTGGATAGCACAATGGGAAGAGATGATTACCGATTCTGAGTATAAAATTGGTCGTCCCCGTCAATTATTTAACGGTTACCCAACAAGACATATTAAAAGCTAAGAGGAGATTGCATGGCACGTACCTTATACGACAAACTTTGGGACGACCATGTGGTCTGTGCAGAAGAAGATGGGACTTCGGTTTTATACATTGACCGTCACCTATTGCACGAAGTAACAAGCCCTCAAGCATTTGAGGGCTTAGAGCTAGCTTCTCGTAAAATATGGCGAAATTCAGCAAACCTTGCTGTTTCTGACCACAATGTACCGACAACTGATCGAAGCCAAGGTATTAGTGATCCAATTTCCAAGCTTCAAGTTGATACGCTTGACGCTAATTGTGATCGTTTAGGAATCACTCAGTACAAAATGCACGACTTACGTCAAGGCATTGTTCACGTGATTGGTCCTGAGCAGGGGGCAACACTCCCTGGGATGACGATTGTTTGTGGTGATTCCCATACAAGTACGCATGGCGCATTTGGTGCTTTGGCATTTGGAATAGGTACTTCTGAGGTTGAACATACTTTAGCTACACAAACTTTACTCATGAAAAAGAGTAAAAATATGTTAATTAAAGTTGATGGAAAACTTCCTCAAGGTTGTACCGCTAAAGATATGGCTCTGGCTATTATTGGAAAAATTGGTACCGCTGGTGGGACTGGTCACACGATTGAATTTGCTGGGGAAGCCATTTCGCTTTTATCTATGGAGGGTCGGATGACGCTCTGTAATATGTCCATTGAAGCGGGTGCTCGGGCTGGTTTAATAGCTGTTGATGAAAAAACAATTGAATATGTCCAAAATCGTCCATATGCTCCGACTGGTCAGGCATGGAGTTTGGCGATTCAATATTGGCGTGGTTTGCATACAGATCAAGGTGCGGTATTTGATCAGGTTGTCAATTTGCGCGCTGAAGAGATTAAACCTCAAGTGACTTGGGGTACTTCTCCCGAGATGGTGTTATCGATTGATGATCGTATCCCTGACCCAGAAAAAGAAAAAGATCCTAATAAACGTTCTGCTATTGAAAGAGCGCTTGTTTATATGGGCTTGACTCCAAATACTTCGATGGATTCCATCATGATTGATAAAGTATTTATTGGGTCATGCACCAACAGTCGGATAGAGGATATTCGCGCAGCCGCAAAGGTTGTGGAGCGTATCGGTAAGAAAGTTGCACCGAACGTGAGGTTAGCAATTGTTGTACCTGGTTCTGGACTAGTTAAAGCGCAAGCAGAAAAAGAGGGCTTAGATAAACTCTTTATTGCGGCCGGTTTTGAATGGCGCGAACCTGGCTGTTCGATGTGTTTAGCAATGAATGCAGATCGTTTAGAGCCTGAAGAGCGTTGTGCATCGACCTCTAATCGAAACTTTGAAGGACGTCAAGGCACAGGCGGAAGAACACATCTTGTTAGCCCAGCAATGGCCGCAGCCGCAGCTATTGAAGGTCATTTTGTAGATGTGCGTAAAATTGCTTAATAATCTTATTAACAAAGGGGGCAATATGAAATTAATTCAATCTGTCTTGTTGATGGCTGTATCTTTATCCTTGGCATCTTGTGGAACATTTGAAGGCATGGGTAAAGATCTTCAAAGCCTTGGCAAAACGATAGAAAAATCGGCAGCCCCAAGTACTAAAATTGAGGAAATTAAGCCCGTTCAGGAGCCATCCGGAGCAGTTGTTACCCCTATTAAATAATTAAGAAATCATATGCAAGCTTTTAAAGTACATCAAGGACTTATTGTTCCCCTAGACCGCGAGAATGTCGATACAGACGCGATCATACCTAAGCAGTTTCTAAAATCGATTGCTAGAACTGGTTTTGGTCAAAACTTATTTGATGCTTGGCGATATTTAGACCCGGGAGAACCAGGAGTTGACTGTACAAATCGTCCGCTTAACCCTGACTTTATCCTCAATCATGGACGTTATCAAGGCGCTAGTATCTTGATGGCAAGAAAGAATTTTGGTTGTGGAAGCTCTAGAGAGCACGCCCCTTGGGCGCTTGTTCAGTATGGCTTTAGAGCTGTGATCGCGCCGAGCTTTGCCGATATATTCATGAACAACTGCTACAAAAACGGTTTATTACCGATTGTTTTAACAAGCTCTCAAGTAGATCATTTGTTTAATGAAACATTCTCATTTAATGGCTATCAAGTAACGATTGATTTGGAAAAACAGATAGTCATTGCTGCAGATGGTCGTACTTATGACTTTGATATCACGCCATTTCGTAAATATTGCTTAATCAATGGATTAGATGATATTGGACTTACTTTACGGCATTCAGATAAGATCAAGCATTTTGAAGCTCAACGCCTTCTTAAAATGCCTTGGTTAGACACAAAACTTCCTTAACACTTGGATTACTTATGAAAATTGCAGTTTTGCCAGGGGACGGTATAGGTCCAGAAATCGTTGCTCAAGCAAGAATGGTGTTGGACGCTCTTGGAGAGTCTTTTGAAATTGAAGAGTCCCCTGTTGGTGGAGCAGGATATGAGGCTTATGGACATCCTTTGCCGGAAAAGACCCTTGCATTAGCGAAAGCTGCCGATGCAATACTATTTGGCTCTGTTGGAGATTTCAAATACGACACACTCCCAAGAGAATTAAGGCCAGAGCAAGCAATTTTAGGCTTGCGTAAACACTTGTCCTTATTTGCTAACCTCAGGCCTGCTATTTGCTATCCTGAACTAACCTCGGCTTCGTCATTAAAAGCAGAAATAGTATCTGGTTTGGATATTTTGATTGTCCGTGAACTTAATGGCGACGTTTATTTTGGATCACCTAAAGGCATTCGTACTGCAACTGATGGTCTTTTTCCTGGTGCACGTGAAGGCTTTGATACGATGCGATACAGTGAGCCAGAGGTTAGACGGATAGGCCAAGTGGCCTTTGCTGCAGCTCAAAAGAGAAATAAGAAAATCTGTAGTGTTGATAAATCCAATGTCTTAGAGACATCACAGTTATGGCGTGAAGTGATGATTGAACTTGGTAAGTCATATCCCGATGTTGAACTAACGCACATGTATGTAGACAATGCTGCTATGCAGTTGGTGAAAGCTCCTAAAGCTTTTGATGTTGTGGTGACCGGTAATTTATTTGGAGATATTTTGTCTGATGAGGCGGCCATGTTAACTGGCTCCATTGGAATGCTCCCGTCTGCATCCTTAGATATTAACAATAAAGGTTTATATGAGCCTAGCCATGGCTCAGCTCCGGATATCGCTGGTAAGGGAATAGCTAATCCATTAGCAACGATACTTTCTGCGGCAATGATGCTTCGATATTCGCTAGGCAAAGAAGAGCAAGCGCTCAGAATTGAGAAAGCCGTGCAACAGGTGTTAGCTAAGGGATATCGAACTGCAGATATCTATACAACTGGAACACAGAAGGTTGGTACCGCAGAAATGGGTCAAGCAGTTTTAGCGGCGCTTGGCTGATTCGCAGAATTTATCCCTCAAGGGCTCAGAAGTAATAAAATAGAGTTCTGTTAATTAATTTTTTTAAAGGTTTTGTAATGGCACTTCCAGTGGTGGGCTTGGTTGGTTGGCGAGGTATGGTCGGTAGCGTCTTATTGGAGAGGATGCTAGTTGAGAATGACTTTTCGTTCTTTGAGCCCATATTTTTTAGCACGAGTAATGTCGGCGGTAAAGTTCCCTCTTTCGCAGGTCAAGTGATCACAAAAAATGAAGAAATATTACAAGATGCCAATAGCATAGAAGCCCTAAAAAAATGTGACTACATTATTTCAACCCAAGGTGGTGATTACACCAAAGCAACTTTTGAGCCACTAAGAGCTAGTGGTTGGAAGGGACATTGGATTGATGCTGCAAGTTCACTTCGTATGAAGTCTGATGCAGTGATTGTTCTTGATCCAGTAAATCGTCATGTGATTGATCAAGCGTATTCACAAGGCAATCATAATTGGATCGGTGGTAACTGTACTGTTAGTTTGATGTTGCTGGGGTTACATGGCTTGTTTAAAGCAGGAGTAGTTGAGTGGATGAGTGCCATGACTTATCAAGCGGCTTCAGGTGCAGGCGCTCAAAATATGCGCGAATTATTGCAACAAATGGGCTATTTGTTTAATAGTGTTCAATCAGATTTAGCCAATCCTGGCTCTGCGATCTTGGACATTGACCGTCAAGTAACGAAATCACTCCAAAGCAATGAATATCCCAAATCACATTTTAGAAACACTCCCTTAGCTGGCAGTCTCATACCTTGGATTGATGTACCCGTAGAAAATGGGCAGACTAAAGAAGAGTGGAAAGGTGGTGCCGAGTGCAATAAGATTCTTGGTTTACCACCATTTAGAGAAGCCGGTAGCATACCCATTGACGGAATCTGTGTCAGAGTAGGGGCGATGAGATGTCACTCCCAAGGCTTGACTATTAAATTAAAAAAACATGTGCCGATTAACGAAGTAGAGCAACTCATCGCGCAAGCAAATGAATGGGTAAAAGTAGTACCCAATGAACGAGAAATGACAGAGCGTTATTTAACTCCTGCAAGCGTTACCGGTACCTTACAGATTCCGGTAGGACGAATACATCAATTAGCAATGGGCCCGGAATATATTGGCGCCTTTACGGTTGGTGACCAATTATTATGGGGTGCTGCGGAGCCACTACGCCGAATTTTACGTATTTTATTGGAAGCAAAATAATGAAATTGAAGCTTCATATGAAATTTTTCCTATTAATATGTGGCCTATTTTTCTATTCCCTATCCTTTGCCCTCTCGCTTGGATCTCTCAGCGTTGAATCTTCACCAAACGAAAATTTACAAGCAAAAATAGCGATTCTGATGAGTGCACAAGAATCAAAGTCGCTGGGTACCCTACAGGCAAACTTAGCAAATCGTGCGGCGTATGAAAAGTTTGGTATACCAATACCTAGCAATGATTTAGCTCCACAAATAACGATACAAAACGACAATACGGGTAAGGCAAGTGCCATTGTTTTAAAGTTTTCTAAAAATAATGCGGAATTAGAAAAAGCTTTTAATGACATCGTCATTGAATTAACGTGGTCTTCAGGTTCGTTGGTACGTGTGTATACCGTACTCAATACTCAGGCCAAAGAAATTAAAGTGCAGGCCGGTGACAATTTGGTAAACATTGTGAATCAAGCAATGTCTAATATAGAGGGTGTTGATTTTAATCAGACCTTAGTTGCGTTATATCGATTAAATCCGAAGGCTTTTTTTGCAGGCAATATTCATCGTTTAAAACAAGGCGAAACATTGCAGTTGCCAACTGCCACTATGGCAGCGTCGATACCCGAGCAGGAGGCTAGAGAATTTGTGGCATCTGGTGCTAAAAACTACCAAGATCGGCAATTCAATAACTCTTCAGATGCAGTGTTAAAAGCAAATAATAGAACTTATCAACAAGCGCAGTTAAAAGACTCCTTTAAAGATCGCTTGAAGATTGGTTCTTCGCAAACTGAGACTGAACAATCAGTCAATCAAGCAAAATTAAACGAAGATGTTATTGCCCAGCAAAAAATGTTAGAAGAAGCCCAACAACGCATTGCAGAGCTTGAGCGCAACATAGCCGACTTAAAAGAAATTAATGCGAAAAAAATAGCATCATCACAAAGCGTTGAATTTCGGCAGTATGGGCTTTTAATCGGAATTCTTGGCCTGACAGGGATCTTTTTATTTGGGGTGTTGCGTCGATCCACTCCAGATCAACTTCCAAAGAGAAATGTCATGCCAGTAGCACCTTCTGTGGAGAAGGAGGTTTATTTTCCAAGCTTAAAAGTTCCTGAAGAAGAAGTTGACGAACCCGTAGTTAGTCTTAGCCAGGAAGCTCAGCAGGTTGCGCATCAACAAATGCCTGATCACGTAAAGCAGCTTTTTACAAATATTGACTTAAATTTACCCACTGCACCTACTATTCCCCCAACACCCACGCCACCTATTATTGCGCTCAAGAGTCCTTCAACGACTGAAGATAAGCCCAAAGGAATCGTGAGTAGTGATCCCTTCTCTTTAGATTTAAATGTTGTCAATCCACACCCAGATTCAACATCCGTTGTAGTGCCACAGCCCACTCTAAATACTGACGAACAAAAAGTTCGTTTAAATCTTGCGCGTTCTTATATCAAAATTAAAGATTTTGAAACTGCAAGAATTCTATTAACAGATTTGGTACAACTTGGAACAACAGCAGATACGGAAGTATTGGCACAAGCTTCACAGCTTTTGATGGAAATTTCGTGATTTTTCAAGCACCACAGACGATTAGCAATGAATTAAAGCGAATTGCCATCGGCATTCAATATGACGGTTCTTCTTTTTCTGGTTGGCAAAGTCAAGTCACCCATCGAACCGTTCAAGATCATATTGAATCAGCAATTACCCATTTCATTGGTGGATTTGAAGAACAGACAGTACGCTTAACCGCAGCAGGAAGAACTGACAGTGGGGTTCATGCATTGGGACAAGTTGCCCATTTCGATACTGTAGTTGAGCGCCCTGATTGGTCATGGGTACGAGGCTTAAATAATTTTTTACCAAGCTCTATATCGATACAATGGGCAAAACAAGTGCCTCTAGAGTTTGATGCAAGGTTTAGTGCGTTTGAAAGATCGTATGTCTACTTTTTACTCACATCTCCCGTAAAAATATCTTTATTGCATCAAAAGGCGGGATACCATATGTTGCCACCTAGCCAAACATTAAAGCTAGATGAAATGCGAAAAGCGAGTCAATATTTGATTGGTGAGCACGATTTTTCTTGTTTTCGTTCCTCTGAGTGTCAAAGTAAAACACCCATCAAGACGATCTATCAATTAGACATCGTAGATGAAGGCCCCAAAGTGTTTCTCTTTTTACGCGCCAATGCATTTTTACATCACATGGTGAGAAATATAGTTGGAAGCCTATTACATGTAGGCATAGGTAAGCAAACAGCTGAGTGGTTTTCAGAACTCTTATTAAAAAAAGATAGGGCATTTGCCGCCCCAACATTTTCTGCAGATGGCTTGTATTTAGCCAATGTCGGTTATCCTAGCCATTTTGGGATACCTTCACCTAGTTTTGAGCACAGTGCAATACCAGCAGCCTACTTACATCAGGCTTTTCCTCAGGCGAAGCAGGGAGTAGAGATATGAGTTTAGTGGAATATGACCCACGAGTTACTCGGATCAAGATTTGTGGACTAAGTACACCAGCCGATATCCAAATGGCCATGGAGTTACAGATTGATGCAATTGGACTTGTCTTTTATCCACCAAGTCCACGACTTCTCAATATGACGCAAGCATTTGAATTATCACGACTTCATCAAGGGCAATTGCAAAATGTGGCCTTAGTTGTTGATGCTGACGATCATTTAATTAAGTCTATAAAAGACAACTGTTTGATCGATATTTGGCAATTTCATGGTGATGAAAGTGCCGAGCGTTGTTCTCAGATAGCGGGCGATCAATTATGGATAAAAGCCGCTAGAATTGATGAAAACTTCCAATTAGACAAATTTTGCCTACAATATAGGGATGCTTCTGCCTGGATATTAGATGCTTTAGTCGATGGGTATGGTGGTGGTGGAAAAACATTCAATTGGGATTTAATACCGAGTACATGGATAAAAGAAAACGCGCATCGGGTCGTTTTGAGTGGTGGATTGAACGCACACAATGTAGCTGAGGCGATTTCGCATTTTCGGCCGTTAGGGGTCGATGTATCCAGTGGGGTTGAAATTTCCAAAGGGAAAAAAGATCCCGAATTAATGAGAAAATTTGTAATGCAAGTCAAGCAGACGAATCAATCTTCTGACTAGTAGAAAAAGGACTAATTATGTATGACTTTCCAGATCAAAGAGGCCATTTTGGGCCATATGGCGGCGTATTTGTATCAGAAACTCTAATTTTTGCATTAGAAGAACTCAAGCAAATCTATGCAAAATACCAGCATGACCCTGAATTTAATGCTGAGTTTCATCGTGAATTAAAGCATTTTGTGGGACGTCCTAGCCCGATTTATCATGCCAAAAGATGGAGTGAGCAAGTTGGTGGAGCGCAAGTCTATTTCAAGCGTGAAGATTTAAATCATACGGGTGCTCACAAAATTAATAATGTTATTGGTCAAGCATTATTAGCAAAAAAAATGGGTAAGCCCCGTATCATTGCAGAAACCGGAGCAGGTCAACACGGGGTAGCTACCGCCACGATATGTGCGCGATTTGGGCTTGAATGTGTGATTTATATGGGTAGCGTTGATGTAGAGCGACAAGCACAAAATATTTACCGCATGAAATTATTAGGAGCAACCGTTGTACCTGTTGAATCGGGCTCTAAGACATTAAAAGACGCCTTAAATGAAGCGATGCGTGACTGGGTCACCAACGTGGATAATACGTTTTATATTATTGGTACGGTAGCAGGACCCCATCCTTATCCAATGATGGTCAGAGATTTTCAGAGCGTTATTGGGAACGAGTGTATCGAGCAGATGCCCGAAATGACTGGTGGACAACCTGATTATGTCTTAGCTTGTGTAGGTGGAGGATCAAATGCGATGGGTATTTTTTACCCGTATATTAATCATTCAGATGTCAAACTCATTGGCGTTGAAGCTGCCGGATCAGGAATAGCCACAGGCAAACATGCCGCCGCTTTATGTGCAGGAACTCCAGGTGTATTACATGGTAATCGAACCTACTTAATCCAAGATGCAGATGGCCAAATAATGGAAACACATTCCATTTCGGCAGGGCTTGATTATCCCGGTGTGGGTCCAGAGCATGCTTGGTTAAAGGATATAAAGCGAGCAACTTATACAGCAGTAACCGATGAAGAAGCCTTAGCCGCCTTTCATACCTGTTGTCAGATTGAAGGCATTATTCCGGCGCTAGAAACTAGTCATGCAATTGCTTATGCATTTACCTTAGCTAAAACTTTACCAAAAGATAAAACTATCTTAGTTAATCTCTCAGGGCGTGGCGATAAAGACATGCATACAGTTGCTCAAGCAGACAAAATTAAATTATCCCCGGCATAAGGAATTCTATTCATGGGTCGTATCGATACCGTATTTAAACAACTCAAATCATCTGGAAAGAAAGGGTTAATTCCTTTTATTACTGCCGGAGATCCAGACCCATCGTTGACAGTCCCAATCATGCATGCATTAGTAGAATCTGGAGCGGACATCATTGAGTTAGGTATACCTTTTTCTGACCCGATGGCAGATGGTCCCGTGATACAAAGGTCATCTGAGAGGGCCTTAGCTAATGGGATGAATTTAGCCCAATGTTTGCAGATGGTTAAAACCTTTCGGGAAACTAATCAAGAAACACCCGTTGTCTTAATGGGTTATGCAAATCCTATAGAACATATGGGAATTGAGTTATTCACAGAGCGCGCTAAAGCAGCTGGTGTAGATGGTGTTTTGGTTGTGGATTATCCACCGGAAGAATGCGAAGAATTTTCAGCCAAATTGCACAGTGCTGGATTATCGCCAATATTTTTGTTAGCGCCAACGTCATCACCGGAGCGCATACAACATGTCGCGAAAGCCTCTAGTGGATATATTTATTACGTCTCACTAAAGGGTGTTACTGGCTCGAGTAATATAGACACAGCAGAAGTACATACCATTACGCAGCAGATAAGAGCACAAACAAAAACACCTCTTGCGATTGGCTTTGGGATTCGCGATGCGCAATCAGCTAAAAAACTTAGCCAAAGTGCAGATGCTGTGATTATTGGCAGTAAACTTGTACAAATATTAGAGGAGTCAACTCCACAGACAAGGTTACAATCACTTAAGAACTTTATTCTTGAAATACGCACCGCGTTAGATGAGTCATCGAACACTACATCTTGAATAAATAGAAGAGGAATGATATGAGTTGGATTGATAAATTATTACCTCCACAGATTCAGCAAACAGACCCTAGTCTAAGAAAAACTGTCCCAGAAGGATTGTGGGTTAAGTGCGTATCTTGCGAATCAGTGTTATACCGAACTGATGTAGAGGCAAACCAATACGTATGTCCAAAGTGTAATCATCATATGCGCATAAAGGCAAGACTGCGCTTAGATTATTTATTGGATAAAGAAGGTCGCTATGAAATAGGTCAAGAAGTATTACCGATTGATTCATTGCGATTTAAAGATACAAAAAAGTATCCAGATCGTTTACAAGATGCAATGGATGCAACAGGAGAGACGGATGCCATGGTCGTTTTGGGTGGTTCGATTCACACCTTACCAGTTGTGATTGCTTGTTTTGAATTTGAATTTATGGGTGGCTCAATGGGGTCAGTTGTTGGCGAGCGATTTGTAAGAGGAGCGCAGTCTGCGCTGGATCAAAAAATTCCATTTATTTGTATTTGTGCAACGGGTGGTGCTCGTATGCAAGAAAGTCTGTTATCACTCATGCAAATGGCTAAAACCAATTCAATGTTAACCAAGCTGGCTAAAGCTAAATTGCCATACATTAGTGTATTAACAGATCCAACCATGGGTGGTATCTCCGCTAGTTTTGCATTTATGGGTGATGTCGTGATGGCAGAGCCCCGTGCCCTTATTGGATTTGCTGGGCCTCGGGTGATAGAGCAAACTGTGCGAGAAAAGTTACCAGAAGGCTTTCAGCGATCTGAGTTTTTGTTACAAAAAGGTGGTATTGACATGATTGTCGATCGACGTCAAATGCGCGCTGAAATTGCAAACTTACTCGCTTTATTACAAAAACAATCCATAGACTCAATCGCCTAATATTCTTGTGTTTTCTAAAGACCCGCTTTATTTTCCTGACTTAAACTCGTGGTTAGCTTTCTTAGAAAAGGCACATCCCGTCGGAATTGATATGGGATTAACGCGGATTAAGCAAGTTCAGGCCGCGCTCAATTTTGAGTTTAACTGCCCAGTTATTACGGTTGCAGGAACCAATGGAAAGGGCTCGACTTGTGCATTTCTAGAAGCTATTTTTTCTGAGGCTGGTTATAAAGTAGGGTGTCACACATCACCGCACTTGATTGAATTTTCTGAGCGAGCAAGAATAGGGCGCTTGAATGTTTCTGAAGACTTATTATTAAAACATTTTAGGGAAGTTGAGCGAGCAAGAGCCTCTTTGCCTGAAATTATTAGTCTAACTTACTTTGAATTTACTACCTTAGCCATCATGCATTTATTTGCTAGCCAGGCATTAGATGTTGTTATCTTAGAAGTCGGTCTTGGTGGAAGATTGGATGCGGTAAATATTATTGATGCAGATTGTGCCGTCATCACCAGCATTGATCTTGACCATACAGATCTATTAGGAAATACTCGTGAGTTAATCGCACTAGAAAAAGCGGGCATTATGCGCGCTGGAAAAATTGCTATTTGCGCTGATCCCGTCCCACCAAGCACATTAGTTGCCTATGCAGAAGATCTTGGTGTTGATCTTTGGTTACATGGACGTGACTTTAACTTTTCTGGGGATCAACAACAGTGGGCTTGGTCCGGGCGAACTAGACGAGTCAATGGCTTGGCATATCCAGCACTTCGTGGCGCAAATCAGCTTTTAAATGCCTCTGCAGCTATTGCGACCCTCATGAGTCTGCGTGAGAGACTGCCAGTCGGCGTACAAGCAATTCGAAATGGCTTTGCTATGGTTGACTTGCCAGGAAGATTCCAAGTACTTGCTGGTCAGCCTACAGTAGTGTTAGATGTTGCACACAACCCACATGCAAGTAGTGCACTAGCAGCAAGTTTAGACAAAATGGGCTATTTTCCATTTACCCATGCCATATTTGGAGTCATGGCAGATAAGGATATTGAAGGGGTCATCAGACCCATGTTGGGAATAGTTGATTATTGGCATTGTGTTGACTTGCCGACTCCAAGAGCGGCTAGTGCCATGCAAATTAAGCAGGTATTAGAAAAATTAGGGGTAAAAAACTCACCAGAATCAGGGATTACCACCGATACCAGCGCAGCGCTTGGATATCAAAAAACACTCGATGGGCTCGGTCAAAATGATAGAATACTAGTATTCGGATCTTTCTTAACAGTTAGTGCAGTAATGAGCTTACATAAATTACAAAAGCATTGAAATACCTCTAAATGTGTAGATAAAAATTAATGATTTCATTTCTAAAATTTAAAAAGAAAAATTCTACAGAAGCAAATCAGTCTCGAACAGAGCCATCAATGCAATCTCGTCGGCAAGTGGTAAGTGATGATGATCAGGAAGAGTTATCTGAAAACCCTGAAGTGCAACGATCACGACACCGACTTTTAGGGGCAGGTTTTTTATTACTGCTTGCAATAGTAGGATTGCCAAGAGTATTTGATTCTGAGCCCAAAAAAATAAAAAATGATGTTGTTTTAAAAGTAGTCAGTTCTGTTAGTGATGCGGCAAACACAGTAGACGAAAAAAAAATCACAACCATCACGCCAGTAACACCAGTAGCCCCTGAAGAGACAGTCGTTAGTACAACAAAGAAGACAGACATTGCGGACTCAAAAACCAACAAAAATAATATTGATAATGGTGAAGTAGTTGTCTCCGAATCCACTGCCAAAGAACCGAATAAATCTAAGGCGAAATTTTACATACAAGTTGCCGCATATTCATCCAATGATCGTGTGAAAAAGATGTCTTCTAAGTTAAAGGAATTACAAATTTCTAGCTATGTAATCGAGAGAAAAAAAGAATCTGATGGTACCTCTTTATATTTATTACGATCAGGGCCTTATACCAGTCGTGATGATGCTCAAGCCGCAGTCAAGAAGATGGTTGAACTTGAGCTTACACCTAAAATTATAGAAATGAAAACACCTCAGTAATGAATACATTTGCCTTTACCACCATCGACTTCATTGTTATCGGAATTATTGCTTTTTCTGCAATCTTAGGATTAATTCGGGGGTTTATTAAAGAAGCCTTCTCTTTAGTTGGCTTTGCACTTGCAATGTATTTAGCCTATCGTTTTTCTGGTGAAGTCGCCACAAGATGGTTAAGTGGTATTACTGGCGGGGTAACTGCGCAACATGTGTTGGCATTTATTGGCATATTTATCTGTGTACTCATCCTTTCCAAAATCATTTCGAATTTACTGAATCGAGTTTCAAGCAAGATCGGCCTATCATTTTTTGATCGCTTACTTGGATCTATTTTTGGTGTGATGAGAGGTGGCTTAATTGTGATTGTTTTATCGACTTTATTTGCCTTAACCGATATACCTAAAAGTGCCGAATGGAAAGATGCATTAACGAAGCCCGCGGTAGAAATGGCAGTTGGTTTTATTCGTTCTTGGTTACCTGATGATTGGGCTAATCAATTAAAAAACGCTATTGACATACGTCAAGTTCCTTAATTCATCGAAAGATAGCTTATGTGCGGAATTGTTGGAGTAGTTGCTAATGAGCCTGTAAATCAACTCCTGTATGACGCATTATTATTATTGCAACACCGTGGCCAAGATGCTGCTGGAATCGCCACACATAATGGCAATGCATTTCATATGCATAAAGCGAATGGTTTAGTCAGAGATGTGTTTCGTACACGAAATATGCGTGGCTTGGTTGGAAATTCTGGGATTGGGCAAGTTAGATATCCTACTGCTGGATCGGCTAGTAGTGAAGAAGAGGCGCAACCCTTTTATGTCAATGCTCCCTTCGGAATTGTTCTTGCTCATAATGGCAACTTGACCAATGCACCAAAGTTACGAGACGAGATGTTTCATCGTGATCGCAGGCATATTAATACAAGCTCAGATACTGAGGTTTTATTAAATGTCTTAGCGGACGAAATCCAGCGTTCAACCAATGGGATTGTGATGGATGCCTTCTCTGCTTTTAATGCTCTTGAGAAAGTTTATGAGCGATTAGAGGGATCTTTTGCTGTTGTCTCAATGATTGCCGGCCATGGCTTATTAGCCTTTCGTGATGCGCACGGTATACGCCCCTTGTGTATTGGGAGAATGGATGTTGGGCAAGGAAAATCTCAGTGGATGGTCAGTTCCGAATCAGTCGCTATTGAAGGTATTGGTTACGAATTTGTAAGAGATGTGGCTCCTGGAGAGGCAATCTTTGTTGATTTAGATGGTAATTTCGCTAGTCGACAAATTGTTGCGGACGCTGATTTAAATCCTTGCGTTTTTGAATATGTCTATTTAGCTAGACCAGACTCATACATGGATGGTATTTCTATTTTTGATGTCAGAATGCGTATGGGTGATTACTTAGCCGAAAAAATAAAGCGTGAAACAGATATTAGTGATATTGATGTTGTCATGCCTATACCTGATTCAAGTAGACCTGCCGCCATGCAAGTGGCCAAATTGTTAGGGATAGAATATCGTGAAGGATTTTTTAAAAATCGCTATATAGGTCGGACATTTATTATGCCTGGTCAAGCAGTCCGAAAAAAATCTGTACGCCAAAAACTCAATGCTATGCATGTTGAGTTTCAGAATAAATCTGTTTTGATCGTAGATGACTCGATTGTGCGTGGCACCACATCTCATGAAATTGTTCAAATGGCAAGAAGTGCGGGAGCAAGAAAAGTCATATTTGCTTCTGCTGCACCGCCAGTTCGCTTCCCCAATGTTTATGGAATTGACATGCCTACGCGTGGTGAATTGGTCGCTTATGGAAGAACCCTCACTGAAATTAACGATTTAATTGGCTCAGATCAGTTAATTTATCAAGACGTTAATGATTTAAAGCAAGCGATACGGGACTTAAATCCATTAATTAATGATTTTGAAGCCTCATGTTTTGATGGCAATTATGTTACCGGTAATATTAATAGTTCATACCTCGATGCTTTAGAAGCGTCACGAACCACATCAATGTCGATGGAAGATCGCGCTGGGGATCAGGGAGATTTCTCTCGTTCTCAGTTAAACTTACAACTTACAGTTCAAGACTAGGCTTAACATGTCAGATCAAGATAAATTAGAGGGTCTACATCCTGATACGCTAGCAGTTCGTGCTGGGACCGTTCGGTCTCAATTTAACGAACATTCTGAAGCGATGTTTCTTACTTCAAGCTTCGTCTATGAAAACTCTCAAATAGCGGCAGACCGATTTGCAAATGCCGAGACTGGTTTTATTTATTCTCGCTTCACCAACCCCTCTGTAAGTATGTTTCAGGAGCGCTTAGCAGCACTAGAGGGTGCTCCGGCATGTATCGCCACTTCGTCAGGAATGGCCGCTATCTTTGCCCTATCTTTAACTGTATTAAAGGCTGGTGATCATATAATTTGTTCACGAGCGGTTTTTGGTTCGACAATACAAATGTTTAGTAATATCTTGTCTAAGTTTGACATTACCTGCACGTATGTAGACCCAACTTCAGTTACCCAATTTGAACAAGCAATCCGTCCGAATACACGGATGGTCTATATTGAAAGCCCCTCTAATCCTCTGACAGAGATTGCCGATATCCAAGCGATCAGTAAGGTTTGTAAGCCGGCCGGAATATTGTTCGTTGTTGATAATTGTTTTTGCACACCCGTACTCCAAAAACCACTTGAGTTAGGGGCTGATGTCATTATTCATTCCGCAACTAAGTTTTTAGATGGTCAAGGAAGAGTTTTAGGAGGTGCAGTACTTGGTAGTCAAGAGTTGATATCGAAGATATTTGGATTTAATCGCATTACTGGGCCTACTTTATCGGCATTTAATGCATGGGTCTTACTAAAAGGCTTAGAAACGCTCTCATTAAGAGTAGAAAAGCAGAGCGACACTGCTCATGAATTAGCTGCATGGCTTGAGACTTGTCCCATGGTGGACAGAGTCTACCATCCTCAATTACCATCCCATCCTCAGCATGAGTTAGCGATGCGACAACAATCTAAAGGCGGGGCAATCGTCTCTTTTGTAGTCAAAGGTGGAAGAGAAAATGCCTGGAAAGTGATTGACGCCACTAAGCTTTGTTCCATCACGGCTAATCTTGGAGATACAAGAACAACAATCACACACCCAGCTACCACTACCCATGGAAGAATGCCGGTGGCTGACCGCGAAAAAGCCGGTCTTGTTGAAGGCTTAATTAGAATATCAGTCGGTTTAGAGCATATTACTGACTTGAAAAATGATTTATCAAACGGGTTGAATTTAATTCGATAATAGAAAGGCTAAATATGAGTATTGAGATTACACAACACAATGCAGAGTTTTCTACCGCCGGACAGATCTCACCAGATCACGTTGCACAAATTGCGGCCCTTGGCTATAAAAGTATTATTGATAATCGTCCAGATCTTGAAGGTGGACACGAACAGCCCATGCATGCAGATATCGAAAAACTAGTTCAAGCAACTGGAATGCACTTTGCTTATTTACCGGTTATTAGTGGAGCAATTACGCAAGAGCAAGTCCATCAAATGGCAGTTTTAATTGAGTCTTTACCAAAGCCGATACTTGCATTTTGTCGAAGTGGTGCAAGATCAACTAACTTATATCACTTAGCACTAAGTCGTGGTTAATGCTGATCAAGAATATTTTCTTTTCCTTGTTTGTGTTGCTTAGCCTAGCAATAGGGACACTATCATTAGCAGGTATTACTCAAGATAAAGAATTAAAAGAGCTTGATATCATTCAAAGTAACTTAGACACACAGAAGGAATGGATTACTTATCGTCATGATCAGGCAGTAGCCATTTGCTACAGTCAGTTTTGGATGCAGCGTTGCATGGATAAGGCGAGAGTGCAATTCCTAAAAGAAAGTAAAGTGGTCCGAGATCAAGAGATTGCTTTGCATGATAGGCAACGATATGTCAACGAAGTCATTAAAGACGAGCAAGATCAACAACGCTTAGCTGAGTATCAATCACCACAAAAGGTAAAAGAGCGGGCTGAGAATCGTGCCAACTTTGAAGAAAAACAAAGGTTACGAGCTGAGCGTATAACTGAGTTAGAAGAGCGTCGCAAAGATGCCGATAAGCGGGCGCAAGAAAACCGTAAAACTTCACCCTTGGATTAATAGTGTCCAAAGTTAAAACCCAATATGTCTGTAATAGTTGTGGCTCTAGTTTTCCGAAATGGAGTGGTCAATGTGCATCTTGTCAGGAATGGAATTCTTTAGAAGAGTTTTTAGAAAAGTCGACCAATCAACGTTTTATTGGACTTACTAAAGCATCCCCAACCCAAAAATTAGCGCAAATTGAATTAGAAGATCATGGTCGAATCTCTACTCTGATTCCAGAGTTTGATCGTGTCTTAGGTGGAGGATTGGTAGATGCTGGAGTTGTCCTGATTGGTGGAGATCCTGGCATTGGAAAATCCACATTATTACTCCAGACCTTAGCTGGATTGAGTTTAGAGGGACATGCGGTGATGTATGTCAGCGGTGAAGAGTCGGCAGCGCAAATTGCACTTCGGGCACAGCGAATTGGCTCATTTGCACCAGACTTAGAAGTCTACCCAGAAATTTTGCTGGAAAAGATTATCCCTGCATTAGAAGCTTCATCACCGCGAGTTGCGGTCATAGATTCCATACAAACTGTCTATTCTGAGGCTCTTACATCCGCTCCAGGATCAGTTGCTCAAGTAAGAGAATGTGCGTCCCAGCTAACACGACTAGCAAAATCTTCAGGGATTTCCATATTACTCGTAGGACATGTGACTAAAGAAGGAAACATTGCAGGTCCAAGAGTTCTAGAGCACATCGTCGATACAGTCCTTTATTTTGAAGGGGATTCACAATCTTCATTCCGACTCGTTAGAGCGATTAAAAATCGCTTTGGGGCAGTAAATGAGTTAGGTGTATTTGCGATGACGGATAAGGGACTCAAAGGGGTCAATAATCCTTCGGCTTTATTTTTATCACAGAGCAATGCCAGTGTTCCTGGAACCTGTGTACTCGTTACACAAGAGGGAACAAGACCATTACTGGTAGAAATACAAGCCTTAGTAGATCAATCACACGTACCCAATCCGAGAAGACTTGCCGTTGGACTTGAGCAAAACCGTTTAGCGATGTTACTAGCCGTGATGCATCGCCATGCAGGCATTGCTTGTTTTGATCAAGATGTTTTTCTGAATGCGGTGGGCGGCGTTAAGATTACTGAGCCTGCTGCTGATCTTGCTGTGTTGTTAGCGATACAGTCCTCACTGAAAAATAAAGCATTACCTCGTGACATCGTAGTTTTTGGGGAAGTTGGTTTAGCTGGTGAAATAAGAGCCTGTCCGCGTGGTCAGGAGCGTTTAAAAGAAGCCGCTAAACTTGGATTTAAGCGCGCTATTATTCCAAAGTCAAACTTACCAAAGCAAGCAACATTTGATAAGATGGAATTAATTGGTGTAGATAGAATCGAAACTGCCCTCCAAATCGTAAGGGATTTTTAACATGCCTAGTATTCCGAACTTACAACGAGAGGATTTTCCGAAGATAATCTCGATGACAACTAGGTGGTCTGATAATGACATCTATTTACACGTTAACAATGTTGTTTATTTTTCTTATTTTGATACTGCAGTTAATCAAAACTTAGTTGAAAGTGGTGTTTTAACCATTGAAAATAGCGAAGTTGTAGGACTCGTAGTCAACAACCAATGTCAATTTTTTGCCTCGATTGCCTTCCCAGATACAGTACATGTAGGGCTTAGTGTTGAGAAAATTGGTAATTCGAGTGTGACGTATCGTTTGGGTATTTTTAAAAATGCTGAAAATCAATTATCTGCACTAGGCTCTTATACGCATGTGTATGTAAATCGTAAGACACAACGACCTGTACCGATACCTGAACAAACAAGATCTGTATTTGAGTCTTTACTAGTACCATAAAATAAACAATAAAAAAGGAAGCCAATAGGCTTCCTTTCTAATAATAACAAAGACGATTAGTCTATAAAAGCACCAGCTGCTTTGATGATAGGACCCCATTTTTTAATCTCAGACTCAACTTGACGTTTAAGGCCTGCAGGAGTTATGTCTTCTGGCGAAGCAATTTCAACATTAAGCTCGGCAAGACGGGCTTTAACATCAGCGTCAGCTAGAGCAAACTTTAAGGCTGCATTGATTTTTTCCGTAATTGGAGCAGGAGTGCCTTTGGAAACATACATACCGTGCCAAGCGACAACTTGAAAGCCCTTGAGGCCTTGCTCACTTAAAGTAGGGACATCAGGCAGACTAGAAAGGCGTTTTAATGTTGTAGTGCCATATAACTTAACTTTATTTGCGCGGATATGTTGTAAGGTATTCGTCGTTTGATCACATAACAAATCAACTTGCCCACCAAGGATATCTGTAATTGCAGGACCAGTTCCTTTATAAGGTATTTGCGTTAGAGGAATACCGAGTTGGCTAGTAAATAACATACCGCACAACTGAGAAACTGCACCAGGACCAGCATTAGCAAGGGTAACTTTATCTCTATTTTTCTGGATATAAACAAGTAGTTCCTTAAAGTTATTCGCAGGTAAATTAGGACGACCGATGAGAGTCATTGGCGCATTAACGACCTGACCAATATATTCAAAATCATTCAAAGTATCGTAGGGAAGTTTGGAGTAAAGAGCCGGAGCTGTTGAAATCCCAATATGGTGAAACAAAACCAAATGACCATCTTTAGGGGATTTTGCAACACGATTCGCAGCAATCGTGCCACCTGCACCGACCGTATTTTCTACAATCACTGTTTGTCCCATAAACTTCGTCATCGGAACAGACAGAAGTCTTGCTACTGCATCTGTAGGACCGCCAGCAGAAAACGGAACAACAATCGTTACCGGTTTTGTGGGATAGTCTTCAGCAAACACGGAACTAGACATTGCAAGTATTAAAACGCTAATAGAAGCCGTCAAGAGATTTTGTAAATTGGAGGTCAATTTCATATGTTTTTTGTGAGAAAAGTTAACGAATAAGCATTGTATACAAAATACTAGCGTAATGTAACTATGGTAAATCCTCAGCAAGAACCAGTAATACCTGTTGTTGTCCAGATGAGACCTCAAGCCAGGTTACTGACATGCCTGGAAAAGCATCAATAAAATGCTCAAACTCATTACCGATTTCAAGAACAAGTGCACCACCGGGACGCAAAAACTCTTTTGCTTGATCAAGTATCTTTTTGATAAGTAACATACCATCAGCCCCACCAGCTAGTGCTAGTGGAGGTTCATGAAGATACTCCTCTGGTAAGAGATTCATCGAGTTGTCATTGACATAAGGAGGATTACATAAAATGATGTCGAAAAGCTCACTTTCTGAAGGAGTAGGAAGAGCGTCAAACAAGTCGCCGCAAAAAAGTTCAATTGAATCAGTCAGTTGGTACTTATCTAGGTTGAGTTTTGCAAGATCTATTGCATCTTGACTAAGGTCAGAGGCACTGATCACGAGATCTGGGCAAGACACTGATAACAAGATAGCTAAGGAGCCATTACCGGTGCAAAGATCCAAAGCTCGTCCCCCAGGTGGGAGCCAAGTCTCCAAAACATCATCGACGATTAATTCAGCAATATAAGACCTCGGCACAATACTGCGCTTATCACAAATAAAGTCGTACCCCATTAACCAAGCTTCGCCGAGGATATAGGCAAGTGGTTGACGAGAAGCAATGCGCTCATGGACGATATTTTTTGCACGATCAAAAGCCAAGATTGGATAAGGATCGTCGAGTCTATCTAGAGCATCAATAGGGATGATATTGGCACAGTAGGACAATATCCACAGTGCTTCGCTATCAGCGTCAGGAGCACCATGACCAAAGGACAGATTCCCTGCAGTGAGGATCTCACTCAAAACATCACAGGCATCATTAAACGAATATTGGGGGTCTGGCACTATGTAAGGATTAATTCTGAAAGGGTCCGAAGATAAATATTCTTTAAAGACTCAATATCCGCTAAATTAACATTCTCATTCACTTTGTGAATAGAGGCATTAATAGGACCAAACTCAACGACTTGAGGACATATTTTGGCAATAAATCGACCATCACTAGTCCCGCCAGTTGTGGAGAGCTTGGGAGTTACGCCAACTTCATCAACAATCGCTTTGCTAAGAGCAGCGCACAAAGACCCTTCGGGGGTTAAAAATGGCTCACCAGCCTGATTCCAAGAAATATCGTAACGTATGGCATGCTTTTTCAAAATATCTTCGACTTGTGAAATCAGTCCTTGGGCAGTACTTGAAGTAGCAAAGCGAAAATTAAAGTCAATAACAGCATTACCCGGAATTACATTAAGAGCACCTGTGCCCGATTGAAAATTAGATGTTTGCCATGTTGTTGGCGGGAAGTATTCATTACCTTGATCCCATTGCATAGAGGCGAGTTCAGCAATCACTGGAGCCACTAGATGAATTGGATTTTCCGCAAGATGAGGGTAAGCCACATGACCTTGAATACCCTTAACGGTTAATTTTGCAGAAAGGGAACCCCGTCGACCATTTTTGATCATGTCTCCAAACTTCTCGGAACTTGTGGGTTCACCAACAATACAGTAGTCGAGTTTGACTTGTCTTTCTTGTAGTTTATTCACGACAACAACCGTGCCATCAGTATTTTTGGGACCTTCCTCATCACTCGTGAGTAAAAATGCAATACTACCGAAGTGTTGAGGATGAAGTGCAACGAATTCTTCCGTTGCCACGACAAAAGCGGCCAAGGAGCTTTTCATATCAGCAGCTCCTCGTCCAAATAAATAACCATTTCTAATTTGCGGTGTAAAGGGGGCGGACTCCCATTGATCGAGGGGACCTGGGGGAACGACATCCGTATGCCCAGCAAAAACTAAACAAGGAGCTTCATTAGCTCCACCGCCTCGACGAATTGCCCAAAGATTAGTCACCTTAAAGTCTTCAGGACCACTCATGATCGTTTCACAACTAAAATCTAATTTTTTTAATCGACTAGCAATCAAATCCTGAATGCCACCATCTTGAGGTGTAACTGAAGGATGAGCAATTAAGCCTTGAGCCAATAATTGAGTAGGAGTTAATTGATGTGTAGTCATGATTTATTAAACACCGACTGATATACCTCTTCCTTAAAACCAAGATAGATTTGCTTTGAATCATCCAAAATTGGACGCTTAATCATTGATGGATTTTGCATCATTAACAACATTGCACTAGAAGCAACTTGCGCATCCTGCTTTTGAGAGTCACTTAAATTACGAAAAGTCATACCAGAACGGTTGATTAATTGTTCAATGCCAATTTGACTAAGCCATGAGTTGAGCAAATCAGCATTAACACCTTGCTTTTTAAAATCATAAAAAGTGTAATTAATCTGGTGCATGGTAAGCCAATCGCGCGCTTTTTTAACAGTTTGGCAATTAGGAATACCATAAAGAGTAATCGAACTCACAAGCACTAGTCCCTTAATAGTTCATTGATAGCGGTTTTAGCACGCGTCTGTGCATCCACTTTTTTCACAATCACTGCGGCATATAAACTGTATTTCCCGTCACTGGAAGGAATGGATCCGGGGACGACGACAGAACCGGCCGGAACTCTACCGTAATGAACTTCACCCGTTTCACGATCATAGATTTTTGTACTTTGGCCGATATATACGCCCATTGAAAGAACACTATTCTCTTCAATGACAACGCCTTCTACAACTTCAGAGCGCGCGCCAATAAAGCAGTTATCTTCAATAATTACAGGCCCAGCTTGGACTGGTTCTAGAACACCACCAATACCAACACCACCAGATAAATGTACATTTTTGCCAATTTGAGCACAAGAACCAACAGTAGCCCAAGTATCAACCATAGAGCCTTCATCAACATAAGCACCGATGTTCACATAAGAAGGCATTAGAACAACGTTTTTACCAATAAAAGACCCGCGTCTTGCAACGGCAGGGGGAACAACACGAAACCCTCCCTTAACAAAGTCCTCTTGCGTATATTTTTCAAACTTAGAAGGTACTTTATCGAAGAAATGCGTAAAACCACCAGCATGCATTAATTCGTTATCTTGTAGCTTAAAAGAGAGCAAGACAGCCTTTTTAACCCATTGGTGGACAGTCCAAACACCTACTGATTCGCGAGTAGCGACTCTGATTTCACCATGATTAAGTCCCTCAATGACCTGTAGGACACTAGAACGGAGTTCTGAACTGGCATTTTGGTTAGTAATTTGGGCGCGGTCATCCCAAGCTTGATCAATGATGGTTTGGAGTTTTTCTTTAGATAAAGTAGTCATATAAAATTAATTGGTGAGTAGTTTGTGCTGATTAAGCTATATATTTTATATCTTTGTAAGCAAAACATGTAAAAACTCCGAATCAATTACAAATATTGATATCATCATGTTTTATCAGTCAAAAAGTTTAGACCGTTGTGAGACTCAAATCAATCAAATTAGCGGGTTTTAAGTCCTTTGTAGACCCCACCACCTTTGAATTACCTGGACAGCTTATTGGAGTTGTAGGTCCAAACGGCTGTGGAAAATCAAACATCATTGATGCTGTCAGATGGGTTCTGGGAGAATCACGTGCTAGTGAGCTTCGTGGCGAATCGATGCAAGACGTTATTTTCAATGGATCTGGCTTACGCAAGCCTGCAGGCCGTGCCAGTGTAGAGCTTATTTTTGACAATACCGATGGTAAGGCGCAGGGCCAATGGGCAAATTTTGGTGAAATTTCCGTAAAACGGGTACTCACGAGAGATGGTGCATCCAATTACTTAATTAATCAGCAAGTCGTCCGCCGTAAGGACATTCAAGACATGTTCTTAGGAACAGGTCTTGGACCTCGAGCATATGCCATTATTGGTCAAGGTACTATTTCTAGGATTATTGAGTCAAAACCTGAGGAATTACGTGTTTTCTTGGAAGAGGCTGCAGGCGTATCAAAATATAAAGAACGCCGTAAAGAGACCGAAGCCCGACTAGAAGATACCCAAGAAAATATGACCAGGGTCAGAGATATTTTGCGGGAATTAGATGCACAACTGCAAAAACTAGAGTCACAAGCAGAAATTGCAGAAAAATTTACCGAATATCAACACAATATGCTTGAGATGCAACAAATGCTATGGGTCATGAGAATGACTGAAGGTGAGCAGACTCAAACTCAACAACTTTCGATTATTCGACAGGCTCAGGTTGAATTAGAAGAAAAAATTGCGCAAATACGATCCATTGAGACAGAGCTCGAAACAAAACGTACGTTTCAATATGATTTACAAAATAATGTTTCTGAGGCTCAAGGGGACTTATATGAAGTAAATGCCCAAATCTCTCGCCTTGAATCTGAAATTAAATTCGCAAGCGAATCAAAACAGCGATTAGAAAATCAATTGCAAAGCTTAGAGACTCAATTATTACGTTGGCAAGCACAACATGATCACGCTAGCGAACAACATAACAAAGTAATGAATGAAATTGAACAAGCGCAGAATCAAGACGAGATTTGTCAATCGCTAGTCAAAGCCCATGAAGCACAACTTCCTGAGTTAGATGAGCGTTGGATTGTTTCAGATGAGCAGGTCAATCAATTTCGAAATACGTTTAATGAATACGAAAAACAACTCGTCAGTAAAAGTGCGTTAATACAGGGTAATGACTCACAAATAGAGCAATCCCAACAGCGTATTGTTCGTTTGGAGATCGATTTTGAAAAATTAATTAAACCGAATGAACAGGCTCTCATTACAGCACTCGATAGAAGTCAAAGCGCCCTTAAGAAACGTGATGAAGCCCAAATTAAATTTCAACAATCTGAACAGGCTGTTCCAGTTGCTGATAAGGCACGTCAAGAATCTCAGCATATTTTGCAAAACGCAAATCAAGCTATTAATCAAACACAAGCAAAGCTTTCGGCTTTAAAGGGTATTCAAGAGAGAGTTCAGTCGCAAGGAAAACTTAGACCTTGGTTAGAAAAAAACCGGCTCCATGAATTACCAAGGTTATGGCAAAAGATTCAAGTAGAAAACGGTTGGGAATCAGCCGTTGAATCGATTTTGCGTGAGCGCACTGGCGCAATACAAACCAATAACTTAAATGAATCAATCCAGTTTGTTGAGCAAATTCCTCCTGGAAGGGTTGCCTGGTTTGAGTCAACAACAGAGCAAGTAACCAATAAGTCATCTCATGTTGGAAGTTTAACGCCTCTCTTAAGTAGAATCCTGGTCAAAGATTTATCCTTAAGCAACGCATTACAAGAGTGGTTAGCTAATGTATTTGTCATTGACTCGGTCTCAGATGCTTTAGCCAAAAGAAAAGAACTACCGATTGGGGGAGTCTTTGTTGCCAAGTCAGGACATATCATTTCTCGGGTTGGGATTCAGTTATACGCAGAAGATAGTGAGCAGTCAGGTTTAATTGCAAGAGCCAAGGAAATTGAAAGTTTAGATTTACAAATTAAATCTGAACAGCTAATCCTAGAAGAAGCACAAAGTGAACATGCAAGAATGCAAGCTCAATATTTAGTTGCGCATCAACAATCGATTGCTGATCGTCAAGCTGCTGAACAAACCGTTAAAGATGCACATCGATTTGAGATGGAAACCTTACAATTAAAACAAGCTGAACAAGAATATGCATCAAAAGCACAGCAAGTACAAAACGATATTACAGAAACGCAGCAACTGCTTCAATCCCTCAATCAATCTTTGTTACAAAATCGTGCCGACTTTAACGCGTTAGAACAACAAATTCTCGAGTCCAGGGCGTCCTTGGATCAGTCCCAATCAGCACATCAAGAATTACAAAAATCACGAGAAGAAGCACTGCGCCATCATCAGGAGTTGGCTTCTAAAGCACAAGAATCTGCTTATGAATTGAGAACCTTGTTGCAAAGACAAGCCGATTTACAAAATGAAATGAAGATGTCGACTGAGCAAATTGAACAAATAAAAGCATCAGAGCAAACTATTCACCAAGATTTACAACAATATGCAAGTACGACAGTTGCTGAACAATTACAAGAGCAATTAGTCTTACGATCTGAAAAAGAAAGTGCCTTAGCACAAGCAAGAACCATTTTTGATGAGTTGATGTTTGAAATTAAAAATACAGATGAAAGTCGGATGGGTATTGAGAAATTTGTAGAACCGATTCGTGAAAAAATTACAGCAGCACAACTCAAAGAACAAGCCTCACGCTTAACAGTAGAACAATTCTCTACCTTGCTTAGCGAGAAAAATGCTGACATTGAGCTTTTAAAATCTAAAATAACAGACGAACACCGGGCTTCACAATTACAGACCCAGGTTAATCAATTACAAAGTCAAATACAGGCTTTGGGTCCAGTAAACATGGCGGCTTTAGATGAGTTAAAAACATCCCGAGAACGCAAAGGCTTTTTAGATGCTCAGTCTGCAGATTTAAACGAAGCGATGATGACCTTAACTGATGCCATTGCGCGCATTGATATTGAAACAAGATCCTTATTACAAGACACCTTTGATCAAGTAAATCATCATTTCTCACAGATATTCCCAGCCTTATTCGGTGGTGGAACGGCCAAATTAATGATGACTGGAGAAGAGATTCTAGATTCAGGCGTTCAAGTCATGGCTCAACCACCTGGTAAAAAGAACACCACCATCCATTTATTATCTGGTGGAGAAAAAGCTTTAACCGCCATTTCCTTAGTATTTGCATTATTTCAACTCAATCCAGCACCATTTTGTTTACTAGATGAAGTTGATGCGCCGCTAGATGACGCCAATACTGGAAGATATGCAGACATTGTTGCCAAAATGTCGCAAAAAACACAATTTTTGTTTATTTCACACAATAAAATAACGATGGAAATTGCTAATCAATTGATTGGTGTTACGATGCAAGAGCAGGGTGTATCTAGAGTTGTCGCTGTTGATTTACAAGCCGCCACTGCATTGACCCAGAGTAGATAAAATGCCCGAAAGTATTGCGCAGTTTACTGAACAGTTAGATTTGCAAAAAGCACTATTTATTATTGGGGCTCTCATAATTGTTGCTCTGATCATGAACAATTTATTACGCAGTCGCAAATTAAAAAAACGCATGATGTCTAATTTTGCGCAGGCCATGGTTCAGGATCAACTAGAACAGCCGAAAAATCTGATTGAACCCCATTTTGGCGATAATTCCCTACAACCTGTTGAGCCTGCGTCTTCTCCAGATCTTCCTCATAATCATTCTCCGAACACACCCATTGGGCAAGCTAGTATTATTAATGGAGTACAAGAAACGCCTGAAAATACGGATGTGTCTTTAGAGCAAGGTGCCTACAGCAACCGAATGGACCCAAACATTGATTGCGTAGTTGTGCTTAAATTTTCTTTATTAATTAAAGGACAAGAGCTCTTTGAAAAAATGTCCCAATGGCCAACACGTACGCCATATAGGATGGCCTTTGAAGGTTTATATGAAAGCACTGACTCTCAAGTATGGGAGTTATTGCAAGCGGAACATGACTATCGAGAATTACAACTGAGTATGCAACTAGCCAATCGTCGAGGTCCCGTGAGCAAAGATGATTTAGCGGAATTCTTAGGATTGGCATCTCAACTTGCCGGTGATGTTGACGCTGAGATAGACTTACCGCCAATCCCTCAGGTGCTAGCACAAGCACAAGACCTTGATCACTTTGCTATTCAATGCGATATACAGTTAGCTTTTAATTTAGTACCTAATATGATGAGTTGGACGACGAAGGAAGTTGAAACTGCACTGATTAAAATGGGTCTTGCTCTATCGAGAGATGGCTTATCCTTTAACTACACAACTGAAAACTACATTCTTTTTAAAGCGCAAATTCCAGGAATTAATTTTTTAACGGATGACTTGCAGACTCAAAGGGTTAAAAATGTTATCTTTAGTTTAGATGTTCCCTTAGTTCCTCAAAGACTGCAAGCGTTTACTAAAATGTTAGAAATATCAAAGTCTATAGCTCAAGAATTAGACGGTAAAGTACTCGATGATAATAGTCAAAATCTTGAGATGAGCTCTATTGAAATTATTGTTGCGCAACTAGAGCCAATCTATTTGATCATGCAAGAGCGCCAAATCCCCCCTGGCTCCTCCCTAGCGTTACGACTTTTTAGTTAATTCTCTTATGGTTCAGACGATAGCCCAACATTATGCTTGGCTAATAGAACAAATTGCAGCACATGATCAGGCTTACTACCTACAAGACAGTCCACTGATATCGGATGCGCAATATGACGAACTCTATAAAGAATTACTTGAGATAGAAAAGCAACATCCACATTTAATCACTTCAGACTCACCATCAAAAAAAGTAGGGGGGTATTCGAATGAAGTATTTTCCCCAGTAAAGCATGGTAGTCCGATGTTGTCTTTAAATAATGCCCTGACAGAAGAAGAATTAATTGCTTTTGATAAACGCTGTCGTGATGGTCTTGAGTTAGACGAAATTGAATATGCTTGTGAATTGAAATACGACGGCTTAGCTATTTCTTTGTTATATGAAAATGGTTCACTCACAAGAGCAGCGACCCGAGGCGATGGTACGGTTGGCGAGAATGTGACCGACAATATAAAAACAATCAAGCAAATACCTCATCAACTCAAAAGTAATTACCCAGAACGTATTGAAATTCGGGGTGAAGTTTTTATGACTCATGAAAACTTTAAAAAACTCAATGAAGATCAGCGCAATATGGGCGATAAGGAATTTGCTAATCCCAGAAATGCGGCAGCAGGAAGTCTCAGGCAATTAGACTCTAAAGTTACAAGTATGCGTAGCTTATCTTTTTTTGCATACGGCGTTGGAGAGTTATCACCATCGCAGTGGCTGCCTAATAGTCATGCAGAGCTCATGACCCGATTTGATTTAATGGGTTTACCCATTTCACCTGATCGCTGCGTTGCTAAGGGCTTAAAACATGTTTTAGAATTTTTTAATCAAATCAAAGAGCGAAGAGAGCAGTTGCCATTTGATATTGACGGTGTAGTTTATAAAGTGAACGCCTATTACCAGCAAAATCAATTAGGCTATGTATCACGAGCCCCACGATTTGCTATCGCCCATAAGTTTCCCCCGGAAGAAGCTTATACAAAGGTTATAGCTATCGAAGTTCAAGTTGGAAGAACCGGAGCAATTACACCAGTTGCACGGTTAGAACCCGTCCAAGTTGGCGGTGTAGTGCTAACCAATGCCACTCTACACAACGAAGATGAAATATTAAGGAAAGATGTACGAGTCGGAGATACAGTTATTGTAAGGCGTGCTGGGGATGTGATTCCAGAAGTTGTGATGGTTTTAAAAGAGCATCGCATTAAAGGGGCTGCTATATTTCAAATGCCAACACAATGCCCAATATGCCAATCGGCAATTGAAAAATCAACTGGGGAAGTTATTGCAAGATGTACCGGTGGATTATTCTGTGGTGCGCAAAAACTGCAGTCTATTTTGCATTTTGCCCATCGACGCGCGATGAACATAGATGGTTTAGGTGAAAAAATAGTAGTGCAGTTAATTCAAGAAAACATCATTCGAAATCCAGCAGATCTTTACCGACTTGGCTTAAATGCGCTGTTGACCCTCAACCGTATGGGGGAGAAATTAGCATCCAATTTACTTCAGGCAATAGATAGCTCCAAACAAGCAAGCTTAGCGAGAGTAATTTTTGCCTTAGGCATACGTCATGTCGGAGAAACTACCGCAAAAGATTTGGCCAAATATTTTGGTTCAATGGACAAATTTATTCAAGCTAAGGATGAAGATTTATTAAAAGTTAGAGATGTGGGGCCAGTGATAGTTGAGTCAATAAAACATTTTCTTGAGCAAAGTCACAACGTAGAAGTTATAGAACAATTAATGGCTTGCGGGATTAACCCAATAGAAAAGGCCTCTAGTGATCAAGTAGTAGCAGTTTTTTTTAATAAAACTGTTGTACTTACCGGAACTTTACCTACCTTATCTAGAGATGAGGCAAAAGAACTATTAGAGCTTGCGGGGGCAAAGGTTTCAGGTTCGGTCTCATCGAAGACTGATTTTATTCTTGCAGGTGATCAAGCGGGCAGTAAGTTAGAAAAAGCGCAATCTTTAGGGGTACGGATCATCGAAGAAACTGAGTTTTTAGAAATGCTCAAGCAACCCAATTAATCCGAAAGTGCCTCAATCAGTTCTGTTTCTATTTGGATTTGTAATTTAGGATTGAGCTTTAATTTTTCACCATCTAATAGCAATGTATCCTCCACCCGTTCTCCGAGCGTATTAATTCTGGCATTTTTTAACGAAATCTGATGTTTGGCCAAGATTTTGGAAATACTATAAAGCAGACCCGCGCGATCATTAGCGGTAAGTGACAAAATAAATAAATCCCCTTTTTCGTCGGGACTTAATTGCACGCGAGGTTGCATCGGGAAAGTTTTAGACTGTCTAGAAATACGGCCTTTATGAGCTTCAGGAAGGGTGCGTTCTTGATTGAGCATTTCTGCTAATTCATGCTCGACCATTTGAATAATGGGACGATACTCAGAGATTTGAATATCTTGCAAATAGGATACTTGAAAAGTATCTAGAGCATACCCATGTTTAGTCGTATGAATAACCGCATCTTGTATTGAAAAGCCACTTTGATCAAAATAAGAACATATTTTTGCAAATAAATCAGACTGATCCTTAACGTAAACAACAATTTGTAGTCCTTCACCAATAGGTGACAGACGCGCTTGAACAATTGGTTTTAAAGAATCAACTACAGGGTAAAGATGCCTGGTAATCCATGCAATATCTTTAGAGTCATGCTTTAAGAAAAAGCCAATATCAATTTTTTTCCATAGAGCTAAATGGACATCATTGGGAAGACCATGAAATCTTAATAATTCGATAGCTTCTTGCTGCCTTATTTCCAATTGAGATGAAGTATCAAATTTAGCCCCACCAAAATAATTCAGCGTAAGGCGATACAGATCCTCTAATAACTTACCCTTCCAGGCATTCCAAACTTTTGGACTAGTACCCCGAATATCGGCAACCGTTAATAAATAAAGGGCCGTTAAATGCCTTTCATCGATCACTTTTTTTGCAAACATCGCGATAACTTCAGGGTCAGATACATCCATTTTTTGTGCTATCTGACTCATGCTTAAATGTTGGGCAACTAAAAAGGTAACTAGTTCAGTATCTTCCTTCGATAAACCATGTTGTGAAGCAAAGAGTCGAACATCTTTTTTGCCAAGATCAGAGTGATCACCGCCACGACCTTTCGCGATGTCGTGAAATAAAGCGCCAAGAACAATTAACCAAGGCTTATCGAAATTTGCTGCTAGTTCACTACAAAAAGGAAATTCATGAGAAAGCTCAGGTACAAAAAAACGTCTTACATTCTTCAGTACAGTCAAAATATGTTGATCAACTGTATATACATGGAATAGATCATGCTGCATTTGACCGACAATTTTTCTAAAAGGTGGTAAGTAACGCCCCAAAACACTCGTCTGGTTCATGATATTGAGTGACCGGAAAACACCCTTGGAGGATTGAATAATCTCCATAAATTGTGCGCGGTTCACTGGATCATTACGCCATTTTGAATCCATCAGATCTCTAGCGTTATACAGAGCGCGAAGAATTTGTGTGGAAAGCCCCGTAAGACCTGACGTGCTTGCAAAAATAACAAAGGTTGCCAGAATTTGATCCGGCCGTTTCGTAAATAACAATGGGTCAATAATGTCGAGTTGTCCTTGGCGTTCTATAAAGTTCTCTGAAATCGTGCGAACATTTTGAGACTCTTTTGGGAAGAGGAGGGCTTCAATATTTTGAATAAGGATTTCATTTAATTGAGTTACCGCTTTGGCCGCCCAATAATAGCGGCGCATTATTTGTTCGCTAGCCCTTTTTTCAGAGGTGCTGGCTAAATGAAATTTTTCTGCGAGAGGGGTTTGCGCCTCAAAAACAAGTTGATCTTGGCGTCGGTGACTGATTAAATGAAGTTCAGCTCGAATAATTTGCAAGAGTTTATGGTTCTTGGTTAGTTCAGAAGCTTCTCGACCCGTAATAATACCTCTTTGATTAAGGTCTTTGAAGGATTGTCCGAATTTCGCAGCACGAGTCATCCATAAAATAACCTGAATATCACGAAGTCCCCCAGGACTTTCTTTCACATTAGGCTCTAGAGCGTAGGGAGTATTTTGATATTTTTGATGACGCTGACGTAACTCCAGGAGTTTTTCAAGGAAGAAGGCCTTAGGGTCAAGTGCTTCATCAAATTTCTTTTGAAAAAGAACGAACAGTTTTTTATTACCTAATAAAAACCGAGCCTCTAACAGCGACGTACGAACCGTAACATCTTTCTTTGATTCTTCAAGACACTCATCAATACTTCTAACAGAAGAACCAATTTCAAGTCCTAAATCCCAGCAAAGGGTAATAAATTTCTCAATTTTTTGAACGAGAATTGCATCTGGACTACTCACTGGAGATGATTGAAGTAGTAGGAGAATATCTACATCGGAATAGGGGAAGAGTTCATTTCTTCCAAAGCCACCAACTGCAATTAAAGAGGGTGATACCCCATCTGGTAAGTTAGCTAAACCAGAGTCTTGCCAGGCCTTATCAAAAACTCTGCCAGCGGCAAGGCTCAAGCCTTTCGTGAGTTGATGAACTTGATGGTTTTCTTCAAACTTTTCAAAAAGAGCAGACTTTAAATCAGAAAAATAGGTCATATCAAAATAGTACTTGGCGGGAATGATTGTCCAAACACAGGTCTTACGATTTCAGGGGGATGTGGCGAATGCTCTGAAACAGTTAAAACCTCGACACCATTGGCCGTCACAAGAACGGTATGTTCCCATTGTGCTGAAAGGCTTCGATCTTTAGTTTTTACAGTCCACAGATCCGGCATTGTTTTTATTTCCTTACGGCCTGCATTGATCATCGGCTCAATAGTAAAGGTCATACCTTCTTCTAGACAAGAGCCAGTTCCAGGCTTACCGTAATGCAAAATCTGAGGGTCTTGATGAAAGACTTTACCAATACCATGACCACAGTATTCACGAACAACCGAATAACCAGCTTTTTCGGCATGGGTTTGAATAGCATACCCAATATCACCCAATTGGGTGCCGGGTCTGACTTGCGCAATCCCGAGCCACATGCACTCATACGTTATTTGACACAGGCGGTTTGCCATAATAGAGGCATCGCCGATTAAAAACATGCGACTTGTATCACCATAGTAGCCGTCTGGCGTGATCACGGTGATATCCAGATTAACGATATCACCGGACTTTAATACACGCTCACCGGGAATACCATGACAAATTACATCATTAACTGAGGTACATATGGATTTTGGAAATGGCGGATATCCAGGGGGTTGGTAATTGAGGGGAGCTGGGACTGTATGTTGCACATCACGCATATATTCATGGCACAGGGAGTCAATTTTTCCAGTGCTAACACCTTCTTGAATAAAAGGTGTAATAAAGTCAAGTACTTCGCTCGCAAGTTTGCCCGCGTTTCGCATGCCATTTAAGTCAGATACATCTTTAAAAATAGATTTCATACTAGAATTATCACTTAAAGTAGTCTATAATGCTAAGACTTTGTTCCGATAAACATTTTTGTTTAACAACGAAGAATCACGAGTCAAACCATCCGGGGTGCCGCTTTTAAGCGTAATCAGGATTTGACTTTAGTTTAAACCCTAAGGAGAGAATTATGTCAGTGACTATGCGTCAAATGCTGGAAGCCGGTTGCCATTTTGGCCATCAAACCCGTTTCTGGTCCCCAAAAATGGCCCCATTTATTTATGGCCATCGTAATAAAATCCACATTATCAATCTTGAGAAGACTCTTCCTATGTATGAAGAGGCAATTAAGTTTGCTAAAAACATTGCGGCCAATCGCGGCACGATTATGTTTGTTGGTACGAAGCGCCAATCCAAAGAGATTGTTGCTGAAGAAGCCGCTCGTGCAGGTATGCCTTTTGTAGATGCAAGATGGTTAGGCGGTACATTAACTAACTTTAAAACAGTTAAAGGTTCTATCAAGCGTTTAAAAGAAATGACTGCCGCCAAAGAAAATGGCGAGTGGGATCGATTGTCCAAAAAAGAAGCGCTGATGAATGAGCGCGAAATCGATAAATTACAAAAATCTCTGGGTGGTATACAGGATATGAACGGTATCCCTGAGGCTATTTTTGTTATTGACATTGGATATCACAAAATTGCCCTTACTGAAGCCAAGAAACTTGGTATTCCTGTCATAGCAGTAGTGGATACTAATCACTCACCAGAAGGTGTCGATTACATTATTCCTGGAAATGATGATTCGAGTAAAGCGGTTACTCTATACGTACGCGGTATGGCGGATGCTATTTTAGAAGGCAAGGCAAGTGCTGTTAACCAAGTATTAGAGGCAATCAAAGATACAACCGAAGCAGAATCTGTAGAAGAAGGGCGGGAAGATTAATGGTAGCAATTACAGCAGCAATGGTAGGGGAGCTCCGAGCAAAAACGGATGCTCCCATGATGGAATGTAAAAAAGCATTAACTGAAGCGCAAGGTGATATGGCACGTGCAGAAGAAATTTTGCGTGTGAAATTAGGTAGTAAAGCCAGTAAAGCAGCCTCTAGGGTGACTGCAGAAGGCGTTATTACTTCCTTTATCGATGGTAAAAATGGTGCTTTGATTGAAATCAATTGTGAGACTGATTTCGTATCCAAAAACGATGATTTCTTAAAGTTTACTCAAGATTGTGCCAAATTAGCAGTTCAACATCAGATTGCAAATGATGATGTGGCTACTTTGTCAACTTCAGTAATAGATGGAAAAACAGTAGAGCAAGTGCGTTCAGAACTGATTGGACGTATTGGCGAAAACATATCGATTCGTCGTTTCAAAGTATTCAATCAAGGACACTCCTTGGTATCTTATCTCCATGGAACCCGTATTGGTGTCATGGTTGAATATACAGGTAGTGAATCGGCCGCGAAAGATGTGGCAATGCACATTGCTGCGATGAAGCCTGTTTCATTATCTACAGCAGATGTTCCGGCTGATAAGATAGCTGCAGAAAAGAGTGTTGCAGAACAAAAAGCTGCAGAATCTGGAAAGCCACCGGAGATCGTTACGAAAATGGTTGAAGGTGCTATTCAGAAATTCCTAAAGGAAGTTTCTCTTTTAAATCAATCGTTTGTGAAAAATGATAAGCAAACAGTTGAACAAATGCTGAAAGAAAATAACACCACAATACATTCTTTTACCATGTATATTGTTGGTGAAGGTATTGAAAAGCGTCAAGATGATTTTGCAGCAGAAGTAGCAGCGCAAGTTGCGGCAGCGAAGGGTGCGGCTTAAGCATTACTCACATCCATGAGAGGCGCTCTATCGGCGCCTCTTTTTTAGCCATTTATAATAGAAACATGATTGTTAACAGAAAGAAGCCATATGCCTGCCTATAAGAGTGTCCTTCTTAAATTATCTGGTGAAGCATTAATGGGTAATGACTCTTACGGGATTAATCCAACAACGATTGATCAGATGGTCACCGAAATAGCAAAAGTCGTAAAGCTTGGTATTAAGTTGGCGATTGTCATTGGTGGGGGCAACATATTTAGAGGTGTCGCTGGTGGTGCTGCTGGGATGGACCGTGCAACTGCTGACTACATGGGTATGCTCGCCACGATGATGAACTCACTGGCACTACAAGACGCTCTGCGTCAAAAAGGTGTTGAAGCAAGAGTTCAGTCTGCATTACGTATGGATCAAGTAGTTGAGCCTTATATTAGACCTCGGGCAATACGTCTCATGAACGAAGGTAAAGTAGTCATTTTTGCTGCTGGTACTGGCAACCCATTTTTTACGACCGACACAGCGGCAGCGTTGCGCGGTGCTGAAATGGGTGTAGATATAGTATTAAAAGCAACGAAGGTTGATGGCATCTACACAAGCGATCCAAACAAGGATCCAGATGCAACTTTATATCAATCGATTAGTTTTGACGAAGCCATTATTAAAAATCTCCAAGTCATGGATGCAACAGCATTTGCACTTTGTCGTGATCGTCAATTACCTATTAAAGTTTTTTCAATATTTAAACAAGGCTCTTTACTCCGTGTAGTCAACGGCGAACAAGAAGGCACTTTGGTACATGTTTAATTAAGGAAATATTATGTCATCGAATGAAGTGATCTCACAAGTTGATCAAAAAATGAATAAATCCATTGAAGCCTTAAAAAGCTCCTTGGCTAAAATTAGAACCGGCAGAGCCAGTACTGGAATACTCGAGCACATCCAGGTAGATTACTACGGAAATCCCACACCGATTTCACAAGTAGCTGCATTAGGTTTAGCAGATGCAAGAACAATTACTGCAACACCATGGGAAAAGAATATGGTTGCTGCAGTAGAAAAAGCCATTAGAGACTCTGATTTAGGTCTTAATCCAGCAACGCAGGGAAATGTTATTCGAGTCCCTATGCCAGCTCTCACAGAAGAGCGTCGTCGTGATTTAGCGAAAGTTGTTAAATCTGAGGGTGAAGATTCAAAAATAGCGATTCGTAATTTAAGAAGAGATGCGAACGAATCTCTGAAGAAATTGACAAAAGATAAGTTGATTTCAGAAGATGATGAGCGCCGCTCTCAAGATGAAGTACAAAAAAGAACAGATCGTTTTGTTGCTGAAGTTGATAAGCTCGTGCAAGAAAAAGAAAAAGAAATAATGACTGTGTAGTTTGTGAACATATTTTTATATGAGGTCCAGAATTAAAAGCTCAACCTTAACCATACCAGCAACGACCATTATCCCGCGCCATGTTGCTATTATCATGGACGGCAATGGCCGGTGGGCCAATCAACGCTTTTTGCCTCGTGTAGCTGGTCACTCTAAAGGCTTAGATACTGTTCGTGAAATCGTTGAACAATGTTCCGTACATGGGATTGAGTATTTAACCTTATTTGCATTTAGTTCAGAGAATTGGCGTCGACCAAAAGAGGAAGTTTCCTTTTTAATGAACTTATTCTTTAAAGCTTTAGATAAAGAAGTAGCTCGATTACATGTCAATAATATTCGTTTACGACTCATTGGTGACATGACCGAGTTTCCAAAAAACATTCAAAAAAGAGTCACAGAAGCAGAACGATTGACCGAAAAAAATACAGGCCTAGTTTTAACCATTGCTGCCAATTATGGTGGTCGATGGGATATTCTAAATGCCACTCGCCAAGCTCTTATAGAGAACCCAAATACCAATCCTGCAGATATCAATGAAGCATGGCTCCACCCTTATTTAGCGATGTCATACGCCCCAGAGCCCGATCTATTTATCAGGACAGGCGGGGAACAACGTGTTAGTAATTTTTTGCTTTGGCAACTTGCTTATACAGAGATGTATTTTACGGAAACATTTTGGCCGGACTTTGATACTAAAGCATTTTCGGCGAGCTTAGAATGGTACAGAAAGCGTGAACGTCGCTTTGGGCAAACCGGATTACAAGTCTTAGAGAACGTCATCATTAAAAATGCTTAAAACGCGTTTCATAACAGCCAGTGTTTTATTGGCTTGCTTCATACCAATTTTCTTATTTTCTTCAGCAATCACATTTGCTTTGATTATTTCTTTAGTTATTTCCCTCGCAGCATGGGAGTGGGGGAGATTTTTGTGGCCTGAGCAAAAATACAAAGCTATTTACTTCAGTCTTTTTACGCTACAACTTTTAATTTTGATCTTGATATTACTTCAACAGTTTGATGGTGAGATTCTCAAGGATGTTCAACTATGCTTACAAGTCATTTTGTGGGCAAGCGCAATTTTTTGGATTTTCTATGTACCTTTTATATTACGAAAAAGTCTTCAATTCTCAATAGCAAAAAATATCTGGTTACTAACCATTGCTGGCCTTGTTATATTCATCAGTGATTTTTATGCTCTCATTCTTTTACGAGAAAAGGGTATTTTGGTATTACTCACTGTTTTGGTGATTGTTTGGGTTGCAGATATAGGCGCGTACTTTACTGGAAAAAAATGGGGTAAACATAAATTAGCGCCGCAAATAAGTCCAGGCAAATCGAGAGAAGGTGCCATCGGTGGAGTTTTTTTGGTTTGCATGATTGCCTTCGCTTTTAGTCATTACAATATCCTCACGAATGACTTTTTTAGCTTGATTGGTAAGAATTATTCTGTATTTGGTTTACTCTTGATAAGTGTTTTTTTAGCGAGTATGAGTGTCATTGGTGATTTATTTGAATCTCAACTTAAGAGACTAATTGGCGTAAAAGATAGTAGTAAATTACTCCCTGGGCATGGGGGAGTTCTTGATCGATTAGATGCCTTATTGCCAGTTCTTCCAATTGCTGCATTATTGATGATGGGTATATCTTGAGAAATATCTGTATCTTAGGATCGACAGGCTCGATAGGTGAAAACACCTTAGACGTTGTATCACGTCATCCAGATTTATTCAGGGTTAGGGCACTAACAGCCCATACTCAAATTGAGAAATTAGCAAAACAATGTCAGCAATATAAGCCTGATATTGCTGTTGTTTCAGACGCTTCGTATGCAGCAAAACTCAAAAATCTTTTAACCAATTCATCAACCAAAGTCTTATATGGTAATGAAGGTTTAATCGAAGCCGTCATGCACGTAGAAGTTGATACGGTGATGGCAGCCATTGTAGGTGCGGCAGGACTATTACCAACCTTGGAGGCTGCTAGAGCTGGTAAGCGCATCTTACTTGCGAACAAAGAAGCCTTGGTAATGTCGGGGCAAATATTGATGGATACGGTAGCTCAAAGTGGCGCCGAATTACTACCGATTGATAGTGAACACAATGCAATTTATCAATGCTTGCCACAGACAAAGAATGCATCTCAAAACGAAGTTGCAGAATTATTATTGACAGCTTCAGGTGGGCCTTTTTTAAACCGAAGTATAGAGACCTTAGACCGAGTAACCCCTGAAGAGGCTTGCGCCCATCCCAACTGGGTGATGGGGAAAAAGATATCAGTAGATTCATCCACCATGATGAATAAAGGTCTCGAACTCATTGAAGCAATGTGGTTATTCCAAATGCCGGCCCAAAAGATTCAAATTGTCATACATCCTCAAAGTGTTATTCATTCTCTAGTAAGATATGTGGACGGCTCATTACTAGCCCAGTTAGGGGAACCTGATATGAGGATTCCTATCGCTTATGGATTGGGTTGGCCCAATCGAATCACTTCAGGAGCAAAGCAACTTAATATGATGGAACTTGGGCAATTAAATTTCATGAAAGCTGATCAGCAACGATTTCCTGCTATCAGACTAGCTAGAGATGCAGCCATCCTAAAAGGAACGGCTCCAGCCATCTTAAATGCCGCTAACGAAGAGGCTGTCGAAAGCTTTTTGACCGGGGCGATTAGTTACCCACAAATCATACAAATTGTTGAAAAAGTGTTAGAAAAAATCAACTCAGAAGTAGCAACATCCCTAGAACATGTTCTTGCGATTGATCGTTTAGCCAGACAAACAGCTCAGCAATTCATTAAGGAGTGCTCAAGATGACACTACTTTCTTTTTTACTAGCGATATTAATATTGGTTGGTTTTCATGAATTTGGGCACTATATTGTTGCCAAATGGTGTGGCATTGCTGTTGAACGCTTTTCGATTGGATTTGGACCGGTTTTATTGCGAAAAAAAGCTAAGCACCCATTGGCTACTGAATTTGTTATATCGGCGATTCCCCTAGGGGGCTACGTCAAGATGATTGATACCAGAACACATACCAATTTAACTCCCCTAGAAATAAAGTGTTCCTTTGATCAACAGCCTTTATGGAAAAGATCGAGTGTAGTTGCCGCAGGTCCATTAGCTAATTTTTTCTTGGCGTGGTTACTTTTGTTCTTTTTATACCTCAGTGGCCCTATGCAAGTTAAGGCAGTTTTAGATCAGCCACCAAAGGACTCTATCGCTGCGCAATCAGGATTAGTCTTAGGTGATGAAGTGAGAGGTTTTGCTTTTCTGCCGAGTGATTCTGATGGCGTGGATTTAAATATCGAATTTACTCCGATTGATAGCTGGAATCGCCTACGCTGGAAATTACTTCGCGCCATTATGAGTGAAGAGGGTTTTGTTTTACAGGTTGCACATACGGATAGTGGTGATTCAAGAGTAGTGTTTGATAAAGATGAAATTAAAACCCTACATATGCAAAATGACCTCTTTGCTCAATTAGGTTTAAGTTTAAATAAAGAAAGTCCGTTACCGACATTTCAATTAGAGCTTGGATGGGTTGACTCAATGACGCGATCGATGGAAAGGGTTCATGACCTTACCGCAGTGTCAGCACTAAGCATTTGGTCTTTAATGACTGGTAAAGCATCGTTTAATCAAATTAGTGGTCCAATTGGAATTGCTGGAATGGCAGGCCAATCCGCCCAATCGGGTTTTACTGCTTATATTGGTTTTTTAGTACTCATCAGCATTAGTTTGGGGATTATGAATTTACTACCGTTACCCATGTTGGATGGTGGCCAATTGCTTTTTGATTTAGTTGAATTGCTCCGTGGAAAGGCTGTTTCTACTGAGCTTAGGGAATTTACATCCAAACTTGGCGTTCTAGGGATACTTATCCTTACAGGAATTGCAGTTTTTAACGATTTATCTAGGCTTTTTCATGGATAATGGAGAGTAGAATCTAGCAATATACATTTTTTATGGTCATATCTAACAATAATTACATCAGATTGAAGAGCTATTTAGTTGAATATTAAGAAAAAGAAAATACATCTCGCAATTGCTCTAGCATTTAGCATTGGAACTCTGATTCACGCAAAAATCGCCTTTGCTGCGGAACCTTTTGTCGTTAAAGATATCCGAGTTGAAGGTTTACAGCGGGTAGAGCCAGGTACTGTGTTTAGTTATTTACCTGTGAAAGTGGGTGAAACTTTTGACGACACTAAAGGGGCTGACGCTATTCGTGCCCTTTTTAACACAGGGTTTTTTAAAGACGTTCAAGTAAAAGTCGACAATAATGTTTTGGTCGTTCTTGTGGAAGAGCGACCTACGATTTCCAAAGTAGACTTTACTGGGATGAAAGAGTTTGAAAAAGAAGCCATTTTAAAAGCGCTTCGGGCTATTGGCTTAGCAGATGCTCGTTACTTTGATAGAGCATTAGTAGACAAAGCTGAACAAGAAATTAAGAGACAGTATGTAAGTAAAGGTTTTTATGATGCTGAAATCGTCACCACTGTTACCCCGGGTGAGCGCAATCAAGTGTCTGTGTATTTCAATATTGAAGAGGGTATTATTTCAAAAATATCCGAAATCAACATTATTGGAAGCAAAGCTTTTACTGAAAAAGAACTCAAAAAAGAGATGCAGCTTTCTGTCGGTGGATGGTTTTCTTGGTATTCTAAAAACGATCGCTACTCTAAACAAAAATTATCGGCCGATCTTGAAAACATAAGATCCTTTTATTTAAATCAAGGCTATTTAGAGTTCCGTATTGACTCTACCCAAATTTCGATATCACCTGATAAAAAGGGCATGTATATCACGGTCAATATCTTTGAAGGTGAACAATTTAAAATTAAAGATATTAAATTAGGTGGCGAAATGTTTGGTAAGGAAGAGGAGCTTAAGGCACTCATTCCACTCAAGCCAGGTGATATTTTTTCCTCTGCTAAATTAAATGCTGGCTCTAAAGCAATTGCTGATGCATTAAGTACTTACGGCTACGCTTTTGCTTCGATTACTCCTCAGCCTGATATTCGAAGAGATGAGAAGTTAGTAGATATGTTGTTAGTTGTCGATCCTGGAAAAAGAGCTTACGTAAAAAACATTAGTATCGCCGGCAATGCCAAGACAAGAGACAGTGTTATTCGTCGTGAAATCCGTCAACTAGAAAGTTCTTGGTACGATGGCGAGAAAATTAAACTATCAAAAGATCGTATTAACCGTTTAGGTTACTTTACAGAAGTTGATATCGCGACTCAAGAAGTGCCTGGATCCACTGATCAGGTAGATCTAGGTGTTAGGGTAACTGAAAAACCATCAGGATCACTCAGTTTAGGCGCTGGATTTTCTTCTTCAGAGGGCGTTGTCCTTTCCGCAGGTATTAATCAAGAAAATGCTTTTGGAACAGGTACAAGTATTGGCTTTAACATTAACACTAGCCAAGTAAACCGTACCCTCGTGTTATCACAATTTGATCCGTACTTTACCGAAGATGGTATTAGTCGGTATTCTGATCTTTACTATAGAACCTCACGCCCCTTATATTATTTGGGTGACTCAGATTACAGCATTATTAATACGGGTACTTCTTTAAGATTTGGTATTCCTTATTCGGAAAAAGGGCGTTATTTTGTTGGTGGCGCATTAGAAAGACTAGAGCTTAATACCACCCAAAATTCACCTATTCCTTATCAGCAATATGCCGCAAGTCTATCTGGCTTTGATCCGAGCATAGTCGGTACAAGTAATGATCCTAATCTGGGACGTTATTCAGCGGCGTCTTACAATATTCCTTTAACCATCGGTTGGGCAAAGGACAGTAGAGATAGTGCCTTATTGCCAAGTAGTGGTAGTTATCAAGTAGCAAATGCTGAAGTAGCAATGCCGATTGACCAAATGCAGTACTACCGTCTGTTTTACCAACATCAATACTTCTATCCGCTTTCTAAAACGAACGTATTAGCCCTTAGTGGTCAGGTAGGCTATGGTATGGCGTATGGTGATAAACCTTTCCCGATTACTAAAAACTATTATCTTGGTGGTATCGGGTCTGTCAGGGGATATACACCTGGCTCTTTAGGTCCTCAGGTTTATAATCCTACTTTAGGTATTTATCAGCCGACTGGTGGCTCCTCAAAAGCCGTATTTAATGCGGAATACGCTTTCCCAGTCCCAGGATCAGGAACTGATAAAACCCTTCGCTTTTTTGTATTTTTTGATGCAGGAAACGTTTACGATGGTGCTCCTAACGTAGGTGATTTAAGATACGCGTATGGTGCAGGTATTACTTGGATTTCTCCATTAGGGCCATTAAAATTTAGCTATGGTATTCCACTTAATACAACCAGTTTGGATCGTATTCAGAACTTCCAATTTCAAATTGGAACAACTTTTTAATATTTTAAGGAAAATTGCATGAAGCAGTTAAAGATTCGTCAATATGTGTCAATGTTGAGTTTGATTAGTTTACTTTCAATCATTTGCCCTAGTTTTGCTCAAGAGTCAGCACCTAAAATTGCTTATGTGAGTTTAGAGCGCATTTTGAGTGAGTCGAAGATGGCTAAAGATGCTCAGGCTAAAATGCAGACAGAATTTGGTGCTCGCGAAAAGGATGTTCGTGATGGCATTTCCAAAATTAAAGCTCAGGCCGCTCAGTTAGATAAAGATGCTGCCGTCCTACCAGAAGCTGAACGCATTCGTAAACAACGTGAATTAGCAGACAGCGATCGTGAGATTCAACGCAAGCAACGTGAGCTTATAGAAGATACCCAACGCCGTGGAGCTGAAGAGCGCGCCAAAATTTTTGAAAAAGCTAATCAAGTCTTAAAAACTATCGTCGAACAGAAAAAACTTGATTTAGTTGTTCAAGAAGCCGCTTTTGTAAGCCCCCGCGTTGACATCACTAATGAAGTGATTGCCGCATTAAATTCTAAATAAATATTCACATTTTTACTGTGAATATTCAAAAGGATGCTTAAGACACCAACTCTCAAGGATCTTGCAAATCGCTTCGAAGTTCATTTTGAAGGTGATCAGGAGCTTAACCTTACTGGTTTAGCTCCCCTAGATCTTGCTCAAAAGAATCAGATATCGTTCTTAGTTAATCCTATCTATCGGCAACAAGCTGTTGATAGCCATGCGGGAGTACTCATCTTAAACGCTGCTGATCATGCTTTTATTAAACAGGAGTCTAGGTCAACCAAATCTTTTTTAATTTCTCCTAATCCTTATGCATTATTTGCGCGTATTGCGCAATATTTTCAGTCCCAAAGAGATGTTTCGTTAACGGCTGGTATTGATCCCCTAGCCGATGTTCACCCAAGCGCTATCGTGCCAAATTCCTGCACTATAGGACCATTTACTTCGATTGCAGAAGGGGTTGTTCTAGGTGAAGGTGTTCACTTGGTATCTCATGTTCGTTTAGGTAAACATGTTCATGTTGGATCTGACACAACAATTCATCCTATGACAGTTGTTTATGATGACTGCGTCATAGGTCAACGTTGTATCCTCCATGGGGGTGTTGTTGTTGGGTCTGACGGCTTTGGTTTTGCACCAGACTTTTCTAAAACGAGTAATGAATGGGTAAAGATTCCACAAACCGGTCGAGTTATTATTGGTAACGATGTGGAATGCGGGGCATCCATGACAATTGATCGTGGAGCTATGGCTGATACGATGATTGGTGATGGCTGTAAGTTTGATAATCAAGTTCAAATTGGTCATAACGTTAAAGTTGGAGCACACACAGTTATGGCTGGTTGTTCAGGCATAGCCGGATCAACGGAAGTTGGAAGTTTGTGCATCATTGGTGGCTACACCAATTTTTCAGGACATTTAAAAATTGCTGATCGAACTACTGTTTCGGGGGGGACCTCAATTACGAAATCGATTAAAGAACCGGGTAGGCACTATACAAGTGTTTTCCCCTTTACGGAACATGCTCAATGGGAAAAAAATGCAGCAATTATTCGTGGTTTAGATAAACTACGACAACAAATAAAAGATTTAACACGGAAAATAAAGTAGGAAAAAATTATGGCCAATGAAAATATTTTGGATATCAACCGCATTTTAAAATTATTGCCACATCGTTACCCGATACTTTTAGTAGATCGTGTCCTTGAACTGGATCCTAGGGTACGTATCAAAGCATTAAAAAATGTTTCAGTTAACGAGCCTTTTTTTCAGGGGCACTTTCCTGAGTATCCAGTAATGCCAGGCGTCTTGATTCTAGAAGCTCTAGCCCAAGCATCTGCATTATTGGCATTTTCTGAAGAAAAGGATGAAGATTCTTTATATTTCTTTGCTGGAATTGATAATGCACGCTTTAAAAAGCCTGTTATACCTGGTGATCAACTTATTTTGAATGCTGAAGTTGAAAGATATAAAAGTGGTATTTGGAAATTTAAAGCTTTTGCAATGGTTGGTGAAGACATTGTTTGTCAGGCCGATTTATTATGTGCTTTGAGAAAAAAGGAAGATTGACATGTCTTTGATTCATCCTTCAGCAATCGTTGATTCTCATGCGGTCATCGATCCAACGGCAAAAATTGGGCCCTATGCCATCATTGGTCCTCATGTAACTATTGGAGCAGGTACCTCAATTGGATCACATACCGTCATTGAAGGTCACACAAGTATTGGCAAGGACAACGTCATCAGTCATTTCTCTTCTTTAGGCGGTGTTCCTCAAGATATGAAATATCGTGGTGAACCAACACAATTAGTCATTGGAGATCGCAACACAATACGCGAATTCACGACCATCCACACAGGTACAGTGCAAGATCAGGGTGTCACTACAATCGGTGACGACAATTGGATCATGGCTTATGTTCACATAGCTCATGACTGTGTAGTTGGTAACCACACCATCTTTTCGAGTAACGCGCAAATAGCCGGCCATGTCATAGTTGAAGATTGGGCTATATTAGGTGGTATGTCAGGAGTTCACCAATTCGTTCGTATTGGACAACACTCCATGCTTGGCGGGGCATCTGCATTAGTTCAAGATATTCCGCCTTTTGTCATTGCCGCTGGAGATAAAGCGCAGCCACACGGATTAAATGCAGAAGGTCTCAAAAGACGCGGCTTTGCTCCAGAAACAATCGCAGCACTTCGACACGTGTATCGTGTTTTATATAAAGATGGTTTGACATTTGAAGATGCAAAAGTAGCAATTACTGCAACCATCAACAATGGCTATGAAGGTATTTCACTTCAGGCTGAAGGTGTAGAAAAGGTTAGTGAATTTTTACAGTTTATCAGCGCCTCTACTCGCGGCATTGTCCGCTAAATCCATGACCTATTTATTGACTTGCGTAGCCGGAGAGCCATCGGGCGATTTACTGGCTGCGCAATTAATACAAGGTGTTCAACAACATCCCCAATTATCAGACAGCCGATTAATCGGAATTGGTGGCCCCCGTATGCAGGAATGTGGTTTTGAATCATCATGGCCTATGGACGTTCTTAGCGTTAGAGGTTATGTTGAAGTGCTTAACAATTTAGGCAATATATTAAAAATTCGACGCGAGCTTATGCAGCGAATCGAAAATGAACGCCCTGATGTTTATATCGGTATTGACGCACCAGATTTTAATTTGACGATTGAAAAAAAATGTCGTCGATTGAAAATACCTACCGTACATTACATTAGTCCATCTATATGGGCTTGGCGTGGATATCGAATCTTTGGCATTAAAAAAGCAGTTGATCATATGCTCTGTATATTTCCATTTGAGCCCAAGATTTATCATGAAGTTGGAATGAAAGCTACTTATGTAGGACACCCATTAGCCAATAAAATTCCTATGCACCCCAATCCGGCATCAGCTAAGGAACAGTTGTCTACAAAAGACTTACTTCAATATGGCAATATTGATAGCGATGAAACGATTATTGCTGTGCTCCCAGGGAGTCGCGAATCTGAAATCCAATATATTGCTAAAGGGTTTTTTAAAGCGATGCTCATCATGAAAAAAAGTCATGGGAAAAAAATTCGCTTTTTAACACCTGTTGCGACAGATAAGCTTCGTCCAGCACTCGAGTTATTAAAAAAAGAGGCTTTAGAAGAGGACCCAGATATCCGGATTGAGCTTATCACTGAGAACTCAAGTTTGATTTTAGAAGCTGCAGATTCTGTATTAATAGCGAGTGGCACAGCAACACTAGAGGCTGCCTTATGGAAAAAACCGATGGTTATTTCTTATACAGTCCCATGGTTAACCGCACAAATTATGAAACGACAAGGATATTTACCTTATGTAGGATTACCCAATATCTTATGTCAAAATTTTGTAGTGCCTGAACTATTGCAAGAAGAGGCTCAACCAGAAGTTTTGGCGCGAGGAACTTTGGAGTGGCTAGACCATCCAGCGCAAGTTGCCGAACTTGTAGACATCTTTGAGGAATTACACCTCATCTTAAAACAACCAACCCAAGAGTTAGCGGCCAGCGCCATTATGCAAACGATTGAACAATCAGGAACTTGAGAAAGCTCATGACTGACATCATCTGCGGAATTGATGAAGCGGGAAGAGGTCCTTTAGTAGGTAACGTTGTAGCGGGCGCTGTAATATTAGATCCCAGTCAGCCAATTTTAGGACTCAAGGACTCAAAGAAACTTTCTTCTGTAAAAAGAGAGCTTCTTTATCAAATGATCAAAGCAAACTCCATGGCTTGGGGGATTGGTCACGCGACTCCTGAGGAAATTGATCGCATCAACATATTACAAGCGACGATGCTGGCAATGCAAAGGGCCTTACATAACCTAATGGAGCGATTTCAGATTAAGCCAACTTTAGTGTTAGTAGATGGCAATCGCACCCCCGTAATCGATATACCCGCTCAAGCGATTATTCAGGGAGATGCCAGTCAGCCCTGTATTTCAGCGGCCTCTATCTTAGCAAAAGTTACACGTGACCATGAAATGATGGCATTACACCAACAATATCCTCAATACGGATTTGATCAACACATGGGCTATCCAACCCCGCAACATTTAGAGAAGATATCTACTATTGGACTCATCCCTGGTTATCGCCTATCTTTTGGTCCCGTAAGAAAGATTTTTAATGGGGATAAACATGTTTGATATCAATGCTTATTTTCGGTTCATACAATCCTCACAGAATGATTTCATCAAACAGATAAAGATTCATCTTGAAGGTGGATTTAAAGCATCCAAATTAAGAAAAGAAAGTGGTGAAGCTTTAATTGAAGGCATACATTTAGTGAAGTCATGGATACAAGCAAAAAAAATATCCCAAATCAGAGCAATAGTCACATCAACAACTGATATTAATCACCCTGAAATTACCCTTCTTATCGAAGAACTCATCCAATATTGTCAGGATAGCGATACTGATTTTCCGGAGTTAATTATGGTTGAGGATAGTATTAAAAACTCCATTAGTAGTTTTGCCACTGGTCCTTGTTTAATTGCAACGGTGAGTATGCCAAAAGACAGTTTTTCTTTCGCAGAAAAATTAGACACGATTGTATTAGATGCCATCCAAGACAGCGGTAACGTAGGAACTATATTAAGAACGGCCGCTGCGGCTGGGTATAAAAATATCGTCTGTACCGTTGGAACTGCGAGTATTTGGTCTATAAAAGTCTTGCGTGCAGGAATGGGTGCACACCTTAATCTCACCATTATGGAATCAGTGTCAGCGCAAGAATACTTAAAGCAAGTCACACAATCCGTATATGTAACAGCACTAGATACCAATGCAAAAAGCTTATACGACTTAGGAGATGCTTTATTACAAGCGCATACCTTTGTGTTTGGAAATGAAGGGCAGGGCGCTAGTCCAATTTTTTTAGAACATGGTACAAGCATCATCATTCCACAAGAATCAGGAGTTGAATCACTTAATGTTTCTGCAGCTACAGCTGTCAGTTTATTTGAAGCACGACGGATCAGAAAAAAACTAAGTTAATAAATAGATTTATCCGACTTGATTATTTGCAATATGGTGGTTGCTATTTCTTCAATAGATTTATGTGTTGATGAAAGCCAAGGAATACTATGCCTCTCCATCATTGCTTGTGCCTCATTGATTTCATAGCGACAATTTTCCAATGCGGCATATTTACTTCCAGGTCTACGCTCATTCCGAATTTGAGAAAGCCTTTGCGCTTCGATGGTCAAGCCAAAAAGTTTAGGGAAGTATTTATGCAGTTCTGAAGGTAGTTCACCACGTTCAAAATCATCAGGAATCAAGGGATAGTTTGCAGATTTGATGCCATATTGCATAGCTAAATATAAACAAGTTGGAGTTTTACCACTCCTAGAAACACCAACCAAAATAACATCTGCTTCCTCGAGGTTTTTATGGGATTGACCATCGTCATGAGCGAGGGAGAAGTTGATAGCTTCGATTCTATTTTTATAACTTTCCGTTTCAATATTTTGATGAAACCTACCCATAGCATGAGTCGACTTTAGCTTAAGTTCAATTTCCAGAGGTGCAACAAAGGTATGGAACATATCAAGTACCATAGCTTGCGAAGAGTTAATAAGTTCATTAATTTCAGGATTGACTAAAGTGGTAAAAACAATTGGTTTTTCTCCAAATTTAGTCGCATTTTGATTAATTTCTGATAATGCTTGATGTGCTTTATCAATTGTATTGACAAAAGGTAAGCGGATTTGTTTAAAGTTTGTTTCAAATTGAGCCAAAATTGAGTGGCTAAAGGTTTCAGCGGTGATTCCAGTACCATCTGAAACGATAAAAACAGTGCGCGGTTTATTCGACATATAGATTTAGGCTGATAAAATTAAATAATTAACAAGTCAAGATTTCCAATTACTAGAGAGTATTTATGTCTACAGTGTCACATCAAAATACATATGTCATTCCTTTTGAGGAGCTTCGCATGGCTGACGTTGAAATCGTCGGCGGCAAAAATTCATCCTTAGGAGAAATGATTTCACAGCTTCATTCTAAAGGAGTTCGAGTACCAACTGGATTTGCCACTACGGCATTGGCTTTTCGTGACTTTTTAGATCATCATCAATTAACGCAAAAAATCATTGATCGCTTAGTCGGCCTAAACACCGATGATGTGAAGGCTTTAGCAGCAGCAGGGCAAGATATCAGAAGCTGGATAGTTCAGGTACCCCTGCAAGAGCGCCTTGAAACTGAGATAAGAGCCGCATTTTCCAAGTTAGATGCAGATGGAAATGGCTCATTTGCCGTAAGGTCTTCTGCAACTGCTGAAGATCTTCCTGATGCATCGTTTGCTGGACAGCAAGAAAGTTATTTGAATGTCGTTGGCATAGAGGATGTATTAATCCGCATTAAAGAGGTATTTGCCTCACTCTATAACGACAGAGCAATATCTTATCGTGTCCATAAGGGCTTTTTACACGCGGAAGTCGCATTATCTGCAGGTATTCAAAAAATGGTTCGATCAGATAAAGCATCATCTGGCGTCATGTTCACTCTAGATACCGAATCTGGTTTTAACGATGCTATTTTTATTACTTCTAGTTATGGTTTAGGTGAAACAGTTGTACAAGGTGCGGTGAACCCTGATGAATATTACGTATTCAAGCCATCGTTACGTAATGGTAAATTTCCAATCATTCGTCGCAACTTAGGTTCTAAGTTGGTTCAAATGAGGTTTACGCAATCCGGTGAAGAAGGGCGAGTAAAAACAGTTGATGTGCCACTTGAATCTAGAAATCGTTACTCATTAAATGATGATGATGTTATTGAATTAGCGAAATACGCGCTCATCATTGAAGAGCATTATCAAAGACCTATGGATATTGAATGGGGTAAAGATGGTGTAGACGGGAAAATTTATATCTTGCAAGCAAGACCGGAGACCGTTAGAAGTCAATCTGGTAATAAAGTTGAACTCAAATACCAGCTTAAAGGTAATTCAACCGTCTTAACCCACGGAAGGGCTATTGGTCAGAAGATTGGTGCTGGCCCTGTCAGAATCATTCACGACCCATCAGAAATGGACCGTGTTCAACCTGGAGATGTATTAGTTGCAGACATGACAGACCCAAATTGGGAACCGGTGATGAAGAGAGCTTCTGCAATTGTTACTAATCGAGGTGGAAGAACTTGCCATGCAGCTATTATTGCAAGAGAACTTGGCGTTCCTGCGGTAGTTGGTTGTGGAGATGCTACTGAAGTCCTCAAAGAAGGAGCCATGGTTACGGTATCTTGCGCGGAAGGTGATGAAGGAAAAATTTATGACGGCCTCATAGAAACAGAAGTGAGTGAAGTGCATCGTGGCGTCTTACCGCAAATCCCCGTCAAAATTATGATGAATGTGGGCAATCCACAGTTGGCATTCAATTTTTGTCAAATACCAAATCAAGGAGTTGGCTTAGCGCGCCTTGAATTTATCATTAACAACAATATTGGCGTTCACCCAAGCGCAATTTTGCAATACCCTAATGTTGATTCTGATTTAAAAACAGCAGTAGAGAGTGTTGCTAGAGGGCATGCTAGCCCACAGGCATTTTATGTTGATAAATTAGCTGAAGGAATAGCAACCATTGCAGCTGCATTCTTTCCAAAACCTGTGATTGTCAGATTATCAGACTTTAAATCCAATGAGTATAAAAAACTGATTGGAGGTTCGCGGTATGAACCTGATGAAGAAAATCCGATGCTTGGTTTTAGAGGAGCTTCCCGCTATCTATCAGCCGATTTTGCAAAAGCCTTTGAAATGGAATGTACCGCGATCAAACGAGTACGAAATGATATGGGCCTATCGAATGTTGAAATCATGATTCCATTTGTTAGAACAGTCAAACAAGCAGAAAAGGTGATTCAATTATTAGCAGCAAATGGACTTAAACGTGGACAGGATGATTTAAAAATTGTGATGATGTGTGAAATTCCTTCCAATGCAATTTTGGCAGAAGAGTTTTTAGAGCATTTTGACGGTTTTTCAATCGGGTCAAATGATTTGACGCAGCTTACCTTAGGGTTAGATCGTGATTCAGGGATGGAGTTATTAGCTATTGATTTTGATGAACGAGATCCAGCAATTTTGTATCTCATCGAAAAAGCAATTAACGCATGCCTGAGTAAAGGGAAATACATCGGCATTTGCGGTCAAGGCCCTTCAGATCACCCCGATTTTGCAAGGTGGCTAATGGCAAAAGGAATCACATCGATATCCTTAAATCCAGACACAGTCATCAAAACTTGGGAAGATTTAGCCAAAGTCTAAACTGCTCGATGATTAGGCCTCATTCTTTACCAAAGGAATTGGGCCTAGTCGTTGAGGGGCGGTCACAATAGGCAATAACTCAGGGTTGTTGTCCCAATTTGGTTCTTGAATCGACATCACGATTTCAGTTAATTTTTGACCCCAAAGGTTACGAATCATTGCAAAATAAGGATTAGCCTCATCGATTGTTATTGCTTTATCTTTAGTAAAAGAATTGATTGTGTACACAAATAGATCAAGCGGCAGACCAACTGAGATATTACTTTTCAAAGTCGAGTCCATCGAGATCAAAGCAGATTTCGTTGCCAAATCAAGAGAAGTATTGTAATTAATGACCCGATCTAGAATAGGTTTGCCGTATTTAGCCTCACCTATCTGAAAGTAGCACGTCTCAAGGGTTGACTCTACAAAATTCCCTGCAGAGTAAATATTGAATAAACGAGGCTTCTCACCAGCCACTTGGCCACCAAAAATAAAACTACAATTAAATTCAATACCCGCATTAGCAAGGGCTTTTTCATCCCGTTCTTTAACTTTTCGAATAGCCATTCCTACAACTACAGCAGCATCATAGGTACTCATTGCGTTCCAAAGGTTGACACCCTCAAAAGTCATGTCATGACTCAGCATTTCTTTAACAGATTGAGTAATTGCTAGATTTCCGGCGCTTAATAAGGTGAAAATACGATCATGACCTTCTTGATAAATGGTCATTTTACGAAAGGTACCAATATCATCCACACCAGCATTGGTTCGGGTATCGGAAAGAAAAACAAGGCCTTCTTTTAAACAAATAGCAACACAGTAAGTCATTTATCAATTAATTAAGTTTGAACAGTATCAATTTAACACTTTTCTATAGTGATTTTTGTAATTAACTCCTCAGCACCACCACCAGAACGAATTCCCTTGACTGGAGCTACGTGAGCATAGTCACGGCCGATAGCTAAACGAATATGATGCTCATTACTGAAACAGCCGTTGGTGATATCAATACTATGCCAAATAGCATTATCAGAGTCTAAACAAACATCTACCCAGGCATGACTTGCGAGGTTTGGCATATTTTCCGCATAAAAAAAGCCACTTACATATCTCGCAGGAATTTTCAAGTAACGACATAGACCTAACATTACGTGGGCTTGATCTTGGCAAACACCTTTTTTTAATTCCCAGGCATCTGCGGCTGTGGTTTTTGTATTCGTTGCACCTTGCTCGTAGGAAATTACATTTTGAATTTGAATACCTATTTTCAACATATCCTCTGGTGTCAAATCCTTATCTATATAGGTAGAAAAATTATGGATCATCTCAGCTGACGGTTCAGTAAGCGTGGTTTGTTGTAATAAGCAAAGCGGTGAAACCGCGTCTTTAGGATCAGAAAAAACATACTGGTCTTTTGTAAAGACTTCACCGCGAGCTTCAATGAGCATTCCAGAATAGTTATTATCTAAAACAAAAACATGGCACACATTCCCAAAAGCATCGATTGATTCCGTCATCTTACTAGGGGCAGTTATTTTCCAATGATCCAAGAGTTGATTGTTAGTATCTTGTGGCGTTAAGCGAAGTTCTTGGATGGAATGATGAACAAAGCGTTCATAAAGGTATTCAGTACGGTGCGTAATTTTTAATCTCATATGATTAAGCCGACAAAGGGATTAAATAAATACTACTAAACTCATCAGCAATATGATTAATTTTTTCTAAAAACCGTTGGATAAATTGATCCAAGCCATCCTTGTGAATGTCATCAATTGTTGAGTAATCAAGCTCAGACTTTAATTTACCAATTAATCTTTCGATCTCTTTAGACTTATTATTTTTTAATAACGTAATTAACAAAAGGAGTTGATCAACACATTTGGTAAGTGACCTTGGAAGTTGATTATTAAAAACCAATAAGTCAACTATTCGCTCAGGGGTAATTTGGTCAGAATAGGTTTGACGGAAGATCTCAAAAGCAGATACGGATCTTAACAAGGATACCCAATGATAAAAATCAAAAGTTTCAGACGTATTTTCGATTTTAAAAAGACTGGCTTGGTTAATTTGTTGTTGATGTTGATCATTCGAAGAGCGATATTTCGCTTTTAGGATTCTTGCCGTATTATCAGCCCGCTCAAGATAGGTTCCGAACTCCATAAAGTGTAGGGCTTCATTAGATAGCATGGTTCCAAAAACAACACCTCTGAATAAATGACAACGATACTTTACCCACTCAAAAAAAGCCGAGGGATCATGGGATGGGCTTTCTGGAAGAAACTTATTTATATTAAGCCAATTTAAATTTTGTGTTTCCCAAACTTCAGAGGGGATTTTTCCCCTAATAATCCTTGCATTGACACGAGCCGCATTGAAACAACAAACAATACTAGAAGGATTATCATCATCAAAAATCATAAATTGAAGTATGTTTTCTCTGTTGTACTCCACATATTTACTTTCAAATAGTTTTTCTAAAAGAGAAACATTCAAAAGCTTACGCCAACTTTCTTGCATAAAATCGTTAGGTTGAGGCATTAAAGAAGTTTGGTAAGCAACATCTAACATGCGAGCAGTATTCTCAGCACGCTCTGTATAACGAGCCATCCAATAGAGGCAGTCAGCGGTTCTACTCAGCATTAAGACTCCAATACCCAAGTATCTTTAGTGCCACCACCTTGTGAAGAGTTCACGACTAAAGAGCCTTCTTTTAAAGCGACTCGAGTTAGACCTCCTTGAACCATCGTAATTTGCTTGCCTGAAAGAACAAGAGGGCGTAAATCAATATGTCTTGGTGCAATGCCTGCTTCAACAAAAGTAGGGCAAGTTGATAAGGCAAGGGTTGGTTGAGCAATGTACTTATCTGGATGATCAATTAAATACTTTCTAAAATTATCTAACTCAGCAACTGTAGCTAAGGGACCTATTAACATCCCGTACCCTCCAGCACCATGAGTTTCTTTGACGACCAACTCGTTTAAGTGCGCCAGAGTATATTGCAAATCCTCTTTTTTGCGACACTGAAAAGTGGGAACATTTTGTAAGATTGGTTTTTCGTTCAAATAAAACTTAATCATATCGGGTACATAGGGATAAATAGACTTGTCATCCGCAATACCAGTTCCAATAGCATTAGAAATTCCAACATTACCTGCTCGATAAGCATTCAATATGCCAGGAATACCTAGCGTTGAATCTGGACGAAGAGCTAAAGGATCAAGAAAATCATCATCAATACGCCGATAAATAACATCCACTACTTGAGGGCCCTGGGTAGTTCGCATAAATACTTGTTCATTTTTGACAAATAAATCCTTGCCCTCTACAAGTTCTACACCCATTTGCTGAGCCAGATAAGAGTGTTCGAAGTATGCGGAATTAAACATCCCGGGAGTTAAAACGACGACATTAAGTTTTTTAGCAGAAGAATGAACTGCTGTTTTTAAACACTGTAACAACAAATCTGGATAGTGCTCAACGGGGGCGATTCGATGTTTCTCAAATAAGTCTGGGAATAACCGCATCATCATTTTGCGATTTTCTACCATATAAGATACGCCGGAGGGTACACGTAAATTATCTTCTAAAACATAATACTCACCAGCTCCTGCACGGATAATATCAATGCCAGCGATATGAGCATAAATATTTCTAGGAACATCTACAAATCGCATTTCAGGGCGATATTGCAAATTATTAAATATTTGCTCTTTAGGAATCAGTCCTGCTTTGAGAATTTTTTCATCATGATAAATATCATGCAAAAACATATTCAGCGCTTTAACGCGTTGTTTTAAACCATCTTCCAGAACCATCCATTCTTTTGCCGGAATAATTCGTGGAACTTGATCAAAAGGAATTGTACGTTCAGTCCCTTTTTCATCACCATATACAGCAAAAGTAATTCCAATACGACGGAAGATTAATTCAGCTTCGGCCCGCTTATAAGCGATATGACTATCGCTTTGGCGAGAGAGCCAATCATTAAATTCTCGGTAATGTGCTCGAGCTTGCCCTTGCTCATCGAACATTTCATCGTAAGGTTTTGTCATCATTACAAGATAACCCTTTCTTGTTACGAATCAATGCTTGTAAGAACCTTTTTAGACAAATATGCACTGCTATGGTGCAGTTTAATTAACCGTATTTTCCTCGGCTAATTTGTGCTTTTTCCCGAACCCAATCTCTTTCCTTCTCGGTTTCTCGTTTATCAAATTGCTTTTTCCCTTTAGCTAAACCAATCTCGCACTTAATGCGACCTTTTGCATAATGCAGGTTCAAGGGCACGAGGGTATAGCCTTTTTGTTCAGCTTTTCCAATCCATTTATTGATTTGCTCAGAATGCATTAGTAACTTGCGTGTTCTTGTAGGATCTGGGTTGATATGTGTAGATGCTGCCGGCAAAGGGCTGATATGACAACCAATGAGATAAAGCTCTGCTTGCCGAATCACAACATAAGCTTCCTTAATATTGCCTCTACCAGCCCGAATCGCTTTGACTTCCCACCCCTCAAGAACGAGCCCCGCCTCGATACGGTCTTCGATAAAGTAATCAAAAAATGCTTTTTTATTTTCAACAATGCTCATATGGTGATTATATTTTCTTCTGACACAGAAAGTTGGAGTAATTTACCTAAATCATTGATAATATAGTGAAATTGGAAGAATTATGGCAGACGTACACAAATCCCTACTGATAACACATCCTGCGCAGCGAATGTTTGACTTAGTTACTGACGTAGAAAAATACCCTGAATTTTTACCCTGGTGTGGGGGAGTTGAGGTTTTTCAATCAACACCAGACTTAATGGAAGCCAAGATAAACATCAATTTTAAGGGTGTTAAGCAATATTTTCATACTAAAAATATTCAAAAGTCGCCTACCAACATTGATATGACCTTTGTATCAGGACCTTTTAAAAAGTTTGAAGGTCATTGGATTTTCACACCGTTGTCGGATGAAGCCTGCAAAATTGAGTTTTCCCTACATTATGAGTTTTCAAATTTCATACTTGATAAACTCATCGGACCTGTCTTTAGCGTAATTGCTAATACGTTCGTCAACAGTTTTGTGAAAAGAGCGAACGATCTTTATGGGGAATGACATAAAACATATTCAACTTGAATTGTTTGATGGTCGAATTGATCCACCCGTACAGACCTTTTTTACCCTTTCACTCCCATCCATAAGCGCTCCGACAGTATTTGAGGCCTTATTGCACTTGCAAATAGTAACTAGTAAAGATGACCCAATTTTCCTAAAAAAGGGCAGTATTGGGGTATTTAGCATTGTTTTGGGTCCGGATGACACAATTTATGACGGTGATCGGATTGAGTTATACCGTCCTATTTTGATTGATCCTAAAAAAATAAGACGTAAAAAAGCGAATCAGAATAAAGATACGGAATTAAAAATAAAGGCCAAAATACGTAAAGAACGTAAAGATTTCAGGGAATTATGATGTTGTATCTTGAAACATTTATAATCATGTTTTGTGTCTAGGGGTTTTTATGCGACTGATTAAAAAAGCACTTACCTTTGACGATGTGCTACTCGTACCAGCCTATTCGGCGGTCTTGCCTCGGGATACTCTTTTGGGTACCCAACTTACACGTCAAATTTCTTTAAATATCCCACTTGTATCTGCTGCTATGGATACTGTTACAGAAGGTAAATTAGCTATTGCTATGGCTTCTGAGGGGGGGATTGGCATTATTCATAAAAACCTCAAGCCTTTCGAACAAGCAAGAGAAGTCCTCAAAGTAAAACGCTATGAGTCTGGGGTATTGCGTGACCCCATTACCATCCCACCAACAATGACAGTGCGAGAAGTCATTCACTTATCCAAAGAACATGGTTTTTCAGGTTTTCCTGTCCTTGAGGGTAAAACGGTTGTTGGAATCATCACGAATCGTGACTTGCGCTTTGAAGAAGATTTAGATGCTACGGTAAAAACCAAGATGACCCCCCGTGAACGCTTAGTGACAGTTCAAGAAGGGGCTAGCTTAGAAGAAGCTAAAAGACTAATGAACAAACACCGCTTAGAGCGTGTCTTGGTTGTTAATGAGGCTTTTGAATTAAAAGGTCTTGTAACCGTCAAAGATATTATGAAAGCAACTGAGCATCCAAATGCCTCCAAAGATAGCCTGGGGCGCTTGATTGTTGGTGCTGCGGTTGGAGTTGGCCCTGAGAATGATGAGCGTGTTGAGTTACTTGTCAAAGCTGGAGTTGATGTCATTGTTGTTGATACCGCGCACGGTCATAGCCAAGGCGTTTTGAACCGCGTGAAATGGGTGAAGACAAATTATCCGAATGTCCAAGTAATTGGTGGAAACATTGCAACCGGCGCTGCTGCCTTAGCTCTTGTCGAGCATGGTGCCGATGGCGTTAAAGTTGGTATTGGTCCAGGATCTATTTGTACTACCCGAATTATTGCTGGTGTTGGTGTTCCTCAAATTACGGCGATTGAAAATGTTGCTGCTGCTTTAAAAGGAACTGGTGTTCCTCTGATTGCGGATGGCGGCATACGCTACTCAGGAGATGTTTCTAAGGCCTTAGCTGCTGGTGCCCATACCGTGATGATGGGCTCTATGTTTGCTGGAACTGAAGAGGCTCCTGGCGATGTATTTTTATTCCAAGGTCGATCATTTAAGAGTTATCGCGGCATGGGATCTGTTGGAGCTATGAAAGACGGTGCTGCCGATAGATATTTCCAAGAAGATAATAGTGCGAATGTCGATAAATTGGTACCGGAAGGCATAGAAGGCCAAGTCCCTTATAAAGGTAGTGTTCTTGCTATCGTTCACCAGCTTACCGGAGGTGTAAGGGCTTCGATGGGTTATTGTGGTTGCAAAACAATATCTGAACTTCATGAAAAATCTGAGTTTGTAGAAATTACATCTGCAGGCGTAAGAGAATCACATGTTCATGATGTCATGATTACAAAAGAAGCACCCAACTACCATATTGATTGATTTACATACAAAGTTTGATTCGTGCACGATAAAATATTAATTCTTGATTTTGGATCACAAGTAACCCAACTGATTGCCCGTCGCGTGCGTGACCTCAAAGTGTTGGCAGAGATTTTTCCGTATGATATCGATGCCCACAAACTAGAAAAAAAAATTAAGCAAGAGGGCTTTAAGGGCATCATCTTATCCGGTGGACCGAGTTCGGTTACTGAAGGTGATACGCCCAGAGCACCTGATAACGTTTTTACTCTAGGTGTTCCGGTCCTTGGTATTTGTTACGGTATGCAAACCATGGCGCAACAACTGGGAGGTGAAGTTAAGACTGCTGAGTCTTTAGGAAAATCTCGAGAATTTGGTTACGCAGAAGTCCGTGCAAGAGGTCATACGAAATTATTGGATGGTATTGCTGATTTCACAACGAGCGAAGGTCACGGCATACTCAAAGTTTGGATGAGTCATGGTGATTCTGTTACGGTAATGCCGGTTGGCTTTAAATTAATGGCGTCTACAGATTCTTGTCCTATTGCTGGAATGGCAGATGAGTTTAGGAAGTTTTATGCCGTGCAATTTCACCCTGAAGTAACTCATACTCTTCAAGGCACCACCATCTTGGACAGATTTGTTAAGTCTATCTGTGCTTGTGTCCCCGATTGGGAAATGGGTAATTACATTGACGAAGCAATTCAAAAAATTCGTCAGCAAGTTGGCACCGATGAAGTCATACTAGGTTTATCAGGCGGGGTTGATTCATCTGTGGCTGCCGCATTAATCCACCGTGCAATAGGTAATCAACTTACTTGTGTATTTGTGGATCATGGTTTACTAAGGCTAAACGAAGCCAAGATGGTCATGGATATGTTTGGTCGTAACTTAGGCGTAAAAGTAATACATGTAGACGCAATCGAACAATTTATGTCACAACTTTCAGGAGTATCTGATCCTGAACAGAAAAGAAAAATTATTGGTCGTGAATTTATTGAAGTGTTTCAAAGTGAGTCCGCAAAAATTAAAAATGCGAAATGGCTTGCGCAAGGAACCATATACCCTGACGTTATAGAGTCTGCAGGTAAAGGAAAGAAGGGGGCTCACACCATCAAAAGTCACCATAATGTTGGTGGCTTGCCAGATGATATGCACCTAAAACTATTAGAGCCCTTAAGAGAGTTGTTTAAAGACGAAGTAAGACGGTTAGGTATTGAGTTAGGTCTTCCTAAAGAAATGGTATATCGCCATCCATTTCCAGGCCCAGGTCTTGCTGTCAGAATTCTAGGTGAAGTAAAGAAAGAATTTGCAGCACTTCTTGCTCGTGCTGACGATATTTTTATTGATGAACTCAGAAAAACAATTGACCCTCAAACGAATCTGTCGTGGTATGACTTAACTAGCCAAGCCTTTGCGGTTTTCTTACCAGTTAAATCTGTTGGCGTGATGGGTGATGGCCGAACGTATGAATACGTCGTTGCATTGCGTGCTGTTCAAACACAAGACTTTATGACTGCCCATTGGGCTCATCTTCCTCACGAACTTCTCGGAAGAGTATCAAATCGAATTATCAATGAAGTACGTGGCATCAATCGTGTTGTTTATGATATTTCAGGAAAACCTCCAGCAACGATTGAGTGGGAATAGTTTTTAATTAAACTTTATCCATGGCGTATGAAAATCTTAAGTCTCATTCCACCCATGACGCAGTTAAATACTCCGTATCCCTCTACGGCTTACTTAACAGGATTTTTAAGATCTCGTGGAATTGAAGCAGTTCAAGAAGACTTAGCCTTAGCTTTAGTTCTTAGTTTTTTCAATCCTAAAGGCTTAATTGAGGTACATACTCGTGCATTAGCTCAACCAGAAAGAAGTCGGAGTGCTAGTGTAAGTTTTTTCCTCGAGTATTTTGATGATTATTATTCAACAATATCATCTGTGATTGCTTTTTTACAGGGTAAAGATAGCACATTAAGTCACCGTATTAATACTCGTGACTTTCTACCCGAGGGACCGAGATTTAACTCGCTAGAGGCTTTTGATGATGAAGAATCCGGAGATACTTTAGCATGGGCTTTTGGTTCTTTAGGCACCAACGATAGAGCTCGCCATTTAGCTACGTTATATCTGAATGATCTTTCAGACGTATTACGCGATGCAATTGATAGTCGTTTTGAGTTTGTGAGATATGCAGAGTCTCTTGCTGGCAGTCAACCAACATTTACGCCCTTATACGAAGCTTTAAATGCGGAACCGAACTTAATGGATCTTCACCTCAGAGATCTATCAATCGCTACGATTCGTCGTCATCAGCCAAGTTTGGTCCTCTTGTCAGTTCCATTTCCAGGCGCCATGTACGCGGCGCTTAGGATCGCTCAAACGATTAAAAATACTGATCCTACAATAAAAGTTGCTCTAGGTGGAGGATATGTCAATACAGAGTTGCGTGAAATAACGGATTCTCGAATTTTTGATTATGTTGACTACATCACTTTAGACTCTGGTGAAAGACCTTTACTAGCTTTGTTAGATCACTTAAACGGTAAACGATCTAAGAGTCGATTAGTACGAACCTTTATTAAAGGTGAAAGTAATCAAGTTGAGTTTATGAATTGGCAGGAGCCTGATATACCATTCGAAGAGGTTGGCACCGCTACATGGGATGGATTACCACTCGACTCCTATTTATCCCTATTAGATATGCTTAATCCGATGCATCGCTTATGGAGTGATGGACGTTGGAATAAGTTAACAGTTGCACATGGATGTTACTGGAAAAAATGTAGCTTTTGTGATGTCTCTTTAGATTACATTTCTCGATATGAAACCGCTTCTGCTAGTTTACTTGTTGATCGTATTGAACAAATCATTGTAGAAACTGGTCAGACTGGTTTTCATTTTGTTGATGAAGCCGCGCCTCCAAAAATCTTAAAGGCCCTTGCGGAAGAATTAATTCGTCGCAGGGTTGTAATTTCTTGGTGGGGGAATATTCGTTTTGAAAAAACATTTACCCCTGAATTAGCTAGTCTATTGGCTAGAAGTGGCTGTATTGCAATGTCAGGAGGACTTGAGGTTGCTTCAAATAGATTACTTGATTTGATGAAAAAAGGTGTTTCAGTTTCACAAGTTGCCAAAGTAACAAAAAGCTTTTCTGATGCGGGTATATTAGTACATGCCTATTTAATGTATGGATTTCCAACTCAAACAGTCCAAGAAACCGTCAATTCATTGGAATATGTTAGACAATTATTTGAGCATGGTTGTATTCAGAGTGGATTTTTTCATCGCTTTATTTGTACTGTTCATTCTCCGGTGGGTAAAAACCCGGAAGAGTATGGTGTTCAGCTCGTTCCTCTTCCTGAAATCACATTTGCTAAAAATGACATCAGCTTTATTGACCCCGTTGGTGTTGACCACGATAGTTTAGGGCAGGGTCTAAAAAAAGCGATTTATAACTTTATGCATGGTGTTGGGCTCGAAGAGGATGTTAGAACGTGGTTTGAAAGTTATGACAAAAAGATTCCTAAAACAACTGTTTCTAAATTTTATATTGGTAATGCTTTAAACCAAAACTGACTTCGGTGATGCTCAAGTGAACTTTTTGGAGATATTTAAGCAATACTCTTGTAATAAAATCACGCAACTAAGGCCCGCTAAGACTGCACCAATGATGCCAACACTCTTTCATTGAATCAAAACCACTCATTCATATGCTCTAGCCTATGATATTTCAGGTAAACCACCAGCTAATATTGAGAGGGAGTAGTATTTAAAAGCTTAATCGTTAATTTTTTAGTTGAATTGATGTTAATAAAGAAACGTACTAATTATATTTTCTAGCATTTTATGAACCTTTAGAGTAAGCTAAACAAATACTCGTTTCACAAGAAGCTTTTGTTCTATATCTTTACTCGCAATTACTATTAAAAAAATACGCGTTAACAGAGGGAGAAAAATGCGACATTTGATATCATCAATAGCGTTGTTTATAAGTCTTTTTTTAGTAGGTATGAGTAATATTTCCTACTCTCAAACCTCAGGTACTGGAACTTGGCCAACCGAAAAAACAATGCGCTTCATCGCAGTTTTTCCTGCTGGTGGCTCAGTCGATCAGATTGCCCGAATTCTAGCTAACTCCCTTCAACCTGATTTAAAACAACATATTATTGTTGAAAACATTGGCGGAGCTTCTGGAGTTATTGGCACTGCAGCTTTGGCTCGCTCTGATCCTGATGGGTATACTTTTGGAGTTGTAGTTGATACTCATGCGGTTAACCCTAGCTTTAAGGATAAATTACCTTATGACACATTAAAGGATTTTGCCCCTGTTACTCTCATTGGCACTTCACCTATGATTTTAGTAGCCAGTAAGAAATCTGGCATTGTCAATTTTAAGCAATTAATAGAACTGTCTAAGTCAGGCAATCAATTTAGCTATGGATCTATTGGGATTGGTAGCTTAGCCCATTTAGCAATGGCCCGTTTAGCTAAAACTGAAGGTTTTGATTGGAGTCACATTCCATATCGTGGCGGACCGCCATTACTACAAGATGTCTTGGGTGGGCAAATACAACTAGCGATGGGCTCAGAAACCATCATGAGACCCCATATTGAGAATGGCAGTGTAGTACCTCTTGTTGTAACCACCTCTAAAAGATCAATTGGCTTACCAACCATTCCCACTATTTCTGAAAGTGGCTTTCTTGGGTTTAACGCTCCAACTTGGTGGGGTGTTTTAGCACCCGCTAAAACACCGCCTGCAATCATTGAATCAATGCATCAATCGATTACAAAAGCTCTTAAAAATCCGCTTGTAGTTGAAAAATTTAAGGCTCAAGGAATTGAAGTTGTAGCAGGAAATCCTAATACTCTAAGAGATTTTATAGGTAAACAAGTGGCTATTTGGGGTAAATTTGTGATTGAGAATAATATAAAAGATACCCCATAGACTTTGAGTTTAAAAATATCGCAATCAATTAGTAGCGTATTAAAGCCTCAACTTTAGTAGGGCTATAATTTAATTCCAATTGTTAAATTTACATTAATAAGAATGAAAAATACCTTTCGAAAATTTCAAGCTATATTGATTCTGCTAATTACATTGTCACTACAAACTAAAGCATTTGCCTCGGCTTGCAATCAAGATATCCGAGTACCAATTGCATTTCCCAAAGGGTCTTATTGCTGGTCGTTCCTAGGTAAGGGAACTACCTTTTATGGAAATTTTGCTGCTGGGCAAAAAGTCTCAGTCACGATGCGTGGATGGAATGGAAGTTCCTGGGAATTCATTTATCCTGGTGCGTCAGATCGCCGAAATTTTTATGTCAGTGACCAAAATGATCGTGGTCAGATTGACTTTACAACTCCCCATTCAGGATATTATGAATTTGGATTTTATCCATGTGTATTTTGGGGAGCGACTGTACAAATTAAAATTTGTGCAATTTAAAGCTTATTTTTGCGCTAGTATTCCCATCCCAGGCAATGGATCCAGAATACCAATTTCCATCATGGCATCAGTAACTCCAATAGGAGCTAACATTTCTAATGTTGGCGGATGAAATGTTCCTGCACGTAAGTCAATAGTTAATTCAGGTTCAGCCTCAATCACAGTTACAGGGATACCATTTTTAGCTAATTGAAGGGCACAAAGCAAACCTACTGGTCCAGCGCCAACGACGATAACATTTTTATTGATCTTTTTCATGTTAAGCGTTTATTAGATAACCAATGTGTTGTCTGATTGCTAATGATTCTTGCCCAACTAAAACATTGGCTAGCTTTAATGTTAATTCAGGGTTTTGAGAGGCTTTACAGATGGCCAATGTGTAATCTGTATTTAACTCTACTGATTGAGGAAGTAACCCAATCAGTTGAACCCCAGGACAAATGTTGATCTCAGTAGTCTGTGTACCACCGATCACATTCGAATTAGGGTCTAAGGCCATTTGTGCCATTGCTGTTGCGCCATTCGGAAACGTTTTAAAACGACTTGCTAATTCTTGGTCTAAACCTAACTGTCGCATCACCTTCATAAAGTGGATACCTGCAGTTGATTTTTCCATATCTGGGAAATACAGTGCTGGAGCAGACCTAAAAACTTCCTTTAACTCATCAGTTGTCAATATTGACGGGGGAGGAGTCGTTCTTTTGCTAGGAATTGCGATACCAGTTGGAACAATACCTAATGATCTTACTGAATCTGCGTGGACATGCCCTGATTTCACAAGTTCATCAATTAAAGATTTCGAAAGAATCACGAGATCACACTGAGCACCCTGAACAACCAGATCACGCATTGCCCCTACAGCACTAAAGGTGCCATTGATTTTGCAATGGTGTTTACTTTCAAAATCAGTTTGAATTCCTTTAACAACTCCAGCCGCAGCACCACCACTCAATACAACAATTTCCGACATATCAGTTCCTATACATTAATCTGGCTTAATTCCAGCCGACTTCACAATTGCACTCCATTTGGCAATATCGGCATCTAAATATTTATTAAATTCGCTAGGGGACATGATTAACGGGAGCGCACCTTGTTTTGCCCAAGTATCTTTTACCTCACCTTGGGAGATAATTTTTCGAATAGCATTATTCAAAATAGTTACCGCCTCGGCAGGGGTTCCTTTAGGAGCCATAATACCTAACCAAATTGTGGTTTCATACCGAGGGACACCGGCTTCATTCACTGTTGGTATTTGAGGCATGATTGCTGATCTATTTTTACCGGTAGTAGCTAATGCTTGTACTTTATTTTCTTTTACAAACTCATTCATTGTAGTAACCGCGTCAAACATCATATCGACTTGTCCGCCGATAACATCAGTCCTGGCCCCAGAACTACCCTTATATGGAATATGCGTAATATCCAAGCCTGCCATTGATTTAAAAAGTTCACCAGCCATGTGATACGGAGTGCCATTGCCAGAAGACGCGTAATTATATTTGCCTGGGGATGCTTTTACGAGCGCAATTAATTCAGCTAAAGTTTTAGCTGGAACCTTAGGATTAGTAACCAGTACTAGATCAGAGTAATTAATCGGTGCAACCGGCACGAAGTCTCTCATTAATTGAAATGGTTTATTTTGAACCAATGACTCATTAACGGTTTGGGTATTAGACATCATAAGGAGGGTATAACCATCGGCAGGTGACTTTGCCGCAAAATCAGTCCCAATAATTGATCCAGCACCAGGTTTATCCTCAACGATAAAAGACTGTTTTAGTTCATCTTGAAGGCGTTGAGCCATAAATCGCGCATAATTATCAGCAGGCCCGCCGGCGGCAAAGGGAACAATAATTTTTACTGTTTTATTAGGATACTGTTGTGCATATAACAAAGTAGGCAGCAGCAACAGAGAGATAATTAGACGTGTGAAGAATTTCATTTGTCACCTTTAAATTTGTATTTGAGAACTCATATAATTTACCATTTTTAGAATATACAGTAATCTAGAAGACTTGATGATAAATACGCCCAATAACCATGCACAAAGTCTTCGTTTAAAGGCTTATGAAGCACTTACTGTAACCGATCCTATCTCTAAATATGACGCTGTCAAGCGTATAGCGGCCTGCAATCTTCAAGAAGAGTCTCTAATTAACCCCTCAGAGATTATTGTATCGGATGAATATTTAATCCCCGGTCGTCCTAATCAACCTGTATTGGTTAACCCATTAGCGGTCAAAAAACGATCCATGCACAACATAGAGGGAAGGGCGGTTGCTATCCATGCTTTGGCGCACATTGAATTTAATGCTATTAACTTAGCTCTTGATGCTGTATGGAGATTTGCTGATATGCCTAAAGACTATTATCTTGATTGGATAAAAGTTGCAGATGAAGAGGCTACGCATTTTTTATTACTCAAAAATTACTTAAACACCCTTCAATATGACTACGGTGATTTCCCAGCCCACGATAGTTTATGGGAAATGGTTGAAAAAACAAAAGGAGATATTCTTGCTCGCATGGCATTAGTTCCAAGAACAATGGAGGCAAGAGGCTTAGATGCTGTCCCTGCAATGCGGGCTCGATTTTTACAGGTTAAAGATCAGCAAATGGTCGATATTTTAGATAGGATCTTACATGATGAAATTGGTCATGTTGAAATTGGTAACCGTTGGTTCAATTTCATGTGTAAGACACGTGAACTTGATCCTCTGAAAGCCTTTCATGAATTATCACTGCAATACAATGCCCCAACTCTTAGGGGCCCCTTTAACGTTGCCGCACGAAAACAAGCCGGCTTTACGGATGAAGAGATTGAGTTATTACAAGGTGGTCAGTAAATGTCAAAAGTCATATTTCAATCCCTAGAAGATCTAAATTCAAAAGTGGGTTCTGAGCTTGCAATCAGTCCTTGGCTTGACATATCGCAATCCATGATTCAAGCCTTTGCAGATTCCACGAATGATCATCAATGGATTCATATTGATTCAATACGCGCAAAAAAAGAGTCTCCCTACGGAACGACAATTGCTCATGGTTTTTTAACGCTGTCTTTGATACCATACTTTTTAGAGTCTTGTATGGAGTTTCCATTAGCAAAAAGCGCAATTAATTACGGCTTAAATAAGGTACGATTTCCTCATGCAGTAAATTCAGGCAGTCGTATTCGAGGTCGTTTTTTTATCCAAGAGATCGCCGAAATTGAAGGTGGCATTCAAGTGGAGTGGAAAATAAGCCTTGAAGTAGAGGGGGTCGAAAAGCCGGCGTGTGTGGCTGAAATGTTAATCCGCCTATATTTTTAAAACTTGTTCCCAAGCTAACTCCGCTAGAGGTTTCGCTTTTTTCCCTGCCTCAAGGGCAGAATCACTAGAGGCATTACCTTGTAATGCTCTTGCCATAATCCCTTGAAGGATGGCCGATAACCGAAACATATTAAAAATAATGTAAAAATCCCAATCCCTTTGGCTTTCTAGTACTTGTCCAGTTCTCTTTAGGTAGGACTCTAAGTAGGTTTTTTCATCGGGGATTTTCAAGCTTTGAATATCGACAGCACCAAGCCCCCTAAAAAGACCAGGAGATAATCGCCATACCATTGCATGATAAGCAAAATCAGATAAAGGATTACCGAGAGTGGATAACTCCCAATCAAGCACACCTAAAATTTTAGGTTCTACAGGATCGAAAATGAGATTATCAAGCCTAAAATCACCATGCACTAAGCTTGTTGCATCATAGGGAGGAATGTGTTGAGGTAGCCAATCAATTAAATTATCCATCGCAGGTATTTTTTCAGTTTCAGAGGCTCTGTACTGCTTCGTCCAACGATCTAATTGCCTTTGAACATAACCTCCAAAACGACCATAATCCTCTAAACCTATAGCTACAGGGTCAAGAGCGTGCATTTGGGCAATTACGGCATTCATGGCATCAAATACTTGCGTGCGGTCAGTATCCGATAACTCTGGTAAACGGGGATCCCAAAAGACTCTACCCTGGAGAAAACTCATTAAATAAAATTCTGAACCAATAACATCGATATCAGAACAATAGCCCAGCGGTTTTGCAACCGGGAAATGATGCTTGGACAATGCGCTGATTACTTTATATTCGCGGTCAATTGCGTGGGCACTAGGAAGTAATATACCGGCAGGTTTTCTTCTTAAAACATAAGACTGTTCATTATGTTTGACTAAAAAAGTTGGGTTTGATTGCCCACCTTTAAATTGATGAAGCTCGAGAGGCAACTGGGGATTAATGTTGGGAACTTTATCTTTTGCCCAATCTAAAAATTTTTCTGTTGAAAATACATGATCTAGAGGAACTTCTTTTGTTCCTGAAAATTGCGTCATGACTTTATATCCACTAACTTAAAAGTACCCATTGCCTTAGCAACCATCTCACCAGTCACATCAAACGCAGACGCTTCACAAAAATGAATAGATCTTCCACTTTTTAATACTTTACCCCTGACGATCAACTTATCTTGACCGCCTTTCATAAACACAATCGACATATCAATTGTTAAACCCACTCCAGTATGTTTAGCCTTTGTTTTTGCTGACATCGCCATTGTGAAATCAAGAAGAGTCATCATGACACCACCATGAGAGTATCCAAGCGGATTACAGTGGTGAGGTTGTAGCTCTAACACCGACTCAACTTCTCCTTCAGCAATGATTTTAGCCTCAACCCCTAAATGAGCGATGAATGGTACATGTACACCAAAGTATTCTTTTTTCATAATTAAACCCTAACAAACCTCAAATAAACCAGCGGCACCTTGCCCACCACCAACACACATCGTAACAACAACATACTTAACATTTCTGCGCTTACCTTCTATTAATGCATGGCCAACCATCCTAGCACCCGAAACTCCATAGGGATGGCCAACAGCAATTGCACCACCATTCACATTTAAAATTTCATCGGGGATGCCTAATTTATCTCGACAATAAAGAACTTGAACAGCAAATGCTTCATTAAGTTCCCAAAGACCAATATCTGACATTTTTAAGCCTGATCTTTCAAGTAGTCGAGGAATAGCAAAGACTGGACCAATCCCCATTTCATCAGGCTCACATCCCGCAACAGCAAACCCTCTAAAGATCCCTAAAGGTTCTAAACCTTTTTTCTCTGCGAGTTTGGCATTCATCACTACTGCAGCGCTAGCCCCATCAGAAAATTGACTCGCGTTACCAGCGGTGATCACACCACCAGGCAGGGCAGAACGGATTTTTTGAACACCTTCAAAATTAGTGTCTGGACGTATGCCTTCATCTTCACTCACTGTGACTTCTTGTGTCGATAACATCTTTGTATCTGTATTAGCAACACCCATCGTCACTTTAATCGGCGCGATCTCATCCCGAAAAAGACCTTGCTCTTGCGCTTTTGCTGCGCGAATTTGACTTCTTACGCCGTATTCATCTTGAAGATCCTTGCTAATGCTATATCGCTTGGCAACTTGTTCAGCCGTTTGGAGCATCGACCAATACAGTTCAGGCTTAGATTTTTGCAAAGAAGGTTCAAGTAACATGTGTTGGTTCATTTCTAATTGAACACACGATATTGACTCGACGCCGCCAGCAACCATCACTGGGACCTGATCGACAATGACACGTTGCGCAGCCATTGCGATAGCTTGTAATCCCGAGGAACAAAAGCGGTTGACCGTGACACCGCCAACAGATACCGGAAGCCCCGCCTTAAGAGCAATTTGTCTTGCGATATTAAGTCCTGTAGCACCTTCAGGATTGGCGCAGCCCATAATGACATCTTCAACTTCATTTGGGTCAACTTTGGCGCGGCGAACTGCCTCATTGACTACATGACCACCCAAAACGGCGCCATGAGTCATGTTAAAGCTACCTCGCCATGACTTAGCTAATGCGGTACGCGCTGTCGATACTATTACTGCATCTGTCATGATATCTTCCTCAGAATATTTTATGAGCCTGTGAGTGATTTGGTTTGGGCTAAGCAGTCTTGTAATAACTGAGCTGGTTTCCAAAAAACGTCATTAGTGGATTGATAAAATTTATTGCAAACTTGTATTACTTGAAATAGTCCGATTTCATCCGCATATTTAAGGGGACCACCACGGTAAACGGGGAATCCGTAGCCTGTAAGGTAGACAATATCTATGTCTGAAGCACGTTGAGCGATTCCTTCTTCAAGTATTCGTACCCCTTCATTAATCAAAGCGAAGATACAAAATTGCACAATTTCATCATTAGAAATTTTTCTTGGTTTAAATCCATGATCTGCTCTAAATTGAATCAGCATAGACTCAAGCTCGGGATCTGGTAGAGGTTTACGATTGCCTTTTTCATAGGCATACCAACCTTTACCTGTTTTTTGACCGAATCTTCCAGCTTCACAAATCACATCAGCAAATTTAGAGTACTTCAAAAGAGGTTGCTCAATAGATCGACGTTTACGGATAGCCCAACCAATATCATTTCCGGCCAAATCACTCATCCGAAAAGGTCCCATAATCATGCCAAAATCCTCTAAGGCTTTATCAATTTGCCAAGGTGTTGCCCCTTGTTCAAGTAAAAATCCTGCCATTCGTAAGTATTGCTCAACCATTCGGTTGCCAATAAAACCATCACAAACACGACATACTACAGGTGTTTTCTTGATTTTTTGAGCCAGTTTCATGACCGTAGCAATGACATCATTTGAAGTTTTTTCACCACGAACCACTTCGAGAAGTTGCATGACATTGGCGGGACTAAAAAAATGCATACCAATGACATCTTGCGGGCGTTTGGTAAAGTTTGCAATTGTGTTGACATCGAGTGTCGATGTATTAGTAGCTAATATTGCACCAGGTTTAATGACAATGTCCAGTTGTTTGAAAACAATTTCTTTAACTCCAATCTCCTCAAAAACCGCTTCAATGACTAAATCCACGTCTTGTAAATCACTGTAATTCAAGCTTGATTGAATAAGATTTAATCTGGTTTGCATTTTTTCTACGGTTAGTTTTCCTTTTTTAACCGTATTTTGATAATTGGATTGAATTGTCAATAAACCTTTATCAAGTTTATCTTGGGAAGTCTCAAGAAGAATGACGGGGATACCAATATTCACAAAATTCATTGCGATACCACCACCCATTGTTCCAGCTCCAACAATACCTACTTTTTTTATCTCACGAAGGGGGGTATCAGACGGAATATCAGCAATTTTAGCGGTGCCTCTCTGGGCGAAAAAGGCATATCGCATTGCCCTAGAAACCGAGGTATTCATCAGATCAAGAAAAAATTCTCGTTCTTTTATAATCCCTTTTTCAAAGGGTAGTGTGATTGCTGCTGATATGGCATCAATCACCTTAAGAGCTGCAGGATAAGGCGCAGCAACTGTTTTCACTGTGTTACGCGAGAACTGCAAAAAACTTTCAAAATTTGGATAGTCTATAGGTATGTCACGTATTTTTTTGAGTGGCTTTTTCTCATCAATCAATTGCTCAGCAAATTCAATTGCACAATGAATCAAATTAGATTCGTATAAAGCGTCAAACAAAGGCGAGTCTTTGAAAGTAATTGCAGGAAGAGGGTCACCTGACAAAATAAAATTAAGTGCTTTTTCAACACCAATGACGCGAGGTAAACGCTGAGTTCCGCCAGCTCCTGGAATGAGTCCTAATTTAATCTCAGGAAGCGCAACAGATGCACTCATGAGCGCTACTCGGTAATGACAACCTAAGGCCAACTCAAATCCGCCGCCCATACAAACACCTTGTATAGCAGCAATAATAGGTTTTGGAGAGTTTTCAATAACTCGAATGACAGATTGCAAATGAGGCTCTGTGATTGCCTTTACAGTGCCAAATTCTTTAATATCAGCGCCACCTGAAAAAGCCTTTTCTGATCCTGTAATGATAATTGCACCAACACTATCGTTTTGTAATGCCTCTTGAATTCGTTCAATAATAGAAACTCGCAATGCATATCCCAAACCGTTCACTGGAGGATGATTCATCGTAATTAATGCAACTCTATTACTTAACTCAATCTGAGTGAGTCCCATATGTTTTTCCTTTTAATCATTCATTACTTCACAATATGTCGGGGTTAATTGCAACGACTACCTTACCCATGGCTTGTCGTGATGCCAAGTGTTCTATTGCCTCTACAGCATCTTGAAAAGCAAACGTTTTCGTAATTATTGGCTTAATTTTGTTTTGTAGAATCAGCTCCATAATAAAGTCCATATTTTGCAAATGTAAATCTGGGTTCCTTCGTATCCAGTCACCCCAGAAGACTCCCATGATATTTCTTTCTGATAGCAATGCTAGATTCAGGGGTATTTTCGGTATCGCACCAGAGGCAAAACCAACCACTAAATGACGACCTCGCCAAGCTAAACTGCGTAGTGCAATCTCCGAATAATGACCACCAACGGGATCATAAACAACGTCACAACCCCGTTGCTGCGTTATTTCTTTGATACGTGTTTTTAAATCTTCTTTTTCATAATTAATGCACTCATGAGCCCCAAGACTTTTGCAAAAGTCTAATTTCGTATCCGATGATGCGCAAGCAATTACCTTCGCGCCGATGACATTAGCTAATTCAATAGCGGCTGCACCAACGCCGCCTGATGCACCCAAAACAAGGATTGTTTCATCTGCTTGCAGTTTGGCCACATTATTTAAAGCATGCAAAGAAGTACCATACGTTAAAGTTATTGCTGCTCCCATAGCTAGAGGGATTGAGTCTGGAAGAGGTATTACACGGTCGACATCAACTGCAATTTTCTCTGCAAAGCCACCATAACTTGGTGCGCAGAATATGCGATCACCAATTTTAAAATTTTTCACATCACTGCCAAGAGCACTAATAATCCCGGATATTTCATGCCCGGGCGAAAAAGGAAAAGGAGGCTTAGTTTGATACAAACCTTGTACCATGAGCGCATCTGGAAAATTAACTGCAGCATAAGCTACTTCAACAAGAACTTGATTAGCCAAGGGAGCTGGATCTTGAAGTTCTTTAATTTTTAGTTGTGCTATGGGTCCAAAGGATTCACATAATAGAGCTTTCATCGTCATTTAAAGAGCCTCGGGATTTGTTAGCGAAAGAATAGATTGCATACGTCGTTCAATCAAAGGATTAATTCGTTGATGAGGAATAATGTAAAACTGGTTCTTAACTACAGCCTTAAAAACTTCTTCAGCAATTTGGGTAGCAGTTAATCGGCCTGATTGAACTGCTTGAGCCATATTCTTTTCATATTCAATAGAGAGCTCATCCTTTGCATCTTGGTGTTGACCAAAACGTTCAGGCCTATTTATCTGCGACTGATGTATTTGAGTTGGTACCCAGGCAGGGCATAAGACAGAAACCCCTATGTTCGATTTTAATTCTTGTAATTCGTAATACAGTGTTTCAGATAATGTAACAACACCATGTTTTGATGCACTATAGGCGGCCATACCTGGAGTGCTTATAAGTCCAGCAACAGATGCCGTATTTACAATATGAGATCTCTCGGATTGTTTGAGCATGTGAGGTACAAAATGCCGCATTGCGTGGGCAACACTATGTAGATTGACGCCAATTAACCACTCCCAGTCTGCCGCAGTATGTTCCCAACTTAAGCGGTTTAAACATACGCCCGCATTATTACAAAGCAACTGAACGGAATCAAAGCGCTCATAACTTAATTTACAAAGATTTGCAATATCAGCTTCTTGACTCACATCTGTTTTAACAAGTAATGTTTTACTATCGACAAGTTTCAATTGCGCTTTCACTTCTTGCAACATATCGAAATTAATATCTGACAATACAATATTCATCTGCCGAAGGTTTGCTTGTTTAACCAGTTCTAAACCAATGCCACTAGCAGCACCAGTAATAACAACGGTGCGATTATCTAATAGAAGATTTTGATTACTCATGTAATTAGCTCAACGTTTCCCTGGGATGTTAAATAAGGAACTATAGGGTAGATATCCTTTTGTGCTGCAAAAACTACTTCACGTTGCCAGTCTCTATTATTTAAAAGCTGGCCTACTCTTGAAAGGTTTAATAAATCAATTGAAGAACCGCTGTCATGAAAAATTTTCGCTGCCATTGCACTATCAGATAGTTGTAAAGCGTTATGAGGAAAAGTATTTAATAAACACTCCACAAAATATCCGGCGCCATAAAAATCCTCAATGTTAAATTGATCACTTGAGCCTGAGCAGACAATCAAAATATTACTCTTGGCATAATTTTTAAAAAGGTGATTGGTTACAGCCTGAGCATTCAACAATGATCCCACATAAGTGTTTTGGGTATTTTTACACTCAGTTAGTGCAACTGTGCCATTAGTTGTGCAATACACTAAACGCGAATCTTGCATGCCAGCTTCAAGAAGCGCAATAGGTGTAGGTTGAATAAAACCCGACAAAGTATCAGCATTGAGTTCCCCAGAGAATTTATATCCTTGATATTGCTCTTGTTGTTGTAAAAGCAAGGCCTCATCATAATTTCTGACGGGTACGACCTCTTTACAACCATTCGCTAAAGCAGTCACAATAGAACTCGTTGCGATGAGGATATCAAGAACAATGACGACTTTATCGCTGATTTGCTCCTTTTTTAACTCAGATTTATTGGTTAGAACATGTAGTTTTGGCATGATTATTTAATTACTTGGCCGTTTTTCAAACATGTTCCATGCTTCGATCGTTGTTGTTAATTCATTATGTTGGTTATAGCAGCTCCACCGAGATAAGATCATTCCTAGATGAGGCTTACTGTTGAGAGGTCTGGTTTCTAAGATTTCAACCATCGTTTTTAAAGTATCTCCAGGGCGTATTGGTTTTATCCATTTTAGGCTTTCAATTCCAGGGGAACCAACTGATGAAGAACTAACCATAAAGCTATCACATACCATACGCATCATGAATGCAGCGGTTTGCCAACCGCTTGCAATAAGGCCTTTAAATTGCGTTACTTCGGCAGCTTCTTTATTCACATGAAAACGTTGGGGATCATATTGACTGGCAAAGTCAATAATTTGGGATTCGGAAATCGTCAGTGAGCCACATTCAATCGTTTGACCTTTGACAAAGTCTTCCCAATAATAAAATTTCTTTATATCTTTTTCTGTAGACATTAATCTATGCACTCACTTTTTGAAGACGTTGTAATACAGCAAAAACACCACTCGTTCTGAGGATTAACTTTTCACCAACTTTTAAATAACAATCGGCAAAACTCATTTTGGCACCAATTTTATGAATATTCATTTCTGTATGAACCCAATCACCAGGTTTTGGGCTGGCTATAAAGTCAGCATTTAAATGAACAGTAACTAATTTCTGAGGAGGGTCCGTTGCCCTAGACAGGTTATATCCAAGCGCAGAGTCTGCCATCGAAATTAACATTCCTCCATGCGCAGATCCCCAAATATTGGTATGTTTGTCTTCAATATGAATACCAAAGACTCTTTCTGCACGCCCATTCTCATGGACTGCGTTTTTAAAGTACCAAGGTCCTAGTAGACTGAGAAATTTCTCAGCTTTTTCAGACATAGGGTGTTGATAAAAGCCTTCTGGAATAGTTAATTCGGACATAGCAATTAATGGAGTTTAGAAATGGGTATATTGGGAGCTTTTTTTTCTAAAAAAGCACGGAGGATTTCTTTTGCGGCTGGTTGTTGCAACAAATGAAGAAACTCTGAAAACTCGGTTTCCAGAGCATCATTGGTGCTCTTTTGGTGATGTTGCTTGAGTAATCGTTTTGTGGACATTATTGAATCATAGGGCTTACTTACCAATTGCTTACACATCTCGAGCCCTCTTTGCAAAATTTGCTCTTTTGGATAAGACGAATTGATCAAACCTGCTTGATGCGCAACTGAGGCATCAAAAGAATTCCCCAGCAATAACAGTTCATTACTTAATTTATGGCCAGCCTGAATAGGTAATAAGTAGCTAGAAGCCCCTTCAGGACATAAGCCTAAATTGACAAATGGTAATTGAAACCTAGACTGAGTTGAGGCGATGACTAGATCGCAGTGTAAAAGTAGGGTAGTACCAATTCCAATAGCATCACCCCCAACAGCGACCACAATCGGTAATGGACAGTTGGCGATTGTTTTTAAAAACTGTAAGGCGCAAGATTCTTCGCTTGGATTGAATTTAACGAACTCATTCAGATCATTTCCAGAGGTAAAAAGGTCCTCTTGACCATGCAGATAAATAACCCTAATGTCTTGATTGATATACGCAAATTGAATATTTTGAGTTAAGGATTGATACATAGCCTCTGTTAAAGCATTTTTCTTGTCACGTCGATAGATTTCTAATTCCAGAATTCCGTCTTTGCAATTAGCTCTTATGTGATCTGTGGATTCTATTTTTGTCATCGCTTATCAAATGTATTTTTTAGACTAAGTCTTTACCTATTATCAATTAAAAATAATTACCCTTGTTCAAGTTTAAAATAGATACCTATGTATACAGTAAAAGAAATTTTTAGCACCTTGCAGGGTGAGGGTGCACACGCTGGCCGAGTCGCGGTTTTTTGCCGATTTGCAGGATGCAATCTATGGTCTGGACGAGAGGAAGATCGTGCTAACGCTATTTGTCAATTTTGCGATACTGATTTTGTCGGAACCAACGGCCCTGGTGGTGGAAAATTTAGTACTGCACAAGAGCTAGCGGCGTCGATTGTCAAAGAATGGACCACCATGAATCGTTCTCACAACTACCGTTATGTTGTTTTTACGGGGGGAGAGCCTCTACTGCAACTAGATCCAGAGCTGATAAAAATACTGAAAGAAGAACAATTTCAAATCGCTATAGAAACTAATGGCACGATTATTCCCCCAAATGGGATTGACTGGGTTTGCGTAAGTCCGAAAGATGGTAGTGATTTGCTTGTTCTTCAGGCTGATGAAATTAAGTACATAGTTCCCCAAAAGGAGCTTATCCCTCAAAAAGAATTGATTTTGCAACGATTAAAGCGTTTTGAACAAATGAATTTTCGACATTTCTTTTTACAAGCAATGGATAGTCCTTCTCAAGCAAAGCACCTCCAACTCGCTATTGAGTTATGTAAAGAGCGCCCCCTATGGCGTTTAAGTACTCAACAGCATAAATTTTTAAACTTACCGTAAAGAAACACATGCAACTCTTTCAAATCACTAGACGAATGGAATTTGATGCAGGACATCGCATACCCAATCACCTCGGGCAATGCCGCCACTTACATGGCCATCGTTATCAAATCGAAGTGACTCTTCAAGGTCAGCTGATACATACTACTGGCGCTACTGATGAAGGCATGATGATGGACTTTGCTCATATCAAAGCAATCATCCAAGAATTCATTATTGATCCATGGGACCACTCGTTTTTTGTATCGAATCGTGACCTTCCGCTGATTGAATTTTTAAATACCATCCCTGGGCATAAAACCACAGTCATCGAAGGTATTCCAACGGCGGAAAATTTAGCCAAAATTGCATTTGATATCTTAGCCCCAGTCCTTTTAAAACAATACCAAGGACGCATTCGTCTAAAACAACTGCGACTATTCGAAACTCCCAACTGTTGGGCGGATGTGTTTGATGAATCAGACTGATCATCACTATTGGATGAACATCGCCTTAGATGAGGCGAAAATTGCAGCCTTACAAGATGAGGTTCCAGTGGGAGCTGTTTTAGTAAAAGATAATCAGGAAATTGCTCGTGGCCATAATATGCCGATTCAAAGTAATGACCCAAGCGCTCATGCTGAAATCGTTGTATTACGTAAAGCGGGTATACAACTCAATAATTACCGATTACCAAACTTAAGTCTTTATGTTACTTTGGAGCCTTGCTTGATGTGTGCGGGTGCGATTATGAACTCTCGAATTGCTAAAGTATTTTATGGTGCAAATGACCCTAAAACTGGTGTTGCAACCAGTGTTTTAAATGTCTTTGATAACAAACAGATTAATCATCATTGTCAGATTGAAGGCGGAATTCTAGACCACGAGTGTGGTGAAATTTTAAAAGACTTCTTTAAAAATAAACGACTGACCCAAGAGTAAAATATTCGTATGAATACCCCTTTATTACCAATTGCTTGTTTTGCCCCCTCTGGGAAAGCAATTGATCTGGACGCTGTTAATAGGGGCTATAAGTATCTACTTGAGCAAGGGTTCAAACTCCACAATACAGAGTGTACTCAACGAGGATTTCAGAGATTTGCTGGGACTGATACAGAAAGACTAAATGAAATCAATCACTTACCGGAATTAATTGCGACAATTGGGCCGTGTATTGCATTAGCAATTAGAGGAGGGTATGGAATCAGTCGTTTATTACCTGGTATTGATTGGGATAGCTTAGCCGTTGCTGTAGATAAAGGGCTCATGATTATTGGTCATAGTGATCTGACTGCCCTACAAATAGGTTTGTTGGCAAAAAAAGGGCGTAAAAGCTACTCTGGCCCCATGCTCAGTTACGACTTTGGTTGTGAAAGGGATGAGATCTCAAGTTTTACCATGCAAAGCTTTCAACAGGTAGTTCAAAATCAGCCCCTAAACACCGCCGTAGACGCCAAACAAGTTTATCTAGATAACCAGCACTTTGAATGCGAAGGCCTGTTATGGGGAGGCAACTTAAGTATTATTGCCAGCTTATTAGGAACAGCTTTTTTTCCGGATAAATCAATCATTAAAAATGGAATACTAGTGATTGAAGATGTTAATGAGCACCCATATCGTATTGAACGTATGCTTCTTCAACTACTTCAGGCAGGTATATTAGAGACTCAACAAGCCATTATTTTCGGTGATTTTTCAAGTTATCAACTCAGTACGCATGATGCTGGCTATGACCTTCATTCATGTATTGAGCTTTTAAAATCTGAATTGTTACGAATAGGTGCCAAAACTCAAATACTTAATCAACTGCCTTTTGGGCATTGTCGGAACAAAATCACGCTTCCAATTGGGGTAACTGGACAAATTAGTGCCAATCAGAATGGGTTCATCTTAACAAGTATTTAATTGCCGCTTGTATAAGATTAATCAGCAAATGCTAAAATAGAAAACTTCATTGGCGTTCAATCTAATTTTTTCTGAGTTCTCACGTGCTAGCAACTTCTAATATCACCATGCAATTTGGGCAAAAGCCCTTGTTTGAAAATATCACCGTTAAATTTGGTGGTGGCAATCGCTACGGCTTAATTGGCGCTAACGGTTGTGGCAAATCTACATTTATGAAAATTTTAGGTGGCGAATTAGAGCCTTCTTCTGGGCATGTGATGCTAGAGCCCAATATTCGTTTAGGTAAATTACGTCAAGATCAATTCGCCTTTGAAGAATTACGGGTATTAGATGTAGTCATGATGGGCCATGTAGAAATGTGGGCCTCTGCACAAGAGCGTGATGCAATCTATGCAAATGCTGATGCATCTGAAGATGATTATATGCATGCGGCAGAACTCGAAGCCAAATATGCAGAATATGGTGGGTATACGGCAGAAGCAAAAGCAGGGGAGCTCTTACTTGGTGTAGGAGTGCCGATCGATCAACATCATGGCCTCATGAGTGCTGTTTCCCCAGGCTGGAAACTCAGGGTTTTATTAGCACAAGCTTTATTTGCAGACCCAGATGTATTACTGTTAGATGAACCAACGAATAACTTAGATATTCATACGATTCATTGGTTAGAAGATGTTCTTAACGAGCGTAACAGCACCATGGTGATTATTTCTCATGACCGACATTTCCTCAACTCTGTGTGCACCCACATGGCTGATATGGACTTTGGGACATTAAGAGTTTATCCAGGCAATTATGACGACTATATGCTTGCATCAGCTCAAGCACGAGCACAGCAAATGTCGGATAACGCAAAAGCCAAAGATAAAATTTCAGAGTTACAAGACTTTGTGAGGCGATTTTCAGCTAACAAATCAAAGGCGCGTCAAGCGACATCAAGACAACGTCAACTCGAAAAAATTGAAGTTGCGGATATTAAGCCATCTTCACGTCAAAACCCATTTATCCGTTTTGAACTAGAAAAGGTTTTGCACAATATTGTGGTCGAGTGTGAAGGCATTACTAAAGAGTACGATCGCACTATTTTTAAAAACTTCAACCTTGCTATTCAACCTGGCGAAAAAATTGCCATTATTGGACAAAATGGAGCAGGGAAGACGACCCTTTTAAATACGATACTGAGTGAACGCTTTAATGGTCATGCTACAGATCACGGAAAAGTACGGTGGGCGGAAAATGCAGATGTCGGGATAATGCCCCAAGACACTAATGAAAGCTTTCCTAAAGACATGAATTTATCCGACTGGATGGGTCTTTGGGCAAAGCCTGGTGACGATGATCAGGCTATTCGCAGCATTTTAGGTCGACTATTATTCTCCGGGCCAGAAATCACTAAATCCGTCAAAGTTATTTCGGGTGGTGAAAAAGGCAGGATGATTTGGGGTAAATTGATGCTTGGAAGACACAATGTCTTGGCCCTTGATGAACCGACAAATCATATGGATATGGAGTCGATTGAAAGTATGCAAATTGCGCTTGAAAAATTTAAGGGAACATTGATATTTGTATCCCATGATCGCGAGTTTGTCTCAGGTCTAGCAAATCGCATTCTAGAAGTTCAAATGGATGGAACGATTAACGACTTCTCTGGATCTTATGAAGAATACCTTACCAATCAAGGTCTTGAGAACTAATATTAATCTGGATTCTTAAATCTCATTGCGCTTGCTTCTTGGGTAATACGCACCCAAACAGACTTTTTTTCTTCCGGAGTCATAGCTACCCAGTTTGAAACTTCAAGAATAGTGCGACCACAACCCTTGCACACATCATCAAATAAGGTTGAGCAGATACCAATACACGGTGAATCTACATTTTCAAAGGCATTTGAACCAAAATCGTCGCTCATCCGTGAGACCCCAGTTGAATTAATTCGATTTTATAGCCATTAGGGTCTTCAACAAAGGCAATAATCGTATTACCACCCTTGACTGGACCAGCTTCACGAGTCACTTTGCCGCCTTTTTCTCTGATCTTTTCGCAGGTAAGAGCGACGTTTTCAACCCCAAGGGCAAGGTGTCCGAAAAAACCCCCATGCTCATATTGATCAACCCCATAGTTATAGGTTAGTTCAATTTCACCTTGGTTCTCTTTATTTCCTAGACCATAACCCAAAAATGCCAAAGTATATTGCTGATCTGGACGGTCAGTTGTTCTGATTAAATTCATCCCCAAAACCTCAGTGTAAAAGGCTATAGAAGCTGGTAGGTCAGTAACCCTGAGCATGGTGTGTAGAAACTTCATTTAGGTACTTTCTCTGAGATATATCTTATTTAACATAATAATTATTATACGCAATAACTATCTTACTTCTAGGACAGTCATTTAGGCTTCATTACATAATCAGTGCCATATAACTTCTTCCAACGCGATCTTAGACCATCAGCAATTTCCTTCTGGTTATTCATTAAAGCAAAATCAATGGCAGTTAGATCTTGTGTATTGTGCATAGAAAGATCAGCATCATGGTCCAAGAGATATTTAACCACTTTAATATGGCCATATCTCGCCGCCATCATTAAAGGCGTTGTATCACTAGGACTTTGAGCATCAACGTCAACTTCCTTACTGATTAGGTATTGAACGACATCTAAATGACCATTAGTCGCTGCATAATGCAATGGAGCCCATCCGTCCTTATCGGGTTCTGCACCTAAATCATCAACCATCATTTTGATAAGATCTAACTTACCTTTAAAAGCCAGCATCATCACGGCATTTTCAGTACTTTTATTTTCCATATCAATATCAATATCAGGGACTTGCAATAGATACTTAAATACTTTGTAGGAATCTTCTTTTACCGCATAAGGTAATGCTGCATCACCATACTTACTTAAGATATTAGGACTTAAATCCTTGTTTTTTAATGATTTTTTTACTCCCTCTACATCATCAAAGCTAATATATCGAAAAAAGGTGTCTATTTCAGGGATAACTTCATCTTTCGAATTCTGAGCATAAAGAGATGTTGTAAAGAAAATGCCAATACAAGTAAAAAATATGGGTAGTAAACGCATAAAAAACCTAAATGTTAAATAATTGGTGAAAATTACGAGAGGTGATCTCACCGAGATCTTCCACAGGAATCCCTTTTAATTCAGCAACATATTGGGCGACATGACTAACCCACGCCGGTTGATTCACTTTACCCCGATGAGGTACTGGAGCTAAATAGGGAGAATCCGTTTCTATCAATAAGCGATCAAGGGGGACAAACTTACATGTTTCTTTGATTTCAAGCGCATTTTTGAATGTAACAATCCCAGAAAAGGATATGTAAAAACCAAGGTCAATAGCGGCTTGTGCAACTGCTTTAGACTCAGTAAAACAATGCATTACCCCACCCACTTGGTCAGCCCCCTCTTCTTTTAAAATTCTAATCGTATCGTCTGAGGCAGCACGGGTATGAATAATAAGAGGTCGTTTAGATTCTAAGGCTGCCTGAATATGGGTTCGGAAACGATTTCTTTGCCATTCTAATGACTCATAAGAACGATCACTCATTCTGTAATAGTCAAGCCCAGTCTCTCCAATAGCGATAACTTTAGGGTTTTGCGCTTGGCTAACTAACCACTCTTTAGTGGGCTCAGGAGTATCTTCATAATCTGGATGAACACCAACCGATGCGTACAAGTGTGGATATTGGGTTGCTAATGACAAAACTTTGGGATAGTCGGGTATGTCAACACTGATGCATAGAGCTTTTTCAACTGAAGCATTCTTCATATTGAGCAAAATATCATCCAACTGATTGGCGTATTCATCAAAATCTAAATGGCAATGGGAATCAATAAACATAATTATTTAAACAGCTGAGTGTATTTCATTAAAACAGCTTCAAGTTGTACTTTCGGAAACAGTGGGTGATTAGCCAATCGCAGATCATCCTTAAGACCGGATAAAAATTGTTGAAAGTGAATCTTATTCATCGCTAAACAAGACGATTTCATCTTCTCCTCAAACTGAGGAAAGTACCGTACCTGTTGTCCAAATAAAACAAGATTCAGATCAAAAGACCATTTCAAAATACAATTCAAAATTTCCAAAATAGAGTTTTGACTTAACAAATCAATTATCTCACCCGTATGTAAAGATTTGAATTTTGCTAATTGATTGGTAATAATTGACTCATCAAGTGCTTTATCGTTAATAGATGCCATGACTTTAAGTGGCGCACCAGAGTGCAGCGATAGACGTTGTGCCAAGAGAGGCGCTGTCCACTTGTCCGGTAATTGAGTACTTAACCAACTGATCGCTTCATTGATGGGGGGTTTAGGTATTGAGAATAAAAGACAGCGCGAACGAATGGTAGGCAAAATTCTCTCTAATTGATGGGTGATTAAAACAAAATGAAGATTACTTGAAGGCTCTTCTAGTGTTTTCAAAAGACAATTTGCTGCTTCGATTTGCATACTTTCGATCGGATATATAAGAACTACCCTTTTACCTCCCCGATAAGACCCTAGTTCATTACTAGAAATAACGTGGCGTATTTGCTCAATACGAATAACTTTACTTTGCTTTTTTTCGTCAGCATCTTCTAGGTCAGCATCGTTTTCAATCTCAAAAGGCAGCAGATGCCTGAGATTTTGCGGAAGAACGATAAATAAATCAGGGTGACTACCCTGCTTTACCCAATGGCAAGCATCGCAGACGCCACAAGGCTTTTGATCAGAAGATTCGCATAATAGATAGTTTGCGAGCTCTAAGCCAAACTTTAACTTACCAATATCTTTTTGACCAAATAACAACAGCGAATGAGGTATTTGGTGTTGAATGAGTTCATGAAAGAGTCCCTTTTGCCATGGGTATAAATAGGACTCCTCAGAAATAGCGCTATGAGTTGTCATAGCTGGGCAATAGATGTTTTCAATTGTTGTTGGATATCTTGTATAGATTGGCTTGAATCAATCATCACAAATCTTTCCCGACTTTGTGATGCGCGTCTTAAATATTCATTTCGCACACGATTAAAAAAATCAACATCAAGCTCTTCGAATTTATCTGGATTTCTTGTAGCACTTCGCCTTTGTTGTGCGACCTCTGCCGATAAGTCAAATAAGAATGTTAATTGGGGTTCAAGTAAAAATGACTGTTGACCATGCTCTCTTGTTTGAACCCATTTTTCCAGTACATCTAAATCACCAATAGAAAGTCCCCTACCGCCGCATTGATAAGCAAACGATGAGTCTGTAAAACGGTCAGAAATAACAATGTCACCACGGATAAGCGCCGGCTCAATTACTGTTGATAGATGCTCTTGACGACTAGCAAACATGAGCAAAGCTTCAGTACGGATATCCATCGATTCATTTAAAAGACTTTGTCTTAATTTTTCACCTAATGGAGTGCCACCAGGCTCTCTTGTTAAGATTATTTTTTTATCAGGAAAACGACGTGCAAGTTCCTCAGAAAAATACTGAATATGGGTACTTTTGCCGGCGCCATCTATCCCTTCAAAAGAGAAAAATGATCCAGAATAATAAGGAGTTAGAGTCTTCATACAAGATTTAGATATTCATTTTAACAGTGCGATAACTTTAGCCAAAAACTTGAAAACAATAGATAATAGGACGAATGACTAATACTAATACAAGTTTAATAACTGTTCTTCCTGAGTGGAGCTTGATCAAAGTCACAGGTCAAGATGCAGGTGCTTTTTTACAAAATTTATTGACGAATAACATTCTCAATTTATCAATCGGTCATCAACATCTATCAGGCTTTTGTTCACCAAAAGGGAGATTATTAGCCACTTTTTGGGTAAGTCATCCTGAAGAACACGCTTATTTTTTATGGATAAGTAGGGATATTTCCCATGAATTTACCAAGAAGTTAACCATGTATCGTCTTCGTTCGAAGCTTGAAATTACCCAGCTTGAAGAACAATTCTCTATCTTTGGTCACATCAGTACATCATCCTTTGAAACCTCGAAAGATGTTTTCTGTGATTTGCCACCAGTTTTGTATGAAGAAGTTCAGTATTACCGGCGCCTTGTAGCCCATTCTTCTGGTCAGGTTGATGAGGATATTCAAGATCAAAACCTTTGGTCTCTTTTAGAGGTGCACAGTGGTATACCAAGAATTTCAGAAATAACGAAAGACCTATTTGTCCCTCAAATGATTAATTTTGAATCTATAGGTGGCGTAGACTTTCAAAAAGGTTGCTACCCTGGTCAAGAAATCGTTGCTAGAAGTCAGTACCTTGGCAGCATTAAACGACGTTTAAAACTTGCATACCTCGACGTGGAAACGAATACACCCTTTTCAGTCCGACCCGGGATGGAAGTTTTCTCTGAAAATGATCCGGAACAACCCTGTGGAGTAGTGGTTTTATCTAGTTTTAATATCTCAAATCATAGGTATTATTGCCAAATAGAATTAAAAATATCAGAAACTTCATCACATCTTTATTTTTTAATTAATCCATCAAAGCAATCAAGTTATATCCATATTTTTGAACCACCCTATCCATTAATTACTATTTAGTCTTATGTGTTTGATACTTTTCTCCTGGAACTCTCATCCTGATTACTCTCTCGTTGTGGCGGCTAATCGAGATGAGTTCTATGAAAGACCCACACAAGCCCTCGATTGGTGGACAGATCATCAAACCATTTTAGGCTCAAGAGATAATGCCGATGTTCTTGGCATGCGCGGAACTGCCTTAGGCCTCTCCTTGGATGGTAAATTTTCAGCTATTACAAATATCCGCGCGCCTAGTGAAAAAAATCCTGATCTGAGAACTCGGGGTGAATTAACTGCTAAGTTTCTATCTCAAAAACTGTCCATCGATGAGTTTATTCAAGCACAACAAAAATCTTTTATGCAATACAACGGTTTTAATTTATTAACAGCTGATTTAAGCAAGCCTGAAAATCCACAATTATCTTGGACTAGTAATCGTATGTTAATGGGGGATAAGATACGACAACGGAAAGTTGTTCACCCTGTCACAATTGATCCGGGTATTTATGGTTTATCCAATGCAATGTTAGATACTCCATGGCCAAAAGTTCGCCAAGGTGTTGCGCAGTTTGCTCAAGCAATTGCGATGGATCAAGGAAAATTTAACCATCCAGAGCATTACTTTAAATTCCTCAATAATCCTTCGGCATTTCCTGACTCTGAATTACCCACCACCGGTGTGAATCAAGATTGGGAAAGGGCACTCTCCCCTATTTTTATTAAAACTGAGCATTACGGCACTCGCTCTAGTACATTACTACGCATCCGCAAAGACGGTAGTTTTCAGATGATTGAAAGACGTTTTGATCAATCAGATAAATATGAAAGCACTTCCGTTGAAGGTCAATTACAGCGCTCTGAGCAGATCGATCGTTAGTAATTCACTTATTTTTGAGGACGTGCAGGGAGATTTTTAAAGTATTTAAAAGTACCCGTTGCTAAACAGCATAACTTCTCATGCTCATCAAATACCCTGGCTTCACAAAAGGCCATTGTTGTTGATTGATGGACCACTTTCCCGATTACTTTAACCTGCCCCTGAGCGGCTTGCATAAAGCTATTCTTCAACTCAATTGTCACCACACTTCGGTCATTAGCATCAGCAGATCTTGCAGCAATAGCCATTGCAGCATCTACAAGCGTCAACAAAACTCCACCATGAGCGACTGACCATGAATTCGTATGTTTTTTCTCAATGACTAATTCTATTTCTCCAATGCCGTCAGACATTTTGACAAATTGCACGCCTAGGAGCTGCAGAAATGGTACGTCTAAGGGTATTGCCGTTAAATTTTGTGTCATATAGTCGGGAGTTGATACTCTTTAAATTGTTCTCTCAGTTTGAGCTTTTGCATTTTACCAGTTGCCGTAAGTGGAATTTTTTCTACGAAAACAACATCATCTGGTGTCCACCATTTGGCAATCTTGCCCTCAAAGTACTTTAACAGTTGGTCTTTTAATTCCTGATCTGATAATTGATGATTAGGCTTTTTTTCTATCACTAATAAAGGACGTTCATCCCATTTTGGGTGGGTAATAGCAATACAGGCTGCCATCATGACTTCTGGATGGCCTGAGGCAATATTTTCAATATCGATTGAAGAAATCCACTCACCACCTGATTTAATGACATCTTTACTACGGTCGGTAATTTGCATATTACCCTGAGCATCTATATTGGCGACATCACCAGTAGGAAACCAATCGTCCACTAAAGCACTATCCAAGGTCTTGAAGTATTGGTTAATTACCCATGGTCCCCTGACATAGAGATCACCAAATGCTACCCCATCATGAGGTAACTCCTGATGTTGATCATCGACAATCTTCATATCAACCCCAAAAATTACTCGGCCTTGTTTTTGTAAGATTTTTTCTTGTTCAACAGGCGTTTTATGGACATCAGTTGCGCGTAATCGAGCAACTGTTCCGATAGGAGATAATTCGGTCATACCCCATGCATGAATTACTTCAACACCATATTGTGCGAATGTCTGCATCATTGCTGGTGGACATGCTGAGCCACCAATGAGGACCCGCTTAAAGTTGGAGAATCGTAAGTCATGTGTTTTCATATGTTGTAAAACACCAGCCCATACTGTAGGAACCCCAGCAGACAAGGTGACTTTCTCAGACTCGATAAGCTCATACAAGGATTGCCCATCTAATTTAGATCCAGGAAAAACTAATTGAGCGCCAACGACTAAAGCAGAATATGGGAGTCCCCACGCATTCACATGAAACATGGGGACTACGGGCATAATAATATCCATTGCCGATAAACATAATGAATCTGGCAATGCAGTCGCATACGAGTGCATTACTGTAGAGCGGTGGCTATAAAGAGCCCCCTTCGGATTGCCTGTTGTGCCTGAGGTATAACATAGACTTGAGGCACTTCTTTCATCAAGCAATGGCCATTCATAGTGCCCATTTTCAGCAGCAATCAATTCTTCATAATTAAAAAGCTTTTGTGAACTCTGCGGTTGCTGATTTGGATTGATTAAACAAACCCAGTACTTAACAGATGGACATAAAGGCGCTAGCCCTTCAATTAACGACAAAAAACTGATATCAAAAAATACAACCTCGTCTTGCGCATGTTGAATGATATAGGCTATTTGATCAGAAAATAGTCTCGGATTAATCGTATGACAAACCAGACCACTTCCTGAAACACCATAATAAATTTCTAAATGTCGGTATCCATTCCACGCTAAGGTAGCTACTCTAGAACCTTGTTTAAGATTTAGTTTTTGTAAAGATTGCGCTAATTTTTTAGCGCGTAATTGAAGGTCTGGGGTGGAATATCGATGGATATCCCCTTCCGCCGACTTAGAAACAATTTGACATTGCGAATGATGTCTTGCAGCAGAACTTATAATAGAAGAGATAAGCATTGGACAATCCATCATTTGCCCAAAGTTTCCTTTTGAATCAGTTGAGTAAACCATTACCTATCTCCACAATAACTTTTTAATTTATTTAAAATTTATAATTAAGACCTATATTACTTAAATAACTACTTACTAGGCAATTTTATGAAGAAAACTGATCATGAGTACAAAACGCAACTAGCGCCAATCGAGTATGAAGTAACTAGAAAATCAGCTACTGAAAGACCTTTTACCGGTAAATATTGGGATGTCTGGACAAATGGCGTCTATCGGTGCATATGCTGTGATGCCCAACTTTTCGATTCATCTAGTAAATTTGATGCTGGCTGTGGTTGGCCAAGCTTTTTTATTCCAGCAGAGGGAGCTCCTATTGCAGAAGTTAAAGACATGACACACGGCATGATTCGCACCGAAGTGAGATGTCAAGAGTGTGATGCGCATTTAGGCCATGTGTTTAATGACGGTCCGCAGCCTACAGGACTGCGTTATTGCATTAATTCCGCATCTTTAAAACTTAAGACTGAAGAATAACTATCTATGAAACTGCTCACCGAATTTTTACCTATTCTGGCTTTCTTTATTGCTTTTAAAGTCTACGACATCTATGTTGCTACCGGGGTCGCAATTGCAATCACAGTTTTACAAATGATTTGGTTGAAATCACAAAATAAACCAATCAGTAAAATGCAATTGTTTAACTTCTTCATTATCTTGACATTCGGAGGATTAACTATTTTTCTCAAAGATCAATTTTTTATTATGGTAAAGCCAACCATCCTCTATTGGAGTTTTGCTCTTGCTTTAGCCGTTAGTTTTTATCTCTTCAAGAAAAATCTAATTCAAATGGTTCTTGGTAAAGAAATTAAATTAAAAGACGGCGCTGATGAAAATATTTGGATAAAAGTTAATTTATCGTGGGTTATGTATTTTGTAGTCTTGGGGGTATTAAATTTATATTTTGCCTACCCTTTTACAAAGGAAGTGGAAGAAACTTGGGTGAACTTCAAGTTCTCCAGCATCGGTTTACTTCTTGCTTTTATCGTTTTACAAGGGTTATGGCTATCCAAACATATCCAAACCGACACGACGGAAAACTCATAAAATGATACCTATGCATCCCCAAATCAAAATCTATGAAGATGAATTAACCAAACATCTTACCCCGCAAAGAATTGAGTTTATTGATGATTCTCATCAACATGCAGGCCATGCAGGCCACACATCCAGTGGAGCTAGTCACCTCACCGTAAATATCGTCTCGGAAAAATTTACGGGCTTATCAAGGGTCGCTAGGCACCGTTTAGTGTATGATATCTTGGGTAGTTGGATGAAGTCTGATATCCATGCTCTTGTCATTAACGCTAAAACTCCATCAGAAAATGAAAATGTCTAATCTAGTAAAAAAAATCAGTATTGCTTTACTTGTTTTATTAACAACTCATTCTTACACTTACGCGCAAAATGCTGTGGTTGTTAATGGCACACCAATTCCCCTTGCGAAACTGGACCGCTTAATTAAAAGCTCTGGTCAAGAAAATACGCCTGAAGTAAGAAATAAGGCTCGTGATGTTCTTATCACGAAGGAACTCATCTCCCAGGAAGCTAACAAGAGAGGTATTACTAAAGACCCACAAGTGCAAGATGCTATCGAGCAAGCAAGATTAAGTGTGATTGTGTCTGCTGTTTTTGAAGATTGGATCTCTAAAGACGGTATTAAAGATGCTGATTTACAAACCGCTTATGATTCTATGAAGTCTCAGATGGGTGGTAAAGAATATAAAGCAAGTCATATTTTGGTTGAAAATGAAAAACTTGCTAAGTCACTATTGACGCAAATCAAAGCTGGCGCTAATTTTGGGGAACTAGCTAAAACAAATTCTTTGGATAAGGGCTCGGCGGTTAATGGCGGAACTTTGGATTGGGTATCACCATCAACTTTAGTTGCTGAATTCTCAGAGGCAATGACAGCATTAACTCCAGGACAATTAACAGCCGCACCAGTTAAATCACAATTTGGTTGGCATATTATTAAGTTAGAAGATGTTCGTGAACAAAAAATTCCAACGCTTGCAGAAGTTAAGCCACAACTGATTCAAATGTTGACTCAAGATCAGAATTTCCAAAAGGCTAAATTTATGGAAATGATGGAAAGCTTTAAAGCCAAAGCCAAAATCCAGTAGCATTAAATACTTAATACCTTTTTGGGTTGAACATTACTTTTCATTAACTGTTTAACCCATTTACTGGTTGGTACTTTACACTCTTTTTGAATTATTTTTGCTCGTTGTTTTAGCAAATCCCAAGAAATCTCTAAATGGGGTCCTTTGAATGCGATGACGATTACATTGCAATCATGAACCTCTTTAAACAGTAAAACCCGATTATCAAAAACATCGCAAATATGATTGATATTTTTTTGAAAACTCGGGTGGCGACTAAATAAATTAACGGTCATTACCCCTACTTCACTCAAGACGTCAAAACATCCTTGGTAAAACTCTAAAGAGTTTAAGGCTGGACCTGAAGCTTCACCATTAAAAATATCTACCTGCACACTATCAAATTGAAGTGCGTTTTGCTCATTATTAACATAATTGAGCGCATTATCCTCAATGATTGTCATGCGTGGACTTTGTGTATCTAATCCAAACATAGTTTGTGCAGCCACGATTACTGCAGGATTTAATTCAACGGCAGTAGTTTGAACGGTATCATTTAGTCGATTGGTAAACTGTGTCAATGTCCCAGTACCTAAGCCTAACTGCAAGGTTTTAGCATTTACAGGGCTCAAGAAAAGCAACCACGACATCATTTGTTGGGCATACTCTAATTCAATTGCATAGGGTTTTTTGATGCGCATCGCACCCTGCACCCAGGGTGTACCTAAATGCAGGTAACGAACTCCTTGATACTCTGAAAATGTAACCGGTTCAAAATTGATTTTATTCATTGTGAATTAATTAATCCAATACCTTGCGTTTTTAAACATTCTCATCCAGGGACTTAAGCCATCATCCCATTGAGACCATTGTGTGGGCGACCAACTCATTTGTGCAACCCTAAATACTCGTTCGGGATGAGGCATCAACACAGTAAAGCGACCATCGGATGTTGTTACGCTCGTTAGACCTCCAGGAGAACCATTTGGATTGAGCGGGAACTTTTCTGTGGCTTGACCATAGTGGTCGGTATAACGTAAAGCAACTAGATCTTGATTAATTAATTTTGGTAATGAACCTTTATTGGAGAAGTTTGCGTAGCCTTCACCGTGAGCCACGATGATAGGCAATTGACTACCCTGCATTCCGTCAAAAAAGATTGATTTAGAAGGGAGAACTTCGACCTGTACAAGCCTAGATTCATATTGCTCAGATATATTTTTCGTAAAATAAGGCCAGTCTTCGGTCCCCGGAATAATTTCTGAGAGCTGACTTAACATTTGACAACCATTACAAACACCTAATGCAAAGGTATTAGACGATTGAAAAAATTGCTCAAAGTTATCTCTCAATCCAGAATTAAATAAAATTGATTTTGCCCAACCTTCACCGGCACCTAAAACATCACCATAACTAAATCCACCACAGGCCACCAAGCCGTTAAAAGAACTTAACTTTTGATGCCCCTGAATCAAATCAGTCATATGGACATCATAAGCATCAAAACCCGCTAAAGAAAAAGCGTATGCCATTTCTTGATGCGAGTTCACACCCTGCTCACGAAGAATAGCTACTTTAGGTTTTTGATTTGTATTCACAAAATGTACAACCGGCTTATCTTTAGGGTCAAAACTCATTACCGGAGTAATGCCTGGATCTTGATCATCATCGACTAACGACTGCTCACTCAAAGCACACTCGGGATTATCTCGAAGTGCAACGATGGCACTGCTTGGTTTTTCCCAAAGCTGCTGGAGATCTTTTCTTGTTGCTTGAAAAATTTGCTGGGCATCTCGCCAAATCTCAATCACGTCTTTTTGATTGACTTTACCAATCACGTTTGAAAAACCACTCAACTGATAATGACGCAGAATATCAAAGACCTCATTACGATCGCTACGCTTGATTTGAATCACAAGACCAAGCTCTTCATTGAATAAGGCTCTTAAGGTATTTTCATCCCTTCTTCCAGAGACTTGCTTGGCCCAGTTCTTGGCATCTCCATAATCTGACTCGTGGCCCTTTTCTAATACGAGAAGATCTACATTAAGAGCAACTCCTAGGTGAGAACAAAACGCCATTTCACAAATCGTAGCAAGAAGACCACCATCCGATCGGTCATGATAAGCAAGAACATAACCCGCATCTTTTAGAATGCTCATTGCCGTAAATGCGTTAATTAAAAGTTCAGGATTTGCAAGATCAGGACATACAGATTCTTCTTGATTAAAAACTTGAGCTAAGATACTAGCCCCTAAACGGTTCTCGCCTTGTCCTAGATCAATTAGGATGATTTCAGTATCATCCACATTTTGTAACTGAGGAGTAATGGTTTTCTGTACATTCTCAACTGGTGCAAATGCTGAAATAATCAATGACACAGGAGAAGTAACATTCTTTGATTCTTGTTGATCTTGCCATTGGGTGCGCATTGATAAAGAATCTTTGCCAACAGGAATAGAAATTCGTAATGCCGGGCATAACTCTAATCCTACCGCTTTGACGGCGTCATACAATTTGGCATCTTCTCCAAAAGATCCACAAGCTGCCATCCAATTAGCCGACATTTTGATATGAGAGATATCTCTTACATCAGCACTTAAAATATTAGTGATGGCTTCACTGACGGCCATTCTTGCTGCAGCAGCTGAATTAAATACCGCAATGGGTGATCTTTCACCCATTGCCATTGCTTCACCACGATAACCTGAATAGTCCATCATGGTAACAGCACAATCAGCTACAGGAACTTGCCATGGACCTACCATTTGATCTCGATGAGACAAACCTCCAACGGAACGGTCTCCAATGGTGATTAGAAAAGATTTACTCGCAACGGTTGGGTGTTGCAATACCTGAAAGATGGCATCTTGTAATGGAAATTCTGACCATTCTGAACGGTAAGAAGTCTGCTCTACTCGCTCTACATTGCGATGTGTCAGAGGAGGTTTTCCAAGCAATACCTCCATGGGGATATCAATCGGTAAATACTGACGATTTGATTCATCATGATGATCATCAAACAAGACCAATTGACGATCTTTCGTTGTCTTACCAACAACGACAAAGGGACAACGCTCTCTTTCACAAATGGCTTTAAAACGACTCAAATCATGTTCTTTGATGACCAAGACATATCGCTCTTGAGATTCATTACACCAAATTTCTGCAGGACTCATCCCTGTCTCTTCAAGAGGAATTCGTCTCATATCAAAAATAGCTCCAAGCTTTGCACTATCCGCTAACTCAGGAAATGCATTCGATAAACCACCAGCGCCGACGTCATGAATAGAAACAATTGGATTATTTGTGCCAAACCGGATACAGGTATTGATAACCTCTTGTGCACGACGTTCAATCTCTGGATTACCACGCTGTACAGAATTAAAATCTAAATCCTGGGCATTCGCACCCGTATTCATTGAACTTGCGGCACCACCACCCATCCCAATCTTCATACCTGGACCGCCGAGCTGAATTAAAAGATCACCTTCTTGAATATCTTTTTTGTGGGTATGTTCATCGCGAATCGAACCTATACCGCCAGCAATCATGATCGGTTTATGGTAACCCCAGCGCTTGCCTTGAATACTTTGTTCAAACACCCGAAAATAACCACCCAGAATTGGCCGACCAAACTCGTTATTAAATGCTGCGCCTCCAATGGGGCCTTGGACCATAATATCTAGGGGGCTTGCGATAGTGCTTGGCTTGCCATAGGGATTTTTTTCCCAAACCATCGGTAACTGTGGAACATGCAAGTGGGATACAGAAAACCCGGTTAAACCCGCTTTAGGCTTTCCGCCAATACCGGTTGCACCCTCATCACGGATTTCTCCACCAGCACCTGTTGATGCTCCAGGGAACGGCGATATTGCTGTGGGATGGTTATGGGTCTCCACCTTCATTAAGGTATGCACAAGCTGATGACGCTCTTCATATAAATTGGTCTGTGGAGATGGTCCCCAGACACCGGATTCACAGCCTTCCATAATGGCAGAATTATCTGAATAAGCAACCACAGTACCTTTAGGTTGTAAGCGGTGTGTATTACGAATCATCCCAAATAAGGTTTGATCCATATTTTGTCCATCAATCGTCCATGAGGCATTAAAAATTTTGTGTCGACAGTGCTCACTATTCGCTTGGGCAAACATGATGAGTTCGACATCCGTCGGATTACGCTTTAAGTCTTGGAAATTTTGTAAAAGATAAAGAATCTCGTCATCAGAAAGAGCGAGTCCAAGATCAATATTAGCTTGGTCAAGCGCCGCTCTACCCATTAAAAGGATATCAATTAACTTAAATGCTTGGTCATTCAACACCTGGTATTGATGTTCAAGCATCGATGCATCAATAACAACTGACTCAGTCATACGATCATGAGTCAGCGCATATAACTGTTGTTGCTGTTCATCCGATAAATTGCCTTTAGAAGAATATACGTATTGGATACCCCGTTCTAAGCGCAATACATTGAACTTACATAACTTGGCTATCTCGGTAGCTTTACTTGCCCATGGTGAAACAGTGCCAACCCTTGGAATCACATAATACTGAGGCGAGGATAAGGGTATCTTTGCATTAGTTTCTGACAAATTTAATAATTTGTTTAATTGGGAGGCTTCGTCTGCTGTAAGCGGATGATTTGTCCAAATAAAATATTGATAATAGGCTTCGATAGATTGGACAGGAAGTTGATGCTTACGAAAAGTATCAAGAAGTCCTTGCTTACGAAATTGAGAAAGAGCAGATAAACCGCGTAAAAGGCTAAAAATAGGCATACTCAGATTATACGAAATGCTAAGACCTCACAGTTAAATGATGAGGGGCAAATCTGGTAATTCATTTGGGGTAATTACTTCAGCAGGAAAATGCGCTCTTAAAACTTGATGAATCCGCTCAATACCAAGTAGAACACCCTGCTCAAACTCTTGATTTTTTAATAAAACTTCCATTTCTTTGCATACTGAAACCCAATAATCACCACCAGCACGAAGGTGAATATTGCGGTCTGCAATGATTTCGAAGTCATGATCGGCCATCAACAGATAAATCAGAACACCGTTATTGTCTGCAGTGTCCCAAACTCTAAATAAGGAAAAAATCTCCAAAGCTCTCTCTTGAGCGCTTTGACGGTGATATAGAGCCAAAGGAGATAAAGACGTTTCTACAATAAAGCGGATTTGCCCACTGTGGGTGATCTCGCTCTTTGCTATCGCAGCTTCGATACGTTGGAGCGTTTGCTGAGTAAAGTATTTCTTTGTGTTGTAGTTTGTGGCAAACAAATGCCGCAATAGCCGATTGAAAAATTGCATCACCACCCCCCTGAGGCGCCACCGCCTCCAAATCCGCCACCACCACCGCCAAAACCTCCACCGCCACCACCACCAAATCCGCCACTACCGAATCCACCTCCGCGACTACCAAAACCACCCCCACTAGGGAAGATAATCGGACCGCCACGACCAGCAAGCCCTCCCATCATAGATGCAACAAGGCCAATTAAACCAGCAATAATGGCAATCCCAATAACACCAGTCAGGACAAAGGCCAGAATTCCAATCAGTCCAGCTGTTGTTAAACCCCCTAGGGTCTTTCCTAAAATACTTTTTAAGATTCCCCCAAGAAAAATTGACCCCATAAAGGCAATTAAAAGTACCCCTTCCATACCACCCTCTTGAGAATAATCTGCAGTTTGGCTTTTCACAACTGGAGCTGGCAAATCCTCTCCATCAACAACCTTCATTAATTGATCAATGCCTGCATTAATGCCCTCATAAAACTGGCCTTGTTTAAAGTAAGGGGTAATGATTTCTGTGATGATTCGTTTAGCGGTTAAATCATTGACCGCACCTTCTAAACCGTAACCCACCTCAAACCGAAGTCTACGATCATCTTTAGCAACCAATAAGAGGATGCCGTCATCAATTTTTTTCCTTCCTAATTGCCACTTTTCTACAACTCTTAATGTGTATTGCTCAATCGCTTCGGGTTGTGTACTTGACACCAATAAGATAGCAATTTGACTACCTTTGCGAGCCTCAAAGGCAGTTAGTTTTTGCTCAAGCGCATTCATCTGGGATGCGGTTAAAGTACCTGTTAAATCAGTAACTTGGGATTTTAATACGGGTATTTTAGCTAAATCAGCATCTCTGGCTGAGCTTTTTTCAAAAGCCGCGCCACGCATAGGTTGGTTCGTAGACACATTTTGGCCAATAACCTGAAGCGGCCCTAAAGTACCAATTAGAAAAATAAAAAGTGCTAGAAAACGATGTTCTAGCACTTGCATCAATTTGAGCATTAATTATTTAGGGTTATTAAATTGCACAGTCGGTGGCTTAGCAATAACTGCTTCATTTTCAACCGTAAAGTTTGGTTTTGCTTTATAGCCAAAGAGCATTGCCGTTATATTGTTTGGGAAAGTTCTTACCGCAAGGTTATATTCTTGGACAGCTTTAATATAACGATTACGTGCAACTGTGATCCTGTTTTCAGTACCTTCTAATTGCGCAGACAAATCTCTAAAGTTTTGATCAGATTTAAGGGCTGGATAATTTTCGGCAACTACCATCAGTCGAGATAAAGAGCCCTTCAACTCATTTTGAGCTGCTAAGTATTTCTTAAAAGCCTCAGGATCGTTTATCAATTCCGGGGTAGCCTGCATCGAACCCACGCGTGAACGTGCTTCTGTAATCTGAGTTAATACTTCTTTTTCTTGAGTAGCATAGCCTTGAACTGTGGCAACTAAATTTGGTATTAAATCTGCACGACGTTGATATTGATTTAAAACTTCAGCCCAGTCTGCCTTAACTTGCTCATCAGTTGTTTGAAAAGTGTTGTAACCACATCCAGTTAGCAAAAGAGCGAACCAAGTTAAAACAATACTCAACAAGCTACGTTTTAGTAAAACATGCATACAATTTCCTTGTAGTAAAAAGTTATATTAACTATAAACCTAATGTATTAAAAAATTAATCGTTTTTGAGACATTCACTCATAAATGCTCTGAAATCAGCTTGATTTCTACCCTTACCCATTGAAGAACATTCTTTCATTTTCATTTGCTGTTGAGTCAACTGCTTACCATTTTTATCGACATCATTAGGCCCAGGTTTTAAATCTCCCAGTTTTGATCTTGCAACAGCACCATCTGACTCAGGCGAACCAGTAACTGGAACAGTCTTGGGAGTTTGTTTAGCTACAGAAGGTTTTTCTTTAACAACTTCAGGCTCTTTCTTTGGTGAAGGCAGAGCAACAGGGTTTTCCTTGGATTTGGACTCAACTTGTTTAGGCGCTTCTTTAGCTTCTTGTTTTTTCTTAGCTACGGAATTATCCTCGGCCTCTTTTACAGAAGGCTTATCTTTTGTTTCTTTAGATTTTTCCTTTGCAACAGTTTCTTTATCATCTTTTGACTTTTCTTTTACAACAGACTCTTTTGATGCTGACTCTTTTGATGCCGACTCTTTTGCATCTTTGGATTTATCTTTTGTTTCCTTAGATTTTTCCTTTACGACTATCTCTTTATCATCTTTTGACTTTGTTGCTTTATCTGTCTTGTCTTTTTGATTGGTATCTTTTTCTTCTTTTACTTTGCTATTTTTTTCTACCTTCTCTTTCGCGGCAACTTCCTTTTCTTCTTTCGCCTTAGCTAAAGCATCTTTTTTATCTTTAGCAGCGGCTGCTTTGTCTTCTTTTGCTTTAGCAAGCTTATCGGCCTTTTCTTTTTTAGCCGTCTCTTTGGCTTCCTTTGCTTTTAAAGCCTCCTGCTCTTTTTTCGCAGCAGCTACTTTTTTCTCTTCAGCGATCCTTGCCTTTTTTTCATCAGCAGTCTCTTTTTTTACAGTGGCATCTGTCGTAGTTTTAGATTCCTTAGTCACCGAAGTATTTGTGTCAACTGGATCTTTAGCAAATGCCATCGATAACACTGAAAGGCTAAGTGCAATTAATAATTTTTTCATGTTTTTTCCTTTTTTTCTTTTATAGCGCCAAATATTTCATTATCTTTTTTAGACTAATTTCCCGCCTTTTAATGTTAAAACTCTAGCACATTGTTGAGATAAATCTGTGTCATGCGTCACAATCACAATAGTTGTACCTAGGTCTCGGTTGAGCTCAAACAAAAGCTCAATAATCATCTTCCCATTTCCTAAATCAAGACTTCCAGTTGGTTCATCTAAGAATAACACTTGAGGTTCGCTAATAAATGCTCTTGCCAATGCAATTCGTTGTTGCTCTCCACCAGATAAGGTACTTGGATAGTGATTCGATCTATGAGATAAACCAATTTTATCTAATAAGCCTTTCGCTTTTTCGATGAGCAATGGACTTAATTTTCCGGATATCTCTAAAGGTAAACAGATATTTTCTAATGCATTTAATTCAGGAATAAGTAAAAATGACTGGAACACAAAACCTACATGCTTTTTTCTGAGTGTGGCTCTTTGGTCTTCTGATAAATCCTTTAATTCGTGATTAAACAGTTGTGCAGACCCGTCATATTCAGGATCGAGTCCTGCCATGATACTCAGTAATGAGGTTTTTCCAGATCCAGATGCACCTAAAATAGCGACGGTTTCTTTTTCGTAGATAGAAAAATTAATATCATTTAGTATATGCAATACACCTTCATAAGAAGATACATTTTTACTTAAATGCTGAACTGCAATGAGGGGATTTAGGGACATATATAAGCCATGAATAGATTACGCTCAATTATCTTACAAAACTGCATTGGTTTTCTTATCCTGATTAACACATCAATTGGAGTATTCGCGCAGAACAGTCCTCCTCATCAAATTCTGATACTTGGGGACAGTATCTCTGCTGGCTACGGCCTACCAATGGGCACTAGTTGGGTAAACTTACTCCAAGACACCCTAAAAAAAGATCAGTCCAAATACTCAATCGTCAACTCAAGCATTAGTGGTGAGACTTCAGCTGGCGGTAAAACTCGTCTATCAACTCTTCTACAGCAACACAAGCCTGCGATTGTGATTGTAGAGTTAGGTGCGAATGATGCTCTAAGAGGTTTTCCGCTTGCAACGACCTATCAAAATCTTCAAGAAATTATTCAAATGAGTAAAAACAATGGCGCTAAAGTATTAATTCTCGGCATGAAAATTCCCACAAATTATGGCGCAGAATATACAGCACAGTTCTCGAAGATGTATGTTGATCTCGGAAAAAATACCCAGTCATCACTTGTTCCGTTCTTCTTTGAAGGTATCGCTACCAAACGCGAATATTTTCAAGAAGATGGCATTCATCCAAATCAAAATGCCCAAGCCATATTACTTAAAAACGTTTTACCTACTCTGAAAAAACTACTGTAGGGATTTATAAATCTTAACTTTTGCGCGATCGCGCATATTGCTGTAATAAGCAGCTAATTCATTTTGCAAGTTAAGTTCAGCTATTTGCTTAAATTGCTCAATTGCTGCTTTAGGATTGAGATCCTTTGCCTCTCTTGCTTGATTAATACGGTAAATAGCTAATCCAAAGCCAGGGATCTTTGCTGATACGACCTGTGGCAATTGGGTAGGGTCAACTGCAAATACTTTCTCAAAGGGCTCTCCTTGTAAATCAAGAGGCTTGTTTCTTGATACCCAAATAGACTTTGAAAATTCTTTACCGGCAAGTTTGAGCTGTGGATTTTTTTCTAATTGCTCAGCCAACTTCAGACCATCAGCAATGGCCATTTCTTCAGATTTTTTCAATGAAACTCTTTTTTCGATATCAGCTTTAACCTCTTCAAATTTTCGGGTTTGAGCAGGATTAAATTGGGTGACGTGAACTGAAATTAAATCGCCATTGGCCAGTTGAATTGCTTCCGTATTCTTATTTGATTTTAGGACTTCATCTTTAAAAATAGCCTTTAATGCTTTGACATCATTTAAAGGGTGATCTTTATTTAATGATTTTTTCCCACTTGAAGTAAGACCGCTTTCTTTTTGAATGGTCAATTTCAATTGATCAGCAACGGCTTGAAGGCTATCAGCCTGTTCATAAACAATATTGGCAAATGAGTCTGCTTTTTTGGCAAACTCTTTATCGTCCATCTTGGCATCACGATGCAAGATGACGTATTCGAGGTCAGCACTCGGTGTGCTCTGGAAGTCACCTGGATGGGCTTGAAAATAGTCTTTTAATTCAGTCTCTTCAACTTTGATTTTTTTTGTATATTGATCTGCTAAAAAGAATAGAACCTGCACTTCTCTTTCAACACCATAAGCGGAGATTAATTTTTCTGAAACCGTGTTCGAATTAATCCCTTGTTGATTTGATGCAATCGCGTTTTGTAAATCACCCCCCATCAATTCAGAACGTTTCATGTTTTGAAATTGGGCAACGCTAAGTCCATTATTTTGAAGTAGTTGTCGATACTTATCTGCATCAATGCTCCCATCAGACTTTTTTAAGGCCTGAATTTCGGGAAAGCTATTTAATTCTTTTGCCAGTCGGTCATCCGAGACCTGTAAATGCAAGGCCTGGAGTTCGTATTTTAATAACTTCTGTTGAATCAGTTGATTTAAGACGTTACTCTTAAATCCAGATGAATTTGCAAGCTCAGCAGGCATTCCTGACCGTTGCGCTTGATTCTTAATCGCATTTTCGAACTCGACATTGGTAATTACATCATTGCCAACCTTACCTACGTCACTATCTTTACCACCCATACCGGTGTAACTTTGCACCCCAATAAATACAAATGAAGGCAGTATAAGAACTAATAAAACGATTTGTAGAATCTTTTGGTGCGTACGGACGTAGTCGAGCATAGGATCAATTATTTAAGAGTAATAGGATGAGTATAAAGCAGAAGATTAGAGAGAAACTGTGGTGGGTGCTGACGGGATCGAACCGCCGACATTCTGCGTGTAAGGCAGACGCTCTACCATCTGAGCTAAGCACCCTTGA
>JBAXKF010000001.1:0-148549 GCA_037137465.1 Betaproteobacteria bacterium | reverse complement strand
CTTTTTGAACCCGTACTCCAAGGGGGACAAAGAAATCAGAGTCTCTGGTCATTAAGATTCTGAATTCAGGCATATTACTTAATTGATTTTGAAGACGTTTAGCAATAGCAAGTACAACATCTTTTTCGCGAGAACCTCTAGCGCCGATCGCTCCAGGATCTTCACCACCATGACCAGGATCAAGAGCAATCGTGATAATACGATTAAATTTACGTGAAGCAATGGATGGAGCCGTGTTTTGGGGAATTACGGGCGGCGTATTGATATCCATATTTTTTCTGGCTATCGCTGCAATTGGGTCTTCATCTTCAGTTTTAAGATTCTTTTGTAAAAAAACCGACATTGGATCAGGAGGATTTTTGGGGAACAAATCAAGGACGAGTCTGTGACGATAGCTGCCTGCAGGTTCTAGAGGAAACAATTGCGGTAAAACTTCTTCTTTGAGATCGAAGACTAAGCGAACTACTTTCGGTTGATATTGGCCCACTCGGACACCAGCAATAAAAGGGTCATCACTTTTAATTTTGGCGACAAGCTCTTTTATTTTGCTATTTAAATCTATCCCTTGAATATCAACAACTAAACGGTTAGGGTCTCGAAGAAGTTGATGAGTGACTTGCAAAAGCTCATCAGATTCAAGGGTAACACGCGTATATTCTTCAGCAGGCCAGACGCGCACACCTAATAACGTCGCACCAAAAGCTAATTGTTTAGGACCTAAAACAAGTACCCAAGGCGCCGTAAAAGAAGCCTTTGCAATTTTCTGAAGAGATTTTCTTTTTGATAACAGCATGTCAAGAAATAGAGTTTAATAATTGTTGTCCAATATTTGAATGAGCCTCTATAAAGCCTTTTCTTGTCAAATCCGAAACGTATTCCATATGAAATACAAGATCAGCTGAGGGTAAAGTATTTTCTGCTTTTTCAGGCCATTCAATCAAATTCACACCAGGTTGAAAAAGAATTTCTTTAAAACCGGCTTCCTCCCACTCGAGGGGATGATTCATGCGATATAAATCAAAGTGATGGATATGAATATCATTTCCTAAAAAAATAACAGAGTAGGGCTCACATAAATTATAAGTTGGGCTTTTTACTTTCCCGTGATAACCAAGTGATTGAAGGAGATAGCGGATTAAAGTTGTTTTACCACTTCCTAAATCACCACAAAACCAGATATGAAAACTTTGCTTATTGCCGGCAACGGATTGAATGATTGGTGCGATTTTTTGCGCAAGCTCATTACAAGCTTGCTCTGAACTTAATTCAAATGGGTAAAGTTTGCCTACAATGGACATTAATGGACACCTTCGACAATCAAGAATTGCTGCAATGGATCAAAAGCCAGGCTAAAGGGCTGGGCTTTAGTGAGTTGCGAGTAACGGATCTGGACGTTAGTCAGGCATTGCCCTATTTGCAGGATTGGTTGGAAAAAGGTCATCATGGTGATATGAATTATATGAGTGAGAACGCGCATTTGCGTGCTAATCCTCAAAAGATATTACCTCAAGCTCTCAGAATACTATCCTTGCGGATGGATTACCTGCCACCAGAGCAATTTGAAAATAGCCAAGATTGGCGAGAACAAGAGTGGGCGAGGATACATCATCCAGAGTCTGCAGTTATATCTGTTTATGCAAGAGGTCGTGATTACCATAAAGTACTGAGAGCGCGACTACGACAATTAGCGCAAATGATTGAAGAGAAAGTAGCTCCGCTGAACTACCGCGTTGCCGTTGATTCTGTACCATTACTTGAAGTTGAATTTGCTAAAAAATCTGGATTAGCATGGCGAGGCAAGCACACCTTAGCGCTCCACCGAGATGCTGGATCCATGTTTTTTCTAGGGGAAATATTGCTAGATATTCCACTCCCCATCGATGAACCGATAACAGATCATTGTGGACAATGTCAGGCATGCATCGATATTTGTCCAACAAAAGCAATCATTGCGCCATATCAATTAGATGCAAGAAAATGTATTTCTTATTTAACGATTGAGCATAGCGGGGCGATACCCATTGAATATAGAAGCCTTATTGGCAATCGCATCTATGGTTGTGATGATTGTCAGTTAGCTTGTCCCTGGAATAAATTTTCTTCGCCAAGTACGATCGGGGACTTTAATGAACGACATGAATTAAGTAAGTTAAATTTACTAGATGTATTTTGCTGGAAAAAAGAAGACTTTGACACGTATATGCAAGGAAGTGCTATCTACCGCATAGGTTATGCACAATTTATGAGAAACGTAGCAGTAGGCCTTGGTAACTTATTGCGCCATAAAAATACAACTGAGCAGATGAAAGAAAAGACTAGAGTGGTCCTTAAGAGTCAGCATCATATTATTCATGAATTAGTTGATGAACATATTGAATGGGCATTAGATGCCTAGGGCACTACAATAGAGCAATGGATCGAATATTACATGAGTTAAATAGCGCAGACACTTTTTCAAAAGGCATGAAATTAGGTGTAAAGGCAGGCATTTACGGGCCTGGACCAGTTCTATTGGCTGGTATGATCGGGTTTGGAGCGATGGGGCATGGAATTGGCTTATCGTGGCTTCAAACCACATCGATTTCTTTTTTAATGTACGCATTGCCTGGTCAAATTGTTTTTATAGAAATGATGTCTATGGGCGCATCCTCTAGCGTCATCACCATAGCAGTTGCTTTAACCTCAACTCGATTTTTAACCATGGTTCTGACCTTATTTCCACAAATACCAAAAGCGCATAAGGAACCATCACGACTATTGTCAGTGCATTTAGTGGCGATGAGCTCTTGGGCTTTTTGTATGCGAGATTTTCCAAAAATGAAACCGGAAGTACGTTACGGATATTTTTTAGGTATTGGTTTGATTTGTTGGGTACTAGCGGTGCCGGGGACAATCTTAGGATATATTGTTTATGAATATGTACCTATTTGGATAGTGTTGCCACTCGTATTTGTTAACCCATTATTTTTCTTACTATCCTTTGCGGATGTAATTGTGCCATTAAACCGAATCGCGATCGTTGTTGGAGGATTATCTGGCGCATTTTTTTACAGTTATTTTCCAGAAAATGCATTGTTGATGTCCGGATTAGGTTGTGGAACCTTAGCTTATCTTTATGATTATTTCAAACGTAAAAAGTCGAGTACATGATGAATATATTCGATAATATGACGCCGGAATTTCAGTGGTGGACCATGCTTACGTTAGTTGTTTTGGGGACTTACTTTTGGCGTGGCTTGGGTGTGTTATTGGCCGGTCATGTATCTCAAGACAGCGAAGTATTTAAATGGTTGTCAGCCGTGACCTATGCTCTAGTAGGGGCTCTCACATTTAAATTGATTTTATTACCTATTGGTCAATTAACGCAGGTACCAATTACCTATCGAATCTTAGTCAGTGTTATATGTCTAGTCTATGTAGTCAAATTCAAAGCAGGATTAAGTCGTGGCTTAATTCTCGGATGTATCCTCATGGCGGGATACGGTCTGTACCTATCCTACGGATAAATCTTCAATCACCTTTTATCTTTATGGTTAAAAAGCCATATTTGTAAAGTGACTTTTATTTCTTAATGAGAATGATTATCATTTGTTATTGATCAATTGTTTTTGTTAGAAAGGAAGTCGGAGTGTTTAATCAAACTCGCAAAATTATAAGTTTCATATACAAGGGAATCGTCATTGGGGTCAGCACCCTATCATTAATATCTTATGCTGGAGAAGGGTATTTCGGATGGGTTTATGGTCTAGATTTGCAACCTGAAGGAAGATGGGAGTTTGAACAACGATTACAGTTAACGAGAGGTCAAGCTACTGGAACATATGATCTGTGGCAAGGTCGAACAGAAATGGAATACGGGTTAACTAATAATCTTCAATTAGCGGGATACTTAAATACCTACTCGATACAAGCGGGTAAAAATTACACGAATAGTGAATATTGCGACCAAGGGGTTAATCCCTGTACCGGCGGATATGGTGTTCCTTATGCATTTAGTCAAAATGCGGGCTACTCACAAACTGGCATCGATGGCATCTCAGTTGAAGGGATATGGCGTATCAGTAATCCAGTGACTTCGCCGATTGGCGTGGGCTTGTATGTTGAACCGACGATTGGCCATCTAAAAAATGCGCTAGAGACAAGATTGATTTTGCAATCGAATTTTATTGATGATCGACTTCAAATTGTGGGCAATATTGTTTATGAATTAGAGAAATTACAGTTTGATCAAGAGCCAATTGAAGAGACAGTTCTAGATTTTGTAGGAGGTATTACCTATCGCGTGATACCGAACCTTAATGTGGGAATTGAATACCGATTCCACAATGACTTCGATGGGTATTCATTCAGTAATCAAACACAAAGAGCACATTTTTGGGGCCCCAATATTCACTATGCAAGTAAAGATTGGTGGGTAACTGCTGCGATGCGAACCCAAATCGGTGGGCAATGTTGGGACCCTGGAACGGCAGAATGTTCTGATGGCAAGGTCTGGGATAGTCATGGTCGTAATGAATACATCGTTAAATTTGGGATGCCCTTTTAATGCAATGGAAATCCACAAGCTGTATCTCGGTGATGTGTTTGGCAAGTATTAGTCCTGCGGGGCTGGTATGCGCCAAACAGTATCTCAGCATCGATGAAGTTAAACAAGTGATGTTTAGTGGGGAGATATTTAAGCAAGTTGAAATAGATATTCCGATTGCAATTAAAGAACTGATGAGAAAAGAATCAGGAGTGCGATACGCCTATACGCAAAAGCATGTTTGGAAATCGAATCAAGGATCATGGTTATTAGTAGATGAAGTTGTTGGTAAACATGAAATGATTACGTATGCCGTTGGGATTCATGCAAATGGGCAAATTCAGGGTGTAGAAATTCTTGAGTACAACGAATCCTATGGCGAACAAATACGGGAAAAGAAATGGCTACAGCAATTTAAAGGTAGGGACGCTCATCAAATTTTACGATTTAACGAAGATATTAAAAATATTACTGGCGCAACACTCTCATCAAAGCATGTTACGAATGGTGTGCAAAGGTTGATGGTGTTATATCGAGAGTATTTAAGTAAAGCTTGATATGAGAAGAAGCCAACCCCTATTAGGTACTTTTGTAGAAGTCGGTATTGCTGATGAAGTATCAGCACCGATTCAACAAAGACATTTTTATCAGGAAATTTGTAATGTCGTTTTCAGGGAGATTTCAAAAGTTCAATCACTGATGTCAAGACATGATGGATATAGTGATATATCAAAGATTAATCGACTATCCGCTACTGGTAAACGTATTGTTCTACCTATCCATCCATGGACCTATGAAGTTTTATTGATTGCGCAAAAAATTTGTATCGAAACAAATGGATTATTTGATTGTGGAGTAGGTCAATTTGACCCGTCACATACATCCAGAAAGAATCATTGTGATCATGCAAGTATTTGTTCGATTGATTTATTAGGGAATCACGAAGTGGTCATCCAAGAGCCTATATCACTCGATTTGGGAGGTATAGCTAAAGGATATGCAGTAGATCGTGGCGTTGATATTTTAAAAAACTTCGGGATTGAAGAAGCCGTTATTAATGCAGGAGGAGACTTGCGTGTGCTTGGTCAGCAAGCGCATGCGATTAATTTAAGAGAAAGAGTAAATGAAGGTGCCTATATTCACTTGGGTGAGTTAAGAGATGGCGCTATTGCAAGCTCATCAACACGATTTGGTCGTAAAAATATGAAAGGAGAAAAGTCTTATTTGATAAATCCAAAAACCAGGAAGTATATAGAAGATGATTTGAGCTATTCAATCATTGCACCAACTTGCGTTGTGGCGGACAGCTTAACGAAAGTTTTAGCAATTGAGAAGAATATTTATGCCCCTTATTTTAAAAAATTTGGAGCGATACCAATTATTGTGGAGTGAAACATGGAAAGTAAACAGCAGTTAACAGCATCAAAAATCGGCAAGATGAGTCAGTGGCATAAAAATTTAACCTTGATGGGAGTATTACTCAGTGTAGGCTCAGGATTAGTTTGGTTTATATCTGAAGATATGTTGGGTCAGCCAATCCAAGCATTAGGTTTGTTAGTCAGTATGCATGGTATTACGGGACATTTATTTTTACTCATACTAGGCATGGCACTTTACCATCACGTTCAATTAAGCCTAAGAATGAAGAAAAACGTTTGGATGGGGAGTGCTTTTATCGTCACATCTTTACTATTGATTGTATCTATTTTGGCATTGTTCTACGGCCGAGGAGTGATCCATGAGCAGGCGCACCTTTTACATCTTGTATCGGGAAGCTTGACGGGCATTGTATTTTTCTTACACATTCAAATTGGTAAAAAATCCTTTCCTAAAGCTCTATTAGCAGTTGGTCAGCAACAAAAAGTGGCATAACGATTTTAGTTGGCGTTAACGGCGTATTCATTGGGGTGGATACGCCGTCTTTTTTGATTTCAAAAAACTTGGTTAAAATAGAGAAAATAATTCAATGGAGAACACAATGCCTGCAAATCGTACCTACTTAACTCAACAAGATGTTGCCTCAATCCTGGCTGCTGCAGAAAAATATGCTGCGCAGGAAAGCTTTGCAGTGACTATTTCCATCGTGGATGACGGAGGACATTTATTAGGCCTATTGCGTCGTGATGGTGCAGCTCCAGTGACAGCGTATATTTCTCAAGAAAAAGCTCGTGCCGCAGCACTTGGTCGTCGTGAATCAAAGGTATACGAAGATATTATCAATAACGGCAGAACAGCATTCTTGGCTGCCACCCCTGTTTTACATGGTGTTTTAGAAGGTGGCGTTAATATTGTTGTTGATGGCCATACTATCGGTGCAGTAGGTGTTTCAGGGGTTAAATCCTCTGATGATGCCCTAATTGCTAAGGCTGGAATCGCCAGTTTGGGCTTGAAATAAGAATTAGCCTCATAATAGAGGGCTGTGAACGAATTTAATCAAACCCCTAGCACTGAGTTGAACGTGGAAAGCGAAGTAGAACTTTCCACAACTCACCTGCCCCCTGCAAAACCTGACTTTACGCAACTTGGCTTATGCCAAAAGATACTGCAAGCAGTTCAGGAGCAGGGCTATATGCATCCAACGCCTATACAAGAGCAGGCGATACCTCATGTATTAGCCGGCAAGGACGTTATGGGGGCAGCGCAAACAGGTACCGGTAAAACAGCAGCGTTTGTATTGCCGATTCTTGAAAAGATTGTCCCTTTTGCCAACACAAGTTCATCACCAGCAAGACATCCAATACGGGCTTTGGTCTTAACTCCAACAAGAGAATTAAGTGACCAAGTCGCTGAAAATGCCTTTAAGTATTCAAAATATACAGACTTGAGAACGGCAGTAGTATTTGGTGGGGTTGATATATCCTCTCAAACCCAATTACTCAGAGCTGGTGTGGAGTTATTAATTGCCACTCCAGGACGTTTACTTGATCACTTATCGCAAAAAAATGCCAATCTATCGCAAGTACAAATATTAGTTTTAGATGAAGCAGATCGCATGTTGGATATGGGTTTCTTGCCTGATTTACAGCGAATCATGGCATTAATTCCGACGGGCTCAAGACAAACCTTATTGTTTTCTGCAACCTTTTCACCAGAAATTAAAAAATTAGCACAGCAATACCTGAAAGATCCAGTCATCATTGAAGTTTCTCGACAAAATCAGACAGCTGATACCGTCACACAGATGGTTCATTTAGTCGATTCTTCGAATAAATTAAAGGTGTTACTAGACATCTTAAAACAACGACAAGTGAAGGGGTTACCCTCACAATGCATTATTTTTGCCAATAGTCGCATCGGTTGTGCACGACTTTCAAGAGCGCTTAGCCAACATGGAATTAAGGCAGAAGCCATCCATGGAGATAAAAGTCAAGTTGAGCGCATGAGTATTTTGGATCACTTCAAAAAAGGTGAGATTGACGCACTAGTGGCCACAGATGTGGCAGCCAGAGGATTGGATATTCCAAGCATGCCATGTGTGATTAATTATGAATTACCTTTTAGTGCCGAGGACTATATCCACCGGATTGGCAGAACGGGCAGAGCTGGAGCAAAAGGTGATGCTATTGCCCTAGTCGATGGTTCAGAATTAAAGTTACTGGCAGAAATTGAAAAGCTGACAAAAAAACCACTGATCCGTATACCTGTACCTAGTAGTCGCACTCAAGAAAACTCAGACCCATTCTTCTATATGCCATACCAGTCAGACTCCAAAGCAACTTCAGTTGCGGGCGTTGTTGCACCGCAATCAATTGTCAAAGCGCCTAGCACCAATAAAACCATTGGGGCATTACTCGGCGGCATCAAAAAACCCCAATAAATAGTTAACCAAGCTTTTACAGCTTGGGCTTTTGCCGCATTTTTAGGTCAAATAATAGGGGCAATGTCTAGACATCGTTAAAATAGAAATTATGCCAAGTCCAAATTTTGTTCATTTACGTCTGCACTCTGAATATTCTGTTGTGGATGGCATCGTTCGCTTAGAGCCAGCCATCCAGACAGCGGTAAATGATCAGATGGGGGCGCTGGCATTAACGGACCTCATGAACTTTTTTGGGTTAATTAAATTTTACTCAAAGGCGAGAGATGCCGGTTTAAAACCGATTGCGGGAGCAGATATATGGATTTCGCATCCAAGTCAAAGTAATAAGTCACATCGCGGTCTGTTGTTGGTAAAAAACATGAAGGGCTATTTAAACCTTTGTGAACTTTTGTCTAAGGCCATGACTGAGAATCAGCACCTTGGACATCACGAAATCCACCCGAGTTGGTTTCATTTACAAAGCTCATCCACGCTTGCTGCAAAAGAGCCATTTTTGCTATCCGAAGGATTGATCTTTTTATCAGGTGCAATGCAAGGTGATATTGGTAATGCCCTACTTGCCGATCAAATTGAATTGGCAGAAGAATATGCAAAGCATTGGCAATCGGTATTTCCGAATCACTTTTATCTAGAAATCCAACGGGTAGGTAATGACCAAGAAGAACGGTATATTCATTTGGCTGCTGGATTGGCAAGTCGATTAAAAATTCCATTAGTAGCAACACACCCCATTCAATTTATGCAGCCGGATGATTTTAGAGCGCATGAGATTCGAGTTTGCGTTGCAGATGGAGACCAATTAGGAAACCCAAAACGCGTTGTTCGGTTTACCCCTGAGCAGTACTTTAAAACGGGTGAACAAATGAAGGAATTGTTTGCAGACATTCCAAGTGCCATAAGTAATTCAGTAGAAATTGCTAAGCGATGTAATTTAATGTTGCAATTAGGTAAGCCTAAATTACCAGATTTTCCAACGCCTGATAATCTTTCTTTAGAAACCTATTTAGAAAGACAGTCAAAACTAGGTTTAGAAGAACGCTTACAGCAACTCTACCCAGAGCAAGAGCAGCGCTCTGTGGAGCGGTCGCGATATGAGGAGCGATTAGATTTTGAAATTAAAACCATTGTTCAAATGGGGTTTCCTGGATACTTTTTAATTGTTGCTGACTTTATTTCATGGGCAAAAAATAATGGCGTCCCCGTGGGCCCAGGAAGAGGATCAGGAGCAGGTTCCTTAGTGGCGTACTCTTTGGGCATTACTGACCTAGATCCACTGCGTTATAACTTACTCTTTGAGCGATTTTTAAATCCCGAGCGGGTGTCAATGCCCGACTTTGATATTGATTTTTGTCAGCTTGGACGGGACCGAGTAATTCAGTATGTCAAAGATAAGTATGGCCATGAAGCTGTGAGTCAAATTGCAACTTTTGGCACGATGGCAGCCCGGGGTGCAATAAAAGATGTAGGTAGGGCCCTACAACAACCCTATGGATTTGTGGATGGCATTTCAAAGCTCATTGAGGCCAAACCAGGGGCACAAATTACGATTGAAGAAGCAATTAAAAATACACCGGACTTAAGTGACTTATATCGCAATAATGAAGAAGCGAAAAATTTAATTGACCACGCTATCCAGCTTGAAGGCATTACAAGAAACGTCGGTATGCATGCCGGAGGCGTGTTGATCGCACCAGGAAAGTTAACAGATTTTTGTCCCCTTTATTCTCAATCAGGAAAAGATGACCAAAATTCTGGCATTGTTAGTCAGTTTGATAAAGATGACGTTGAAGCTGTTGGGCTTGTTAAATTTGACTTCCTTGGTTTGACCACCTTAACTATTTTGGACTTGACGCAAAAATATATTCACAAGCTGTATCCCGAACATATTGATTGGCAGATTGGCGATATTCCATTGGATGATGGCAAAGCTTTTGATATTTTGAAAAAAGCCAATACAGTGGCCATTTTCCAATTGGAAAGTAGGGGTATGCAAAACATGCTCAAAGATGCCAAACCAGATCGATTTGAAGACATCATTGCGTTAGTGGCTTTGTATCGACCAGGTCCAATGGATTTGATTCCTGACTATATTGCCCGTAAGCATCAACGACAAGTGGTGGTTTATCCTGATGAGCGCGTTAAACCCGTTCTTGAAGAAACATATGGAATTATGGTGTATCAAGAACAGGTGATGCAAATGGCCCAAATTGTTGGCGGCTATTCTTTAGGTAGTGCAGACTTATTACGTCGCGCCATGGGTAAGAAAAAACCTGAGGAGATGGCAATACAGAGTCAGATCTTTGCAAAGGGAGCCATGGAAAATGGTCTCACGCAAGAAAAAGCAGATGAAATATTTAAAAACATGGAAGCATTTGCTGGCTATGGATTTAATAAATCACATGCCGCAGCTTATGCCGTTTTAGCTTATCAAACTGCTTGGTTAAAAGCCCACTATGTAGCTGAATTCATGGCGGCCAACTTATCCTTGGCAATGGACGATACGGATAAAGTCAAAATCCTGTTTGAAGATGCAAAAGCGAATCAGATTCAAATTCTTCCGCCAGATATTAATTCAGGCGAATATCGATTTTTACCCATATTGAGTGAGCAGGAAAAGATAGCCGGTGGTTCACGCACGATTAAATATGGATTAGGTGCAGTAAGAGGAACTGGTGAAAGTGCCATTACAGAAATCGTCAGGGTTAGAACAGAAAAACCCTTTGTCCATTTATTTGATTTTTGTCTAAAGGTAGACCGCCGGATTGTCAATCGACGAGCAATAGAAGCACTGATAAGGGCAGGGGCTTTTGATTCCATAGCACCCCAAGGAATGGAAGGGCGGTCGACGCTCTTAGCCTCTTTGCCCAATGCCATGCAAGCAGCAGAGCAGGCATTGTCATTTGCTAATCAAACGAGTTTATTTGCCATGCCTGGTGAAGAAGATGGCTCAGAGCCAGAGTATGTAACAGTAGCACCTTGGATGGAAAAAACCCGCCTACAAGAAGAAAAGGCAGCACTTGGATTTTGTATATCCGGACACTTATTTGATGTTTATGCAAAAGAAGTACGACAAATAGTGCGCATCCCACTGCAAAAAATCTCAAGTAAAGGGGGCGAGAAGCTTGTTGCCGGCATCATTGTTTCGCACAGAACTAAAAAGACCAATAATGGTGGCGTTATGAATACGATCGTTTTAGACGATGGAACCGATCATATTGAATTAGTCGTTTATGAAGATGTTTATGAAACTTACCGAACTTGCTTTGTAGAAGACGAATTACTCATTGCAAAAATAATGACAAAAGTGCAACCCTCTACTGAAAATTTTTCGGGTAATGTAAGACATTCAGTGATCGGCGCGATGAGTATGGCAAGTGCTCGACTGCGATATGCAAAAAGTATTCATTTCGAAATGACATCCAAAGTGAACTTGCAGAATTTTAAAGAAAAAGCACAAAACTATTTAACAGAGCAAAGTGCCTCACGAAATACGCAATCATCAACAGAATCCTCCAAGCATCTGCCAATGACGGCAGACTTAATTTCCGATGTTGGTGTTTGCCAGATTCAATTTCCGCAAACGTGGAATATCTATCCAGATGATCGAACCATTCAGGGGTTTAGTAACTTATTACATCAACTAGGAATCAGTTCATCACTACAAGTTAGATATGCACAATCGGAATAATTTTCTGAAAAATTATTTCATATGCTTGAATCACCCGCTTAGATTCCAACTCTTCTAAACAAAGACTCCGACTATTCGCAGTATCATCACAACCAGCTTTGCGGCACGGCACACATTCACCAGGTCCTTGCAGGATAGTTACATTACCAACAGTTTGATATAGGGCTCTTAGAGCGTAAGGTTGCTCCGCAGACGATCCATTGGGCCAAGGACCAAAGTTGGTGGGAGGAGTGGCCCCAAATAAAGCAATCGTTGGTGTTTTACAAGCAGCAGCTAGGTGAGTAATAGCAGTATCGACACCAATATAAGCTTTTGCATGATGGAGAACATTTGCTAATTCACCAAAGCTAAGCTTGCCGGTCATATTCAATGTCATTTGAGCAGCGTTTTGGGAAAGTTGTAGAAGGATTTTTTGTGCAAGCGCATGATCTTTTTGATCAGGGCCACCACTTAAGACAACGAGCAGTTGTTGACTTACAAAATACTCAATTAATTGCACCCAAGACGCTACCGGCCAACACTTATAGTCATTCAGAGGACTTGGGTGAATAACAATATATTGATTAGTACTATCATGTAATTCAATTGGGAGAGACTCAAAGCGTGGGGGAGTAACGTTGATCGTTTTTGAAACATCTTGCGTGATGAACGGGTCTAGTAACTTTAATTTTTCAGTGACCACATGTTGTGAAAAATAATCAATAGGAACTTGGTGTTTTGATAGCCACTTTTTCCAGCCGCGATCTTCTTTACCGGAGTGACATACCCCTACGCGAACTCGAGCAGCAAACAGACCATAAAGATAAGCACGATCACTTGGTTGGGTAATGATGGCAAGGTCATACCGAAAAAAAATCTTCTTGAGTAATTGCCAATACTCTTTAAAGCTAGGCTTTTTACTCGACGGAATAATTTCATTTAAAAAGGGATTGCCCTTTAATATGCCAATGGCATTTTCAAAGCCTAAAAAATCTATTTTTGCAAAAGGCCAGATTTCGTGAGCGCGATCAATTAATGGGGTGGTGATGAGAGTATCCCCAATTTGCCGAGTAGAAATAATTAATATTTTTTTAAAAGACGAGGGTTTTAAAGAAGGGCTCATTTGAGAGATATTAACTATTTTTCTTCAAGGTGATGTGTTTGTGACAGAAGATTGGCATAATTCATTATATGAAGCTACCCAATCATCAAGTATTTTTACGCGTTATCTCTTATTTAAAGCCACATAAGTCAATGATTATATTGGCTTTATTGGCAATGGCGGTGGTCGCAGCAACGGAAACATCCATCCCCGCCTTGATGAAGCCGCTTTTAGATAGAGGTTTTACAGGGGGATTAAATGACAAATTATGGCAAATACCTTTATTCCTTGTCGGCTTAGCATTTATTCGAGGGGCGGCTCAATTCTTATCAAATTATTGGCTCAATCGCGTAATCAACGAAGTGTTGTTAATACTACGAGAGCAGATGTTTGCAAGGCTATTGCATGCACCCACAGAATTTTTTCAACAAAGTACTGCCGCTAATTTAATCAATACCGTTGTTTTTGAAGTGAACAATGTGTTGAGTATTTTGAGTAGCGTTGCTATTAACTTAGTGCGAGACTCACTCACGGTGATTGGTTTATTGGCTTATTTATTTTATTTGAATTGGAGCCTGACTTTAGTTGTAATGATTATTTTTCCAATTATTGGATTCACAATCAGTCGCATTAATAGACGCTTAAGAGCGCTTGGGCGTGATCAGCAAAAATATACGAGTGAATTAGCGTATGTCGTTGAAGAAGCGAGTGCAGGACACAAGGTTGTTAAGTTAAATAGTGGCCAAGCATATGAGATGCATCGATTCAGTGAGATGGCCAAACAGCTCAGAAAATTTGCTATACGCGCATCGATTGCCGGGGGGCTCAATCAACCCATTACGCAAATTGTTGCATCGATGGCATTATCAGGTGTGCTTTTGATTGCTATCGTGCAATCGTCGAGTGGTGGAACAACCGTTGGAGAGTTCGCTGCATTTGTGACAGCAATGCTATTAATTATTTCCCCACTCAAGCATTTAGCAGATATTAATCAACCATTACAACGAGGTTTAATTGCCGCTGAAATGATTTTTGGATTAATGGATCAGCCGCTAGAAAAACAAGTAGATAAGGAAAATGCAAAGTCCTTAAAGCAGTCTCGTGGGAATCTTGAATTTGAAGGTGTAGGATTTTCATATCAACAATTAGAACAAGAATCGTTAGATTCGCAGCGTGAAGTTTTACGCGATATTGATTTAAAAATCTCATCAGGAGAAGTCATCGCCTTTGTAGGCCCATCAGGCAGTGGTAAAACGACCTTAGTTAATTTAGTACCACGCTTTTACTCTCCGACGAAGGGGCGGATTCTACTGGATGGTTATCCTATTGATGAATACAAATTAACTGATTTACGTTTACAAATAGGTTTTGTGAGTCAAGATGTTATTTTATTTAACGATACGATTGCTGCAAACGTGGCATATGGCGTTGTTCATCAAGCTGATATAGATCGTGTCAAAGTAACACAAGCCATTGCTGCTGCTAATTTATCTGAAATGATTCGAGATTTACCTGAGGGTATTGATACTGTCATTGGAGATAATGGGAATCGTTTATCTGGTGGGCAAAGGCAGCGTTTAGCGATTGCTCGAGCTGTTTATAAAAATGCGCCTATCCTGATTCTTGATGAAGCTACATCTGCACTCGACTCTGAGTCTGAGAGACTTGTACAGCAAGCTTTAGAGAATTTAATGCAAGGAAGAACAACCTTAGTCATTGCGCATCGACTTTCCACGATTGAAAACGCTGACCGGATTGCTGTTTTGGAGTATGGTCGTATCGTTGAATTAGGTACACATGCAGAACTGATTGGTTTGGGTGGTTTGTACTCGAGCTTACATCGACTTCAGTTTTCTACAAAAGCTTAAAGCAATACGATATCGTAATGCTCTTGAGAAAAGCTAACTTCGGATCGTAGTCGAATGGGTTTGCCAATAAATTCACTCAGTTCAGCTAAATATTGACTTTGCTCCTCAAGGAAAAGATCAATCACATCGGGTGAGGCGACAATCCTAAATTCTTTGGGATTAAATTGGCGATGTTCTCGAACAATCTCACGCAAAATCTCATAGCAGACAGTTTGAGCAGTTTTAATTTCGCCTTTGCCATCACAAATTGGACAAGATTCACAGAGTTGGTGGGCGATAGACTCGCGTGTTCTTTTACGCGTCATCTCTACTAAGCCAAGATTCGAAAAAGGATGGACCATTGTTTTCATTCGATCAATCGCTAGACTTTTACGGAGTTCTGCTAGAACGGCAGTCTGGTGATCGCTCATATGCATATCAATAAAATCAACAATGATGATACCCCCCAAGTTTCTCAGTCTTAATTGGCGGGCAATTGCTTTTGCTGCCTCAAGATTCGTTTTGTAAATCGTATCTACAAACGTTTTGGCACCAATATAGCTACCAGTATTAACATCGATAGTGGTCATTGACTCAGTTTGATCAATCATCAGATAACCACCAGACTTTAGATTGACTCTCCGATTGAGGGCAAGATTGATTTCGTTTTCAATATCAAACAAATCAAACAAAGGACGTTCGCCACGATACAGTTGAATCTTATCGACAAGCTTTGGCATATACGTCGAGGCAAACTTTTGTAATTTCGTAAAGTTTTCAGAAGAGTCGATCCGAATCAGATCGGTAGACTCCTCAGCGATATCACGCATCACACGTTCGATTAAATTAAGTTCCTCGAATAATTTTGACGGCGTTGGTTTGGTCTTGGTTTGCTCATGAACCGTTGCCCAGGTTAATGCTAAATAGTTGAAGTCTTGCTCTAAGTCAACGTCACTAGCTTCTTCAGCACTTGTTCTGACGATTAAACACCCCTTTAGATCATCAGAAACTATTTGACGAACCCGTTGCTTCAAATTTTCGCGATCACCCTCGTCAGTTATTCTTTGCGAGATACCAATTTGACCATTTTTATCATCAAGGGGCAAATACACAAGATTACGACCAGCAATACTAATATGCGTAGTCAGCCTAGCACCCTTAGTGCCTAGGGGGTCTTTCAAGACTTGAACGAGTATTGTTTGACCATCGAATATCATTTTTTCGATAGGCTGATCGGCACTATTGTAGATATCAGCTACATGAATAAATGCAGACTTATCAAGGCCTATATCAACAAACGCAGACTGCATGCCTGGCAGGACCCGTATTACCTTACCTAAATAAATATTACCTAAAATACCGCGATTTTGGGTGCGTTCAACCAAAAGTTCTTGAACTTCGCCATGCTGAACAATAGCTACTCTTGTTTCTTGCGGGGTAAAGTTAATTAAGATTTCTTCGCTCATGGATATAGGATATACGGAATTCCGGCCTTCTCCAAGAGTAAGCTTGTTTCGTAAATGGGTAGACCCATAATAGCGCTATGACTACCCTCAATTTTTTCAATCAGCGTACTTCCAAGACCTTGAATAGCATACGCGCCGGCTTTACCCAAAGGTTCATGAGTGGCAACATAAGCCATTAATTTAGCTTGTGAATTATTTGCAAAATAGACTCGTGAGGTGACAACAAAAAAATCAGGGGGCACATTAGGGCTAATTTGTATGGCAACAGCAGTATGGACTTCATGGCATTGGTTATTGAGTTGAGTCAGCATCGCTAAAGCTTCATCAACATCTTTGGGTTTTCCTAAAATACTATCTACATGATGTTGATGGATGGCAACAGTCGTATCTGCACAGACAATCGGTGCCCATTTCAGGTTTTTATTCTTCAAACGATTCACCGCGGCGCTAAGTTTGAGTAAAGTCACTCTTAGAACATAATCTTTAGAGTTTTCTTCGGGTAGGGCGACTTCTAGGGCCTCGGCATCCTCCTGATCAGTAGGTAAGAGCAAAGTAAAATTTACCCCTAAATCCTTTAAGATGGATTGCCTTCTAGGACTTTGAGAGGCGAGATAGAGCATTTTATTCGCGGTGATAAGGGTGATTTTGAAGGATAGTCCAAGACCTATAAAGCTGCTCTACCAAAAGTAATCTTGCGAGAGCGTGCGGTAAGGTTAGACTAGATAAACGCCAAAGTGCTTGGCAGCTTTGTTTTAAAGTGAGATCTAAGCCATCGGCTCCACCGATAATCAAATAGATGTCTTTACCCATCTGTTGCCAATCAGCAAATTCTTGTGACATTTGTTGGGTATTTAAATCTTTTCCTCGCTCATCCAAACCAATGACATAACTATTTTTAGGAATATGGTCTAGTATTTTTACAGATTCTTTAGCGGGATTGATATCTGGTTTGAGTTCTTTAATAATGATCGGACTATCTTTGGGCATTCTTTTGACATAGTCTTGAATCGCAGTCTCGACCCAATTGGGCATTTTATGACCAACGGCGACGATAAACAGCTTCATTAGTCATCCAAGTCGTCACTAAAATCCATAGGGCCACTCGTTGGGCCTTTTTGACTCGCCAACTTTACACGAACAGGCTTTCCACCCCACATACCTTCAAGCTGATAATAGGCACGGATAGCGGGTTGCAAAATATGTACCACAACATCACCACAATCGACAAGAACCCATTCACCAGTATCAAGTCCTTCGATAGAAATCACTTCACCGCCTTTTTCTTTAACAGCGGTGCTTACTGAAAAAGCAAGAGAGCGTGTTTGGCGATTACTATTACCGGTTGTGATAATGACCCTATCAAATAAATCGGTCAATTTAGACGTATCAAATACACGAATATCCACTGCTTTTACATCTTCTAGTGCATCAATAACGGTACGTTGTAATTTTCTTAATTCCATGCGTGAAAAGTATTCCTCAAGAGTTTTTTAGATTTGGCGGCTGATAAAGTTGCCGAAGTTGGATGTAGTCTAACACTTGTGGCGACAAAGACTCTGCTAGCTCAGAGCGGGAAGCTCGCTCATTCAATTGATTCCGTAAGAAGGTAGATGAAAGATCTACATGAAAATGCTCATCAAAAAAAACTTTACCACTAGGGGAGTTTCTCAACTGGGCAACATCTTCAGTAATTTTTTGATCAAAAATAGAGATCATTTCATGGATTGTTTGTGGATGATCTGGATCAATATTGGCAGTTGTTACCGAAGGAGAGAGTCTACGACTTGCAACAGCTAGATGCAGATAATCTGGCAAATGTTGCCAATCATTCCAGGTCGGCATATTTTGGTAGGTGTCTGCGCCCATGAGCCACACAATAGATTGCCCAGGACCGTATAACTTGCGGAGTTCTTTTGCGGTATCGATGGTATAGCTTGGGCCTTGACGATCAAGCTCAATCCGACTAACCCCCACATGTGTTTTATTATCAGTATCAAATAGAAGTGTTTTTAGATCATCCACGGCCGCTAGGGTCAGTTCAAAACGCATGTCGGCGGAAGTAATATGAGTACTTTTTTGCCAAGGTTGCCCAGCAGGAAGCCATAGAAGTTCGTCAAGTCTGAGTAATTCGATAAAGCTTTGAGCTAATTTAACGTGTCCCCAATGAGGTGGATCGAATGTTCCGCCGAAAATACCAATCATGAGCCAAGCCAATCGCGTGGCTGTAAGAAGAACTCGGTTAACTCATGCTCCGGGCTTCCTGGAGGTATAGGGCGTTGATATTGCCATCTTGCAATGGGTGGCATCGACATCAAGATAGATTCAGAGCGCCCACCAGATTGCAAACCAAAATGCGTACCCCTGTCATAGACTAAATTAAATTCGGCATAACGACCCCGCCTGTATTCTTGAAACTCTTTTTCTTCGGCGGTGTAGGATTGATTCAGATTCTTTTTAGCGATAGGCAAATAAGCATCGACAAATCCCTTACCTACGGCTTGAGTCATTGCAAAACTTTGCTCAAACCCCAGTTCGCTAAAGTCATCATAGAAAATACCACCAATTCCCCTTGGTTCTTGTCGGTGAGGTAAATAAAAATAGGTGTCACAATTTTTCTTAAAACGTGGATAGTAATTTTTATCAAAAAGATCAAGTGTGTTTTTACATGTTTGGTGAAAATGTTGACAGTCCTCGACATTTCCATAATAGGGAGTGAGGTCCATACCACCGCCGAACCACCATACTGGTTCTACACCTTCTTTTTGGGCTACTAAACAACGAACATTCATATGCACGGTAGGAACTTTTGGGTTTCGCGGATGAAAGACAACAGAGACTCCCATCGCCTCAAAGCTACCACCAGCAATCTCTGGGCGAAGGGCAGTCGCCGATGGCGGTAATTTATTGCCACTCACATGCGAGAAGGCCACCCCACCGCGTTCTAAAAATTGACCATTTTCGATCATCATTGTTCGACCATAGCCTTGCAGCGGATTATCTTTAGGTTTTTGCCATTCATCACTGAGAAAAGATTGGTTTTCAAGAACCTCAAAGGACTTGGTAATGTAATCTTGTAATCCCCAAAAAAATGTTTTGAGTTCTTTAATTTGCATAGACATTATTTATTTTTTATTGCTAAGTGACCAATATCACTTCGATATTGTGCACCATCAAATTTGATCGATTGTAGAGCCTCATAAGCACGAGTTTGGGCGCCCTTTGTATTGCCGTCAAGACCAACCACACAAAGAACTCGCCCCCCATTTGTTACAAGCTTACCATCTTTGAAGACAGTTGCCGCGTGGAATACGACATGATGATCACTTTGGGGAGGGATACCAGTTATTTCATCACCAAGTCTTGGGGTGTCGGGGTAGTTATATGCAGCCATCACAATACCAAGAGCCACTCTAGAGTCCCACTCCAAGTCCACTTGATCAAGTGTTTGTTGATCAGCGTGCATGAGCACATCGACAAAATCACTTTTTAAGCGCGCCATAATAGGTTGTGTTTCAGGATCCCCCATACGACAATTAAATTCCAGAGTTTTTACCTCATTATCGGGGCCAATCATTAGACCCGCATATAAAAAACCTGTAAAAGGGATACCATCTTTAGCCATACCGAGGACAGTTGGTTTAATAATTTGGCGGAGCACCTTCGCGTGTAATTCTGGAGTGACGACTGGAGCAGGAGAATAAGCGCCCATACCCCCCGTGTTAGGTCCCTGGTCGTGATCGAGAAGACGTTTATGGTCTTGGCTTGTTGCGAGTGGCAAAATGTTTTTACCGTCAACCATGACAATAAAACTCGCTTCTTCACCGGTTAAAAACTCTTCGATGACAACACGAGCACCTGCTGCTCCGAATTTGTTGTCGCTAAGCATCATATCAACCGCTTGATGGGCTTCTTCGAGTGTCATTGCAACTACTACTCCCTTACCTGCTGCGAGACCATCAGCTTTAATGACAATAGGGGCGCCTTGACGATCAATATAGGCATGGGCAGCCACAACATCATGAAAGGTTTCATAATCCGCAGTAGGGATGCCATGCCGCTTCATAAATGCCTTAGCAAAATCCTTTGATGATTCAAGTTGTGCTGCTTTTTGGCTTGGCCCAAATATTTTTAAGCCCTTTGATCTAAATAAGTCAACAATCCCCTCAGAAAGTGGCTTTTCAGGACCGACGACGGTATAGGCAATTTTTTCATTCTCAGCAAATAGTGCCAGTTCTTGGATGTCTGAAATTGGGATATTGGTAATACCATGAAGATGTTTAGTTTCGACGGGAGTACCCCCGTTTCCTGGAGCCACATACACCATTTGTACTTTGGGTGATTGGGCTATTTTCCATGCGAGCGCATGCTCTCTACCGCCTGATCCGACAACTAATATTTTCATAAGTATCCTAATTATTCCTCAAAACTTGCATTGGAATAGACATTTTGTACATCATCTAAGTTCTCCAAGGCATCTAATAATTTCTGCATAGTGAGTGCAGAATCACCCAGAAGTTCCACTTCTGTTTCTGGGCGCATGGTGATTTCCCCAAATTCTGGGTGGAGCTTATGCTCAATCAGCCCATCTTTAATTTTAGAAAAATTGACGGGTGGCGTAATTACTTCTTTGGAGCCATCGTCATGGACAATGACATCATCCGCGCCTAACTCAAGAGCAGCATCCATTAATTGATTTTCATCGACTTGGGGGGCAAACATTAATTGACCACAATGCATAAAAAGATAAGAAACAGAGCCATCTGTACCTAAATTACCACCATTTTTGGAAAACGCATGACGAATTTCAGCCACAGTTCGAGTTTTATTATCAGTTAGGCAGTCCACCATCACAGCTACACCGCCAGGGCCATAGCCTTCATAACGAATTTCCTCGTAATGAACACCCTCAAGAGAGCCAGTCCCCTTCTGAATAGCACGGGTTACGTTTTCACTCGGCATGTTCGACTCTTTAGCCTTGTCGATGGCAAGCCGAAGGCGTGGGTTATTGTTGACATCACCCCCACCCAACTTTGCCGCAACAGTTACTTCTCGAATAACTTTAGTCCAGACCTTACCCCGCTTTTCATCTTGACGACCTTTTCGATGTTGAATATTGGCCCATTTGGAATGTCCGGCCATAAATTTCCTTTCAAATAAACTTTTTATGAATTGTGTAATATGTTAATTTTAGGCAATTTCTAAAGTAACACCATAAAAGGAGACATTTCATGACTACAAATACAGTAAAAGCAATCCGAATGAACAAAACAGGCGGACCGGAAGTACTTGAATACCTTGACGTAGAGTTGGGTGAGCCAGGTCCAGGAGAAGTACTTATCCGTCATCACGCCATTGGGGTTAATTTTTTAGATATTTACTTTCGCATTGGCTTATATCCATCGCCATTACCAGCAGGGGTAGGTCAAGAAGGTGCTGGCGTGATTGAAAAAGTTGGGGCTGGAGTAACACATGTCAAGGTTGGAGACCGGGTTGCTTATGCAGGACGACCTGCAGGCTCTTATTCACAGGCGAGAGTCATGCCTGCCGACATTATTGTCAAACTACCAGATGCGATTAGTTTTGAGCAGGCTGCAGCGATGATGTTGCAGGGGATGACAGCACAGTACTTACTTAATAGCACCTATAAAGTTCAAAAAGGCGATACAGTTTTATTTCATGCAGCGGCAGGTGGCGTAGGTTCTATTGCCTGTCAATGGTTAAAGGCCCTTGGTGCCACCGTTATTGGGACAGTGGGAAGCCCAGAAAAAGCAGCTCTAGCCAAATCGATGGGATGTGATCACACCATTTTGTATCGTGACGAAGATTTTGTAAAACGCGTCCGTGAAATCACGGATGGCAAAGGAGTCCCAGTCGTCTATGACTCGATTGGTAAAGATACCTTTATGAAATCATTAGACTGTTTATCACCACTTGGCACCATGGTTACCTTTGGCAATGCCTCAGGACCAGTTCCTCCACTCGATTTATCGATCCTTGCAGGCAAAGGATCAATTAAAGTCACACGCCCGACCTTAACAACATACGTCTTAAACCGTGCGTTACTAGAACCTATGGCAGCAGACTTATTTAACCGAGTGATGAGTGGACAAGTCAAGATAGATATTAGTGGTCGTTACCCACTGGAGCAAGCCGCCCAAGCCCAGCGTGATATGGAAGAGCGTAAAACTACAGGGTCTATTATTTTGCTCCCATAAGCAACAAGTGCCACTCTTTGTTAGGGGAGTGGCACCCAAAGCACACCTGTTTATAAAGCAAGAAATTGCTAAAAACAGTGTGAACGTGTCATAATGGATGACTTTTCAGCCGCGGTGGTGAAATTGGTAGACACAGGAGACTCAAAATCTCCCGCCTAATAAGTGTGTCGGTTCGAGTCCGACCCGCGGCACCAAGGGTTTTAGCTTTATTAAAGTAAGCACTTAACTCGCCACACAGAAATCTTAACTTCTCTTTGCGAAAGAGAGTGATGCATTTAAATAACAAACGCTGATGCCATTACAAGCAAAACATGCCATGGCTAATGATTAATTTAATGAGAATTGCACTCATTCTTTTATTTTTTTGTGCAAAGGCAGCTTATTGTCAAAGTACTTCTGAAATGATTTCAGTGAGTGCGACACTAATTAGTTCCGCTAAAAACAATGTTCGTTTAACAATCGTTAATCGTGATTCTTTCCCACATATTGTCTTCATTAAAATATTTAATAAAGAGCCTGATGGAGATTTAGTAGCGCACACTACAACGACAGCCTTACCAAATAGTTCATCGTTTATAGAGGTTCCCCCAAATCCAGGCAAAAAATATAGTCAATCAATCACGTGGTCTTATTACGAAAACATTGGGGATAATACCGTTGTCGATAAGGATAGAAAATTTTTAATACCATTTCATGCAGAAAGTGAATTTAAAGTTTGTCAATCTTCGGATGGTCCACAAACCACTCATAAATTACTAGATAGACTTTATGCAATCGATTTTTGTGCAAAAGAAAAAACACCGATACTCGCTGCAAAAGATGGTGTTATTTTTGAACTTATTCAAAATTTTACAGAGAGTGGTGTTAAGCCAGACCTTATAGGCAAGGAAAACAAAATTAGTATCCTTCACAGCGATGGGCTCATCAGTACGTATGCTCATATTTCCCCGAACAGTTCGCCCTTAAGCGTAGGTGATAAAGTCTTAAAAGGACAGCAAATTGCTCTTGTTGGACATGTGGGGTATTCAAGCGGACCACATTTACATTTTGAAGTATTAGAAGGTGATGTAAAACTGAATAGTCAAAATAATCTTATTAATGTCATACCAGTAGAGTTTTTAAATTCAAAGGGTGAGAAGATTATCTTTAAGTATGGAATATCCTACAGTGGTGCGGGAGCTGTATTAAAAAATAGATCTTTCAGAAGACCTTTATAAATAAACATATGTACATCATTGTTGAGTTAAGTTGATTAGGCGGATCACGTTTAGTCCATCCCGCGACACCACCTGTAGAATTCTCAACTGAATAGCTTTTTTGGGCTACTTCAACCCACGCAATTACAATTGCGACGAAATTTCTTTACCGATTGTTGAAGGATCATCATTCGAGGCATAACGTTTCATCACTTTGCCATCTTTGTTGATAAAGAACTTGGTGAAGTTCCATTTGATAGATTCAGTTCCTAAAATTCCAGGGCACTCTTTTTTCAAAAATGCATAGAGCGGATGAGTGTTATCGCCATTCACATCGATTTTGGCAAACATCGGAAAAGTGACGTTGTAATTAGTTTCGCAAAAACTCTGAATTTCTTCTGCAGAACCAGGTTCTTGAGCTCCGAATTGATTGCAAGGAAAGCCTAAAATTTCTAACCCCTGAGCTTGGTACTCTGCATGCAGTGCTTGCAAACCCTTGTACTGATTTGTGAAGCCACATTTACTCGCTACATTCACAATTAATAAACTCTTATTCACAAAATCTTGAAGATTTTTTGTGTTTCCTTGTAGATCGGTTAATGGGATATTCGGTAACATGTTTTTCCTTGAGTTGATGTTTTAAAAATACAATAAATTCTTTAATACTTTTAAGTATATCTTTCATCATTTGTTTTTGTATAAAGCCATTTCTTTATAACTTTTTAAGTCTAGATAAATTAAGATGGTCGGTGGGAGCCCTTTTTGTTACAACACGACCTTATCAACCCGGGGTCACTAAAGATTAGTTAGTCTTGATCATAAATAGATTTAATTTTTATAAATAAATGACGTCTGTGAAAATTAATCTCTATTTCACAATTCTGCCATTTTTAGTCTATAGCATCATATATCTCAACTACAGGAGAATTTATGAGCAACTCTGCAAAAAGTCATATTGGCGGGCATGATGAGGTGATGCGTCCTAATTTGGATGCAAAACCTAACATGATTACTGCAATCATTTTTATTGGTTTACTCGTCGCTGGTTTGTTATATTCCGCGTTTAGCATTTCTAATGACGTCACTGCAACCAACCACGGTGTTCCAGTTACCAATTGGGTTCCTTTTCTTTTATTGGGTGTTGCTCTTTTAATTGCCCTTGGTTTTGAGTTTGTTAATGGCTTCCATGACACAGCAAACGCAGTGGCAACTGTTATTTACACCAATGCACTACCCGCCAATTTCGCTGTTATCTGGTCTGGCTTCTTCAACTTCTTGGGCGTACTTTTTTCAAGTGGTGCAGTTGCTTTCGGTATTATTTCTTTATTACCGGTTGAGTTAATTCTCCAAGTAGGTTCTTCTTCTGGTTTCGCGATGGTGTTTGCACTCTTAATTGCTGCGATTATTTGGAATCTTGGAACTTGGTGGTTAGGATTGCCAGCTTCATCCTCACATACACTCATCGGTTCGATTATTGGTGTTGGTGTTGCTAATGCACTCATGCACGGACGTGATGCTACAAGCGGTGTGGACTGGACACAAGCTTCAAAAGTTGGTTACTCATTATTACTCTCACCATTAATTGGCTTTTGTGCCGCAGCTCTCTTGCTTTACTCCATGAAAGTATTAATCAAGAACAAAGAGTTATTTACCGAACCAAAAAAAGGTAAGGCACCTCCTGCATGGATTCGTGGCTTGTTGATATTGACTTGTACTGGCGTGTCATTTGCCCACGGTTCAAATGATGGTCAAAAAGGTATGGGCTTAATCATGTTGATCTTAATTGGTTGTATACCTACTGCATATGCACTCAATTCTGCAATGACTCAAGATCAATCTGCTGCATTCGTTGCTTTGTCGGAAAAAACATCAGCACAATTAATTACTGTTGTTCCTGCTGCAGCCTCTACAACAGAAGAAAGTCGTCAAGTTCTCTCAGATTATGTAAGGTTGAAAGAGATGAATCCAAAAGTCATTCCTGCTCTTGGAACAATGGCAGGTAGCATTGGTAAGCAAGTAAAAGAAAGTGGTTCGATTTCTGGTCTACCAACAGATGCTGTCTCTAACGTCAGAAACGATATGTATCTTGCATCTGAGTCCATTAAGATTTTAGAAAAGAAAAAAGAATTAGCGAATTTAGATAAAGATCTCGTTAACGACTTAAAAGCATTTAAATCCAATACAGATACTGCAACAAAATTCATTCCAACTTGGGTAAAAGTGGCTGTAGCGATTGCACTTGGACTTGGTACGATGGTTGGTTGGAAGCGTATTGTTGTAACTGTTGGTGAAAAGATTGGTAAGACACATTTGACTTACGGTCAGGGCGCCTCAGCTGAGTTAGTTGCTATGACAACTATTTTTGCAGCTGACCACTATGGTTTGCCAGTGTCGACAACGCAAGTTTTATCGTCTGGTGTTGCAGGTACGATGGTCGCAAATGGTTCTGGTATGCAGGCAAGTACGATTCGTAGCTTAGCCTTAGCATGGATCTTAACCCTCCCAGTAGCGATGTTCTTATCCGCATCACTCTTCTTCCTCTTTAGCCAAATTTTCTAATAGATTCAATTTTTGCTTAGCAGCCGCCTTCGGGCGGTTTTTTTATGAGAACAAACTATTAAAAATATCAACTTTGAAATAATTGTTTCATCAAGTTTCCTTATAAAAGAGGAAGTAGTTCTTTTAATAAAACAGAAAGGAAACATATGTCACACGCACAAGATGCAGCTACCATTAGCGATGAAAAACACGAATTAGATTATGTTGCTAAAAAATATAACTGTTCAGTAGATCAAGTTAAGCAAGCAAAGAAAGATGCTGGAACAAATGAGCGTCAAACCGTATATGCAGCCTTAGAAAAGATTTTAGGTAAGTAAAAATATCTACGAGTTATGATTTAAATATCATAACTCGTATCTTCCTTTGACGATTGACCATGATTTTGTAAGGCTTGATCGACAAGTTTTCTGTTGAGGCTTGGGGAAAAAAGCTCAATAAACGTGTAAGTATAGGACCGTAGGTAAGCGTCTTGCTTGATTGCAATACGAGTCGTGTTGTTACCAAAAAGATGCCCTGCGGGTAGCATTTCTAAATTAGTATCACGTTGCGGATCGAATGCCACGCCAGCGACGATGCCAACCCCTAAACCAGTTTCCACATACGTTTTGATGACATCAGCATCAATAGCTTCCAGAACAACATCAGGACGAAGGTTCTTTTTTGCAAAAGCTTCATTAATCTTGGTACGACCAGCAAATGCTACATCATAAGTAATGATGGGATATTCCACTAAATCTTCTAAAGATAGCGGACGTTTAGCAAGAAGAGGGTGACCATGAGGTACGACCACAGCGTGTTGCCATTGATATCCTGGGAGAGAAACCAATTGAGGAATGCCAGACAGACCCTCAGTTGCAATTGCGATATCTGCTTGATCATTCATAACTAAATGGGCTAAATGCTCAGGACTGCCTTGTTGAATACTGACCCGCACCTTCGGAAAGCGTTTTTTAAATTCAGCGATTACCTGCGGTAAAGAGTATCTGGCTTGGGTATGGGTTGTGGCGATAACAAAATTACCTTGATCGCTGGCGGCGTACTCAGCCCCTATTTTTTTAAGAGTCTCTATTTCACTTAAAATCCGCTCGATACTCACGAGGGCTTTTTTGCCAGGTTCGGTTAATTCCCGAATCCGTTTGCCATGCCGACGAAAAATATCAACCCCCAATTCATCTTCTAATTCGAGAATTGCTTTAGAAACACCGGGTTGTGATGTAAAAAGGGCTTTGGCAGCATCCGTTAAATTGAAATTTTGGCGGACAGCTTCACGAATAAAGCGAAATTGATGGATATTCATAACAGTTAAGTGCCTATCTATATATCAAAAATAGTATAACAGTACGATTTTATATTATTTGTGGATCTTATATTTTCAAATGATAATTGTTTCTTTATAAAATTAAACAGTTAAATTCCTAAAACATGGTAGAGCTTAATTACTTGTATATCGTAGCAGGTGCCTTAGTCGGCTTGCTCGTAGGGCTTACTGGGGTTGGTGGAGGCTCACTTATGACGCCCTTATTAACCCTTTTATTTGGGATTTCACCAAGTATTGCCGTGGGGACAGACTTGGCATTTGCCGCATTAACCAAGAGTGTTGGCACTATAGCGCACCGCCTACACGGTAATGTACGTTGGGATATTGTGCGTTTACTTTGCATCGGTAGTTTGCCGGCAGCATTAGCTAGTATTTTGTTTCTTAAGTACATTGGCACTGTTTCTTCAGAGTGGCAACACTATATTAAGTTATCGATTGGACTCTCCGTGCTCTTAACGGCTATTTCATTAATTTTTAGATCACGCATGAGGGCCTGGCTAAGTGCTCATCCTCAATATGAGTTAAGAGGAAATGAGTTGCGCGCAGCGACCATTGTCAGTGGAATCGTGATTGGCGTATTGGTAACGATTTCCTCGATTGGAGCGGGGGCTATAGGAGCAACCTTAATCGTGTTTCTTTACCCAGCGCTTAAACCTTCAGAAGTAGCGGGTACAGATATTGCATATGCAGTGCCCTTAACGGCACTGGCAGCGTTTGGGCATTTTTGGCTAGGCAATGTCAATTTCGATTTGTTATTTGCCCTTCTCTTAGGCTCTGTACCAGCTATTTGGGTGGGGGCGCGCTTATCAAAAGCATTCCCTGAAAAAATCACACGCAGTATTTTGGCAGGTGTATTAACACTCGTCGGTTTAAAGCTTGTTTCATAAGGAAAGTTCCAAATGTATCAATATGATGAGATTGACCAAGCATTAGTAGATGCGCGGGTTGAAGAGTTTAAAAATCAGGTCGAACGTAGGCTCCAAGGTACCCTGCCAGAAGAAGAGTTTCGTCCCTTACGTTTACAAAATGGATTATATCTACAGCGACATGCCTATATGTTGCGGGTTGCAATTCCATATGGCGTACTTAGTGCAGTGCAATTAGAGCAACTCGCAATGATTGCAAGTAAATATGACCGTGGTTACGGACACTTTACGACACGTCAAAACATTCAATTCAATTGGCTTACATTAGAAGACAGTCCGGCTATCTTGGCGGACTTAGCTCAAGTACAGATGCACGCTATTCAAACATCAGGCAATGTTGTGCGTAACATTACAAGTGATCCATTTGCTGGAGTAGCGCAAGATGAGTTAGTTGATCCAAGGCCCTATTGTGAATTGCTAAGACAATGGTCAACATTGCATCCTGAGTTTGCTTTTTTACCCCGTAAGTTCAAAATTGCAATCAACGGAGCCACACAAGATCGCGCAGTTATCTTGGCGCATGATGTAGGACTTGTGCTGAAAAAAGATGCAGAAGAAAACGTCATTGTCGACGTCTATGCGGGTGGGGGTATGGGCCGAACACCCCTAATCGCTAGCCTTGTCAAGAGTGACTTGCCATGGCAACAATTACCTAGTTATTTAAATGCACTTTTAAGAGTCTATAACCTCTATGGTCGACGTGATAATTTATATAAGGCACGCATCAAGATTTTGATCAAAGCCATTGGAGTAGAACAATTTTCTAAAGAAGTGGAACAACAATGGTTGTCAAGTAATGATAAAAGTTCTGAATTTATAGCCCAGGAATGGGAGAGAGTTTCTAAAAGTTTTGTAAGGCCTGCTTATCAAAAGCTTAACAATCAATCCTTATTTGAAATGATTGCCACCGCACCAAGCCAAGAGCAAAAAGCATTTTCAAAATGGTTAGAAAGAAATACTAAAAAACATCAAGCTCCTGGATACTTCAGTGTCATTATCAGTTTAAAAAATCATCAGGGCAGTGCCCCTGGAGATATAAGCTCAGAACAAATGTTGGCTGTTGCGCAGTTGGCTAAAGAATATAGTTTTTCTGAAATCAGAGTCACCCATGAACAAAATTTAGTATTGGCACATGTCGAGCAAGAACATTTATATGCATTATTTACAAAACTTAAAGAGCATCGATTAGCAAAGGCAAATATTGGCTTACTGACCGATATGATTGTATGTCCTGGGGGAGATTTTTGTTCCTTAGCAAATGCCAAGTCATTACCCATCGCAGCAGCCATTGCAAAGCAGTATGAAGATCTTGATTATTTATTTGATTTGGGTGATTTAAGTATTAATATCTCGGGCTGTATTAATTCATGCGGCCATCATCATGTCGCCAATATTGGGATACTCGGTGTTGATAAAGACGGATCGGAGTGGTATCAAATTACCCTCGGCGGGGAGCAAGGCAATGAGACAGCAATTGGTAAGGTAATTGGACCATCGTTTAGTGCTGAGCAAGTCCCTGGAGTTATAGAGCGCATTATTCACGTGTTTGAAAAGCATCGCATCAATCAAGAAAACTTTTTGCAAACCTATCAGAGAGTTGGCGTTGAGCCATTTAAGCAGAACGTATATCAAAAAGAACAGAAGGGAACTGAGTATGTCTAAATATATCGCATACCCAAAAAATCAAGCACCAAGTATTAGCAACAACCTTTGGACTTTGTTAAGAGAGGATGCGTTCCCAACAGACTTATCCTTACATGGACCCGTGATCGTGTCATATGCATACTGGAAAAATCACCAAAAAGAACTACAAGAAAAAAGTTCCAATCAAGCATTAGGAGTATTTTTTAGCGTTACAGATGATGTGTTGCATGATCAGGCAATTATTCAAGAAGGCATGCCACACTGGGGCTTAATTGCAGTAGATTTTCCGATATTTCGGGATGGACGAGGTTTTAGTACAGCGACCATCTTGCGTGAACAATACTACTGGGAAAAAGAACTCAGAGCAATTGGAGATGTATTGATTGACCAGCTTGTACAAATGGCGCGTGTTGGCTTTGATGCATTTGAACTGCGTGAAGATCAACAACTTGACGTAGCCATTGCACAGTTACAACGCTTTCCAGTAAAAATGCAAAATGACTGGCGTGGAGCCAGGACCTTACTTCAAGGGGTAGTCTAATGAAACCCCAATTATGGAAAGTTCCATCAGTAGAGTTAAGCGTCGCGCAAGTTGATCAACTTTACGAAAAACTCCACCAACGCCTGATCGAGATATCAAGTCGCTATCAAAAAGTTCGATTTGCGACAAGTTTAGCGGCAGAGGATATGGTTATCACCGATGCGATAGCTCGAGAAAATATCAAGATTGAGATTTTTACTCTCAATACTGGCAGATTGCATGATGCAAGTATTGAGATGCATAGAACGGTTCAGAATCACTACAACATTCAGATACAAAGTGTTGAACCAGATCAGCGGCAAGTCAAACAATTCGTGGCACACGTTGGATTGAATGCTTTTTACGAATCTGAAGATGCCAAAAAATCTTGCTGTGATATACGCAAAGTAAAGCCATTACAAAAAGCATTATTTGGGGCAGATGCTTGGTTGACAGGGCAACGTAAAGAGCAATCGGTTACACGAACAGAATTATTGTTTGAAGAGAGAGATATTGCAAGGGGAATTGCTAAATTTAATCCTATTTTTGATTTCTCAGAACAAGAAATGTGGGCATATATTCAGATAAGACAAGTACCAATCCACCCACTTCATCATCAAGGATACCCAAGTATTGGATGTGAGCCATGTACGCGAGCTATTAAAGAAGGGGAAGAAATACGTGCAGGCCGTTGGTGGTGGTTGCAAAAAGACAGTAAAGAGTGTGGACTACATGTAATAGAGAGTTTGCAAAAATGACAACAACGAATATACAAAACCAACATTTAGACTATTTAGAAGCCGAATCTATCTATATTATTCGCGAGGTAGTAGCGCAGTGTAGTCGTCCGGCGTTATTATTTTCAGGGGGTAAAGATTCTATTGTGATGTATCACTTAGCAAGAAAAGCTTTTTGGTTTGGTGGACGTCAAATTCAATTACCATTCCCCTTATTACATGTCGATACAGGGCATAACTACCCAGAAGTAATTCAATTTCGTGATGAAATTGTAAAAAAAACACAAGCACAATTAATCGTTGCGCATGTTGAAGAATCGATACGACGTGGTAGCGTGAAATTGAATCATCCTTTAGCTTCCCGAAATGCTGCACAGGCCGTCACCTTACTAGAGGCAATAGAGCAATATGAATTTGATGCATTAATGGGTGGCGCACGCCGTGATGAAGAAAAAGCACGTGCTAAAGAACGTATATTTTCATTTCGAGATGAGTTTGGCCAATGGGATCCTAAGGCGCAGCGACCTGAGTTATGGAATTTATATAATGCACGGACATCCAAGGGCGAAAATATGCGTGTCTTCCCCATTTCCAATTGGACAGAGTTAGATATATGGCAATACATTGCTAGGGAGAATCTTGCTTTGCCATCAATCTATTACAGTCACCAACGTGAAGTAGTTCGACGCGGTAAATTACTATTACCAGTAACATCCTTGACACCTAAGCAAGACAATGATGTGAGTGAAACCATTGCCGTTCGCTTTAGAACAGTCGGTGATATTAGCTGTACATGTCCTGTAGAAAGTGTTGCAAATGATCCGCAGGACATTATTGCTGAAACCATTATTGCCGAAGTCACCGAACGAGGTGCCACGCGTATGGATGATCAAACCAGTGAAGCTTCGATGGAAAGACGTAAAAAAGAGGGGTACTTTTAATGCACACAGGACTATTACGATTTATTACTGCCGGAAGTGTGGATGATGGAAAAAGTACACTCATTGGAAGACTCTTATTTGATACGAAAGCAGTATTAACAGATCAGTTAGCCGCTTTAGGAAGAACAAAATATGCCCGCGTTACATCAAGCGACGCGGCAATAGACTTGGCATTATTGACAGATGGCCTAGAAGCTGAGCGTGAACAAGGAATTACGATTGATGTTGCGTATCGATATTTTGCAACCGCGCAGCGTAAATTTATTGTGGCTGATGCGCCTGGTCACGAACAGTACACGCGTAATTTAGTCACAGGTGCCTCACAGGCCGACGCTGCAGTCATACTGATTGATATCAGTCGACTTGATTTTGACACTGCAAAAATTGAGTTATTGCCACAAACAATTAGACATAGTGCCATCTTGCAACTACTTGGAATCAAGCATATGGTATTTGCGGTTAATAAGATGGATATATGTGATTTTGACCAAACACACTATAAAAAAGTGTGTGACGCTATTCAAGAACTAGTTCAAAGTTTAAAGTTACCACCTGTGACGACGATTCCGATGGCCGCCTTACTTGGGGATAATGTTGTTGAGCCAAGTTCAAGAACACCCTGGTACAAAGGACCGACCTTACTCGCATATTTAGAACAAATAGAGTTAGACGCACAATTAAGTAATCAAACTAGTGAGTTACGCTTTCCTGTGCAATTAGTTGCAAGGCAAGACGGAAGTAGTAGTGAAGATTACCGAGGTTATTTAGGACGAGTAGAAGCTGGAGTATTAAAAGTTGGGCAAGAAGTTCGAATTGAGCCAGCTGGTTATGAAGCTGTTATAAAAAATATTCATACGGCCCATCATCTTTTAAATCAATCGGATAATAATTCCGTTGAACAAGCCCATGCAGGACAGGTAGTGGCTGTTGAATTAGATCGAGACTTAGATATATCACGAGGCGATATGTTGTTAGATCGAAGCGAAAGTAAGTCGCTCATTACTAAACAGATATTGGCTGATATTTGTTGGTTAAATCGCGACCCACTATCCATGCAGCGTAAATATATCTTACGTCAAACCACCAATCAAGTCTTTGCAAAGATTAAATCGATAGATCACGTTTTTGACGTTAGCACTGTTACTAATAAACAGCATCAAGAGAATATTCAGATGAATGACATTGGTAGAGTGCAAATCCATTTGCAAAAAAATATTGTGGCAGATGTATTTGATGTTTCTGTGCACACAGGGGCATTCATCTTAATTGATGAAGTGAGCAATCATACTGTTGCTGCAGGGATGATTCGACAATCGAGTCAAACATGATGAGAACCCAACTCGGTAAAGTTTATTTGATCGGAGCAGGACCAGGAGCCAGTGACTTAATGACAATCCGCGGCGCAAGGTTATTAGCTCAGGCGCAGATTGTATTTTATGATGCTTTGGTAGATTCTAGTATGTTGGAATTATGTCCACAAGCAAAGCTGGTGGCGGTTGGTAAACGTTGTGGAAAACTATCAACAGCCCAAAAATTTATTGATAAACAGTTGGTCGATGCAGCCCAGAAATATCAGCATATTGTTCGCTTAAAAGGTGGCGACCCAATGATTTTTGGACGTGCAGATGAAGAAATTACCGCTTTACAAGAGCACGGGATAGAGCTAGAAGTAGTGCCAGGTATTACAAGTGCGCTCGCAGCGGCAGCCAGTGTTCAAAGTTCACTCACTCTCAGGGGAGTAGCTCGTAGTGTTGCTTTTATTACGGTGGTAAAAGCAAATGAGACCTCAGATATTGAACAAACACCACAAGCAGATACATTAATCTATTACATGGGGCGTAAAGATAGCGAGAAAATTGCTACCCAGTTAATCGATCAGGGACGCTCTAAACTCACCCCAGTGATAGTGATTGAAGCCATTAGTACGTCAAAAGAAAGAAAGTTATTTACGCACCTAAACGACTTGCAAAGCGGAATTTTAGATCAATGGAGCCATACAGATTCACCGACAATTATCATGATAGGCGAAGCATTTTATCGCGTTGTACAAGCACAGCAAGACAAATTAGATGAATTGATCCATCGTGAAATCAATAATCGCTTGCAAGACCAGGTCACTCTCCCCAACAGCAGAAGACGTGCTTAAAGCAACATCAGGAAACTGAGTACGGCACTCTGCCAGTATTTTTGGAAAGTCATTACGTAAATGACCCCCTTGACCAAAAAATACCGGGATCACTTTAATCTCAAGAATACCTTGTTGACATAATTGACCAACACAGTCGGGAAGAGAAGGCGACATCATCTCTAAAAAAGCAAGATGTACAGGAATCTCGGGATGCTCCTTACCCCAAAGCATCACTAAACGATCAAAAGGTTCTCGCCAGCGTGCATCACGTGCACCATGCCCAAAAAAGATAACTGCTTTCATCGCCTAGAAACCCATATTAAAGAAATAATCGCAATCATCAAATACACACCCAACGGAATGATCGCGGTGTACATTGGCGGCCAAGAACCTAAAAGTCCAATATGAGAAAACAAGGTATTGAACAAAATAAAGCTCATACCTAAAATAATGCCACCAAATACCTTCAGGCTAATCCCCCCAGATCTCGCATGTAAATAGCCAAAAGGAAGTGCCAGGCACAACATCACGAGAATCGTAAAAGGGTAAACCAATTTTTTCCAAAGCGCCAATTTATAAGTTTGATTATCTTGCTTATTATCTTCAAGGTGATTAATGAAGCGATTGAGATTAAGAATTGACATTCTCTCTGGAGAGATTAACAGGACCGCTAAAATATCCGGGGTAACCTCTGACTGGAGCCGTTGCTCTAAAAAAGTACTTTTTACTGCTTGATATTGCGTATCGAGGGGATTAGCTTTGGGCTGTTCGATTACCCTAGTTTCGGTCACATTTTTAAGGTTCCAAAAGCCACGTTCATCATAACGACCCGACTGCGCTTCTCGGATCACCTGAAGATAACGATTCTCATCGAACTCATACATCCGAATGGCAGCAATTTCCCCACGGTTTTTAATCGTACCAACATTAACAAAACGAATCCCTGCTTTTTTAGGACCATCTTGATCGGGATCGGCCAGTTTATCTTTAATCCACGTACCTGTTTTTAAGTTACCGCCAAGCGCCTCGTTTAAAGCTTCGGCACGGAGTTCTTCCGCCTTTGTATCGCAATAAGGGCCAACCCACTCACTCAGAATGAAAGTGGCAAGGATGATCGGAATACCTACTTTAAAAAGGGTCCAAAGACCTTTAGATGTATTAAGACCAGCCATTCGTAAAATAGTAAATTCAGATTGACTGGCCATTTGTGCAAAAACATAAATGGCGCCAATGAGACCTGCCATCGGAATGAGCTCCACTAAACGACTCGGGGACTTTAATAAAATATGAATAAATGCCAGATAATTCGAGTAATTACCCCGCAGATTATTCACCTCATTCAAATAATCAAAAAAGATAAATAAGGAAATCAGGGCAAATAAAATGAAAAAGAAGTTTGTATAGATCTGACGAGCTAAGTATTTTTCATATATTTTAGGAAAAAGAATAAACATTAAATCTTAGACCCACCAGGAATTAAACGTTTCCACCAACTAATGGATGGATTGATTCGATGTTGAACCAAAAAGAGAGCAACTAATATGGCAATCACATGAATCGGCCAAAACGCGTTGATAAAGGATTCTTTACCATCTGAAACGAGTGTTTGAGCAATATTTAAAAGATTGCTGTAGATCAAATAGGTAAATACCGCATAAATCAGATTGATGTAATTACCTCTACGTGGATTGACATAAGCTAAGGGGACCGCAATCAAAACCAAGCCAAGCGCCATCAATGGCAGTCCCATGCGCCAAAGGATTTCACCTAGAGCCACTGGATTTGGGTTTTCTAGAAGAGAAATACTCGTCGATTCTTTAGGGCTAAATGTGACCGGTTTGGGGGTCTTTTTTTCAATATCGACCGTATAACCCTCAAACTCGAGGATTTTAAAATCACCCTTTGTGGGTTGTCCTTCATATCGTTTACCGTTTTGAATCTTAATTTGCTTGATACCATTATCTAAAAAATTAATATTTCCAGATTCAGCCATAACGACCGTTAGACGCGCATTCTTCTGGTCGGCTACAAAAATATTATGAATTTTATTAGTAGCAGCATCTATGCTTTCAATAAAAAAAACACGATTTGAATTGACTGACTCAAAAAACTGACCCGGGATTAACATCGCAGTTTCGTCGCGACCTTTAAATTTTTGGGTAATTTCAGAAGTTTTGGCATTGGTCCAAGGCCACACAAATAGGGCCATGACAGCAATGACGATGATCCAAGGGGTAGCAAATCGCAATACAGGTCCATACAACATCCGTAAATTGAGACCACTGGCATACCAAACTACCATTTCCGAGTCTTTATGCCACCGGATGAGGACCATCATGGTGGCAACAAACAGTGAAACAGACAAAATGATAGCAATGTAACCAATGACAGCTAACATAATGAGAACGAGAACATCCTTTGGGTTAATGGAGCCTGACGCGGCAAATCCCAAAATACGAATCACGAGTGTAGTCATCATGATGGTCATTAAAACAAGAAAGACGGCTCCCGTGGTGTACGATAATTCTTTCCTGAGGGATTGTTCAAAAATCATTTTTTTGTAGTTCGATGGATAATGTAATTATTAATAACAATTGATGGCGAATAGCGATGCAAACTAAATTTATCACGAAAGTCTTTCCAGAAGGTCAAGGCCGTTTGGCTGCACAATTAATGTCTTCAGTCGATTGTGTCATTTTACCCCTTTGTCAAACGAGTAATGTGGGTAAGCAGACCCTTCCAAGTGCAATTGCTCATTTAGATCAATTATTAGATGGGGCAATTAGTTTGGCGATTAAAAATAAAGAGTTTGCAGGCAAGATCTGTGAAACGCTATTAATCCATCAAAACAGTACATGGAAAAGCAAAGGCATTCAGGCGCAGCGGATCTTAATGGTAGGGCTTGGGGAGCATACCCAGCTTTCAGAGAAAACATCTGAAAATAAGTTACTCACAGAATATGCTAAAGCAGCTCGAGCAGCGCTAAGAGTCATCATAGCCACCCAGTCGCAATCCATACTCTGGTTATTAGACCAAGAAATTGGGACAAAAAAAGAAAACATGTATAGCCAATGTATACGTCAAACAATTAGCTTGACTGAAGAAGCTTGTTATCGATTTGGCGCAAGATTTACCCAGTTCAAGACCAAGCCAGTAGAAAGCCCCGTCAGTCTTAAATCGATGACTTTTGCAACAACAACGAAATTAGAAAAATCTTTAAAAGAGATCGTCCGTATTGGAGTTGCGGTTGCGCAAGGGATTGGTTTGACAAAAGACTTAGGTAATTTGCCGCCTAATATCTGCACCCCAACCTATTTAGCGAAAACTGCGCAGCGCCTTGGCAAAGAGCAAGCTCTCAAAGTTCAAGTGCTTGAACGAAAAGATATGGAGCAGTTGGGGATGGGGGCTTTTTTATCCGTGACGCAAGGGTCTGAATTGCCACCTAAATTTATTATCATGCACCATCAGGGCGGCAGCACTAAAGAAGAGCCGATTGTCATCGTGGGTAAAGGCATTACATTTGATACCGGCGGTATATCCTTAAAGCCTGGTGAAGGAATGGATGAGATGAAGTATGACATGTGTGGCGCTGCATCCGTTTTTGGGGTTATGCAGGCAGTTGCACAGATGGGTTTAAAGAAAAATGTGATTGGCGTTATTCCCACTTGTGAAAATATGCCATCAGGTAAAGCGACCAGGCCTGGAGATATTGTGGTGACGATGTCTGGTCAGACCGTAGAAATATTAAATACCGATGCAGAAGGCCGGCTCATATTATGTGATGCGTTGACCTATGTCGAACGTTTCAAGCCGAAGGCCGTCATCGATATTGCAACACTCACAGGCGCTTGCATTATTGCTCTTGGGCATGTTCACTCAGGACTATTTAGTAAAAACGAACAGTTAGTCGACGATTTATTAGAAGCAGGAAAAATTTCTCTAGATACGGTTTGGCATATGCCCTTAGACGATGCTTATCAAGAGCAACTTAAATCTAACTTTGCGGATATGGCAAATATTGGCGGTCGTCCTGCCGGGAGTGTGACAGCAGCATGTTACTTATCAAGATTCACGCACGCCTATCCATGGGCGCATTTAGATATTGCTGGAACCGCATGGAAAAGTGGAGCTGCAAAAGGCGCGACTGGTCGACCGGTATCTTTGTTGACTGAATATTTACTTAAGGCGAAATAATAGCGTGGCGCGAGTTGACTTTCATAGTCAGGTGGGGGAGAAGTATAACTACACCTGTCGATTGGCAAGAAAAATATTCTCGCTTGCCGCAGAAGCACAAGCCTTAAAAAAAATCGTTGTTGTTGGGGCGCAGTCTGATCTTGAGAAGCTTGATGAATTACTTTGGAGTTTTAGTGCTGAGGATTTTTTACCGCATTGTTATATAGATGACGACGCTGCTTCATTTACACCGATTGTGCTTGCGACTGCCTTTGATGAATCACAATTTGAGCAAATTCCCCATCAAGACGTATTTATACATTTAGGACAAGAATTTTTAGCCGATATTGAGAAAATTACCAATCGGTTTGAGCGGGTCATCGAAGTAGTTTCAATGGCAGAAGAGGATGTTCTTGCGGGTCGGGCGCGCTATAAACAGTATCGGACCATGGGGCTTGAACTCTTCAATCATGATCAAAAAGGGGCGCGATGATACACCCACAATTTGATCCCGTAGCACTTCAGATTGGACCGATATCCATACATTGGTATGGCTTGATGTATCTCTTAGCTTTTTTACAATATTTACTCTTGGGGCGTTTAAGGGTTGCGCAGCCCCAGATTAAAAGTCAGGGATTTGTTAAAGAAGATCTAGAGGATTTATTGTTTTATGCAGTATTGGGAGTCATTTTAGGTGGGCGCCTAGGATACTGTCTATTTTATTTGCCAGGCCATTACCTCAGTCATCCACTGGATATATTAAAAGTATGGCAAGGTGGGATGGCCTTTCACGGCGGCTTCCTTGGCGTTATTGCGGCGATTGCGTGGTTTTCCAAAAAACGGCAGATACCTTTTTTTCATGTTGCGGATATGATTGCACCCTTGGTGCCATTTGGTTTGGCATTTGGCAGAATAGGGAACTTCATTAACGGCGAGTTGTGGGGCAGGGCAACGGATGTGCCTTGGGGCATGATCTTTCCACAAGCTGGGGATCAGCTATTAAGACACCCATCACAGTTATATGAATTTGCTGGTGAAGGGGTTCTTTTAGGTCTTCTACTTTGGTTTTATGCAAGACAACCACGCAAAATGGCACAAACATCTGGTGTATTTATGTTGGGCTATGGTATTTTTCGTTTCCTTGCTGAATTTACCCGAGAGCCAGATCGCTTCTTAGGCACTTTATCACTCGGGTTTTCTATGGGGCAGTGGTTATCTTTACCAATGATACTTTTAGGGGCTTATTTGATTTTTAAGCCAAGAGGGATGCCCACAAATCATTGATTTATATTAATATATATCTACGACTTGTGTATTTCTTAAATTTTTAATTCCTTCCCATGAAAGTTTGGCATGATCCTATTGCAAAAAATATCTCAAGTAAGATCTCTCTCTAGAGCCATTAATGCAGCGAAAAAAATCCTAACTGAACGCGGTGAAGCCAACTCGACAAGCATGGCCAATGACATCTTAAGTCAGTATCGCTTACTTAATGAAGAACAAAAAGTGAGCTTTTATCACGCATTGGCAACGAAATTTAACCCTGACCCAAATACTGTTTTAAAGGTTGCGCAAGACTATGCGCAGGACCCATCGGGAAAGAACCTGATGCAGTTAACGAAAGTGACTGATCCCCCGCGACAAGAATTATTACGACGCATTAATCGTGTAGATGGTGGGACAAAAGAAATTGTTGCGATGCGCCGCCATTTAATCAAAATTTTAGATAAGCAGCCTGACCTAAAGCCGCTTGACTATGACTTACATCATTTATTTGTCTCTTGGTTTAATCCTGGATTTTTAAAAATGCACAGAGTTGATTGGCGATCACCTGCGCATATTTTAGAAAAAATTATTCAGCATGAAGCGGTGCATGAAATTGATGGGTGGGATGATTTACGCAGAAGACTACAGCCTGATCGTCGTTGCTTTGCTTTTTTTCATCCGCAATTACCTGATGAGCCATTAATTTTTGTTGAGGTGGCGCTTGTTCCCGAAATTTCTTCAGCCATTGGTCCACTCGTCAATAAAAAATCTGATACGGTAGATTCCTCGCAATTTAAAGCGGCTATCTTTTACTCTATTAGTAACTGTGAGCCTGGTCTAAAAGGAGTATCACTCGGTAATTTTTTAATTAAGCGCGTCGCGACATACTTAAAAAACGAGTTTCCTTCGTTAAAAACATTTGTCACTTTATCTCCAATTCCAGGGTTTATGGATTGGGTGATTGGTGGGGCGCAATTAGGAGAATCCTTTACTGAAAAAGGTGTTATTGAAAAAGTGGCTACGTATCTTGACGTGATTAATTTAAAGAAACAGTCTTGGCCGGAAAGATTGTCGAATGGCTGGCATCCAGACACCACCTCTGAAGAAGAAAAAAATGCTTTGATTGGATTATGCGGTATTTATTTAGCGAAATTTTCTGTTAGAAAAGGCGGAAATGCAGTAGCCAAATTCCACCTTGGTAATGGAGCCCAGTTATATCGAATTAATTGGGGGGGAGACCTATCGAAAAAGGGATTACGTCAATCCGCCAGCCTGATGGTAAATTACTTGTATGATTTAGACAAAATAGAGGATAATCATGAACGTTTTGTGAATGGCGAGGTCATTTACTCGAGATTAGTATCTAAAATTCTATAAAAGTATAAAAAGGAGATGATTTTGAAACTTCATCAAAAAACAAAAAGCGTTTTTCAGCAACTGATATACACATTATTGAGTTGTTTTGTTATGACATCAATGGCTGATAATTGGCCATCAAAGCCTATTACGATTATTGTGCCGTTTCCTGCAGGTGGAGGAACTGATGCATTTGCAAGACCCTTATCCGCGCAATTAACCAAAAATCTCGGTAAACAAATCATTATTGATAACCGTGGTGGTGCTGGCGGCACCTTAGGTGCAAGTATTGCCGCTAAAGCGGCTCCTGATGGATATACATTTTTTATGGGAGCAGCGCACCATGCAATTGCACCTTCCATTTATCCAAAACTAGACTATGACATTGAAAAAAGTTTTATTCCGATGATGTTAGTTGCTTCCCCACCGCAAGTGATTGTTATCAATCCAAAGGTGCAAGCAAATGATTTAAAAGGAATGATTGATTTACTCAAGCAAAATCCTGGTAAATATAACTACGGAAGTGCCGGTAACGGAAGTTCACACCATTTAGCCGGTGAGCTATTTAAGATGCAAACGAAAACCTTTATCACTCACATTCCTTATCGTGGTGCAGGTCCAGCTTTAGCAGATTTAATTGCAGGTCAAGTGGATATTATGTTTGACGGGCTAGGATCATCATCACAGCATATAAAAAGTGGAAAAATTAAAGCTTTGGCAGTTGCCGCTGATAAGCGTGTACCAGCTTTCCCGAATGTACCTACTGCCAAAGAGGCTGGAGTCCCTGGATACGTTGTTAGTACATGGTACGGATTATGGGCGCCAAAAGGTACGCCACAAGATGTCGTAGACAAAATGGAAGCGGAAGTTACTAAAGCGATGAACTCCCCAGAGTTAATGGAAATTTGGATGAACAACGGCTCCGAAACACCGAATATGGTTGGTGATACCTTTGGTAAATTTGTATCAGCAGACATCAAACGTTGGGCTGTTGTTGTGAAAGCGTCTGGTGCTAAATTAGATTAATTCAGGTATTGCTGGAACACACTCGTTTTGAGACGCTGTTCCAGCGATTAAAGACCTCCCTTTTGAGAGAGTCCCATCATATTCATTATTCAAATATTTAAGAGGAAATTATGTCAGGTCCCCTATCGCATATTAAGGTACTAGATTTATCTAGAGTTCTAGCAGGTCCTTGGGCCGCACAAAATCTTGCCGACCTAGGGGCGCAAGTGATTAAGGTTGAGCGACCTGAAAAAGGGGATGATTCAAGAGCATTTGCCCCACCTTTTTTAAATGATGAACAAGGTAATGTGACTAAAGAGTCTGCTTATTACTGTGCGGCTAACCGTGGAAAAAAATCAATCACGATTAATATCTCAAGCCCGCAAGGACAGCAACTCGTCAAAGAGTTAGCTAAAGAAGTAGATGTGATTGTAGAAAACTATAAAGTCGGTGATTTAGCTCGCTATGGCCTTGGATATGAGGACATTAAAGCAATTAACCCTGGCATTATTTATTGTTCGGTGACTGGCTTTGGACAAACCGGTCCTTATAAAGAACGACCTGGCTATGACTTCATGGCGCAAGGGATGGGGGGACTCATGAGCGTAACTGGCGAGAGTAATGACTTGCCTGGTGGCGGCCCGCAACGAGTAGGCGTACCAATTATTGATATGACCACTGGCATGTATGCAACAGTAGCGATCTGTGCGGCGATTGCACACCGTGCAGTAAGTGGTCAAGGGCAATGGATTGATGTTGCGTTATTAGACTCTTGTGTAGCCCTGCTTTCGAATCAAGCGATGAATTATTTTTCCACAGGGAAATCCCCTGAGATGATTGGGAACGCCCATCCCAATATTGTTCCATATCAATCCTTTAAGACAGCAGATGGGGCGATTATTTTGGCTTGTGGCAATGACAACCTCTTTAATAAATTTTGTGAAGTAGCGCAATGCCAACACTTAGCGCAGGATCCAAAATTCTCGACCAATGGTCAGCGCGTTAGTAATCGAGCAGAGATTACACAACTCTTAGCGGCGATCTTTAATAAGAAGACAACGAAGGAGTGGGTTGGTTTGTTAGACGATGCAGGTGTTGCAAATGGCCCAATTAATACGATTGCCGAAGTGTTTGAGGAGCCTCAAGTACTTGCTAGAGGAATGCAAATTGAATTGGCCCATGCAACAGCTGGAAAAGTAACCTTAGTTGGAAGTCCAATGAAGTTTTCGGCAACACCGATTACCTATGAAGTCCCACCACCTGCACTTGGTCAACATACACAAGAGATTTTAGAAAAAGTACTTCACAAATCCGAAGCAGAAATTGCGCAGTTGCATTCGACAGGAATTATTTAAGTTATTTAAATAATTTGGAAAACATTTTTGCAAAGCATATAAGTCGCAATGCAAATCAGGACTACTGCAAACATTCTGCGCAGTTGTGTTGTGTTTAGTTGATGAGCTATCCGAACACCGATAGACGCGGTCATCATGCTCATGATGGAAATACACAGCAGCGCAGGTAAGTAAATATATCCCAAAGAATGTGTAGGTAGATGTTCCACGTCTAAACCACTGATCATATAGCCAATAGCACTTGCCAGCGCTATTGGAAAGCCTAAAGCCGAAGAAGTTGCAAGGGCGTTATGGATGGGCACATTGCACCAAGACATAAAAGGCACAGAAATAAAAGCGCCACCAGCCCCAACAAGACTAGAGACTGATCCAATTAAGCTACCAGTGCCAAAAAGACCTGCTTTTCCTGGAAGTGTACGACTTGCTTTCGGCTTTTTATTGACAAGCATTTGATATGCAGAAAAATATTGGAAGCTTGCAAAAAAGACGGTTAACCAAGGGCCTTTAAGTAGGGCGAAGATTTTTCCGCCGCCGATAATTCCGCCGAAAATAATGCCAGGAGCCAAAGCGATAACAATATCCCAGCGAATCATTTTCTTTTTTTGTTGCGCACGAACTGACGAAATTGACGTAAATAAAATCGTGGACATAGAAGTTGCAATCGCCATGTGAAGAACATGCTCAGCAGGGAAATCGAAAGAAATAAAGAGAATGGTTAGAAATGGCACCATGATCATTCCCCCGCCGATACCAAGAAGGCCAGCAACTAGACCGGTAACGGAGCCCAAACACAGCAGTAAAGCGATTTGCAAAAAGCTCAAAAATTAACTTTCAAAAAAAGGGGTCCCCGCCATGGCCGCTAGGTCGTCATCCTGAACCCAGAGAGTTCAAGGTGGCGCGACACAATAGCTTTGGGCACATCAGTATTTCCAGGGAGAATATGACCAGAAGTCATACTCTATAAAAACAAGGTGCGCTCGCCCACTATAGATATTTAGCGCCTTATGCGTTAGCATCGGTTCAAGGAACTATTGACCTTGGCGAACCAGGCAGGGATAGACAGTCTAACGCAATATCGACTTGTTTTTCAATCGCGTTTAATTTATTACTCAGTTCGGTAATGACAGCACCCGAAATTCCAGGCTCATTACTCACTTTAACTTGTTCTTTTAAATCCTGAATTTGAGCGGCATAGCTCACCGCCGTCATCAGGGCGGCACGTTCGATACTTTTATTCGGGCCAGAAGTAATTTGTGCAATTTGGTCATTCACGGCTCTTGCGGCAATCTTGAGTTTGTCTTCATTCTCAAAAGAAGTCATAAAGGCCATTTTTTGACCCGCAAGTTCAACATCAACCCGAATAGACTTTGTATCACTCATGAGGAGCCTCAGAGGCGTTATCAAGCAAAGTCAGTTGACGAGTGTCGTTTGCTTGGGGAAGCTTGTTCAAGATTTTTTGGATTCTACCTTGGGCATCAGAAATCTTATTTTCCATAAATGTTTTTTCTTGAACCAAGAGATTAATTTTCTGTTGAAGTGATTCTAATTTTATCGTAAGAGCGTCCAATCTCTCTAAAAGAGAAGGTGGGTTAACTGACTCAAAATCATTATTTAATTGATTCATAGCTATATTGTATATAATTCGTGATGTAAGGTGCTCACGATTTGATTCTAAAGTCGTAGTTAAACGGGAATCAGGAATTTTTGCATAAAAAACAAGAACCACCTGAGCTGCCCCCGCAACGGTAAGCATTCTGCTAAGAGGTTTTAGCGACTCAACCATTTTGCCACTGGCTTTTTTGCTGGGAAGGCGGTTTGAGTGAATGTCAGCCCGGATACCGGCCTACAAGTGTTGCATTGTTACGGGGTTAGTGACAAGGTAATTAAATTCCAGTATCTGTCGGGGAACAGGTCAGAGAATGCATTTATTTGGAATCAAACATGAAATATTACAAAAAATTGCCATATCAGCAGCAAATGATTCAACACGCCTGTACTTTAGTACTTGGTAGCACCTTATTAGTAACACAACAAGTTGTTGCTCAATCAAATCAAGAAACCATTGTCGTATCTGGATCGCGCTTTGAAGAAAACATTGATCGCATTCCTACCAATATTCAAGTAATAACCAAAGAGCAAATTCAGCAATCCTCATCAACGAATCTTGCGGAAATATTGCAACAAGTTGGCAATGTTCCAATGAGCAACCAAACCGGTGGTTTATTAGGAATTGGTGCAACGCCGGATTTGGGTGGATATGGGGTAAATGCTTCTAGTAATACGCTAGTGTTAGTGGATGGGGTCAGAATTAATCCTATTGATTCAACAAGTGCCCCATTAAATTCTGTACCTGTTAGTGCCATAGAGCGTATTGAAATCACCAATGGGGGAGCCAGTGTTCAATACGGAAACAATGCAACTGGAGGAGTGATTAATATAATCACTAAAGAGGGTGGAAAGCAATCAAGCCAAGCATCCTTAACATATGGTAGTTTTGGGACCATCATCGGGGACGCCAGTATTAGAACTCGTCAGGATAATACGAGTGTTCTTATTTCTGCAAATACCTCAAAAACGAATGGTTGGCGAGAAAACTCAGACGCTTTATCAAATTCATTTAAGGGACGATTGACCCAGCATTTGGGAGGAAATGATGCTGTATTTATTGAAGCATCTGCATACCATGCGCAAGCCAGTTATCCCTACGCGATTTTAAATGCAGAAGTTGGTAAGGGTAACCCATATCTTATAGACCCTTATCAAAAAGGTAATGGAATTGTGCAGGACGGTAGTTCGGCAAGGACTGGAATAACTAAAAGCATTGCACAAAATTTCTTATTTGAAATGGAGGCTGCGTACGGTAACACTTCGAGTATTTCAGTCGCGAATGCGTATAGTTTGGCCTACGATACATATAACAAAAATACTTCTTTACAAGATAAAAGACAATTTGATTTGACTCCACGATTAAAGGCAAATTGGGAGCGCTTTGGAACCTCCGTTCTTGGTTTTGACTTTAATCAATCCGATGCTGGTAATTCATATCCCACATCAACGCCCCTACCAATGTCGCATGTCAATTTGAAGAATCGTTCACTTTATTTTTTGCATAACTTCAATATTAATGAACAATTTGAATTGGTTGGAGGAGTTCGGCGTCAAATACAAGACGTATCTTTAAATTCATCAAATGATAAGTTTGGGTTTCCAGATGGAAGTTATTTATCCAGTTTTGCTGCGAATGCCTATGATTTTGGAATTAATTATCGCTATGCAACTGGACAGCGTATTTATGCAAAATTCAATCAATCTTACCGTTTTGCTAATACGGATGAATATTATGGATATGACCCCATAACCTATGCGCCCTTCTTTAATGGGGTTGTATTACGTCCACAAATAAACAAAACCTATGAAGCGGGTGGAGACTTTAGCTATGCGTCATCGAAAATTAATTTGAATATATTTAATACGAATTCACGTGACGAAATCCGATATGACCCTAATTCCGGAAATAATATTAATGATGCAGATATTCGTAGAGTTGGTGTGAACTTTAATACCTTATCTCCACTTAGTTCGCGTTTTAATCTTGGCTTTGGGGCAAGATATCAGAGGGCAGTTTATACCGATGGTGCAAATAATGGTTACCTAGTGAGTTTCGTGCCGCAACTGGTTTTGAACTTACGTGCAAGATATCAACTGGATGATCAATTTGCTTTAGGTGGAGTTATTAATTATGTTGGTTCGCAGTATTACGATGGAGACCAGCAAAACGCTTATAACAAAATGTCTTCATACGCCTTTGGAGATGTTTATGCTGAGTATCGCTGGCGTTCTTTGGAAGCGCGCTTCACAATTCGAAATGTATCCAACACCCAGTATGCTGTTTATGGCAATAACCAAGTATCTTATGGAGCGCCTTACGGACCATACAATTACCAACCTGCACCACCAAGAACTTTCTTCGCAACCTTGAAGTACAAATTTGATTTATAAAATATGAGCAAAAAAATAACCGCCGAAAGGCGGTTTTTTTAACTCTATTTATCAATAATAAGGACGATACGGATAAGGCTGAGGCGGCATTACCACAGGGGGTTGCATGATTACCTGTGGTTGAACCATGTATGGTTGGGGTCCATAGTAAGGCCTTGGTTGTTCGTAATAAGTTCTTGGCGGTGCGTAGTAAGGGCCAGGCATCGAGTTATAGGCTATGGCACCCGTCGCTCCAATGACTGCTCCAGCAATAAAATAAGGCGCAGGATTAAAGCCATGTTGATGATTCCAACCCCCACCATGACCCCAAGCAAAACTAAGTGAACTTGTACTTAGAGCAAGTAGGCTAGCAATACTAATAATGATTTTTCTCATGATTCTTCTCCAGAAAGGGATTACTACATGAGCTAATAACGTCTTAAGGGGAGGGTTTAGTTGACACTTCTGATAAATATATTTTTCATGAGAAGTTGAATTCAAAAGCAATCATAATTCAGAAACTCAAATCTCTAGGTTATCAATCAATCGCGTTTTACCTAATTTCGCAGCAGCTAAAACAACAAGTTCTTGCTGACTTGCTAATTGTTCAGCGCTTGGCAAGAGAAGGTTTTGACGCAGTCGAACAGATAGATAATCCGGTTCCCAACCTCTTTGCAAGAGCTTATTTTTAGCCGTCATTTCAATTTCTTGGATCAGGCCATGGTTAAGTGAAGATTGGTTTAATACTTCTTTTACCTCTTGTAAAGCATTGAAGAGTTGCGGAGCTTCAAGGCGTTCGTCTTGACTGAGATAGCCATTGCGTGAAGAAAGAGCGAGGCCATCCTCAGCGCGAATCGTTTCAGCACCAATGATTTCGACAGGAAGAGCAAATTGATGCGCCATGCGACGAATGATCATGAGTTGTTGATAATCTTTTTTACCAAAAACAGCGGCATTAGGTTGTACACACGAAAACAACTTAAGAACGACAGTGCAAACCCCTTTAAAGAAACCTGGTCTAAATTCCCCTTCAAGAATATCCCCCAAATCTTTTGGTGGATCAACACGGTAGTCTTGCGGTTCGGGATAAAGATTTTGTTCGGTAGGAGCAAATAAAATATAAACACCTTCCTTCTCGAGTTTTTCGGCATCTTGCTCAAAAGTTCTCGGGTACTTATCAAAATCTTCGCTCGGACCAAATTGCAAACGATTCACAAAAATACTTGCAACAACAGGATCACCATGCAGGCGGGCAATTCTCATCAGCGACAAGTGACCTTCGTGAAGGTTGCCCATCGTAGGCACAAAAGAAGCACGGTTTTGACCGCGAAGATGATTTCTTAAATCATGAATATTGGAGATAATTTTCATGCTTGGGGGGTAAAGGACAACCTCACATAAATAGGAGCGTAGGCTTCCGCTTGGGTGATCTCTACTAAAGCTTCACGAGAAAGCTCTAATAAGGCGATAAAGTTCACCACTAATATCGGAATACCTTGACCAGATTCAATGGCATCCTCAAAAAGTTCTTTAAATTCAATAAATTTATGATTTTGTAAACGACGCAGAATACGCGTCATAAAGTCACGGACAGATAAAGCTTCTCTGGTAATCGTGTGATGTTGAGTTAACTTGGCTCGCGCCAATAAATCCCTCCAAGCAATTTGGAGGTCAACCAAATCCACATGCGGGGGAACAAGGGCGACGGTATGGTCGATAAATCCTTGCGCACGAAAGAAGTCTCTCCCCATTTGAGGAATTCTGTCGAGTTCTTGCGCGGCAAGTTTCATTTTTTCGTATTCAAGTAAACGACGTACCAATTCTGCACGAGGATCTTCAACCTCTTCATCACTATCCGCTTTTTTCATTGGCAAAAGCATGCGAGATTTAATTTCAATGAGCATAGCGGCCATGAGTAAATATTCTGCGGCAAGTTCTAAATTATGGTGACGAATTTGTTCAACATAACTCAAATATTGTTGCGTTACTTGTGCCATTGGAATATCGAGCACATTGAAATTTTGTTTCCGAATCAGATACAGCAATAAATCTAGCGGGCCTTCAAAAGCCTCCAGAAAAACCTCAAGCGCATCAGGAGGAATATAAAGGTCTGTAGGTAACTGAAACAATGGTTCACCATAGAGTTTGGCGAACGATGCTGACATGCCATCCATGAGGGATGGCGTGGAATCAATCATTGGAGTAGACGTAAGGTTTTTGTCGAATTCTTGCAAGTTTATTTCGCTTTTGTTCATCAAGACTAATCGGTTTTTTATCCCATAGCAGAGCACGACCCTCGAGTTGGCCTTTTTCTATTTCAGGATTTTGGCTTTTGAGATCATTCAAAAACAAGGTTATTTTAGATTGATAGTGCGCCATATATAGATTCTTTGCTAAAGGTTCAATGAAGTATTTAACTGTATTTTATGCATTATTCATGAATTTTGATGTATTTTAACTTGTTGCTGGAGCGGTAGACTTATTTGCCTCGATTAAAGCGTCGATTAATTGAGGATCGACCCTACTCATCAGGTGTTTATAGGGTTGAATCACATTGTCTTGCGTTAAGCTCACATCAACGCTTGACCACTCAAGTGGCGGAATATTTAAAAATGACTCGACTTGTTTAGCCAGTTCAGGCAATACCGGCTTGAGATAGATACTTAGTATCCGGAAGGCTTCAAGGGTAATACTACAAACATCTTGTAAGCGCTGCGCGGTATGTGCATCAGGATCAGTGCTCAGCTTTTTGGCAATTTCCCATGGTTTATTGGTATCTACATAAATATTGACTTGATCTGCTAGCTCCATAATGGAACGTTGCGCTTTGCCAAATTCCCGCTGTTCATAAAGAGCAGCAATCTCAGGACTAGCAGCCTTTAAAGTAGCGATGAGAGGGTGATTGAGAGCTGCAGGGGCAATGACACCAGCAAAACGCTTTACTAAAAAGCCCGAACTACGACTTGCAATGTTGATATATTTACCTAATAAATCACTATTGACTCGAGCAATAAAGTCCTGAAGATTGAGATCTAAATCCTCTAAAGACGCATTGAGTTTTGCTGCGAAATAATAACGGAGCCATTCAGGATTTAATCCTGAGGCAATAAAGCTGCTTGCAGTAATAAAAGTTCCTCGAGATTTACTCATTTTTTCACCATCAACCGTCAAAAAGCCATGGGCAAAAACATTGGTTGGTGTTCGGTAATTTGAGAAATGCAGAGTTGCGGGCCAGAAAAGGGTATGGAAATACAAAATATCCTTACCGATAAAGTGGTACATCTCTGTAGGAGAGTCAGGACTTACCCACTCTGAAAAGTTGAGGTTTAAACGCTGACATAAGGCTTGGAAGCTAGCTAAATAACCAATAGGGGCATCGAGCCAAACATAAAAATACTTACCAGGAGCATCAGGGATCTCAAATCCAAAGTAGGGGTCGTCTCTGGAAATATCCCAGTTACTGAGCTTACTTTCACCACTCTCACCGACCCATTCCTTCATTTTGTTCCGAGCTTCTACCTGAAGCGGTGTTTTCACCTGCGTCCAGTCACGTAAAAAAGCCTCACAGCGCGGATCTGAAAGTTTGAAAAAATAGTGCTCGGAGGATTTTTTAATCGGGGTAGCGCCACTTACAACAGAATAGGGGTTTAATAAATCAGTTGGTGCATAGGTCGAGCCACACTTTTCACAGGAATCCCCGTATTGATCTTTTGCATGGCATTTAGGGCATTCCCCTTTAATGAAGCGATCCGGTAAAAACATACCTTTGACAGGGTCATAGGCTTGCTCAATTGATTTTTTTTCAATCAAATCAGCACTTCTCAGGCTTTTATAGATTTCCTCAGAGAGAATTTTGTTTTCAGGGGCGTTCGTTGAACCATAATGATCAAAAGAGATGAAAAAATCATCAAAATCTTTCTTATGTTCATGCCATACTCGATCGATGAGCTCTTGAGGGGTAATATTTTCCGCTTGGGCGCGAAGCATAATTGGCGTTCCATGCGTATCATCAGCACCAACGTAATAAATTTCATGATTTTGCATGCGTTGAAAGCGCACCCAAATATCAGTTTGGATATATTCAACCATATGCCCAATATGAATTTGACCATTGGCATACGGAAGAGCAGAAGTGACTAAAATTCTTTTATGATGTAATTTCATACCTCAATTTTAGTATCCCATTAAAGTAATGGGTAATTTAGTAATAAATCGTATTTTTTAAGGAGAAAATTTTGCAGCTTTCCAACGATCAAGTGATGGAAGTTTTGAAGGGGGTAATTGACCCTAATACAGGTAAGGATTTGGCAAGTTCAAAAGCCATTAAAAATTTACGGGTAGATGGTGATGAGGTGATGTTTGATGTTGTTCTAGGCTATCCATCTAAAAGCCAGTTTGATTTAATTCGCAAGGCTTGCATTCAAGCTGTACGAGAGATTGCTGGTGTAAAAAACGTCAGCATCAATATCAGCATGGAGATTGTCTCCCATTCAGTACAGCGAGGCGTGAAGTTATTACCAGAAGTTAAAAATATTATTGCTATTGCCAGCGGTAAAGGTGGCGTCGGTAAATCAACCACAGCAGTTAATCTCGCCTTAGCCTTATCTGCTGAAGGTGCCAGAGTTGGTATCTTGGATGCGGACATTTATGGCCCAAGTATGCCCATGATGTTGGGAATATCAGGTCGTCCAGACTCTTATGCCGAAAACTCTATAGAGCCGATGCAAGGGCATGGCTTGCAAGTAAGTTCGATTGGTTTTCTCATTGAAGAAGACAGTCCCATGGTTTGGCGAGGCCCAATGGTTACTTCTGCATTAGAGCAACTCCTTCGACAAACCAATTGGCAACAATTAGATTATTTAATTGTAGATATGCCTCCAGGAACAGGTGATATTCAATTAACACTTTCGCAAAAAGTACCAGTTACTGGCGCGGTGATTGTCACAACACCCCAAGATATTGCTCTTTTAGATGCTCGCAAGGGATTAAAAATGTTTGAGAAGGTGGGCATACCGATTCTAGGGATTGTGGAAAATATGAGTACATACGTATGCCCTAGCTGTGGCCATACGGAACATATCTTTGGTACAGGTGGTGGCGAAAAAATGTGTAAAGACTATCAGGTGCCATTTTTGGGAAGTTTACCGCTCAATTTATCAATACGAGAGCAGTCAGATGCAGGTCGTCCGCCCGTGGTAGCTGAACCAGACAGTGCAATAAGTGCCAGTTACAAAGCAATTGCAAGACAGGTAGCTATTCAAATAGCCAATATGTCTAAAGATATGAGTAATAAGTTTCCTAACATTGTTATACAAAACACCTAATGGGAATTGCGCTTGCTGTCGTGATGCGACATGAACCCATTGATAATCCATGGATTACGCATCGATGGGTACTAGATGAGGTGAGTGTCGATCTTGGTCAACATGCGGCAGTATCGATACAAGAATCTTTTCATGTCGAAGAAATAAAAGCGTATGTATTAGGTAATTCTGAACATGGACAACGTTGGCTTTTTACAGGGTTTTATTTAGACATCTTTGCTGATGAAGCGGAAGGATACTTCTTAAATATCAGCAGTGAAGCGCCTTGTTGGTTTGTGATGTGGCGATTAGAAGAAGTTGCCGCGCTTTCGGGGCAGCACATTGCTGTGCCGCATCGTGTTATGTTGAGTTATAACGAGGCGGCACGATTATTAGATGGTGGTGAGCAAGTAGACCAATTATCAATTGACCCTTTGATTTTGGAATCACTACAACAGTTTGTAGCAGAAAATTATCGACCTGAAGTTAAAAAGCGCCATCGACCAGAGTCATTTAAGGGTGCAGACCGAGGACAAGATAAAAAAGGGGCTGGGCATGAGTAGTTTTTTCAAGCGCTGGTCAGAACTCAAGCAAAGTCAAACGCCGGTCAGCCCTGCGCAACCAAAGCCAGTCGTTGAAATTCAGGTAAATGAAGTATCCATCCCATCCGTTGAAGCTAATCCGGTTATGGAAGAAGCAAAAGAAGAACTACCCCTTGGGCCCACGTTAGAAGATGTAGTACAACTTACTAAAGATTCCGATTTCTCACAATTTGTGCAGACAGAAGTAAGTGATGACGTTCATCACGCTGCCATGAAAAAACTTTTCTCTGATCCACACTACAACATCATGGATGGCTTAGATATTTATATTGGGGATTACTCTAAAGAAGATCCATTGCCACCGGGTATGTTAGAAAAAATGGTGCAATCTTCCATGCTAGGCCTCTTCAAAAAAGTTGAAGAGGTAAAAGATGAAGTACTACAACCGGTTGAATTACAAGAGCAGATAACCAAAGAAGATGTCCTTGAAAAAAGCCAAGACACTATAGAGCCAGTTCAAATCGACCATACCCAAGAAATAAAAATGACTAAAGGAAATACAGATGACCCGAACCCTAGTCTGTAACTGCAACCACTCGATGCCACTAGACGATGCCTTTTTTAAAAAGCACGTAGAAGGACATGAAAAAATTTACGACGGACTTTGCCGTCAAGACATTGGTGAATTTATTCGAAATGTAGAAAAGGGTGAAGAGATTATTGTTGCTTGTACACAAGAGCGCGAATTATTTAATGCCATTAGCACTCAGGCAGAAAAGCCCGCACTTGCACCAATTCGGTTTGTTAATATTCGTGAAACAGGTGGTTGGGGTAAAAATAATAAAGAGGCGCAAGCCAAAATTGCGAGCATCTTAGCCCTCGCGAAAATGCCATTGCCAGACCCCTTGCCCATGGTTAGCTATGACAGTACGCGCGGGCGCCTGTGCATTATTGGCCCAGGTAAACAAGCCTTTTCCTTGGCGCAATTGATGCATCAAGACCTTGCAGTGACTGTCATCGTAAGTGATAGGGAGCCACTACCCGCTCAAAAACAATACCTGATTGTCAATGCAAATGTGCAAGGCATATCAGGTTATTTGGGTCAATATAAAGTGAAATGGCAAGCATCAAATCCTATTCAGTTGGATTTGTGTACAAGGTGTGGGGCTTGTGTAGAAGCGTGTCCTGAAAATGCAATTGATCTGAGCTTTCAAATTGATATGTCATCCTGCCAATCTCACCGAGATTGTGAAAAAGTGTGTGGGGCGATTGGTGCAATTCAATTTCAACCAAGCCAACCATTTGTAGAAGAAGAGTTCGACATCATATTAGATCTGCAAGAAGAGCCAATTTTGAAAATGGCAGAACCACCCAAAGGTTATTTTTGGCCAGGTTCAGATGCTGTACAACAAGCTTTGGTGATACCTAAAATCATGAACTCCGTTGGTGAGTTTGAAAAGCCAAGATTTTTTGCTTATCAAGAAAAAATTTGTGCGCATGGCAGAAATGGCCAGGTGGGCTGTTCTGCTTGCATCGATATTTGCTCAACGCAAGCCATTAGTTCTGTATTTGAGGCCGGTAAAGGGCGGGTGAGTGTCAATCCGCATTTATGTATGGGTTGTGGTGCTTGCGCAACCGCTTGTCCCTCAGGAGCAATGACATACGTCAATCCAACGGTCCCGTATTTAGGACTCAAGATGAAAACCTTAGTCGATAACTTCACAAAAACGCATACTGCAGGGATAGCACCGACAGTATTATTTCATTCCGGAAGTGAAGGTGGTGATCAGTGGATTAATGCCGTAGGTCGCTTAGCAAGAGTCCAGCCACAATCCTTTAGTGGAATCCCAGCGCATGTGATTCCATTTTCAATCCACCATGTGGCATCAACTGGCATTGATTTATGGCTAGGTATGCTAACGCACGGTATTGGTGAAATTGTTATATTGGCCAGTGGTGAAGAAGCACCTCAATATTTGACGATGTTAAAAGATCAAATTAATATTGTTACCGAGATTTTAGTGAGCCTAGGATACTCTTCCAGAATACAGTTGCTCGAAATGAGTGGCGCACGCAATCACCAACAACATGCAGATCTTTTATATCTTGATCAAGCGCTACAAAATATAGTAGCGCATCAAGAATTGATGCCAAAGGCAAGCTTTGGTCTAGCCAAAGAGAAACGTGAAACTCTAGAAATGGCACTAGGGCATCTTTTAGAGCATGCCCCACTCCCACTGGCTGAGACAGAATCTATACCGCTGGGTGCGGCATCTTTGATTGGAGGTGTTGAGGTCAATCAAGACACCTGTACTCTATGTATGTCTTGTGTGAGCGCATGTCCAGAGGGTGCATTATTAGACCACCTAGAAATTCCTCAATTAGGATTTATCGAAAAGAACTGTGTTCAATGTGGTTTATGTCAAACGACATGTCCTGAAAATGCGATCACCTTACAGCCGCGATTAAAAGCGATTTCGCAACGAAAAACTAGAGTCACACTTAATGAAACCAAACCATTTCATTGCATCAAATGTGCCAAGCCATTTGCGACTGAAAAAATGATGCAAACCATGTTGGCAAAAATAGGATCACATGCCGCATTTGCAGGAGATGCGCAAAAGCGTCTCAAAATGTGTAGTGATTGTCGCGTCATCGACATGATGCAATAAAAAACAGGAATGAGACAAAAGCATGGCAGAAAATAAACAAGCATCAACCCTCGAGTTAGACACCAATCTCTCCCCGGAAGATTTGGCTAGAGCTGATTTATACGGATTGTTAGCCCTGCTTTTTTATGAGGGACCCTCAACAGAGCTCCTAGAAAAAATAGCACAATTTGGACAAGATATCGAGCTAGGTGAACAAGATGAGTCATCCATCTTGCATGGTCCTTGGCAGGATTTAGTACAGATGGCAAAAGATTCTCGCGCCGAAGATTGGCAAGATGAATACGAAAATGCCTTTATTGGAGTTGGAAAACAGGAGATTTTTCTCTACGGGTCATATTACTTGACTGGTTTTTTAAATGAAAAACCACTTGTAGCTTTACGTGACGCACTGCAAAAAATAGGTTTACAAGCATCTGAGGAAATTACAGAAACCGAAGACCATATCGCATGCTTGTGTGAAGTCATGCGATACCTGATTGCTGGTGAAGATTTAAGTATTTGTAACCTAACCCAACAAAAAGTCTTTTTTAATCAACATATTCGCTCCTGGTCCGGTGAGTTATTTGAAACATTACAAAACCACCCATCTCTGAAGCATTACAGTCTTGTTGGTGCATTAGCAGGAACCTTTTTTGAGATTGAAGGGCAAGCATTTGACATGCTTTAGGGTAAGCACTTATCCACACTGGCATTTTTTGTATTAAAATCAAGCCAATATAGTATGAATATCTATAAATTTGTTATAAATTCAATAACTTGTAAGGTCTACAGATATGTCTAAACCAATTGCTAAACCCCTACAACGCAGACATTTTTTTGCAGGAGCAGCAGCTCTTGCAGGTACTGCAGTTGTTTTGTCAAAAACTTCAGTTGTGAAAAAAACTGTTGCTCAGATTGAGGAAGTCGTTTCTCCTGAGAAAAAGGGTTATCAGCTCACTGAGCACATCAAAAAGTATTACAAAACTACATTAGTTTAAGACTTGCATTCTAAGGAAAATCGGATATGAACCTGACCCGTAAATCGAACAATCGTACACAATCCTCCCAACATCTCATTGGGCATTTATCTAGAGGCCTTGAAAATATCATTCCAACGATGGATCGTCGTTCTTTCTTAAAGAGATCCGGTCTTGGAGTTGGTGTTGGAATTGCTGGATCGCAGCTCACGCTCGTTAAAAAAGCGGATGCGATGGGTTCAAAGCCAAATGCTGGCGGAGAAAAGGGCATCGTAGTTAAACGCACAGTCTGTACGCATTGCTCTGTAGGTTGCGCAGCTGACGCAGTGGTTGAGAATGGCGTTTGGGTCAGACAAGAGGCTGTTTTTGATTCGCCGATTAACTTAGGTGCTCATTGCGCCAAAGGTGCCGCGCTTCGTGAGCATGGACATGGCGAGCATCGTTTGAAATACCCGATGAAATTAGTCGATGGTAAATATAAGCGCATTTCATGGGACACGGCATTAGAAGAAATCAGTGCAAAAATGAAGCAGTTGAAAACTGATTCAGGACCTGATTCATTATTTTTTATTGGCTCTTCTAAGCACAATAATGAACAAGCTTACCTACTTCGTAAATTTGTATCTTTCTTTGGAACGAACAATACGGATCACCAAGCGCGTATTTGCCACTCAACAACAGTTGCTGGCGTTGCTAATACTTGGGGTTACGGCGCCATGACCAATAGCTATAACGATATGCAAAATGCTAAAGCAGCATTGTATATCGGATCTAATGCCGCAGAAGCTCACCCAGTATCTATGTTGCATTTGCTGCACGCTAAAGAAAATGGTTGTAAGGTCATCGTGGTTGACCCGCGTTATACAAGAACAGCAGCGAAGTCTGATCAGTTTGTTCGGATTCGTTCAGGCTCTGATATTGCCTTCCTTTACGGTGTTTTGTATCACATCTTTAAAAATGGTTGGGAAGATAAAGATTACTTAAAGTCTCGTGTTTATGGCATGGACCAAATTAAAAAAGAAGCACTAGAAAAGTGGGATCCAAAAACGGTTGAAGAAGCATGTGGAGTTCCTGAAAAAGAAGTCTTCCAAGTAGCACAAACCATGGCGATGAATCGCCCTTCAACTTTAGTTTGGTGTATGGGTCAAACCCAACATACAACCGGTAATGCGATGGTTCGCATGTCCTGTTTAGTGCAGTTGGCATTAGGAAATGTGGGTAAATCGGGCGGAGGAACTAATATTTTCCGTGGTCACGATAATGTACAAGGTGCAACTGACGTTGGACCAAACCCGGATTCGTTACCTGGTTACTATGGACTTGCTGCCGGATCTTGGAAGCACTTTGCTAAAGTATGGGATGTCGATTACGAGTGGATCAAAGCCCAATATTCCCCTGGCATGATGGAAAAATCAGGTACTACAGTCTCTCGTTGGGTAGATGCAGTTCTTGAAAAAAATGAACTTATTGACCAGCCAAGTAATGTGAAGGGTCTTTTCTTCTGGGGGCACGCGCCAAACTCTCAAACACGTGGTACAGATATGAAAAAAGCGCTTGATGCGCTTGAGTTACTTGTTGTTGTCGACCCATATCCAAGTGCTACTGCAGCGATGGCAGCCATGAAGTCTAATGATTCCACGCCAAATGCTAATCGCGCAGTATATTTATTACCAGCGTCTACGCAATTTGAAACAACCGGATCTTGTACTGCCTCAAACCGTTCATTGCAATGGCGCGAAAAAGTTATTGACCCATTGTTTGAGTCGGTTCCTGACCATGTATTGATGCAATCTTTTGCAGACCGCCTTGGTTTTGGAACTGAGTTATCAAAAAATTACAAGATGTTAGATTCCAAATTCGCAGGTAAGACATGGAAAGAGCCGCAAATTGAATCGATCTTGACAGAGATTAATCGCTCAGTCTGGACGATTGGTTACACAGGTCAAACCCCTGATCGTTTAAAAGCGCACATGCGTAATATGCACCTCTTTGATCCAAAGACACTAAAGTCAAAAGGTGGTATTGATAAAGAAACCGGGTATGACACGACTGGAGATTATTTCGGCTTACCTTGGCCTTGTTGGGGTACCGCAGAACTTAAACATCCAGGCTCACCTAACTTATATGAAACCAGCAAAACGGTGATGGAAGGTGGCGGAAACTTCCGTGCCAACTTTGGTGTGGAAAAAGACGGTGTTAATTTATTAGCTGAAGATGGCTCATATTCTAAAAACGCAGATATCAAAACCGGTTACCCTGAGTTTGACCATGTACTACTCAAAAAACTCGGTTGGTGGTCTGACTTAACTGAAGCAGAACAAAAGGCTGCTGAAGGTAAGAACTGGAAGACAGATTTATCAGGTGGAATTCAAAGGGTAGTGATTAAAGTCCATAACTGTCACCCATTTGGAAATGCCAAAGCACGTGCGGTTGTCTGGAACTTCCCTGATCCTGTGCCCAAGCATCGCGAACCTTTGTTTGGTACACGCCCTGATTTAACGGCTAAATACCCAGCTCATGCAGATAAAAAAGCTTTCTGGCGTTTACCGACTCTATATAAGACGCTTCAAGATAAAAATATCGCCGATAAAATTTACGAAAAATTCCCGATCATCTTGACATCTGGGCGTTTGGTCGAATATGAAGGTGGTGGTGAAGAAACTCGCTCGAATCCATGGTTGGCTGAGTTACAGCAAGAAAACTTTGTTGAAATTAATCCCAAGGCAGCAGCTGATCGCGGAATTAAGCACAACGATTTTGTATGGGTTAAGAGTCCAACAGGAGCGCAGATTAAAGTACGCGCACTTGTGACGAATCGCGTAGATGCAGAGCATGCCTTTATTCCTTTCCACTTCTCTGGATGGTGGCAAGGTAAAGACATTCTTGATGCATACCCTGATGGTGCAGCGCCTATCGTTCGTGGGGAAGCCGTTAATACTGCAACAACGTATGGGTACGACAGCGTTACGATGATGCAAGAAAGCAAGACGACAGTTTGTCAAATTGTGAAATTCGCCTAAACATAGATAAAGATTAGAGGAAAAAGTCATGGCAAGAATGAAATTTATTTGTGATTCAGAGCGTTGCATTGAGTGCAATGGTTGTGTCACTGCATGTAAGAATGAACACGAAGTTCCTTGGGGTGTAAATCGTCGTCGTGTTGTGACGGTTAACGACGGTGAAATTGGTGCAGAAAAATCAATTTCAGTAGCCTGTATGCATTGTTCAGATGCGCCTTGTATGGCTGTGTGTCCAGTGGATTGTTTTTACAAGACAGGTGAAGGTGTTGTCTTGCATAACAAAGATACATGTATTGGATGTGGTTATTGTTCCTATGCCTGTCCTTTTGGTGCGCCTCAGTTCCCAAGTCAAGGTACATTTGGTATGCGTGGCAAGATGGATAAATGTACTTTTTGTGCAGGTGGTCCAGAAGAACATGGCTCAGAAGCTGAATTCGAAAAATATGGACGTAATCGTTTAGCAGAAGGTAAATTACCAGCTTGCGCAGAGATGTGTTCCACAAAGGCATTACTAGCAGGTGATGGTGACGTGGTTGCTGATATTTTCAGAAACCGTGTAACACATCGTCAAAGCAATGGTAAGGCTGCTGGTGGAGATGTATTTGGTTGGGGAACTGCTTATGGTATTCCTAAGAAAGAAGTAACCGCAGGAGCAAAATCATGAGATTAGCTGCTACATTACTTCTTGCTCTGACGTTGATGGCTTGCTCTGAAAAAGCGCAGCTTCTTGACGTCAAGAAAAATGTTGATGTGCCAGCATACATGGGTGCAAAGAATGGGTTTGTTGAAAAAAATTGGACGCCTGGCGATAAAACAAGTTGGGAAGCACAATTAAAATCACGCTCGAAAGGGCAAGACGAATATACACGCGTCGAATAAAGATTAAAAAAGGATAAGCATGATGCATATCAAACAACAACTTGCGGGCTTGATGGTGGCTATGGCTTGTTTGCTGCTTGGCACAGTCCATGCTCAAACTACTGCACCAAAAGTTGAGTCAGCCAACATCATGGATGTTGAAAAAGGCTCTGATGCAGCAGCCCAGCGCGAGAGAGAGCAATCTCAACCCGGTAATAATGCACCGTTTTGGAGAGCAGTAAATTCTGACCAAGCCCACTCTGTAAACTTTCCAAACCAGGAAGCTGGCGTTCTGATACAAAAGTCAGGACAACAGTGGCGCCTAATACGCAATGGCGTGCTTACCGTCTTTGGTGGGTGGTTAGTAACGATTGCAGCATTTGGCATCTTATTCTTATATTTCCTTAAAGGCCCTATCAAACTTGATCAGCCTCCTACGGGACGAAAAATTGAGCGTTTTACTGCACTAGAAAGACTTGTGCACTGGACGATGGCATATAGCTTTGTAGCACTTGCGATAACAGGTTTATTTATCATATTTGGTAAACATGTAATCATGCCGATTATCGGACATAGTGCGCATGGCATTATTTTGTATATATTTAAAAATGTACACAATATAACGGGCCCTATATTTACACTTTGTGTAGTGGTATTTTTTGTCATGATGGTAAAAGATAACCTACCGCAAAAAGGTGATCTCGCCTGGCTCAAGTCTGGCGGCGGCATATTTGGACACGTTGATGCAGCAAGATTCAATGCTGGAGAAAAGCTATGGTTTTGGCTGGGAATGACTATTATTGGACTGATTGTGGCTGGATCTGGTTGGGTACTAGATATGATTGTGCCGGGACTCAGTTATTGGCGCGGCACCATGCAGGTGGCAAACATCATCCATGTCATTAGCGCAATCTTGATCATAGTTTTTGCGATGGGCCATATTTATATTGGAACCATCGGCACAGAAGGTGCATTAGATGGTATGAAAACAGGTTATTGCGATGAGTCGTGGGCAAGGCAGCATCATGGCATATGGTTAGACGATATTAATTCTGGCAAGTTACCAGCTTCACGCGAGCCTGAAAACGGCCCTATCAGTAATATCGCCAAAAAAATAGTAAGGACAACAACATGAAAAAAATAACACTTTTAACTCTAAGTGGCTTGTTAGTCGCTTGTCTGTCTGGTGGTGTGATGGCTAAGTTGCCAGACTTAACACCAGAGGCAAAAGAAGCTGCAGAACTTGCGAAAGCTAAAGCAGCTTATGGGGATAAAAAAGCAGCCTTTGCCTTGTGCAATGCTCAAAACAAAGTGGCAAGAGCATACGCAGTTAAAGATAAGGTAGTTACAACACCAGAATGCGCTGATCCAGGCGAGTTTAAGCCGCCAGTTGCTGCGGATGCGGCTCCTAAAAAGCCACCAGAGGTTGCTGCCGTGACTCCAAAAGCACCAGAAGCCCCAAAAAAGTAACCTAATTAAAATTCCAAAAGCCCTTTAGTCCTATGTCTAAAGGGCTTTCTTGTATGATGTGTCCATGACTACCTATCGCCCACAACTTAGCAATCAGGCGTTGCCCTTAACGCACATCATTGACGTTATCGATGAGAGAGGGCGAGTCAATCAAATTGAAATTCCTGGCGAGCGACCCCTAACCATCTATATCGATAAAAAAGAAGTACTCACTTTAATGACTTTGGGTGGCGCACCAGAGGCTTTGACCCTTGGGTATATTCGTAACCAACGATTAGTTAATGATTTAGAAGATATAGAAAGTATCCAAGTGGACTGGGAGACGGATTCGGTTGCCGTGAAAACCAAAGTATCCACAGAATCCATCGCCAAAAGAACTGAAAAGAAAACGGTCACATCAGGATGTGGGCAGGGAACCATGTTTGGTGACTTCATGAATGAGTTCGAAACTCTAGAATTGCCTGAGCACGTTTTACTCACGCAAGATAATATCGAAAAAGTAGTCGATCAAATTCGCACACACCCATCTGTTTATAAAAAAGCTGGTTCTGTGCACGCATGCGCTGTATTTAAAAATCAAGCATCCGGTCCAGAACTTATCTACTTTATTGAAGACGTCGGTCGACACAATGCAGTAGATGCGATTTCTGGGATGATGTGGTTGGACGGCTTAAGTGGGGAAGATCTTATTTTTTATACCACTGGCCGGCTTACCTCTGAGATGGTGATCAAGGGAGGGCAAATGGGCATACCATTCTTACTAACCCGCTCAGGTGTAACGCAAATGGGACTCTCGCTCGCAAAACAAATTAAAATGACCATCATGGCTAGGTGTTCTGGCGAGCATTTTTTAATCTATGAAGGTGCCAAGCGGATTCAAATGAGAACACCAAGTGCTGCGGTACAAGTATCATAGAGTCTTCCCTTAATTTTAAGTAAAGAAATATTGATATGGCAATTAAATCAGATCGTTGGATTCGTCAAATGGCTCAAGAAACTGGCATGATTGAGCCTTTTGAGCCCGGACAAGTTCGAATGAACGATGGTGGTCAAAAGATTGTGAGTTATGGCACATCGAGTTATGGCTATGACATTCGCTGCGCCCCAGAGTTTAAGATATTTACTAACATCAATAGTACGATCGTAGACCCTAAGAATTTCGATGAAAAGTCATTTGTCGATTTTCATGGTGATGTTTGTATTATTCCTCCTAATTCGTTTGCCTTGGCAAGAACGGTCGAGTACTTTCGGATCCCAAGAAATGTACTTACTATTTGCGTCGGGAAAAGCACCTACGCCAGGTGCGGCATTATTGTGAACGTAACACCTTTCGAGCCTGAGTGGGAAGGTTACGTCACTTTGGAATTCTCGAACACGACACCATTGCCGGCAAAAATATACGCGGGTGAGGGCTGTGCACAAGTCCTTTTCTTTGAAAGTGATGAGGTATGTGAGACCTCTTACAAAGATCGTAATGGCAAATATCAGGGGCAAGTTGGTGTGACCCTACCAAAAACTTAACACATCTATTGCGTATTTTTTGGAGGCTGATTGAGTGTCAATGTTCAATTTTCTACAATTGAAAGAATTTAAGTTGATAATTAGCTCAATCTCATTATTTAATTCATTCTGCCGAGCAAATTCATGAAACTTAAATTCCCAGTAGTAGTCATTGACGAAGACTTCCGTTCAGAAAATATTTCAGGCTCTGGAATCCGCGACCTTGCAGAATCTATTCAAAAAGAGGGTATGGAAGTATTAGGTCTGACAAGTTATGGAGATTTGACCTCATTTGCTCAGCAGGCTGCAAGGGCATCTTGTTTTATTTTGTCGATTGATGATGAAGAGTTCATCAATCCAGATCCCGAGGGAATCTCAAAAATCATTGGAGAAATCCGTTTGTTTGTAAAAGCAGTGCGCAAGCGTAACGAAGACATTCCGATCTTTCTTTATGGCGAGACAAAGACATCACGCCATATACCCAACGATATTCTTCGTGAGTTACATGGCTTTATTCACATGAATGAAGATACTCCAGAGTTTGTTGCACGGCATATTATTCGTGAAGCAAAAGTATATTTAGACTCTTTAGCGCCACCGTTTTTTAAATCCTTAATTCACTATGCATCAGAAGGTTCATACTCTTGGCACTGCCCAGGGCACTCAGGAGGTGTTGCGTTTCTGAAAAGTCCCGTTGGGCAAATTTTCCATCAATTCTTTGGTGAAAACATGCTGCGTGCTGACGTTTGTAACGCCGTAGAAGAGTTAGGGCAATTGCTCGACCATACCGGTCCAGTTGCTGCCTCAGAGCGCAATGCGGCTAGAATATTTGGTGTTGACCATTTATATTTTGTTACCAACGGCACATCCACTTCTAACAAGATTGTTTGGCATTCAACCGTTGCACCTGGTGATGTCGTGATTGTTGATCGCAATTGCCATAAATCCGTACTGCACTCCATTATGATGATGGGCGCAATACCCGTATTTTTAATGCCAACGCGAAATAACTTTGGCATTATTGGACCGATTCCTAAAGAAGAATTTGAATGGGCGAATATTCAGAAAAAAATCGACAACAACCCCTTCATTAAAGATAAAAACGTCATGCCACGCGTATTGACGATTACCCAAAGCACATATGATGGCGTCATTTATAACGTTGAAATGATCAAAGAGATGTTAGACGGTAAGGTTGATTCATTGCATTTTGATGAAGCATGGTTACCACATGCCACCTTCCACGATTTTTATAAAAACATGCACGCTGTTGGAAGAGACCGGGCGCGACCACAAAAAAGTTTAGTTTTTGCCACACAGTCAACGCACAAATTATTGGCTGGAATATCGCAAGCATCTCAAATATTGGTGCAGGACTCAGAAGAACGAAAACTCGACCCAACCTGTTTTAATGAGTCGTATTTGATGCATACCTCAACCAGTCCTCAATATGCAATTATTGCTTCTTGCGACGTGGCAGCTGCCATGATGGAACCACCCGGCGGAACGTCATTAGTTGAAGAATCAATTGCAGAGGCGATTGATTTTAGAAGAGCGATGTTGAAAGTTGATGAAGAGTATGGTCATGATTGGTGGTTTAAGGTTTGGGGACCAGATCATTTGGCTGATTCAGGCATTGGAGAACAAAACGATTGGGTACTACATTCCAATGACACTTGGCATAACTTTGGCAATTTGGCTGAAGGATTTAATATGCTTGACCCGATCAAGGCCACGATTGTTACCCCTGGAATCGATATTGAAGGTAATTTTGGTGAAGAAGGTATACCTGCGAGTATTGTGACTAAGTACTTAGCTGAGCACGGTGTGATCGTTGAAAAAACAGGCTTGTATTCGTTCTTCATTATGTTCACCATCGGAATTACTAAAGGGCGCTGGAATACCTTAGTGGCTGAGTTGCAGCAGTTTAAAGACCATTACGATAAAAACATGCCATTGTGGAGAGTCTTACCTGAATTTGCTAATAAGTATCCCCAATATGAGCGTATGGGGCTCAAAGACATTGCAAATATGATTCATGCTTTTTATAGAGAACATGATGTGGCGAAGATGACCACCGAGATGTATTTGTCGGATATGATTCCAGCGATGCCGCCATCTGAGGCGTTTGCAAAAATGGCACATCGTGATATAGAGCGAGTCAGTATTGACGATTTAGAGAACCGAATCACAGCAATGTTGGTAACCCCTTACCCACCAGGTATCCCATTGTTAATTCCGGGAGAACGCTTTAACAAAAGGATTGTGGATTATTTAAAATTTGCCCGTGACTTCAACGAGAAGTTTCCTGGCTTTGAAACCGACATACATGGCTTAGTGAAAGAAGAACACCAAGGTCGTAAGGCCTATTATGTTGATTGTGTCAAAAGCACATAGAACTAGCTAGAGGTAATACTTGCTCGCACTTTTGCGATAGCTTCTAAAACGCGGGCAGGAGCAGTGCCACCAGGATGGTTTCTGGACTGTACAGAACCTTCTAAAGTCAGAACTTGGAAGACATCGTCGCCCATCATTGCATCGTCCTGAATGTGGCAAGCTTGCTGAAGATCTGCAAGATTTAATTCAGACAAATCGACATTTTTACTGGCACATACCTTTACCGCATTAGCAACTGCTTCATGCGCGTCTCTAAAAGCCATGCCTTTCTTGACAAGGTAGTCTGCTAAATCAGTAGCAGTAGCAAAGCCTTTTTGAACGGCTTGACGCATAGCGATTTCATTAAACGTGATATGGGGCACCATATCTGAAAAAATGCGTAGCGTATCAATTAAAGTATCTACCGAGTCAAACAAGGGTTCTTTATCTTCTTGATTATCTTTGTTATAGGCGAGCGCTTGTCCCTTCATGAGGGTTAAGAGGCTCACCAAATTACCATTCACACGACCTGTTTTGCCTCTAGCAAGTTCTGGAACATCGGGATTTTTCTTTTGCGGCATGATAGAGCTGCCTGTACAAAAGCGATCAGGCAGTTGGATAAAACCAAACTGAGGACTCATCCACAGTACTAACTCTTCAGAAAAACGCGAGATATGCGTCATGACAAGACTTGCGCAAGCGCAGAACTCAATTGCAAAATCTCTATCGGAGACTGCATCTAAGGAGTTTTCGCAAATACCATCGAACCCTAAAAGATCAGCAACGCGTTGGCGATTAATCGGATAGCTAGTGCCAGCTAGTGCAGCAGACCCTAAAGGTAAGTAATTAAGTCTTTTTCTACAATCCTGGAGCCTTGAAACATCCCTGCCTAGCATTTCTACATAAGCCATCAGATGGTGACCCACTGTAATGGGTTGTGCCACTTGAAGATGCGTAAAGCCCGGCATAATCATCTGCGCATATTTTTCCGCAAGAGAGCAAAAACCAAGACGTAGATTTTGGAGTTGCAAGATAGATTGATCAATACCTTCTCTTAGCCAAAGGCGAATATCAGTAGCCACTTGATCATTTCTAGAGCGCGCAGTATGGAGGCGTTTACCAGCATCACCAATTAAATGAGTTAATCTAGCTTCAATATTTAAATGAACATCTTCAAGAGCTAATTGCCAAGTAAAATGACCTTGTTGGATTTCTTCAAGAATCTGTTGTAAGCCAGAGCGTATTTTTCCAAAATCCTCTTGGCTAATAATATTTTGCTCACTAAGCATTTGAGCGTGAGCTAAAGATCCTTGAATGTCCACTTGTGCCATGCGGTAATCAAACCCGATGGAAGCGGTATAGCGTTGAACAAGTTCTGATACGGGTTCAGAAAAGCGTGCGGACCACGCTTGTGATTTATTATCGAGAGAATTATTGGATGATGACATGAATATAAGTGTAATGCCCCCAGAGAGGTTAGTCATTGCTTCTCGTGAAAGTAGGCTTGCGATGTGGCAAGCAAAACACGTTCAAGCTCTATTAAAAGGATTATATCCACATTGTGAAATATCAATCCTTGGGATGACTACCCGTGGTGATCAAATTTTAGATAAAAGCTTGTCTAAAATTGGTGGCAAGGGACTTTTTATCAAAGAGCTAGAAAATGCTTTATTGGAAGGAAAGGCCGATCTAGCGGTTCATTCCCTCAAAGATGTGCCAATGGAAATGCCTGAGGGGTTCGAGTTAACCGCTATTTTGGAGCGCGAAGACCCCCATGACGCATTTGTATCGAATCAATACGACTCCCTAAAGCAAATGCCAAAAGGTGCAAAACTTGGCACATCGAGTTTACGTAGAGAGGCGCAAATCAAGAAAAAATTTCCCAACATCGACATTGTGCCGCTAAGGGGGAATTTAGATACACGTTTAGCAAAATTAGATCGTGGTGAATTTGACGCGATGATTTTAGCTACAGCAGGACTTACGAGGCTAGAGCTCACTCACAGAATTAAAGCAAGTATTCCGCCTGAAGAATGCTTACCAGCTGCGGGACAGGGCGCTCTTGGTATTGAAATTTTGTCTCAAAATATAGAGCTAGCCCAATTTATAGCTCCTTTAAGAGACATACTTGCTACCTATCAAGTGAGCGCTGAGCGACAAGTATCTCGACGATTAGGGGGGTCTTGTGAAATTCCGATTGCCGCTTACGCCACCTGGGACAGTTATCAAACGACACTGCAATTAAAGGCACTGGTATCCAATATCGATGGTAGTCAGACCATAACAGCGCAGGCGAGTGCTTTGATTACGCACTTTGGGCAGGCAATTGACCTAGGTAATGTAGTGGCAGATGCATTAATTAGGGATGGCGCAGAACATTTAATAGCATCCTTAGGAAATTAAATTGAAAAAAACACCATTTACTAGAGTCGTTATTACAAGGCCACAGGCTCAGAGTCAAAAACTAAGTAAACGACTTACACAGGTTTTTTTAGAGCAAGGAATCAGCTTACCAGTCATCGCACTCCCTTTATTAGAGATAGTGCCTATCGATAGTAAAGAATTAGCTAGTGCTCTGCACCTTGCACTTGATCAAGCGGAATGGGTAAGTTTTGTTAGCCCCAATGCTTTTCTGATGAGTGATCAATTATTAAAAAAATTCGGTTGGACATGGCCCAAGCATCTCAGCATTGCAGTGGTAGGGGGTGGGAGTGAACAAAGTATCCTAGATTCGGGTATTGAATTTGCACAAATCATTAAGCCGCAAGATACAGGCTCATGGGACTCAGAAGGCCTGTGGGAAGCATTGCTCGTAGCCCAACCAGAATGGACTCATCGACGTATGGTCATGATCCATGGTGAGGGTGGTAGAAACTTCTTGTCAGAACACCTCAAAGACGCAGGCGCAGTGATTGACGAATTTGCAGTATATCGTCGCCAGGGTCTATCCAAAGAGGACATTGCTTGGAAGAGCATTGATCCTACAGAGCATGGGATCTGGATCTTTAATTCATCACAAGCTGGGGAAGTGTTGATTAAGCGATTAAGAGAGTTAGAGATTGCAGAGCAATTTTTACAGAACGAAACGGCGATTGTTTCACACCCACGTATTTTAGAAAAAATACAAGAGATTGGTTTTGGCGACGTCCTGATGATTGAACCTGGAGATGAGCAACTCATTAAAACCCTACTACCTATTTTAAAAACAGCATTATGATGTAATTTGATTGAAAAGAACTTCAGGGTATGACTGAACAAAACAATAAACCGTTAGATTCAACATCAACACAAACTACTAAGCACAGTAATCGATGGGGATATGGCATCGCCATCATTGTGCTGATGTGTTTATTCATTTGGTTTGGTATTCGCATTAATGCGCTTACACAACAGACCAATCAAATACAAGAAGTGACGAAAACAAATAGTCAGCAACTGATTAACTTCAATCAAATTTTAGGACGTGCATTAGACGTTCAGGCAGAAAATAGTCCGCCATCACCGATTGATATCAAGATAACACTTGAGATATTTGAAAAGTTAAATAGCTTAAATTCTCAAGTTGAGTTATTGCCCATCAAGCCCCAAGAGCAAAATCCAGTGCAAGACAATACTCGGGCGGTGACATCAAATGCAATAAATCCTGCAGTCAATGCAGAAATGAGGTGGTGGTCTAAGGTGGGTCAGTATGTGTGGAATCCCCTCACCAATTACCTGACCAATCTTATTAAGATTCAGACATTGGATTCGAATCTCGAGTATTTAGCAATGTCGCCAGCAAGTCAAAATATTATTCGTGAAGAATTGCGGATACGAATATTGACCGCAAGAGCATTACTATTAAGTGGGCTTATTCCACAAACGACTAAAGAGATATCGCAGGTAAAGAAAATTCTAGAGAAAAATTTCTTACCCAATGATGGCAGTACACAAAAGACAATGGAAGATATCCAGGCTGTATTAGCGAATTTGCACGAATTAGAAAAAAAGAATGCGCAATTAGCATTACCAGCAGGCGATAAAAAATAATGAGATTGATTATTTGGTTAGCTATATTAGCCACTAGCGCCTTCATAGCGGCATGGTTGTTTGCCAATAATCATGGTCATGTCACGATGTATTGGCAATCCTTGCGTATTGATTTATCGATGAATCTTTTTATGATTCTTGGTGGTATAGGTTTTTTGATTGTTTTTTATTTTTTTAAAATACTGTCTTTGCTAATAGAGTTACCAATGCGAGCAAAACAGTATCGCGTTAAGCAACAAGAATTGAAGGCTTATCATGAACTACAAGATGCTATTGAGCATTTATTTGCAGGTCGGTATGCCAAATCCTTAAAGTCGGCAGAGTTAGCCATGCATTATGACGGCACTGCGGAGGTTAGTTATATGGTAGCAGCCCAAGCTAGTCATCAAATGAAGCAGTATGATGACCGTGATGCGTGGCTCGAAAAAATAAACGAAGACTCTAATCAAACAACTAAAGCGATTCTTAATGCTCAAATGTTGATTGATCAACGTAAGGCCAGAGAAGCACTTTTAAGTCTAGGCACCATTCAAAAAAGTGGCGCACGCCAATTTTTAGTTCAGGCATTAGCCATGCGAGCACATCAAATTTTGCAACAATGGCCACAAATGTTGCGAATTGCAAATAGTTTATTAAAGAAAAATTATTTACCACCCGCTCTAGGGAAAGCTCGAATACATGAAGCATTAACGCAATGGATAAAGAGCGGCCGGATTTCCCAAGATGAGTTATTAAAGCAATGGAATGAATTCGATCAAGAGGCTAAAAAAAATCCGCAATGGTTAAAGCTATTTGCGCAGGGATTTTTAGCCGTAGGGAATTGCGAATTCGCAAAAAAAATTCTCGATCAAGCGCTTGATTTAGGCGCAAATGAAGAATTATTAGGTATATATCCCCAATGTACTATCCACCCCCTTGCTAAGACTCCTAGTGTTTCATTGATTCAAAAGATTGAAGGCTGGTTGAGTAATGAGCCTGCGCATCCTGCGCTATACCTTGCTTTAGGACAGTTATGCCAACACAATCAATTATGGGGTAAAGCATTACTCAGTATGCAAAGGGTCATAGATTCGCCAAGAGCAAATATAAAAATGCAGGTATTGGCTCATACGGCCATGATGCGAATATATGAAGCAATCGAAAATCATGAAAAAAGCGCAATACATCAAAAAGAAGTATTGCGCTTATATTTAGAGTCTTACCCGGTTATTTAACGCGGCTTAAACCCTGTTTTGTTAAAAGGTTTTGCAGCTTTATCGCGACCAGCAAAGCCCTCACCCCTTGGTTTAGTAAAGCGCTGTTCAGACGCATTGGCATGTGCCTTGGGTTTGGCAGGGAAGTCACCAAAAGGTTTGGTAGGGCTCTTTGAAAAACTCTCCGTCTTAGGACCAGTACGTCTTGCATCACTGCGCTGACCTTTGCCATACTTATTATCTTTAGGCTCACTAGATGTATGACCTGCATCAGCAGGAGGACGAGGTCTATCGTTTGCCTCAGCAGGACGACGAGGTCTATCGCTTGCATCAGCAGCAGGACGTGGCCTATCGCTTGCAAAACTATTACGCGATTCGTTATTTGAAAAACTATTAGAGCTATTGGAACGGCTTGGTGCACGACCGCGACCACCACCTCCGCCGCCACCGCTTCGATCTGAGCGTCCACCACCACCGCCACCAGAACGGCCACCTGGACGTGGTCCGGATTCGGCTTTCTTTTGCGGCTCAAGACCAGGAATAATCGAAGGGGCTAAGGTATTTTGTGTAAAACGTTCGATACCACGAATTTTTACACGCTCACTATGAAGGGCAATCGTGATGGCAATACCAGAACGGCCTGCTCGGCCAGTTCTACCAATGCGGTGCGTATAGTCTTCGGGTTTCATTGGTAAGCCAAAGTTAATTACATGGCTAATTGTAGGAACGTCGATACCTCTAGCAGCAACATCTGTTGCTACTAATATTTTGGTAACGCCTTTACGAAGTGAATCTAAACGACGATTTCTGACGGCCTGAGGCATTGCACCATGAAGTGCACTTGCGGCATAACCATCAGCACGCAAATTATCAGCGATATCTTCACTTTCAATCTGTGTACTTGCAAACACTACTGCTTGATCTAAAGTAGGATCTGACAACCAGTGACGCAATATTTTATGTTTATGGGACATGCTATCAGCCCAGTGCATCGTTTGAGTAATGTTGGTATGAACATCACCTGCGTGAGCAAGTTCAATACGTGTTGGTTCATTCACAAGCTCATGAGCAAGTTCCATGATCCGCGGTGCAAATGTTGCTGAAAACATCATTGTTTGAGCAAGATTTTCACAGCGACGATGGATGTTTTCCAGATCTTCTGCAAAACCGAGATCAAGCATACGATCAGCCTCATCGACCACAAGATGATTTACTTTATCAAGACGAATCGCGCGGCTATCATTCAAGTCGATTAGACGGCCTGGCGTTGCAACAACAATTTGCGCGCCTTTTAATGAAGCAATTTGTTTGCCGTAGGGCATGCCACCCATGATGGTTGCAATCCGAATGCCGCGGGCAAATTTAACAATTTCTATTGCATCTGCAGCAACTTGTTGCGCTAATTCACGGGTAGGGCAAAGAACTAGAATGTGTGGTTCAGCGCGACCAGGTACAGGCTTACCGTTGGGATTTGCAGTTAATAATTGATGAATAAGGGGTAACAAAAAGGCAGCAGTTTTACCGCTACCTGTTTGACTGCTCACCATTAGATCTCCGCCGAGAATAGCAGCGGGAATAACCTCTTCTTGAACTGGTGTCGCAAATTCGAAACCTAGTGCGGTAGTTGCCTCAAGAAGGGCGGGGTGTAAATTTAATTCTTTAAAAGTAATAGGCATATCAATTCCCCGATGTGGGGATCTCCAAAGTTGTTAGTACCTTCAAAAAGGTACAGGTCGTCAAAAGGCATCGACCATCAACATGAGGAGTAGGCGCTTCCCGAAACTCTAGGGAAAATATCTATCAAATCTAGATACGACTACGTCTTAAAGACTTACAGACATACCAAAGAGGCAATTTGTGTCAGCAGTGCTGGGGACGATGAAAATACTACAGTGCGAACTATACCACGAAACTATCAGGGTTGTCCCTAATTCGTGGAAAAAACATCAGAATTAGTGTTTTCCAAGTAATTTCAATAAGTTAGCTACTTTTTTTCCATAAGGTGGGTGCGCAAGTTTCGTCCCGCCCAAACTTCGGAACCCCAAAAATCCCTTCATAGAGAAGATGGGTTTTTGGTGGGAGAACGTATCAAAGCCAAATTTGCCATGGTAATTACCCATGCCACTTGCCCCCACCCCACCAAACGGTAAGTAGGGATTACTAAAGTGCAGAAGAGTGTCATTCATGGTGACGCCGCCAGCTTGCGTATTTTCCATTAATACATTGAACTGAGCGCGATCAGACCCAAACCAGTACATAGCTAAAGGGTGTGGTTTGGAGTTAATAAAGGCAATTGCCTCCGTTAATTCGTCATAGCCAATAATCGGCAGTATTGGTCCAAAAATTTCCTCATTCATAATTCTTGAAGTGCTGATGGCACCAACAACAATACTTGGCATCATGGCATTGACGGTAGATGGTTTTTCACTCAAGGGGATGATAGAAGCACCTTTATCACTGGCATCCTGAAGCAGGGCTGCCCACCTTAAGGATTGTTGGTCATCAATAGCATGTGTGAGAGGAGTATGTTCTCCATACATCGTTTCGAATGCAAGTTTTAATTGTGCAATCAGTTCGTCTTGAAGTCGATGTGGAACCAGAATATAGTCTGGAGCAATACAGGTCTGCCCACAATTAAATAACTTACCGTAAAGGATTCGACTAGCGCAGTCTTTTAATGAGGCCGTTTTATCAATAACCACTGGCGACTTGCCACCCAGCTCCAGAGTTAATGGGGTTAAATTCTCAGCCGCCGCTTTAGCAACCAGTTGACCAGTTGACGTGCTCCCGGTGAACAATAGATGATCAAAGGGCAGATTTGCAAAATATTCTCCAACCTGAGCATCACCATTAATAACAGTGATTTCTGATGGATGAAAATATTGGGCGATTAATGTAGCTAGGTATCCAGAGGTTCTGGGTGAGCGTTCCGAAGGTTTAATCCATACACGATTGCCAGCGGCTATGGCAGATATGGCGGGAATAAGAGCTAGGCTGAGCGGATAATTCCAAGGGCTCATAATGCCAATCACTCCCTTTGCCTGAGGTAATAGATAGCTTTTACTTGGGCGTAAATGAACAGAGGTTTTTACTTTGATGGGTTTTATCCAAGCCTTCAAATGATTGAGGACAAATGAAGCCTCTTGGCGAATGGCAACAATTTCTGCAAGTTGGGTTTCTATTGGATGACGAAAGCCGAAATCCGCTTCAATCACTTTACACAAATTTTCTTCGTTTTCATTTAGCATAGTAATGATTCGCACAATTCTATTTTTGCGAGTTTCAATACTTGGATGCGGTTCTAAAATAAAAGCTTGTTTATTTTGTTCAAGGTCGTAAAGTAACGGATTCATAAAGAAACATTTTAATGATTAAAAAGGAAAATGCATGAAAAATCAACGCATAACATTAGGTGGTGGTTGTTTTTGGTGCTTGGAGGCAGTTTATCAAGAATTAGTTGGAGTAGTAGAGGTTATCTCAGGGTATGCCGGAGGTTTTGTAGAGTCCCCTGACTATGAGTCCGTTTGTAATGGAACGACAGGGCATGCTGAAGTAGTACAAATTGACTTCAACCCTCAGGAAATTACCCTAAGACAGATTCTAGAAGTTTTTTTTGTTATCCATGATCCAACCACTCTGAATCGTCAGGGGCACGATGTTGGTAGTCAATACCGTTCTGTTATTTATTGCGAAGATGAGCAACAAATACAAGCGGCTCAAGGTGTGATTGAAGAGTTAAAGAATCAAAGAGCCTATCAAGACAGCATTGTTACTGAAGTGATACTGGCGCCTATTTTTTATAGAGCAGAAGATTATCATCAAAACTATTTTGTAACACATCCTTTTCAGGGATATTGTGTGGGCGTGGTTGCACCAAAATTACATAAATTTCGTAAAACATTTGCACAATTACAAAAAAGTTCAGCTTAAGGAGCAAGTCTTTCAATATTCCATGTTTGATTAACACGTATGTAATTGATGCGATCATGAAGACGAGAAGGGCGACCTTGCCAAAACTCAATACGGTGGGGTTTAACCATATAACCACCCCAATGAGGAGGTCTTGGAGGACTATCCCCGAACTGGGACTGAAATTTTTTCTCTTCTGATTCTAGAAATTCTCGACTTGAAATAACATTACTTTGTGGAGAAGCCCAGGCGCCAATTCGTGACTCGATTGGTCTTGAATAATAATAGGTGTCGCTGAGTTCAGGGGACAATAAAGAGCAAGTACCTTCGATTCGAACTTGGCGCTCGAGCTCATGCCAAAAGAACAAGAGAGCGACCCTAGGATTGGCGGCAATTGAAGTACCTTTTTGACTCTGGTAGTTCGTATAAAAAACGAATTGATGATCGATGACGCCTTTTAACAAAACAATTCGAGCACTTGGGGCGCCGCTTGCATCGATAGTTGCCAGACTCATTGCATGAGGCTCAGGACACTGAGCAAGCGATGCTTGCTCAAACCACAATCCAAATTGTTTGATTGGGTCAGCGTCAACATCAGACTCTGCTAAGCTTCCTCTGGCGTAAGTTTTTCTTAAATTAGCTAAATTTTCCATCTGATTAGTATATCGAATCCCGCAAGGATGGATAATAATAAATCATGAACACTGAAACAGAAAAACTAGATCCCCTATCTGAAAGACGCCTAGCTGGCGTTGCAAGGCTGTATGGCGAAGAAATCTATGCCTTATTACAACAATCTCATGTCGTTGTTGTGGGCTTAGGTGGCGTTGGCTCATGGGCGGCAGAGGCACTTGCTAGAAGTGCTATAGGGGAATTGACCTTGATTGATTTTGATCATGTCTCAATCAGTAATACCAATCGTCAATTACATGCTTTGGACGGTGAGTTTGGCAAATCCAAAGTAGACGTCATGGCACAACGATTACGATTAATTAACCCGCATTTAAAGATTCACTGCATTGATGACTTTCTCAAGCCAGATAATCTTGATCAATACCTCACCTTGGGAGTGCCTATTTTAGATGCGATGGATGATGTAACAAGCAAGCTTGCATTAACAGCTTGGTGTCATAAAAGTCGGACCCCACTTGTAGTCAGTGGAGGGGCGGGCGGCAAAATGGACCCAACACAAATTGAAGTTGCAGATCTTTCTAAATCGACACATGACCCAATGCTGGCAAAAATAAGAGCTAGCTTGAGACAGCAATATGGTTTTGAGAAAGACCCGAAAAAGAAAATGCGTGTAAGAGTCGTATTTTCTGCAGAGCCCCGGTTGGGCGAGGCTAGTGGTGGTTTATCCTGTGCTGGTTATGGATCGACCATTATGGTTACTGCCACCTTTGGTTTTGTGGCGGCATCTGAAATTATTCAACAAATCATTGCATTACATGAATCGGTCTAAAACTTTTTTACTGAACTTGTCTAAGATCTTTCGATTTTTAATGAGATATTGAATGCCATTTGCATCAGTGATGAGCAGGGCTTCAGATGAAACACGACGAATATCTTGCTCGGTTTTTAACTTTAGTTTAGTCAAACCACGATCCGTTTGAATATCCCAAATACTCGGAAGAGCATAAGAGTTAAGACCGGTGATAGCTTGAATAACGGGAATGAATTCAATTTGTTCTAGCGATGATTTAACAATGGCTTGATTTTCGGCATTTAACTCAGATAGAGATTCAAACCAAACCAATTCATGACCATCTTGATCTGTGATAGAAAACCCATCATCAGGATGAGAAATGGGGAAGGCTCGAATCACTTTGACCTGGTCGTAAGATTCCCCGCTCGGCAGATCTAAGCGGATATTGCCAAAAGCATCTTTATTAAGTAAAAAATTCATCATCAAACTTTCAAATAACCTCTTGCGCAATCTCTGCGGCGTGTCTAGCTTGGGCCTGATACAAATTAAAGTAAGTTCCTTCAGCCGCCATCAACTCATCATGATTACCAACTTCAATAATTTCACCTTTATCAAGCACAATTAATCGATCAGCTTTACGAAGTGTTGAAAGACGATGCGCAATTGCCAAAGTAGTTCGCCCCTTCACTAAATTATCTAAAGCTTTCTGAATTTCTTTTTCAGTCGTCGTATCTACCGAAGAAGTTGCTTCATCAAGAATGAGGATTTTAGGGTCGATTAATAAAGCACGGGCAATTGAAATACGTTGACGTTCACCACCCGAAAGGGATTGTCCTCTTTCACCCACCAAGGAGTCATAACCCAAAGGTAAGCGTAAGATAAAGTCATGAGCATTGGCGGCCTTTGCCGCTTGAACAATCTCTGTGCGAGTTGCGTTGGGTTTGCCGTAAGCAATATTTTCAGCAATGGTCCCAAAAAATAAAAATGGTTCTTGTAAAACCATGCCAAATAATTGCCGAAGATCTAAGGTGGCAATATCTCTGACATCAATACCATCAATCTTCACGCTACCCTCGCTAACATCATAAAAGCGACAGATTAAATTAACTAAAGTACTTTTGCCAGAACCACTATGCCCAACAAGGCCAATCATTTCGCCTGGTTGAATGTTTAAGTTTATCCCTTTGGTAACTGCGCGGTTACCATACCGAAAACCAACATTGGTTAAATCAATTTGGCCACGAATAACAGTAGGCAAAGCAACAGGATTTTTGGTATCAGGAACACTAGATTCATGATCTAAGATATCAAAAACACGCTTTGCACCTGCGGCGGCTTTTTGAGTATGGGAAACGATTCTACTCATAGAGTCCATGCGACCATAAAAGCGCGAGATATAGGCTAAAAATGCAGTCAAAACACCTACAGTAATATGATCACTTGAAACTTGGTAGATACCGAACCCCCAAACCACTAATAAACCGACTTCAGTAAGTAAGGTTACGGTTGGCGCAAAAGAGGACCAGATACGATTGACCCTATCATTAACCTCTAAATTACGTTGATTAGCAGCAATAAATCGCTTGTTTTCCCGATCTTCTTGAGCAAAAGCTTTGACCACACGAATGCCAGGGATAGTATCTGAGAGAACGTTATTTACTTCAGACCAATTACGATCCACTTTCTCGAAGCCATAACGCAACTTATCTCTCACGAAATGAATCATCCAAGCAATAAATGGAAGAGGCAAGAGAGTGACTAAGGCAAGTAAAGGATCAATGCTAATTAAGATAGCTGCCGTCATAAACAACATCAACATATCCGTTAAAAAGTCCAAAAGATGTAATGAAAGAAATATACAAATACGATCAGTCTCATTACCGATACGCGCCATTAAATCACCGGTTCGTTTTGCGCCGAAATACTCCAGGGATAAACGAATTAAGTGCTCAAAAGTTTTGGTGCGCAACTCCATACCGATGCGCTCACTAACCAAAGCTAAAATATAGGTCTTCCACCAACCAAGCCCCCAAGCAAAAAGTGCTGCCAAGAGCAGTCCGCCGAGATACATTCCTGCTAACTCATAATTCATTACCTGCGAAGTTTGAAAAGGAATTAAAACATCATCCATCAATGGCATAGAAATATAGGGAGGGACGAGTGTTGCTGCAGTGGAGAGTAAAGTAAGAATAAACCCAAGCAAAAGATCTTTTTTATAAGGTTTTGCAAAACGCCACAATTTAAATAATGTCAGAGTTGAGGGTGGAACCTCTGTTTCGGGGTCACAGACAATACAGGTACTTTGATTGACCGGAATTGGACTTTGACAAGCTGGACAAATATTGCTGAGATCACTATTCGCCTGTATGACAAGTGCATCTTTTGCCAACTCTTTTCGCTGAACAAAACTATCTCTAAATTGTGAAATAAGTACATTAATCGCTAAAGTAAAGTGCCAAGTTTGAATGAGTCCACTTTTTGAATAAAGTGAGAGATGTCCAACACCCGCGTGATCATTTAGCTTTAAGTAAGCATCCGCATCGATTTCCCAATGCAGTTCTGAACCATCGCTAGAGGTTTGGGTAATACCAATCGTTGTACCAAGCTCATCTGCTGACCAAAGGCGTAGTAGAGTTTTTTCGAAATGAAGTGCCTGATTTAAATCAATTTCAACCACTGCAAGTAAGCGTTTTGCAGAAGTGGGGATAATGTTTTGCCAATGAAGTGGCAAGGTTGGCAAGAGTGAGGGTAGAGTACTAAGTTGAACCATAAAAAAAGTATAGTCTAGTCTGAAGAAATCCTGATTAAAGGCATTGGAAAAGCTCTATTTTAGGTATTTTGTCAACTTTTTAAGCATTCTGGAGTTATATCATTTATAAGTTAGAATTTAAGACAAATTTAATAGTTTTTTAATTTCAAATCATAACGAAAAGAATCTGGATTAAATGCCACAACTCCTTGATAAAACAATTAATATTCTTGATATTAAGTATATTCGAGGCCCAAACATGTGGTGTTGGGTTGAAGTATTAGAAGCCCTTGTGGATATTGGGGAACTGGAAGAGTATCCTTCGGATAAAATCCCCGGTTTTTATGATCGTTTGGTGAGTAAATTACCATCGTTAGTAGAGCACCGTTGTAGTTATGAAGAACGTGGTGGTTTTTTAAAGCGAGTTGAAGAAGGAACTTGGCCAGTTCATATTATGGAACACCTCACCCTCGAACTTCAGGGATTGGCTGGTTTTGCTGGAGGTTTTGGACGCGCGCGTGAGAGTACTACCAGCGGCATCTATAAATTAATTGTTGCCACCCCCCACGAAGAAGTTACAAAGCAGGCGATTTACTATGCTAGAGATTTATTATTGGCATTAATTCAAGATCGACCCTACGATGTAGAGGCAAACATTGAGCATTTAAAAGAAATGATTGATGATTTATGCTTAGGGCCAAGCACAGCTTGTATCGTCAACGGAGCAAAAGAAAAGCTAATACCTTTCATCCGTTTGTCCAAAGGTAATTTAGTTCAATTAGGGTACGGTGCCCAACAAAAGCGTATATGGACTGCAGAAACCAATCAAACGAGCGCAATTGCAGAAACAATTTCTCGTGATAAAAATTTAACAAAATCTCTTCTAGCCTCTGTTGGTGTTCCGATTCCTTATGGTGAATTAGTTAAAGATGTAGAACATGCGTGGCAAGTCGCTCAAGAAATAGGGTTTCCGGTGGTTGTTAAGCCACAAGACGGTAATCATGGTCGCGGGGTATTTACCAACTTACGTACTAAAGAAGAAATTTATGCTGCCTATGAAGTAGCCCGGCACGAGGGTAGCGGCGTCCTTGTCGAAAAATTTATTCAAGGGGATGAGCATCGCTTATTAGTTGTGGGGGATCATTTAGTTGCTGCAGCTAAAGGTGAAGAGTGTAAGGTGGTTGGAGATGGCAAGCATACAGTTCTTGAACTGATTGAATTACAAATTAACTCTGATCCAAGACGTGGTCCTACAGAAGATTACCCGTTAAATCAAGTCAGAATTGACTCGATTGCGGAGCTTGAACTAAAAAGTCAAGGTTATGTTTCAGACAGTATCGTGGAGCTTGGAAAGCCTGTATTAATTCAGCGCAACGGTAATGTGGCTTTCGATGTTACTGACATCGTTCATCCTTCGGTAGCAAAGAAAGTGGTGTTGGCTGCCAAGGTAGTAGGTTTAGATATTGCCGGCGTAGATCTAGTGGCAATGGATATCTCTAAGCCATTAGAAGAACAAGAAGCAGCAATTGTAGAAGTAAATGCTGGCCCAGGATTACTGATGCATATTAAGCCTGCCAAAGGGAATGCACAACCCGTAGGGCAGGCAATTATTAAGCATTTATTTCCAAATCAACAGAGTGGACGTATCCCAATTATTGGTGTTTGTGGCTCCAAAGACTCAACACTCGTATCGCAAATATGCGCATATTTTTTGAAATTAAATAATTATTATGTTGCCTTATCTACGCAGCAAGGTTTAAGTTTTAATCAACGTGCTGTCGAGAAAAATGGCAGCTCCGAATGGGAGCGTGGACGTCGAACTATCCTTAATCCATTAGTTGAAGCTGCCGTCATTGAAACAACCGCAAAAGGTGTTTTGATGGAAGGGGTTCCTTATGATTTATGCTCTGTTGGGGTAGTGACTGGAATTGATAAAACGATCTTATTCCCAGAGCAATCTATTGTTGAGGAAAAACAGTTGTTCTCTCTCTATCGAACCCAGGTGGATGTTGTGATTCCCGAAGCTGATGGAGTAGCCGTATTGAATGCAGACGATACCTTAGTTGTCGAGATGGCCGATATAAGTCCTGCGGAAGTTATGTTTTATAGCCCGGACCCTAGCAATGCGGCATTAACAGATCTTGCTAACAAAGGCGGAAGATCGATTACGCTATCGGATAATAAAATTATTCTCAGGCAGGGTTTTCATCTTGTCTATTCGTTTTCGATTGATGAATCTCATTTTTTAAACCAAGATCAAAAATTAGCACATGTATCCCCGATGCTTGCAGCCGTTGGTGCTGCTTGGGCAGTTGGCTTGCCCTATGAAATCATTGAAACGGGAATCGCTACTTTTTTGCCTGAGGAGGCAATCGCATAATGGAATTACAACGTGTAAGAGCATTGCGTGGACCGAATTTGTGGAGTAGACATACTGCGATAGAAGCCGTGATATTTTGTGATGAGGCTGAAAGATCGATTCAAGGTTTAATTGATTTTGAAATTCAATTACGCACCTTATTTCCCAAGCTTCACTTTGCAAATGTTGCGCCAATTAGAAACGAAATCTCTATGGCGCATGTTATTGAGCATGTTGTTCTAGGACTTCAAGCCCAAGCAGGTTGTCCGGTAACATTTAGCCGGACAGTAAAGACTAACCAATTAGGTCTTTATCAAGTAATCGTTGAGTACAGTGAAGAAGCTGTTGGTAGACTAGCGCTTGATTTAGCCTGGAAGTTGGTGTTTGCCGCACGAGAAAATCAGACCTTTGACTTGCAAAATGCCTTACGAGAGTTAAGTCTTTTGGACGAAGACGTCCGCTTAGGTCCAAGTACAGGATCAATAGTTCAATCAGCTGTAGAAAGAAATATCCCCTATCGACGTTTGACGGATGGCAGCTTAGTACAGTTTGGCTGGGGGTCACGTCAAAAACGTATTCAGGCGGCTGAGACGAGCCACACGAGTGCAATTGCTGAGGCAATTGCACAAGACAAAGAATTAACGAAAGATTTACTCCATGCAGCAGGAGTTGCGGTTCCGATGGGGAAAGTTGTTGATAATCCTGACGATGCTTGGCGCGTTGCACAAGAGCTTGGTTCGACGATTGTGATTAAACCGCGGGATGGAAATCAAGGTAAAGGCGTAGCAGTTAATATCAAATCGGAAGAGCAGGTCAGAGCTGCTTTTGCGGTAGCACAGCACTATGGGTCAAAAATCATTGTTGAGCGCTATATGCCAGGCCAAGATTTTCGTTTATTGGTGGTTGGGGATACGCTAGTTGCAGCTGCAAGACGCGACCCACCGCAAGTGATTGGTGATGGCGTATTAACAATTACTCAATTAGTTGATCAAATCAATCTTGATCCATTACGAGGTGATGGACATGCAACACCACTCACTAAAATTCGATTAGATGACATTGCTGTTGCTACGCTTGCTAAACAAAAGTTGGACATACAATCCATCCCTAGAAATGGACAACGGGTTGTATTAAGAAATAATGCCAATTTAAGTACCGGTGGGAGTGCAACAGATGTCACAGAAGATGTACACCCTGACTTGGCCGCGAGTGCGGTTACTGCAGCCAAAATGGTGGGGCTTGATATATGTGGAGTCGACATTGTGTGCGAAGCCATCTATAAACCACTTGAAGAGCAAGGTGGCGGAGTTGTAGAAGTAAATGCAGCGCCTGGTTTAAGAATGCACCTTAACCCATCTTACGGCAAGAGTCAGCCGGTGGGTGATGCCATTATTTCCTTGATGTATCCTTCCTCAGAAAATGGTCGTATCCCGATTGTGGCTGTATCAGGGACCAATGGAAAAACTACTACAGTGCGTTTAATTGCTCATTTATTAAGAACTCAAGATTACCGCGTGGGAATGACAACTACGGATGGTATTTATGTTGAAAATGAGCGCATAGATTCAGGAGATTGCAGTGGGCCAAAGAGTGCTAGAAATGTATTAATGCATCCAGAAGTGGACGCCGCCGTATTTGAGACAGCGCGCGGTGGAATTTTGCGCGAAGGCTTAGGCTTTGATGCTTGTAATGTAGCAGTCATAACTAATATTGGTGAAGGCGATCACTTGGGGATGAGCTATATTGAAACTGTGGATGAGTTGGCAACAGTTAAAAGTGTGATCGTCAGAAATGTATCTCCACAGGGACATGCTGTTTTGAATGCTGCTGATCCCATGGTTGTAAAAATGGCAAAATCTTGCAGAGGACAAATCATCTTTTTTGGGTTGAACTCTCATAACCCCGTAATTTCAACACACCGGGCACAAGGTAAAAAAGCAATATTTCGCGAAAAAGATTTTATAGTTGCGGCTATTGGTAATCGAATTGTTCACAGGATTCCATTGGCAAATATACCTTTAACTGAAGGTGGTCAAATTGGTTTTCAAGTAGAAAATACACTTGCATCAGTAGCAGCAGCGTGGGCCTTAGATCTTGACTGGAAAAAAATTGAACAGGGTTTAAGTGACTTTGTGAGCGATGCTAAAACAGCTCCAGGGCGCTTTAATATATTTAAACATCATGGCGCGACAGTTATTGCTGATTATGGACATAATCCAGATGCAATCCGTGCATTAGTTCAGGCAACGAATTCGATACCCGCACAAAAAAGGCATGTTGTCATCTCAGGTGCTGGAGATCGTCGAGATGATGACATCCGTAAGCAAACACAAATCTTAGGAGCGGCTTTTGACTCAGTCATTTTGTATCAAGACCAGTGTCAACGAGGCCGTGAAGATGGAGAGGTATTAGCCTTGTTGCGAGAAGGCTTACAAGGAGCAACAAAGACTAAGCACATTGAAGAAATTCGTGGGGAATTTTTAGCAATTGATACTGCGCTTGAACAATTAAATCCTGATGATTTATGTTTAATCCTCATCGATCAGGTAGAAGAGTCCCTAGATTATCTTCACAAAGTAACAAAGCCATAATTTCGTTGGATTAAATGTTTGTAGGAAACGTCTGATTTCCACTTAAGGAAGTAAGCATTTAATTATCATGACGATTGATTTTTATAAGAATTATTTTTTCCAGAATATCAATAATCTCATTATTGATATTTTTGTGGATTAACGCCACTAGATATTCTTCTTTCTTTTTTTTAGACTTTGTTGGTCATAAGATAAAAAGGAGAAAAAATTGCTCAATCAAGTAGATGCTTCAGTAGAGTATTCAGATCAACATTCATTAAAAAGACATTTAAAAGCCCGACACATTCGTCTAATGGCTCTTGGGTCAACAATAGGAGTGGGATTATTTTTAGGTTCTGGAACTGCAATATCACAGGCTGGTCCAGCCATTTTGTTAGGGTATTTGTTATCAGGAATTATTGCATTTATCGTATTGCGTGCTTTGGGTGAAATGGCTGTTTACAATCCTGTCGCTGGATCATTTGCGCAATACGCCCACGATTATGTGGGGCCATTAGCGGGATATTTGGTGGGTTGGGGGTATTGGTTTTATTGGGTGATTGTTGGTGTTGCCGAAGTCACTGCAGTTGGCATTTATATGGGATTATGGTTCCCCGATGTCCCACAGTGGATATGGGCTGTTGGATCATTAATATTAATGGGGGGACTTAATTTTATTGCGGTGAGGTTATTTGGTGAATTTGAGTTTTGGTTTGCTCTGATTAAGGTTGTTGCCATCATAGCGATGATTGGTATTGGTTTTGGAGTTATTTTCTTTGGATTAGGGAATCAAGGAGTACCTTTAGGTATTTCTAATTTATGGTCACATGGAGGATTTTTCCCAACAGGATTGAGTGGTTTTTTACTATCTCTGCAAATGGCAATCTTTGCTTATGTGGGAATAGAGATGATTGGCTTATCAGCTGGAGAGACTGAGAATCCTGAGAAAACAATCCCTATCGCGATTGATTCATTAATTGTTCGAATTTTAGTTTTTTATGGTGGTGCCTTATTTGTTATTTTATCAATCTATCCTTGGAATGAAGTAGGTCAAGTGGGTAGTCCATTTGTGGCGATGTTTGAGAAACTCGGATTAAGAGAGGCGGCTGGGATTGTTAACTTTGTAGTTGTTACCGCAGCCTTGTCATCATGTAATGCCGGAATATTTAGTGGTGGACGATTACTATATGGATTGTCTTTAAACTCATATGCACCTGCCGCGATGAAGAAAATTTCTCGAAGTGGAGTTCCATTCGTAGCCATCTTAACTACCGTTAGCATTGCAAGTATTGGCGCTTTTCTTAATTATTTTGTTCCAGATGAGGCATTCCTATTAGTTACCTCTGCAGTGACGTTCATAGGGCTTATGGTTTGGGTAGCAATTTTGAGTACGCAATTGATGTTTAGAAAAAAGCTGAGTAAAGAAGTCACTACATCGTTGCAATATAAAAGTTTCTTATGGCCTTACGGTTCATGGGTAGCCCTTTTATTAATTGCCTTTGTATTGGTTTTACTTGCCATACAGGAACAAACTAGAGTTGGTGTTTATGTTGGAATACCAATCTTACTAACTTTAATTAGCGTGTTTTATTTATTTGGTTTGCATCGTCAAGGAGAAAAGAAATGATTGTAGGAGTACCAAAGGAAATTAAAAATCAAGAGTATCGCGTGGGGCTTATGCCTGGTCAAGTTAGTACTTTAGTGTCTCAGGGGCATGAGTTGATTGTTGAGGCAAATGCCGGGATTGGCGTTGGTATGACAGACCATGACTATGTTCTAGCAGGAGCCAAAATAAGTAATGCATCCTCACTTTTTGAGCGTGCAGATTTGATTATTAAAGTAAAAGAACCTCAAGCAAATGAAATTGCAATGTTAAGGCCAGAGCAAATACTTTTTACTTATTTACATTTAGCCCCTGATGTTAATCAAACTAATTTATTAATAGCGAGTGGGGTAAGAGCAATTGCATATGAGACGGTTAAGGCGAGTGATGGAAGTTTGCCATTATTAGCTCCTATGAGTGAAGTGGCTGGAAGAATGTCTATACAAGCTGCGGCGCATCATTTAGAAAAAAGGCAGGGTGGAAGCGGCATATTGCTATCTGGAATACCTGGAGTGCAATCAGCACATGTATTGATTTTAGGGGCTGGTATTGTTGGTATGAGTGCTCTTCAAATAGCTGTAGGTATGGGCGCACATGTCACTATAGTAGATAAGAACATACAAAGATTAAGAGAGTTAGACATGATTTATGGAAATAAGATTCGGACTGTGTTTTCGGACGAGCATGTTTTAAATACACTATTTAAAGAGTCTGATGTGGTGATAGGGGCTGTTCTCATTCCAGGAGGCAGTGCTCCCAAATTGCTAAGGCATGAACATTTACATGGGATGAGAAAAGGGAGTGTTATTGTGGACGTTGCAATTGATCAAGGAGGTTGTTTTGAAACATCAAGGCCTACAACACATGATGAGCCAACGTTTGTAGTAGAAGGCGTTACGCATTATTGTGTTGCCAATATGCCAGGAGCGGTTCCCCGAACATCTACCTTTGGTCTAACCAATGCAACATTTCCGTATGTTCAAGCCATTGCAAATAAAGGCCTTAAACGCGCAATACAAGAAAGTGATGCTTTGCGATCAGGCGTAAGTGTATTTGATCATTACTTAACCTGTTCAGCAGTTGCACAGTCGCAAAAAAGACCCTATAAGGATATTAATTCACTTATTTAAAGTGGCTTGATGCTTATCGTAGTTGAATTTTTCGTGAGGGAATTTCAACTACGATATAAAGAATATGGGCGAATAGCCAGCTCAACAACCAAATGCCAAGCATGAAGACCATACCAATTAGAGGGCTGTCTAAGTTAAGGTAGTTAAATATTGTATTACCTAGTAATAGTAAGGAAAAGTGAATAAGAAATGCGCAATATGCCCGTTGACTAAACCAAATGCATAAATGTGACCAGACGATATTTTTAGAGCTGTAGGCCTGCTTCCCAAATAAAGAAAGTAATACAGCCAATACTATTTCAATGATATTTTTGATCCGTAACTCAAAAAAAGTATCACTTAAAATCAGCAACAAAAAAAGTAACAATATCACTCTTGATTTATTTCTTGTTTCAGAGTGCGAGGAGTCCTCTGCAAGAAATGCCATGATACCAAGCCCGTAAGCCCCCACAAAATAAATAAAATAATTATCAAATATTGAATTTTGGCTAAAGTACATTAAGGAGCCAAACATCACAATCGATAGAATAAGGAAAGTGTTTTTGAAGGATTTCAGAAAAAATAGTAAACAAGACGCGAAAATGTATAGCTGCCAATCGATGGCGACATACCATACACCTAAAGAAATTGAATCAAAGCCTAGAATGCTTTGCAAAAAGAAGAAATGCGCTAATATTTGTAAAAATGTTTCAGGTTCTCCAATATAGGCCTCATAGTGAACAGATCGTGCGATCATGGCACATATCACAGTAAAAACGATAGCGACAATGTAGGTAGGTGCTAAACGCAAATATCGATTAATGATGGTTTTTAAAAGACCAAAATTTGCAAGGGTTTGGGGAAGACTTTTGGCGGTGAGATAACCGCCAATGACTAGAAATATTTGTACCGCATACCTACCAAATTGACCAACGAAATCAATAAACCCTGGAAAAATTTCATGTACTTTGATGGGAATGATGCCGTAGTTACTTAGATGATGAAAAATGATGATTTGGACAGCAATTGTTTTTAAGAAATCCACAAAAAGATATTGATTCTTAAATTGTAATGGCCTCAATTTCATATGCATTCATCCAATGGCGAAGTGTGATTTTATATGAATAAAAAAAGGACTGGTAGTATCCAGTCCTTTTTTAGCAATAAAAATCATGAATATAGATTAAATACCCATTTCTTTAAAAACTTCCTTAGCTACTCTAAAGCTATCAAGAGAAGCCGGTACTCCACAATAAACAGCTGATTGCAAAAATACTTCTTTAATTTCATCTTTAGTAAGACCGTTATTGATAGCTCCGCGCACGTGAAGTTTGATTTCATGAGGGCGATTCAATGCAGTAAGCATACCAAGATTTAAAAAGCTTCTTGTACGACGATCAAGACCTGGGCGATTCCAAATATCACCCCAGCAATAAGAAGTTACAAATTCCTGTAATTCTTGAGTAAATGCATCTGCATTTTTAAGCGAGGCATCAACATACTCTGAACCTAGAACTTCACGACGTGTTTTTAATCCTTTTTCAAATAATTCACTTGCCATTACTTTCTCCTATTTAGTTTGTTTTGTGGTATTTCATTATAAGGTCGACTTCATTCTTTGATCCTAAAATCACAGAAACTCTTTCATGCAATTGACTCGGCTGGATATCTAAAATACGAAGCTCGCCATTACAAGATGCCCCGCCTGCTTGCTCTACAAGGAAGCTCATGGGGTTGGCCTCATATAACAGCCTTAATTTACCAGGCTTATTAGGTTCGCGTTGATCCCAGGGGTACATAAAAACGCCGCCCCTAACTAAGATGCGGTGAACATCTGCAACCATAGAGGCGATCCAGCGCATATTAAAATCTTTATTACGAACCCCTGTAGCTCCCGATAAGCATTCATTGACATAGCGAACTACAGGAGGGGCCCAATGACGCATATTGGACATATTGATGGCAAATTCCTTCGTATCTTTCGGAATTTGGACATTTTCATTACTTAAGAAAAACTGATTTTTTTCCTGATCAAGCGTAAACATATCTACCCCAGAGCCTACTGTTAAAACTAAGATAGTTTGTGGGCCATACAAAACATATCCAGCAGCCACTTGACGTGAACCAGATTGTAAGAAATCAGCTTCACTAACAGTTGACGCGGATGACGTATTTTTAAGAATAGAAAAGATGGTCCCAATTGAGACATTGACATCAATGTTGGAAGATCCATCTAAAGGGTCGAATAACAAAAGGTATTTACCAACAGGGTTTGGAACGGGATAAATATGTTCCATTTCTTCAGAAGCCATAGCGGCTAACCTACCCGTATGCGAATGCGCATGTAAAAGTACGTCATTTGCATAAATATCTAATTTTTGTTGGGTTTCCCCTTGCACATTACCAGTGCCTGCAGATCCTAAAATATTAGCTAAGGCACCCTGTCGGACTGCTTGAGAAATAGCAATACATGAGGCAGCTAGCTCTTCAAGTAGTCCGCTGAGATCTTGGTCGATAGCAGCATACTTGGTAGATTTTAAACATTCATGGAGTGAGGTAGGGTGACTAGATGGCATAAAAAGTGATTTAGGAAAGGGCTTTATGGATTACTTCTGAAACATCATTTGATAGCTTATGTTGAATGGCATTTTCTAAGCATACTCGCATTTGATCTTGATATGGTTGACTGAATTTTTTCCAACGATCGAGTGCTCTGGCAAGTCGGGCTGCAACTTGCGGATTCACAGGATCTAATTCTAAGATACTTTCTAACCAAAATTGATAGCCTTTTCCAGAAACATCATGAAATCCGGCAGGATTATTCATACAAAAAGCATGAATTAAACTTCGTGCGCGATTAGGGTTACGTATTTTAAATGCGGGATGGTCTTTTAAAGTGCGGACCAGATCAAGAGTGCTGTGACTACCTGCATTTTGCCGACTGGCTTGAATAGCGAACCATTTATCGATGGCGAGGTCATCAGATGCATATTGATCATAATATTCATTAAGACAATTTGCGGCTAGGGGCGAATCAAATTGAACGAGGCTAGACAATGCCGCAAGGCGGTCAGTCATATTGTTACTCGACTTAAATTGACGCTCAGCCAATAATGAGCCTTCAGATAAGTTATCTTCTAAAAGCATATTTAAGGCTAAGTTTTTGAGGGCTCGTTTGCCAGATTGTTCTGCGTTAGGTAAATAGGAGCCCGTTGTTTGAGAACTCTCAAAAACATCTAACCACGTTTGCTTTAGAGCGTGCGCCATTAATTGTCGAAACGATCTTTTTGCCTGATGAATTTCTTGAGGGTCAACGATGAGAACTTGCTCATGTAAATAAGTCTCGGCCGGCAGGGTCAGAATAAGATCCTTAAAAGCGGGATCAAGTTGAGGATTCAGAAGAAGATTTTTCCAGATTTCAATCAGCTTTGAATCGGGTGCATGACGACCCAGAATCAGTTGAATAGCAATTTTTTGACCGGCTTCCCATTGGTTAAAGGGATTATCATCATTTGCGAATAAAAAATAAAGATCTTCCACACTTTGTTTAAAGTCCAGAATAATTGGCGCCGAAAAATCTCTATTAATAGATAAAACAGGTTGAGTAGCAATATTTTGAAAGATAAAAGTTTGAGATTTCTCTCTTAACTCGATTAAAAATTCATCAGAGGGCGCCTGGCTATTCAGTATTTTTGTTTTGAGCGGAATATGGAAGATTGGTTTTATTTCTTGCCCGGGAGTTGGCTCACAGGATTGGGTGAGAGTAAGAGAATAAGTTTGATGAACCGAGTCATACTCATCTGCCACATGAACTCTTGGAGTACCAGCTTGACTATACCAATGTTTAAACTGTTCCAGATTGACATGATTGGCATCACTCATGGCATTGACAAAATCATCACAGGTAACCGCTTGTCCATCATGACGATCAAAATAGAGATCCATACCTTTTCTAAAGCCTGACTCTCCTAAGATCGTATGTTGCATGCGAATAATTTCTGCACCTTTTTCATAAATAGTCACAGTGTAGAAATTATTAATTTCTTGATAGCTATCTGGCCTGATTGGATGTGCCATGGGGCCTGCATCCTCAGGGAATTGGACTTGTCGCAGTAAGCGCACGTCTTCAATTCTTTTGACAGCTCTTCCGGATACAGAGCCCATCAAATCTGCTGAAAACTCTTGATCTCTAAAAACAGTTAGCCCTTCTTTGAGAGAAAGTTGGAACCAATCTCTACAGGTCACGCGATTGCCCGTCCAATTGTGAAAATATTCGTGACCAACAACACTCTCAATATTGGCAAAATCAGTATCAGTAGCACTTTGTGCATCAGCTAAGACATATTTCGTATTAAAAATATTGAGGCCTTTGTTCTCCATAGCCCCCATATTGAAATCACTGACAGCAACGATCATGAACCGATCAAGGTCAAGTTCAAGTCCAAAGCGCTGCTCATCCCATTCGATCGCTTTGATTAAGGATTGCATGGCATGTTCGGTTTTATGTAAATCTGCAGCACGCACCCATACTTGCAGTAATTTTTCTACACCAGATTGGGTGGTTATTTTATGTTCTAGGCATTGCAGCTTACCAGCCACAATAGCAAAAAGATAAGAAGGCTTTAAAAAAGGATCTTCCCACAAAGCAGTATGAAGACCATTCTCAAGATCTTTTTGTTCGACTAGATTACCATTCGATAAAAGAACGGGATAATTATCTTTATTAGCCGTCAATCGAACTGTATAGCGCGTGAGTACATCGGGTTGATCTAAAAAGAAAGTAATTTTTCTAAAACCCTCCGCTTCACATTGGGTAAAGAAATTCCCTTCAGAAACATAAAGACCCATCAAACTCGTATTTTTATCCGGTTGGATAGCGCAAACGATATCTAGGGAAAAAGAATCAGGCAGATCATGTAAAACGAGATCCTTTGCTGATAATTCGAAGGTTGTAAAGCGATTGCCATTGACAGACAAAGAAATCAGTTCAACATCTTCACCCTTAAGGGCGAGGGATCCGGAAAGTAAGCGTTGAACGTTGATCTTCGATGTAACGATAGTTTTTATTGGATTAAGAGCAAAATCGAGTTCCACGCTTAAAAAGTGGAAGTTGGGAGGACGATATTGATCTCTAAAAAAAGTAAGGGCGTTTTCTGTGCGATTCATTAAGTTATTGTATTGCTTCTATAAGTAAGGCGTAATGATGACAAAACTGCAGAATATGACATTTATGTTAAGTTATAGTAAAAAACTATCATTATTTTTTATAAATACAATTTTCCTATTTAACAATTTATAGATAAACTTCTGAAATCACATCAAGGAATAGTTTTGATGTGAAAAGCGAGTTTTTTTTCAACCCAAAAGGAGTATGTTATGCCAACTTTAAAAGGTACTAAAACAGAACAGTGCTTAAAGGACGCTTTCGCAGGCGAATCTCAAGCAAATCGTCGTTATTTATATTTCGCGAACAAAGCTGACGTAGAAGGTCAGAATGACGTTGCGTCATTATTTCGTTCAACTGCAGAAGGCGAAACTGGCCATGCACACGGACATTTAGAATTTTTAGAATTGTCTGGTGATCCAGCAACTGGAATGCCAATTCATTCATCTAAAGATTGTTTAGCGTCTGCAGTTGCAGGTGAAACACACGAATATACCGATATGTATCCAGGTATGGCTAAGACAGCACGTGCAGAAGGTTTTGATGAGATTGCTGACTGGTTTGAAACATTAGCAAAAGCGGAACGTTCACATGCGAACCGTTATCAAAAAGCTTTAGATGCATATGTTGAGTAATTTGTTGTAGGGTTTTTTTTAGATTCCTGAGTAACTCGGGAATCTTCTAAAGAGTCTTATATCCACAAAAAAGGGAATTATTATGAGTCGTGAAGGCAATTTAGAAGCACCAACCCGCCATCCTTTGGATTGGAAAAATCCTGATTTTTATAACCAAAAAAAATTAGATGACGAGTTAGAGCGCGTATTTGACGTCTGTCATGGTTGCCGCCGTTGCGTTAGCTTGTGTGGCTCGTTTCCAGCCTTGTTTGATCTGATTGATGCAACTGATGATGGCGAGGTACATGGCATTGATAAGGCAGATTACGGATCAGTGGTAGATCAATGCTATCTCTGTGACTTATGTTACATGACCAAGTGCCCTTATGTACCGCCGCATGAATGGAATTTAGATTTTCCACATCTGATGTTAAGGGCAAAAGCGGTTAAGCATAAGAATGGTGAATCTAACTTTAGAGATAATTTATTATCTTCAACTGATAAGATTGGTCGATTCGCGGGAATCCCCGTAGTTACTCAAATCGTCAATGCAGTCAACCACAATAGCCTTACAAGGTCAGTGATGGAATCGACACTCGGCGTTGATAAGAAAGCTTGGTTGCCCGATTTTGCTCCCCAAACGTTTAAGCAGCTTGCTGAAAAATCACCATCATGGGTGGTAAAAAATGGTGAAAAAACACCAGGTAAAGTTGCTGTTTATGCCACGTGTTTCATTAACTATAACGAACCGGGTATTGGACAAGATTTATTGAGTATCTTAGAGCACAACGAAATTCCTTATGTTTTGGTAAATAAAGAAGCTTGTTGTGGCATGCCTAAGCTCGAGTTAGGTGACTTAGAGGCAGTGGAGAAACATAAAGATATTAATATTCCACAGCTAGCTAAGTTGGCAAAAGAAGGTTATGCAATTGTGACACCAATACCGTCTTGTACCCTGATGTTTAAACAAGAATTACCACTCATGTTCCCAGATGAAGAGGATGTCCAGTTAGTTAAAGAAGCGATGTGGGACCCATTTGAATATTTTATTTCTCGGAAAAAAGATGGCCTGTTAAATATGGATTTTTCAGTACCACTGGGTAATGTAAGCTACCACGTTCCGTGTCACTCACGTGTCCAAAACGTAGGTAAAAAGACCGCAGAAACATTGCAAATGATTCCAGGTACAGACGTTCATGTGGTGGAGAGATGTTCAGGGCATTCTGGAACATGGGGTGTGAAGAAGGAATTCCACGCAATGGCGATGAAAATTGGTACGCCAGTATTTAAAAATATGGCTACCAACGAGCCTGATTACATCAGTTCTGATTGCCAATTAGCTGGACACCATATTGAGCAGGGAATGGCTGAGGCAGGTTTGAAAGCTGCGCAAATGGAGCATCCATTATCACTTGTTGCCATGGCTTATGGATTAAAGAAATAGATAGAAACTACAGATGAAAGAAATTGAAATGACAAAATTAAACCGCGATCAATTAATGACCCTAGAGGCTTATCATAAAGCACGCCCGCAGATAAGAGCGCAGGCAATTGAGCTTCGAAGATTAAGAACAGTATCACTGGGTGAGCATTTAAACATGATATTTGAAAATGAATTTTTAATGAGATATCAAATACAAGAAATGTTACGTGTAGAAAAAGTGTTTACTGAAGAAGGTATGCAAGATGAACTTGACGCTTACAACCCTCTGATACCAGATGGCTCTAACTTTAAAGTGACGATGATGCTTGAGTATCCCAATGAGGCTGATCGTAAGATTGCATTAGCAAAGCTAGTCAATATCGAGCATAAAATGTTTATTCAGGTAGAAGGCCAAGCGCGCGTATATGCAATTGCAGATGAGGATTTAGAGCGTTCCACCGCATTTAAAACATCAGCGGTTCACTTTCTGCGTTTTGAACTGACGCCGGATATGAAAAAAGGGCTTCAAGCAGGTGCACAGATGATGGTTGGGTGTGATCATCCTGAATATCCGATGCATTTGGAGACTTTACCTGAAGAAACCCTTGCATCGTTTTTGACGGATCTTTCATAAACAAATTCATTTTGGACACAAACGCGGCCATGGCCGCGTTTTTTATTAGATAATGCGTAAGTGAAATTAAAAAACCTTATTGACTTTGTCTTATTAAGTGCCCTATGGGGCATGTCGTATGTTTTTATCCGACTAACCATTGGTTATGTAGAGCCAATTGTGATGGCTGAATCGCGTTTACTGATTGGTGCTATCGGTATTTTTGTATTTGCGTTATTCAAAAAAAGTTGGCGCATGCATGTCATCCCAGAAAAAAAGAATCTTGGTCGGATTACGATTATTGCGACGCTTAATTCAATCGTGCCATTTATCTTATTCACCTATGCAATGCAGCATTTAAGTGCAGGATTAGGTGCAATTTTGAACTCTACATCACCTATATGGACTGCTATTATTGGCGCTATTTGGTTAAAGGAGCGCCTGAGTAATAGTCGGCTATTGGGTTTAGTATTGGGTTTTACAGGTATTGTATTTTTGATGTGGGGTAAGGCACACTTCACTGATGGTGGGCTTGGATTACCGATTTTAGCCTGCCTTGGCGTGACCTTATCTTACGGGATAGCCACAAATTACATTAAGGTTTATGGGCAGGGTATACACCCCTTTGGATTGGCTTTCTCGAGCTTATTGATTGGCTCTATCGTATTGGCTGTGCCAGCATACCTTCATTTACCTACGGAGCCATTAACGATGATTGTATGGATATCGATTCTTGGATTAGGTATAGGTTCAACATCAATTGCCTATGTTCTTTTTTATCGACTGATTGATGAGACTGGACCGACGATCGCGATTACAGTGACATTTTTAGTGCCAGTATTTAGTGTCTTATGGGGAGATATCTTTTTAAATGAGATCCCTACACTTCAAATGATGTTGGGAGGGATTGTGATTGTGATTGGCACATCACTTGCCGTTGGGCTTTGGTCGCCGGGTTCTAAAAAGTTGAAAGAACCCAGTAACAGTTGAAATAATAGTTTTTAAACATGTAAAGCAATAAATTCTTGAGAGACCTCTGAAGAGGGTGACTCAAAAAATGCTTTCGTTGGACTAGCTTCAATAATCTGTCCATTTTTAATAAAAATGATGTGGTCACTGATTCTCTTGACTTGAGCAAAGTCATGCGAGGCTAATATAAAACGCATCCCAGAATGGGCGAGTTCTGTAATCTTTGATTCGATAAACAGCGTTGAGTTAGGGTCAAGACTGGCGGTCGGTTCATCAAGAATCATCAGTTCGGGATGCATGAGGTAGGCGCGAGCGATGGCTAAGCGTTGCTTCTCGCCAGCTGATAATAGCGTTGCAGGTTGATTCTTCAGATGAGTAAGTGAAAATACGTTCATGGCGTCATTCATTTGATCATCAGATAAAGAGGGGATTGCATCTTTGAGTAAAAGTAGATTACCCCAAACGGACATTTTGATAAATGGCGTTTGATGTAAAACCATACTGATGTTTTTGCTAGCGGTATTGGTAGCAAATGCAGGGTCGGTAATTAAACCAGCGATAACCTTTAACAGAGTCGTCTTACCAGCGCCATTGGGGCCAATCACCGCAGTAATCCGATCGCACGGTAGGGTCACCTTATCTATCTGCAGAATTGGGCGGCCTTGTTCAGTCAAATGAATATTTTCGAGAACAATATTAGCCATATTTGCGTTCGGCAGAGGATTTTAAAAAATGGGCAGCAATATTAGCCAATAAGACAATACTTAATAAAACAATACCTAAAGATAAAGAAAGCGCGAGATCACCTTTACTCGTTTCGAGGGCGATCGCTGTAGTCAGAGTGCGAGTGTGGTGAGCAATATTTCCGCCGACAATCATCACAGCACCAACTTCAGAAATTGCACGACTAAAGCCCAATAAAATGACAATTACAAGAGAAAAACGACAGTCCCATAAAATCCATTTCATTTGATGGAACAAACGCAGATGAAGAGATGTAAAAGTATCCCGATGCGATTGCCAAGCATCAGCGATGATTTGCCTTGAGACTGCGGCAATGATTGGAGTGGTGAGTAAGGTTTGGGCAATAATCATGCCTGTTTTTGTAAACAAAAGTCCAAAATCGCCAAGTGGACCGCTACGTGAAAGTAATAAATATATAAGAACACCAATAATCACTGTGGGGACATTCATGCAGGTATTCAAAATAGTGAGGCACCATTTTTTACCCGGGAAATTAGCAATAGCTAAAAATGCCCCAAGAGGAAGACCAAGGATGACACCATTGAGTAAAGCGATAGCGCTTACCGAAATCGAAGTAAAAGCAATACTCCATACTTCAGGGTCAAGGTTGAAGACAAGGCTAAAAGCTTGATAAAGCGTATCCCACATGATTAGATAATTTGTTCTTTAGTAAATTAAAAAGAATTGCGCTAATGGCAAGTTTAACTCTGATTCATTTTTGGTCGTTATGGGTACTCCCGGATGCTACTTCAACCCGCATATCATCTGAGATAAGAAGGTCCATAGGCTAAAAGCTATAATGAAAGACTCAACTATTGCTGAAGGCCTCCACCATATGAATCGTTTAATTATTCAAAAATTCTTTATCGTTATTTTAAGTATGTGTTGCATTTCTTTAACGAATGCTCAAACCAAACTTGGGAATTTACAGATATCCAAACAGATGGCTAGGGCAACAGCGCCAGGTCAGTCCATGAGTAGTGCGTATTTACTGATAGAAAATAAAGGCAGCACACCTGATCGTTTGCTTACCGTTACCTATAGTCGTGCCAAGGAAGTGCAAATCCATGAAATGAAGATGGAAGGTGACAAAATGATGATGCGTCAATTAACTAGCCTTGAAATTCCAGCCAATGGATCAGTTGAATTAAAGCCAGGTGGTTATCATTTGATGATGATGGGCGTCCAAGAGCCAATCAAAGAAGGTGAGCTAGTAAAGATGACCTTGCAATTTGAAAAGGCTGGAAAAGTTGACCTCATTTTCCCAGCCCAGTCTTTATCTGGAAAGCATATGCATTAAAAAACCGCAGAGCGGTTTTTTAATCTTGATCTAAATTTAAATTAAGATCAGTAACCGCTCCAAGGCTTGCAGAGCTGGCTAATTTTGCATACTTTGCCAATATGCCACGTGTGTAGCGAGGTTTTGGTTTAACCCATAAAGATCTTCGCTTGGCAATTTCATCTTCAGGCAAATTCAGTTGAATGAGAAGTTGATGCGCGTCAATCGTAATGGAGTCACCTTCTTGAATCAGTGCGATCGTGCCACCCATATAAGCTTCTGGTGAAACGTGCCCAACCACCATACCCCATGTACCCCCTGAAAAACGACCATCCGTAATCAGACCAACTGTCTCACCAAAGCCTTGCCCAACCAAAGCAGCGGTAGGGGAAAGCATTTCACGCATTCCAGGGCCGCCTTTAGGGCCTTCATACCGAATCACGACCACGTCGCCATGCGTAATTTTATTGGCCATGATGGCGGCCATTGCATCATCTTCAGAATCAAACACACGCGCAGGACCAGTAATACTAGGATTTTTTAAACCACTAATCTTTGCCACACAACCTTCAGGAGAAATATTTCCTTTGAGAATAGCTAAGTGACCTTCAGCGTAAATAGGATTACTCAGGGGGCGGATAACATGTTGATCCGATCTCGGGACTGAAGGAACATCTTTAAGAACCTCGGCAATAGTTTTACCAGTAATCGTCATGCAATCACCATGTAAAAGGCCACCATCCAAAAGAATCTTCATGACTTGAGGAATACCACCAGCGACATGAAGATCAGTCGCCAGGTATTTACCAGAAGGTTTCATATCAACAATCACAGGCACCTTACGACGAATTCTCTCAAAATCATCAATTTTCCAATCGACTTCAGCCGCACTAGCAATGGCTAAAAAATGAAGCACAGCATTAGTTGATCCACCCACAGCCATAATCACTGAAACAGCATTTTCAATAGATTTTCTGGTAATAATGTCACGCGGGCATAAGTTGTTTTTGACCGCTTCAATTAATACCCTAGCGGATTCAGCAGAGCTGAGGCGTTTTTCTTCATCGATATTGGACATCGTTGACGAATAAGGTAGACTCATTCCTAGAGCCTCAAAAGACGAGCTCATCGTATTGGCGGTATACATTCCGCCGCAGGAACCGCTACTCGGACAGGCATTTTGTTCAACACCTTTGAGATCTTCGAAGCTAAGTCGACCCGAAGTAAATTCCCCGACAGCCTCAAAAGCAGAAACAATATTAAGTTCTTTGCCTTTGTAGTGACCTGGTTTGATTGTTCCGCCATAAACATAAATACTGGGAACATTCGTGCGCGCCATTGCCATCATGCCACCAGGCATATTTTTATCGCAGCCACCAATGACGATTACACCATCTTGCCAAAGGCCGTTGACACATGTTTCAATACTATCGGCAATAACCTCCCTGGAGATCAGGGAATATTTCATACCCTCGGTACCCATCCCCATACCATCAGATATGGTTGGCGTGCCAAAAATTTGTGAGTTGGCGCCGCCCGCCTCTAAAGCCTCGACAGCGGCATCTGCAAGCACTTGCAGACCACTATTACATGGGGTAATTGTGGAATGACCGTTGGCAACTCCGATCATGGGCTTTTTAAAATCATCTTCTTTGTAGCCCATGGCATAGTACATGGACCGATTAGGAGCACGAGCAACTCCCTCGGTAATATTTTTAGAGCGACGATTGATGGGGCTATTATCTTTGGACATTCAAATCTCCTGCATGATGGATAAAAATACTTTCAGCCTCTATTTTGCCGTTATTTCATAAAACTGTCGAAAAAAACATTCTGCAAATACAATAGTTCTTATATTTTGAATGATAAGAATTGGTGCCAAGTGGAATCTATTGATGTTGTGGTGATTGGGGCAGGTGCTGCAGGCCTCTTTTGTGCGGGAGTGGCTGGGCAATTAGGTCGATCGTCATTAGTCATTGATCATGCTCAGAAAATTGGTGAAAAAATCCGTATCAGTGGTGGTGGGCGGTGTAACTTTACCAACTTACTAACCAACCATCAGCACTTTTTATCAATGAACCCGCATTTTGTGAAAAGTGCGCTTGCGCGCTATTCAAGCCAAGATTTCATTGAATTAATCAATAAATATCAAATTGCTTTTCATGAAAAACATCAAGGGCAATTATTTTGTGACGGTTCAGCCACCGAAATTATTGACATGCTGATGCACGAATGTGAGATAGGTCATGTACAAATTCAGCACCCGATGAAGGTCCAATCCATAGAGCCTTATGATGGTTTTTGGAAAGTCAGCACCGAACAAAAAGTCTATTTAAGTAAAAATGTTGTCATTGCGACCGGCGGCTTGCCCGTTCCTGCAATTGGAGCATCTGATTTTGGATTACAAATTGCCAAGCAATTTGACATAGCGATCATTGAACCCCGCCCTGCATTGGTCCCTTTAGCATTTACCTCACAAATATTTTCAGCGATTGAGGATTTTGCTGGATTGAGTACTAAAGTCAAGATATCAGCTGGTCATGTCAAAGAGCGATACGGAAAAGGGCGATTTGACGAAGACTTGCTCATCACCCATAAAGGCTTATCTGGACCGGCAGTTTTACAAGCCAGTTCTTATTGGACAGAAGGGCAAGCGATCGATGTTGCTTGGGTAGATTCCAAGATCTTTGAAGAATTACTTAATGAAGAATCTTCGCGTTCAAAAACAGTGGATCAACTATTAATTGAGTTTATACCGGCACGTTTGGCAAAAGAATTTGCCAAACAATTGGATTTACACGGTAAAAAATTGGCTGAAGTCTCAAAAACATCGCGACAGCAACTCATTAACCTGATGTGTCATTGGAACGTTAAGCCAGCAGGAACCTTGGGCTGGAATAAGGCAGAGGTCATGTTAGGTGGTATAGATACCAAAGAGTTAGACAGTAAAACCTTAATGTCTCGCAAACATCCTGGATTATTTTTTATTGGAGAATGTGTGGACGTGACTGGACATTTAGGCGGGCATAATTTTCAATGGGCGTGGTCAAGTGCTTACGCCTGTGCGCACAGCTTAATCAGTTAATTGAAGGAAACAAGAAGCGCGACGAGTTCTTCTGGAGAGTGCACAATCTGGATTTTCTTGAAGTGAGAGGCATCCATAAAGCCATTTTGAACACATTGATTTAAAAAAGAAATAAGGCCATCGTAGTATCCAGACCAGTTCGCGAGAATGATAGGCTTTTGATGAAAGCCAGTTTGAGCGTTAGCCCAGACATCAAAAAGCTCATCTAAAGTACCAACCCCCCCGGGAATAATAACGTAGACATTGGCATATTCATCCATGATTTGCTTACGCTCCCCCATGGTGGATACGTAATGCACCTTACTGAGGTTTTCTACAAGGCCTTCCTTAGCTTGCAGTTGGCGAGGAATGATGCCGATTACCTCCCCATGGCCGTCAAGAGCACCTTGGGCAAGGTTTCCCATCAGCCCGCCACCCCCGCCCCCAAAAACAAGGACTTGATTCAATTTGGCGATATTTGAGCCTAGTGCATAAGCCCAAGTAGCAAAAAGAGGGTCAGACCCTAAACGGGAGCCACAAAATACGCAGATATTTTTTTTCATACAAAGATAATCATACAAGACAATTTTTTATTGAGTATTGTCGAAAAATGAATTTAACAAATGAGTTGTTTACAATAGGCAAACAATAATTTTTATAGTTAAATTGAACAAAAACCCTAAAACGAGAATAGAGAAATGACCACAAAATTGAATGACACCGCTTTAAAGCAATTATTTTTAGATGCAAGAACTGTACATGGATTTTTACCTGAGGCGGTTTCGGATGAGCAAATCAAAGAAATCTATGAATTAATGAAGTGGGCTCCTACTTCGTTTAATGGCCAACATGCACGTTTTGTTTTCTTAAAAAGTGAAGCAGGAAAAGCAAGATTAATGCCTGCTTTGACCCCAGGAAATGTCCCGCAAGTACAAAGTGCCGCGGTAACAGTTATTGTTGCCTATGACACAAAATTCTTTGAGCATTTCGCAACACAATACACAGCATCCAATCCAACAGCCTTTTTTGAGAACAATGCCCCATTAGCAGAAGCAACTGCTGCCAGAAACGGAAGTTTACAAGGCGCATATTTGATTATGGCGGTGCGTGCATTAGGTTTAGATTGCGGCGCGATGTCTGGATTTGATATTGGTAAAGTCAATGCGGAGTTTTTTGCCGATGGCCGTTATAAAGCCAATTTCTTGATCAATATTGGTCGTGCAGAGCCATCTTCCATTTGGCCACGTGGTCCACGTTTAGCATTTGATGAAGTAGCACAGATTTTGTAATTGACAGATAAGCCCACCCACTGATGTTGAACTCCATTATGGCCATTAGTCTTGGCGCCTCATTAGGAGCGATACTGAGGTGGGCTTTGGGTTTACTTTTAGATTCATGGTCGATTGCAATGTCGATTGGAACGATTGCTTCCAATCTCATCGGTGGGTATTTGATTGGCATTGCAATTGCTTTTTTTAGCGGTCATCCAGACTTGCCCCCCCAATGGCGTTTGCTTATTATTACGGGCTTTTTAGGAGGGCTTACTACATTCTCTTCTTTCTCAGCCGAAGTAACTAGGATGATTCAAGAAGGTCAATTAGGTATTGCGTTCTCAACAGTATGCATACATGTGATTGGTTCTGTACTAATGACATTTTTAGGTATTTACACATACCAACTTTTTAAATAAGAGGATTACATGGCGATTTATCAATTAGGCGATTTAGTACCGAGTATTCACCCGGACGCATATATTTCTCCAGAGGCAACTATCATCGGCAATGTCACGATTGGTGCTTTTTCTTCAGTATGGCCAGGCGTTGTTATACGAGGGGATAATGATTCGATTACGATTGGTGCTGGCACAAGCATTCAAGAAGGCACAGTATTACATATCGATGAAGGGTGTCCTTTAAAAATTGGTGATAACGTAACAATTGGCCATCAAGCGATGTTGCATGGTTGTACGATAGAAGATGGAGCACTCATTGGTATTCAGGCAGTTATTCTGAATAACGCTGTGATTGGTAAAAGTTGCTTGGTAGGTGCTGGTGCAGTGGTTACTGAAGGTAAAGAGTTTCCACCGGGGTCCTTAATTATTGGCGCACCGGCTAAAGTAGCCCGAGAACTCAGCCCAGAAAATATAGCGCGATTAAAGACGAGTGCTGAGCACTATATTGAACGTGCAAGTACGTTCAAAAAGACATTAAAGAAAATCGGTTAAATAAAGGGGGTTGTATGATTTTAGAAATTGCAGACATTACGATACAAGCAGGTAAAAATACTGAATTTGATGAAGCCATTGAACGTGGTGTAAGACAAGCCATTGCGAGTGCAAAAGGCTTTAAAAGTTTCAAGATTCAAAAGGGTATTGAAAATCCGCAGCGCTATTTGTTAATGATTGAGTGGGAAACCTTAGACAATCATATTGTTGATTTTAGGAATTCACCAGCATTTTTAGAGTGGCGAGCTATCGTTTCCCCATTCTTTGCAGCACCTCCGGCGGTTGAGCATTTCCAATTACTGACTCAGTGATTTCTGCGAGGAGCATTCTCTAAAGGGTGCTCCGACAATTCTGGATCTAGGGCGATACGATCATCAAATACGAAGCATCCACCCTCGTAAAAATCTCGGCCGACTTCTTCAAAATATTTGAGGATGCCACCATCAAGTTGGAGTGTATTGTGTAAGCCAATTTCTTGCATCAAGAGATTGGCTTTTTCACAACGAATCCCTCCTGTGCAAAAGCTGACGACAGTTTTATCTTTGAGAAGTTCCACTTGTTCAGAAAGAGCTTTTGGAAATTCGCTAAATTTTTCTAGATTAAAGTGAATTGCATTGGTAAACGTTCCGTATTCGACTTCAAAAGTATTTCTTGTGTCTAACAAGACAATGGGTTTACCTTGATCATCACAACCTTTGAGCAGCCATTCTTTTAATTGAGTAGCGCTCACACTAGGAGCTCTTTTTTTATAAGCTTGAATCGTAGGATGATTCATACGGATAATCTCATCTTTGACTTTAACCAACATCTTTTTAAAAGGTTGGTAATCTGACCAGCTATCTTTAGTCACAATATCAGCAAGGGCGGGAAATTGATTGAGCCAAATAAAAAAATCACGGATATGGTGTTCTTGACCAGCTAAAAACATATTGATGCCTTCTGGAGCCAAAATGATCGTACCTTTTAGCTCATTTTTAATGCACTCGCCAAGAAGCATATCGCCTAAGGCAGGCAGATCGGTCAGTTCACAAAAGCGATATGTAGAGATATTTAAAAACAAGACCAAGCCCTGATTAGAATTTTTCGTTGTGGCGTAAAAAACGCCACTGTCCCAATGGTAAGTTGCCCAGAGGTATTTGACCAATACGAATTCTTTTAAGGCCAATCACATGCAAACCAACTAATTCGCACATTCTTCGAATCTGACGTTTACGCCCTTCCCGAAGAACGAAGCGTAATTGATTTTCATTTTGCCAACTCACTTTAGCCGGAAGGAGGGCAACACCATCCAAAGAGAGTCCATGACATAGCTGCGAGAGTCCTGAAGGAGCTAATTCACCCTCAACGCGCACTAAATACTCTTTTTCAATGGAGCTATTTTCCCCAATGATTTGTTTGGCGATTCGACCATCTTGCGTGAGGATGAGTAAGCCTGTGGAGTCAATATCAAGCCTACCAGCGGGAGCCAGGCCACGGGTATTAAATTTGGCGTTTTTATCAGCATCTAAATGGGTGCGAAAAAAGCGATCTGGGGTAATTAAAGATACAGCTGGCTCATACTCTTTATCCTCATCTAAATGAGAAATAAAGCCAACTGGTTTATTGAGAAGAATCGTTATACGGGCATTTTGGGCTAAAGTCGCTTCCTTTTTGAGCTCTATTTTTTGATTGGGGAAGGCGCGCGAGCCCAGCTCGCTAACGACCTCGCCATCAACAGTGACAAGACCTTGCTCAATATAAAGATCAGCCTCTCTGCGAGAGCAAAGACCTAGTTCTGAGAGTAATTTTGATATACGTACTTTTTCCACATCCCTATTATCAAGCAATCGACACAAGTTCGGCTTAAAATACTTGCTTCAGACAAAATCACCTTTGATTTTTCTTTATCTAACTAGATTGATTATTCTTCATGGCTTTATTCGTAATAAGTGATGCTCAGCTTGCATATGGGCATGTGGATTTACTGGCAAACACCTCTTTTTCACTGGAGGAAGGGGAGCGAGTTGGTTTGATCGGCCGTAATGGCGCAGGAAAATCATCATTTTTGAAGATTATTGCAGAGTTAGAAAAGCCAGACTCAGGGGTCATACAAAAACAACAGGGTATCAAGATAGCTTATGTTGCTCAAGAGCCATTATTTTTGTCCACAGATACTGTTTTTGATACCGTAGCCAAGGGATTGGAAGAAATAAAAGGCTTACGAAATGAATATGAAGCCTTAAGTATGCATGAGTGGACTGATGAAGTTCAGCACCGCATGGATCAGTTATATAGCCTCATTGATGCCAATCAAGGATGGGCATGGGAGCAGAAGATTGAAGAAGTATTACATCAGTTGCATTTGGATGGTGACAGAAAAATGTCGGAATTATCTGGTGGAAATAAAAAAAGAGTAGCCCTAGCGCAGGCCTTAGCGACCCAACCAGATGTCTTATTACTTGATGAGCCGACCAATCACTTGGATATGGACTCGATTGAATGGCTTGAGCAATTATTAATTGATATGAACAAGTCATTAGTATTTATTACCCATGACCGGGCGTTTTTGGATAAAGTGGCGACGCGCATTATTGAGCTTGACCGAGGGATTATCCGCAGTTATCCAGGTAACTTTCAATCCTATTTAGGTTTAAAAGAGCGTCAGTTAATGGACGAGTCATTGGCAAACGCTCGGGCGGATAAATTGTTGGCTCAAGAAGAGGTGTGGATTCGGCAAGGAGTTGAAGCGAGAAGAACTCGAAGTGTTAGCCGGATATCAAGACTGGAGCATTTAAGGGAGCAGCGATCTCAGCGCAGAGAATTGGTTGGACAAGTCAAGTTAGATATTAATTCCGGACAAAAAACAGGGAAGATTGTCGCGGCCCTGGAAAACGTATCATTAGCGTTTGGCGATAAACAAATTGTGAAAGACTTTACTGCCACGATTCTCAGAGGTGACAAAGTCGGTCTTTTAGGCCCTAATGGAGCTGGTAAATCCACCTTATTAAAAATAATTCTTGGGGAAATCAAACCAAATCAAGGCGACGTTAAACAGGGCAGCATGATTGAAATTGCTTATTTTGATCAACTCAGAGAATCCTTGGACCTTGAAGCCACACTTGAAGACTTTATCAGTCCAGGAAGTGAGTGGGTTGAAATTGGGGGGCAGCGAAAGCATGTCAAAAGTTACCTCAATGATTTTTTGTTTTCCCCACAACGTGCACGATCACCAATCAAGACCTTGTCTGGAGGAGAAAGAAATCGACTTTTATTAGCAAGATTGTTTGCTAAACCTGCCAATGTACTTGTTCTAGATGAACCAACGAATGATTTAGATATAGATACATTAGATTTGCTAGAAGAGTTTTTGCAAGACTATAAAGGCACGGTATTTTTGGTCAGTCATGATCGTCAATTTTTAGATAATGTCGTTACCAGCATGATCGCCTTTGAGGGTGAGGGAAAATGGCGAGAATACGAAGGTGGATATGAAGATTGGAAAATACAAAACCAACGTCGATTAGATCAGTTAAAAAATAAGCCAATAGAAGACCCAAAACCTATCAAAGTAGATAAATCCAAAGAAGAAACCAACACGCCTAAGAAGTCTGTTAATAAATACCAAAAAGTTGAGCTAGATAAAATTACGATTGAAATTGATCGATTAGAGCAAGAGCAGATAGGTATTACACATCAATTAAGTGATGCCAAGATATATGTAGACAAGCCGCAAGTAGCAAAAGACTTACAAGACCGGGCCCATGAGATACAAAGTCGATTAGATATTCTTATGTCAAAATGGGAAGAAATGTTAGCAAATTAAAAAAATCAGAAGGAGAACGACATGGATCTAGGGATAAACAATAAAGTAGCTTTAGTATTAGCCTCGAGTAAAGGGCTAGGACGTGCGATTGCATGTTCTTTAGCAAAAGAGGGTGTTAAGGTAGTACTGACAGGTAGAAGTGTTGAGCTCTTGGAGGCGACCGCCCAAGAAATAAAGGCCGGCGGCGGCTTTGCTTATGTATTGCCTTGGGACCTGCACCAACTCGATCAAATTGATGCCAAAATTACTCAGGTTGAAAAAGACGTTGGTCCTATCGATATTTTGATTAATAACTCTGGAGGGCCACCAATGAGTCAGGCCTTTAATCAACCGATTGAGTTATGGCAAAGTAACTTTAATCATATGGTTTTGATGATTATGAAAGTAACGGATCGTGTCTTGCCGGGGATGAGAGCAAGAAAATGGGGGCGCATCATTACCACAACAAGTTCTGGAACAATTGCGCCGATTGCCAATTTGGCAATATCAAACACCTTACGATTAGCGCTAAATGGTTGGACTAAAACCTTATCGAATGAGGTTGCTGGTGAGGGCATTACTGTCAATATCATTTTGCCGGGAAGAATATTAACAGACCGTATTTTGCACCTTGATCAACAGCGATCAAACAATGAAGGAAAACCACTCGAAGAGGTTACCCAGAAAAGTGTCAGCTCTATACCAATGAAGCGTTATGGGACACCTGAAGAATATGCTGATGCAGCAACTTTTTTAGCGAGTCAGAAAGCCTCATATATCACCGGTACTACCCTGCGTGTAGATGGTGGAAGCTTTGCGGGTCTTTAAAAAAAAGTTTTCAGTTGCAAGTGAATTAGTTTGGCTATTGATTGCACTCGTCGTCTCGGTAACGGCGATAACGAGTGTGACTTTTTTAGCCGATCGGCTACAGCAATCATTCTCACAAAATGCGCGAGAGCTCATTGCTGCTGATACGATTGTTCGAGGAGACCAACTATTAGATACAAGCTTTGAGGAAAAGGCGAAAGAGTTAGGTCTGCGAACATCGAAGACAGTTATTTTTTCCACGATGATGCGTACGGGAAATGAAAGCAAATTAGTATCACTCAAAGCCGTTTCTAATACCTACCCCTTACGTGGTAAGTTGAGCTTAACAATTCCGGGTGCTGAATTAAAGTCCGGACAAGTATGGCTAGATCCACAAATCGCGAATATCTATCAGATTAAGCTTGGTGATTCCATTACGCTTGGAGAAAAAGTATTTGTTGTTAGTAACTTGATACTTAGGGAGGCTGATCGAGGGGCAGGCTTTATGAATTTTGCGCCGCGAGTAATGATTCATGAAATGGATTTATCGGCCACACAGTTATTGGGACTTGGAAGTCGCGCTTCTTATCGATTATTAGTTGCAACTGAAAAAGAGGGTGGGGCACGTGTGCCCAGTAACGAACCATTAGCTAGATTTAACGAATGGGCTAAAACACATATTGAGCAGGCCAATTTAAGAGGTGTTAGCCTTGAAGATATTGAAAATGGTCAACCCTTACTTAGAAAAACAATCGACCAGGCGAATCGATTTTTATCTTTAGTCGCATTATTAACTGGGATGGTGGCAGCCGTAGGCATTGCTATTGCAAGTAGACGGTATGCTAAAAAGCAAATTGTAAGCACTTTAGTCAAACGATGTTTTGGTGCATCGACTATGCAAATTTTAAAATCAAATATCTATTTGTTTTTGAAAATTATGGTGTTTGCCGGCCTATTAGGAATTCTGTTGGGCTATGGATTGCAAGAAATACTCATTAGGATTTTGCAGAACTTATTAGATAAAAACTTACCCAGTCCATCTATATGGCCAGTAGTGTGGGGTTTTTTAGTGGCTTTTATTTTAATGCTCGGGTTTGCATTTCCACCATTAATCGCATTAACCCAAGTTTCCCCGAATCAGGTTTTACGTAAAGACAACATTACAATAAGTTTCAATTATTTCATTACTGCTGGCTTTGGAATATTAAGTTACTGTGTATTGCTCATTTGGATTGCTCATAATTTGCGAATCGGTATCTTGATACTAGGAGGCTTTGTCGGAGCTTGCTTTATTTATGCATGCGTATCTTATTTCCTTTGCCGTGGGCTTGGAAAAAAACTTGGGAGTAGGATTTCACGCTTATCTGGAATAAGGTATTGTGCCCAGCGAGTTGGAGGGGATCCATCCTGGATTAGTTTTCAAATAACTACATTGGGGATTGCTATGCTGGCAATCTTATTATTAATCGTCATCCGATTTAATGTGCTTGATGCATGGCAAGCAAGTGTTCCACCTGAGGCGAATAATCGTTTTATTTTAAATGTATTACCTGATCAAAAAAATGCAGTACAGGATTTTTTAAAACAAGAATTACGCCAGCCCGATTATGACGCTTACCCAATGATACGAGGAAGATTAACGGCAATAAACCAACGCGCAATTCGAGGGAGTAATTTTGAAGATCAAAATACGCAGCGCCTAGTCGAGCGTGAATTTAACTTATCCTATGCCTCTAATATTCCGGTCAAAAACAAAGTGATTGCTGGAGAATGGTTTGCAAATTCTGATCCAATGCAAGTATCTATGGAAGCAGGGATGATGAAATCCTTAAAATTAAAATTAGGCGACGAATTAAATTTTGACGTTGCGGGTAGGGATTACCGGGTAAAGATTACCTCTGTGAGGAAGCTTGACTGGAACTCGATGCGTGTTAATTTTTTTGCCATGATGCCAAGGGAGCTTCTTCAAGATGCGCCACAAAGTTGGATCATGGCATTTAGGCAGGAGTCAGACCAGCGTATTGATATGGACCTCGTGCGTCAATATCCGAACATTACCGCATTAAATATTCAAGACTCCATTGCCCAGGCGCAGGATATTTTGTTGCAATTAATCTTTGCTATCCAGGTGTTGTTCTTATTTACTCTAATAGCTGGATTCATCGTATTAATTATTTCATTAATTTCTATACAAGAACAAAGAATTCGAGAAGTTGCGATATTAAAAACCTTGGGAGCTGATCAGAAATTTTTAATGCGAGTATGGTTATTTGAACTTCTTTTATGCGGCAGTGTAGCTGGAGTTTTGAGTGGAGCGTTTGCAAGTTTTGCTGGTTGGTACGTATCCAATGAATTATTGGAAATTGAGATGCAATTTCCTTATTGGATTATCTTAGTTGGAGTGATTCTTGGGGTATCGATCAATGGCATAGCGAGTTATTGGTTACGCCAGAAAACCGCACATATTGCTCCAATGATGATTCTAAAATCTTAGGAATTATTTTTTTTCGGAACTAAGATTAATTTAGTTTTAGTTAGGCGGTCTGCTAAAGACTGAGCACCGTGCACACCTTTGCGATTAAATAAGCAAGTGAGGGGCCAAAAGAAAAGAATCATACAAAACATTAGTTCAATGGTTGGCCAATTCCCAAGTGGCATTAAAAAAACATATTTAAAAATAATATAGATAAGAACTGTTGGCAACAGCCATAGAGATCCAATTGCATATCGTATTAGGGCGTGATTTCTAGATAGAAGTTGTTCATTCTCATCGACCATCTTTACATGCCACGTTTGCATAGCAAGCGTTTGGCCACCATGCGTCCAATACCATGTGAAATAAACCCCAAAAAGAATATAGACATGAGCGAAGGCAAGCCAGTTTGGAACTTGAGTCTTAAAAGCAACCCCTAAAATGAGCGAAGGCACAAGATAGCCCAGAGCCCATACGCCAACAAGTATGAGCATTTCATACATGATTACTGAAATTCGACGACGTATGCTTGGCGCTGGTGAAATAGTTTGCAAAACTGCTCGAGTTTAATTTTTGAGTGTTGGAGAATTAACCAAAGAAGGTTTTTTTGTTTTATTTTTTTCCGCAGCTTCTTCAGTCAGCTGTTTTCTTTCTTCTGGAGATAGTTGTCGATACGCTTCCCATGCTTCTGCTTTTTTATCATTAGGAATATTTAAGCTGTTAATAAAATTAGCTCTAGCAACACGACGATCACTTGGAGAAAGTTTTGCCCAATCGGACATTCTTGATTTTAGTAGTTCACGATCATCGGTAGGAAGTTTTTCGTAACGATTAGACAAATGAACCCACTTATTTCTTTGTTCTATCGAAAGGGTGTTCCAATCCTCTTCTAAAGTAGCTAAGGTTTCTTTTTGGGCTTTCGTTAAATTAGACCAAGAGGGGCCGTTGGATAGAACACCTTGGGCAACGCACAGAGGTGATTGAGACAGAGTCAAACTTAGAAATGCAAATACTAAAAAAATACGTCGACTCATGATGGCGCTTTTAGCCTTTTATTAAAAAATACTTACTGATTGTTGCTTATGTCCGGGGCACGACTCTCGTTTTTAGACTCTGCAGGGCGATCTTGATTTACAGTTGCAGAGTCAGTTAAAGCTTTGCTCTCTAATTGAGCTTCTTCTTCTTTTGCTGCTTTAATCATTTTTTTCATAAACAATCTGAAACCGTCATCGGCATAGGCATCTGGCGGGACTGAGTCAGTCAGAATTGCAGTATCGATATCAGCAATATCGCTAATCCGAGCATTTTGCTGCCACTGTGCGATGACAAAAACGAGGGCAAGAACAATAAAAATCGGGCTAATCAACCTTAAACTTGGAATAAAACTAAATTGAAAGGATGGTTTAGCAACAGTTGGACTGCCAATTTTTCGTTGAGATAAAGCTAAAACTCTAGCATTTTCAAGACGTTGTGATATTTTTGGAGATAAATGAGTCAATTCTTTATCGAGTGAGCGAGCGACAGTTTTACCGATTTGATCGACATCAAGCGCATCACTGGTCAACGTATGATCCGAAGAAGTGGTTAATAAAGAGAGATTAGGTTGCGATACGTTCATATTCATTAAATTTTAAAAAGTTACCCCAAGTTTCTTTAAGGCTGCAGCAAGAGTTTGACTAGCTCTCGAGCAGTGTGTTTTAACGCTTCCTTCACTACATCCCATAGCAATAGCAGTCTCAGAAATATCCAACTCTTCCCAATAACGCATGAGGAAGGCTTCTCGTTGACGTCTTGGCAACTTTTCTATCTCTTTTTCTAAAATTGTCGATAATTCCATTCTTTCTATTTGCAAGGAGGATTCTTTGCCAAAGCTAGAATCTTCGGAATTTTCAAAAAAGTCTTGAGGATCAACATCATCCCCATCTTCATTTTTACCAAACTTTGAAAACAGAGTTACCCAGGTGTTGCGCACTTTTTGACGTCTAAACCAGTCTTTTGTGCAGTTTTGCACAATTCTTGTGAAAAGTAATGGTAATTCTTCAATATTTTTATCGCCATAACTTTGAGTGAGCTTAATCATGGAGTCTTGCACAATATCCAAGGCTGCATCTTCATCCCTGACGGAATAAAAAACTTGTTTAAAAGCGCGTTTTTCACTTGCTTTTAGAAAGTCAGATAGTTCTTTTTCAGAGGCCATAGTATTAATTTTAGACTTCAATTGAAAACTTTTGTAGAAAAAAGGTAAAGAAATGTAATACAATTGTCAGTTCGCTTGTACGAAACCTTTCAAAAGATGGATTGAGAACAATACAAGCAAAGGGTTCAACGTTTGGCCACAAGCAAAACTGAGAGCAGACCAACCAATTTTTTGCCGAAAATTGCAAAGGACTAGAAAGCAAAATGAATACGATAAAAGAAATACCTCTTGATTCCGAGAATCAAAACTCCAAAAATCTTCCAGAAATTATTGGCGCAGAAATACTTGTTCGTGCATTAGCCGAAGAAGGCGTTGAATTTGTCTGGGGGTACCCTGGTGGATCTGTGTTGTACATTTATGATGAGATTCACAAACAAGATAAATTTGAACATATTTTAGTTCGGCATGAACAAGGTGCAGTTCATGCTGCAGATGGTTATGCAAGGGCTACTGGTAATGTGGGCGTTGCTTTAGTAACCTCAGGTCCTGGTGTAACAAATGCTGTAACAGGCGTTGCAACTGCTTACATGGACTCTATTCCCTTAGTGCTGATTACAGGAAACGTTCCTTCTCACATGATTGGAGAGGATGCTTTTCAAGAATGTGACACTGTTGGTATTACACGACCGATTGTGAAGCATAATTTTTTAGTCAAGGACGTAAGAGACCTTGCGGTCACAATTAAAAAGGCGTTCCATATTGCCAGAACAGGACGACCTGGACCAGTTGTTATAGATATTCCCAAAGATATTTCATTTCATAAAACTGCTTATGAATATCCAAGTTCAGTTGAAATGCGTTCCTACAGTCCGGTATTAAAAGGTCATTCAGGACAAATTCGCAAAGCAGTAAGCCTCTTGCGAGATGCTGAGCGCCCTTATATCTATACAGGCGGCGGCGTCATCTTAGCTAACGCCTCTGCAGAATTAAAAGAATTTGCAGAGTTACTAGGTTATCCAGTCACTAATACCCTCATGGGTTTAGGTGGTTTTCCTGGTACGCACCCAAATTTCTTAGGCATGCCTGGTATGCACGGTACTTACGAAGCCAATATGACAATGCAACATTCTGATGTCGTCATTGCCATTGGGGCTCGTTTTGATGATCGCGTCATTGGTAATCCTGCTCATTTTATGAGTTTGCCGCGCAAAGTGATTCATATTGATATCGATCCTTCAGTGATATCAAAAAGGGTACGCGCGGATGTACCTATTGTTGGCAATTTGAAAGAAGTTTTACAAGAAATGATTGCGCAATTACGCGCTGCTGGACCATTAAAAAATAAATTAGCGGTAGATGCTTGGTGGCAGCAAATCAATGAATGGCGGAAAACGGATTGTTTGAAGTATGATCGCGATTCACAAATTGTTAAGCCACAATATGTAGTTGAGACCTTATCGCAGCTCACGCATGGCGATGCATTTATTTGTTCAGATGTTGGACAACATCAAATGTGGGCGGCGCAATTTTATAAATTTAATAAACCCCGTCGCTGGATTAATTCCGGTGGACTTGGCACAATGGGTGTTGGCTTGCCATATGCCATGGGAGTTAAAAAAGCATTTCCTAACGAAACTGTTTGTGCAATTACTGGCGAAGGTTCTGTACAGATGTGTATACAGGAACTATCTACCTGCTTGCAATATGAAACGCCTATCAAAATTATTTCTTTAAACAATCGTTACTTAGGTATGGTTCGTCAATGGCAAGAGTTGAGCTATAGCAAGCGTTACTCCCACTCTTACATGGACTCTTTGCCAGACTTTGTGAAGTTGGCAGAAGCTTACGGACACGTTGGCATGAAAATAGATAAGAAATCAGATGTCGAGGGCGCTCTAAAAGAAGCTTTGGCATTGAAAAATAGAACAGTATTTATGGACTTTCAAACTGACCCAACAGAAAATGTTTGGCCAATGGTTCAAGCCGGTAAGGGTATTACAGAAATGATTTTAGGTTCGGAGAATGCGGAATGAGGCATATTATTTCTGTGCTATTAGAAAATGAACCAGGCGCTTTGTCGCGCGTTGTAGGATTGTTTTCAGCACGCGGCTATAACATTGAAAGTTTAACTGTAGCTCCAACGGAAGACGCATCTCTTTCGCGGATGACTATTGTTACCAATGGTTCAGATGAAGTAATCGAGCAAATTACGAAACATTTAAATCGATTAGTAGAAGTTGTTAAAGTTTATGATTTGAGTGATGGGTCGCATACAGAGCGAGAGCTCATGCTCATCAAGGTTCGTGCCGTCGGCAAAGAGCGTGAAGAAATGAAGCGCACAGCCGATATCTTCCGTGGTCGTGTGATTGATGTTACTGATAAGAGTTACACGATTGAGCTAACTGGCGATAGCGCTAAGTTAGATGCATTTATTGAATCAATTGATAAAACAGCCATTTTAGAAACTGTGCGAACAGGAGCATCTGGAATTGGTCGTGGAGAAAGAATTTTACGAGTATAAAATTCGTAAACTGTTGTTGCTGTGCATGATTAAAACGATATTTAAATAGGAATAAAAATGAAAGTTTTTTACGATAAAGACGCTGACTTATCCTTGGTAAAAGGAAAAAAAGTAACAATTATTGGTTATGGCTCTCAAGGTCATGCTCACTCATTAAATCTGCATGATTCTGGCGTAAAGGTCACAGTTGGCTTACGTAAGAATGGCGCTTCTTGGACTAAAGCAGTGAATGCTGGCTTAGAAGTCAAAGAAGTTGCTGAGGCTGTCAAAGGTGCTGACATTGTGATGATGCTCTTGCCTGATGAGCAAATTGCTGAAGTGTATAAAAATGAAGTTGCCGACAATATCAAACCAGGTGCTGCCTTAGCGTTTGCTCACGGCTTTAATGTGCATTATGGTCAAGTTGTTCCTCGCAATGACGTCGATGTCATTATGATTGCTCCAAAAGCACCTGGACATACTGTAAGAAGCACCTACGCACAAGGTGGTGGAGTTCCCCATTTAGTTGCTGTTTTTCAAGATAAATCTGGCGCTGCTCGTGATATCGCCCTATCTTACGCAACTGCAAATGGTGGTGGACGTGCTGGCATTATTGAAACCAACTTCCGTGAAGAAACTGAGACCGACTTATTTGGTGAGCAGGCCGTGTTGTGTGGTGGAGCTGTTGAGTTAATTAAGGCTGGATTTGAAACTTTGGTTGAGGCTGGTTACGCTCCTGAAATGGCTTATTTTGAATGTTTGCATGAACTTAAATTGATTGTTGATTTAATTTATGAAGGCGGTATTGCTAACATGAATTACTCAATTTCTAACAATGCTGAATATGGTGAGTACGTCACTGGGCCGCGTATTGTGACGGAACAAACTAAGCAAGTGATGCGTGACGTTTTAAAAGACATTCAGACAGGTGAGTATGCGAAGAGTTTTATTTTAGAAAATCGCGCAGGAGCACCAACCTTGATTTCTCGTAGACGTTTGAATGCAGAACATCAAATTGAGCAAGTCGGTGGCAAATTACGTTCCATGATGCCTTGGATTGCTAAAAATAAATTAGTTGATCAAAGTAAGAACTAATTCATGTCTGTATACCAGCACCCCATTATTGCTCGAGAGGGATGGCCTTATTTGATAGGTCTTGGAATTGTTGCTATTGTCCTGACAAAGTTTTTTGGGGTGTTAATTGCTCTGCCTGTATGGATTATTTTTCTATTTGTATTACAGTTTTTTCGTGATCCACCGCGACTTGTGCCCGTTGCGCCGAATGCGGTTTTAGCTCCAGCGGATGGGAAAATTGTTGTAGTAGAGAAGACTACTGATCCATATGCCAATAGAGAAGCATTAAAAATTAGTATTTTCATGAACGTATTCAATGTGCATTCCAACCGCATTGCGGTTAATGGCAGAATCAAATCAATTGAATATTTTCCAGGAAAGTTTTTTAATGCAGATCTCGACAAAGCATCTCTTGAGAATGAAAGAAATGCAGTTGTTATTGACGCTAATGGACAAGTCATTACCCTTGTTCAGGTTGCAGGATTAATTGCCCGCAGAATCTTATGCTATGCCCGAGTAGGGGACTTCGTCAAAAAAGGTGAGCGTTATGGGTTCATTCGTTTTGGATCCCGGGTCGATGTTTATTTACCTTTAGAGTCAGAGCCCCTCGTTTCTGTAGGAGACACTGTTTATGCAACAAGTACACTGCTGGCTATATTGAGTGATTTAGATTCATGAAATCTAGGCTCCGTCCAAAGCGCCCGAAGATATTTAGCCGTTCCAAAGTCAATCGTCGCGCAAGAAATATCAATAATGAACTTGCCGTGGATGAACAAGAAGAGTTTATTATTCGCCCTCGGAATAAGGCGATCTATCTTCTGCCAAATGCATTTACGACTGGGGCATTATTTTTCGGTTTTTTTGCCATCGTACAAGCCATGAATCAACATTGGGAAGTGGCTTCAATCGCAATATTTTGCTCACTGATATTAGACGGTATGGATGGACGTATTGCGCGTATGACAAATACCCAAAGCGCTTTTGGGGAGCAGTACGATTCTTTAGCGGACATGGTTTCGTTTGGTGTGGCTCCAGCACTGGTTGCCTATGAGTGGGCATTAAAGGGTTTAGGTAAATGGGGGTGGGTAGCCGCCTTTATCTACTGTGCAGGTGCAGCGTTGCGCTTAGCAAGATTCAATATTAGCACTGGAGTTATTGATAAAAAGTTTTTTCAAGGTTTGCCAAGCCCTGCAGCGGCATCGATTGTAGCTGGATTTGTTTGGTTGGCAGAAGACAATCATTTGCCAGTAAATGACGCCGCTATCCCTTGGACAATGTTCTTTTTGACTGTTTATGCAGGTATCACCATGGTATCAAATGCCAAGTTCTACAGTGGTAAGGCATTAGACATACGTTATAAAGTATCTTTTGGTGTGATGGTATTTGTCATTTTAGTTTTTGTACTCGTCTCAACTTACCCGCCATTAACCATTTTTTGCTTTTTTCTTTTATATGCATTTTCTGGATACGTATTATGGGTTTGGGAACGGTACAAGAGTAATCAGCGTATCAAAATATCGCATGAACAAGAAAAATGACACATTCACCATTTCGGTGTATAGTAAAAGTATGAATTTCACAGCCAAATCTTTATTACTGCCAAACCTACTAGGACTTGATTTAAAAATCGGGGCCGGTGTAAGGGCGGATCAATAGAACAAGATTGAAGCTCACAATACCAGCCCCAGCAAATTTGCTGGGGTTTTTGCTTTAAAGAATCATGTTTTAGGAGAATGAAAAATGAAACAAACGACAGAAGACAAAATTATCATTTTTGACACAACTCTTCGAGATGGTGAACAGTCGCCAGGTGCATCAATGACAAAAGAAGAGAAGGTCAGAATTGCGCGTCAACTGGAAAGACTCAAGGTAGATGTTATAGAAGCGGGCTTTGCGGCGAGTTCACCTGGTGATTTTGAGGCGATTAAGGCAGTTGCAGCCACGGTGAAAGACTCAACTATCTGTTCTTTGGCTCGGGCAAATGACAAAGATATCTCTAAAGCAGCTGAAGCGATAGCGGCAGCCAACTCAAAAAGAATTCATGTGTTTCTTGCAACGAGTGAATTGCACATGAAAATGAAATTGCGAATGACAAGAGAGCAGGTATTAGAGCAGGCAATTCAATCGATTCGATATGCGCGTAACTTTACGGATGATATTGAGTTCTCGCCAGAAGATGGTTATCGTTCTGACCCAGAATTTTTGTACCAAGTTCTTGAGGCAGTTATTAAAGAAGGGGCGACCACGATTAATGTCCCTGATACAGTTGGTTACGCCATCCCTGAGCTTTATGGAGAATTTATATTAGATTTACGTAACAAAATTCCTAACTCTGACAAAGCGATTTGGTCTGTTCATTGCCATAATGATCTAGGACTTGCCGTAGCGAATTCTTTAGCTGGCGTTCGGATTGGCGGGGCTAGACAAATTGAATGCACCATTAACGGACTTGGGGAGCGAGCTGGTAATACCTCTCTTGAAGAAGTCGTGATGGCTTTGAAAACAAGAAAAGATTATTTCAACTTAACAGTGGGAACGGAAATCTCCCAAATTGTTTCGAGCTCTAAGATGGTATCTCAAATTACAGGCTTTTTGGTGCAGCCAAATAAAGCGATCGTAGGAGCCAATGCTTTTGCCCATGCATCGGGTATTCATCAAGATGGCGTATTAAAAGCCAGAAACACTTATGAAATTATGCGTGCAGAAGATGTTGGATGGAGCGCTAATAAAATTGTATTAGGGAAATTATCTGGACGGAATGCTTTTAAACAGCGCTTACAGGAGCTCGGCGTAACGATGGAATCCGAGACGGATATCAACGAAGCGTTCGGTCGGTTTAAAGCCTTAGCTGATCAAAAAAGCGAAATTTTTGACGAAGATATTTTGGCAATAGTATCTAATGCCGAATTAAGAGATGACGCAGATCATTACCGGTTTGTTTCGTTAGCACAGCACTCAGAAACTGGAGAGAAGCCACAATCATCGATTGTTCTGCAGGTGGCTGGACAAGAATGTAAAACCATGGCCGATGGCAATGGCCCAGTAGATGCAACCTTAAACGCCATTGAAAAACAAGCACAAAGTGGTGCTGAGTTACTCTTATATTCGGTGAATGCAATCACAACTGGAACACAATCCCAGGGAGAAGTTACAGTACGTTTAGCCAAAGGTGGGCGTGTGGTGAATGGTGTTGGAACTGATCCTGATATTGTGGCAGCCTCAGCAAAGGCATATTTGGCAGCATTAAATCGATTACATGACCCATCACAAGAGAAATTGAATGCCCAGATGACACCTTAATGAGTAATTGAATCCAAAATTTGAAGAAATAGAGGTTTTAGGACTTGGGTATTCAGGAAAAGTAAGCTTATTGAGGGTTTTTAGTGTGAAAACTTTTAAAATCGGCCAATTCCTGATAGAATGTATGGCTATCTATTTGAAAAGAGATAGAATTTTTTAATCACGGCACTCATGAGGTTTGGTCAAGTTGTAAGGTCAAGCTTTGGTGTTCGCAAGTAAGGAGCAATAAAATGGCTGTTAATACAGAAGCAAAAGCAGGTATTGTAAAAGAGCACGCTCGTGCAGAGAATGATACTGGTAGTCCAGAAGTGCAAGTTGCACTCTTAACTGCCCGCATCAATGATTTAACCCCTCATTTCAAAGCAAATTTAAAAGACCACCACAGTCGTCGTGGCTTATTAAAGATGGTATCTCGCCGTCGTCGTCTTTTAGACTACTTGAAGGGTAAGGATTTAGATCGCTATAAAGTATTAATTGAAAAATTAGGTTTACGTAAGTAAATCAGATATGCCCGCACTTATAAAGCGGGCATTATTGTTTTATCAGTAGTAATAGAGAGTTAAGGTTTATAAAGAAATAAATGGGTATGTGTCATTCCAATGTTGTTTTTAAACATTGGGTTAGAGCAACATTGGAATGGCATGCCCTTTCTGGTTCATTTCGGTAATAAATCTCATTCTCTATCGTACGAACGGAATAAATCACCGTCGGTAAGTGACGCAATGATGTTTTGCGTCTAATGTCAATGAATTGGAGAAAAAGATGAGTATGTTTAATAAAGTAACAAAAACGTTTCAATGGGGTAAGCACACAGTAAAAATGGAAACAGGCGAGATTGCAAGACAATCTGGCGGTGCGGTGATGGTGGATGTTGATGACACGGTGATTTTAGCGACGGTTGTTGCTGCTAAAAATGCAAAACCAGGACAAGATTTTTTCCCTTTAACTGTTGATTACGTCGAAAAAACGTATGCTGCAGGAAAAATCCCTGGAGGATTTTTTAGGCGCGAAGGTCGTCCATCGGAAGGTGAGACACTCACTTCACGTTTAATTGATCGTCCGATTCGCCCATTATTTCCAGAAGATTTTTATAATGAAGTTCAGATTGTTATCCATGTCATGTCGATCAATCCTGAAGTTCCTGCTGATATCCCAGCATTAATTGGCGCATCTGCTGCACTAGCGATCTCCGGTATCCCATTTCACGGTCCATTAGGAGCTGCAAGAGTTGGTTATAAAGACGGTGAGTATTTGCTCAATCCAACGCGTTCAGAGCAGTTAGAAAGCCAATTAGACTTAATAGTTGCTGGAACACAAAATGCGGTATTAATGGTTGAATCTGAGGCCCATGAGTTATCTGAAGAGATCATGTTGGGTGGAGTAGTTTACGGACATGACCAAGCCAAGATTGCCATTGAGGCAATTCAAGAATTAGTTCGTGACGCAGGTAAACCAGAATGGGATTGGAAGCCAGCACCGAAGAATGAAGAACTCATTACTAAAGTCACAGCACTTGCCGAAGAAGGCCTTCGTGCAGCATATCAAATTCGTCAAAAGCAAGCGCGTTCTACAGAGTTAAAGCAAGTAACGGCAAAAGTACTCGAGCAATTAGCTGTTGATGGTGCTGTAGACGACGTCGCTGTAGGCAATATCTTATTTGGCTTAGAGTCTAAGATTGTTCGCAGCCAAGTTTTAAGCGGTGAGCCACGTATTGATGGACGTGATACAAGAACTGTTCGTCCGATTGAGATTCGTACAGGTGTATTGCCGCGTACTCATGGATCGGCTTTATTTACACGTGGTGAAACACAGGCCTTGGTAGTTGCTACATTGGGAACAGCAAGAGATGAGCAAATCATTGATGCGCTTGAAGGCGAATATCGCGACCGCTTTATGTTCCATTACAACATGCCTCCATTTGCCACTGGTGAAACAGGTCGCGTTGGCAGTCCTAAGCGTCGTGAAATTGGCCATGGTCGTTTAGCCAAGCGTGCTTTGATACCCGTTCTACCTAAATCAGAAGACTTTGCTTACAGCATTCGTTTGGTTTCAGAAATCACAGAATCAAATGGTTCTTCATCGATGGCGTCTGTATGCGGAGGCTGTTTAGCTCTAATGGATGCAGGTGTTCCAATTAAGGCGCATGTTGCTGGTGTGGCAATGGGACTTATCTTAGACGGCAATCGTTTTGCTGTATTGACGGATATCTTAGGTGATGAAGATCATTTAGGTGATATGGACTTTAAAGTTGCTGGTACGGCGAATGGTGTAACAGCACTGCAGATGGACATTAAAGTTCAAGGAATTACGAAAGAAATTATGCAAGTAGCTTTGGCGCAAGCTAAAGAAGGCCGTTTGCATATCTTGTCGAAGATGCAAGAATCGATGTCAGTCGTTCGTACTGAGTTATCTGAGCATGCACCAAGAATGGTAACGATTAAGATTCATCCAGACAAAATACGTGAAGTGATTGGTAAAGGTGGAGCAACCATTCAGGCTCTGACTAAGGAAACTGGATGCAGCATTGATATTAAGGATGACGGTACAGTAACGATTGCTTCTACAAGTGCGACAGGTATGGAAGAGGCGAAGCGTCAAATTGAAGGAATTACTGCTGAGGCTGAAGTAGGTAAGATCTATGAAGGTCCAGTTGTGAAGATATTAGAATTTGGTGCATTAGTTAATATCCTTCCTGGTAAAGACGGCTTATTACATATCTCTGAAATTGCCCATGAGCGCGTTAAAGAAGTTAAAGACTTCTTGTCAGAAGGTCAAATCGTTAAGGTTAAATTACTTGCTGCAGATGAGCGCGGACGTTTAAAGTTATCGATGAAAGCCTTAACGCCAGAAGAGGGTGGACCTGTTCCGGCCGTTGCTCAGCAGGCTAGTGTAGTGATTGAAGAGCCTGTGGCAGCCCCAGCAGGTGAACAACCAGCTGACCAGCAGTAATTAATGTTATTGATATGCGCTCCATGCTCATCATCGCGAATTGGAAATTAAATGGCAATTGGTCATTTAATGAAGAGTATGCGAGCGTTTTATCAAATGGCTTAAGAGGTGTTGATTTAACGAATCGTCAGATTATCATTTGCCCGCCAAGTATTTATTTGCAGCAAATGAATGGTTTATTGGTTGACCAAGAAATTTATTTGGGTGGTCAAGACCTATCTGACGAGACGGCTGGAGCGTTTACTGGCGAAATTTCTGGTGTTATGCTCAAAGAGTTTGGATGTCGTTATGCGTTGGTTGGTCATTCTGAGAGACGTTTGAAGTATCAAGAGTCAAATGAATTGATTGTAAAAAAAGCCTTAAATGCTATCGCAGCAGGACTAACGCCTGTAGTTTGTATTGGGGAAACACAAGATCAGCGACAAAGTTTGCAGGTTGAGAAGGTATTATCTGGTCAGATGTCTGCACTTATAGACGGATTAGGTCAACACATCGAGAAGATTGTATTGGCGTATGAGCCTATTTGGGCGATTGGAACGGGACAAACAGCTAGTGCCCTGCAAGCTCAAGAAGTGCACGCATTGTTAAGGGGTATGCTTGAAAAGGTAAGTCCATTAGTTGCGCAAAACATGCAGATTATTTATGGTGGAAGTGTGAAGGCTGAAAATGCCGAAGAGTTATTAAAGATGTCCGATATTGATGGTTTATTGGTAGGTGGCGCATCCTTAGTGGTTGCAGAATTTTTATCTATTTGCACAGCAAATAGAGATATATAGGAAAGGCGGTAAAAATGGAATGGTTAAAAACTGTACTGATGGTTGTGCAAATTATTTCAGCGATTGGAATTATTGGACTTGTTTTGGTACAACAGGGTAAAGGGGCTGATATGGGAGCTGCTTTTGGTTCTGGAGCTTCCGGAAGTATTTTTGGGGCAACTGGATCGTCTAATTTTTTATCTAGAACTACAGGAATCTTAGCCGCCGTATTTTTCTTGTCGACTTTATCGATTAGCTATGTTGGAACTAAGCATGAAAATGACGCTGGAGTCTTATCAAAGTCGACTACAGTGACCACTCCAGATAAGATTGTAAAAGACGCAGAAAAAGAAGCCGACTCTGATGTAGGGTCTTCTGTACCAAAATAAACAAAAAAAGAAAGAAATTATTTTGCCCTTAAGAACCAAAAGGGCTAAAATAACACCTTGATTTATAGATGCCGTCGTGGTGGAATTGGTAGACACGCTATCTTGAGGGGGTAGTGGCCTATGGCTGTGCGAGTTCGAGTCTCGCCGACGGCACCAAGTTTTATTTTGTCATTAAATATGCTCTACAATATCATTTGTGATTATGTAACTTTTTTGACATAAATAAATTGTGGAATAAAATTGAACCTCGGTAACTATCTCCCAGTCTTTTTATTTATATTGGTCGGCGTAGGCGTTGGCCTTGTACCGATGGCGCTAGGTAAGCTTCTTGGGCCGTCAAATCCTGACCCCGAAAAAATATCTCCTTATGAATGCGGATTTGATGCATTTGAAGACGCTCGAATGAAGTTTGACGTTCGCTACTACCTTGTAGCAATTTTATTTATCTTATTTGACCTTGAGACTGCATTTTTATTTCCGTGGGGAGTAGCACTCAAGGAAATAGGATGGGCTGGATATCTATCGATGATTGTTTTTCTCTTGGAATTCGTAGTTGGGTTTGTATATATTTGGAAAAAGGGAGCTCTTGACTGGGAATAGTTAAGGGTCAATAAAAAAGATATGGCGCTAGAAGGTTTATTAAAAGAAGGTTTTGTCACGATGTCAGCAGATAAGCTGATTAACTGGACGAGAACTGGTTCGTTATGGCCAATGACATTTGGTTTAGCTTGTTGTGCTGTAGAAATGATGCATGCAGGAGCTGCTAGGTACGACTTGGATCGTTTTGGCGTTGTATTTAGACCCTCACCACGCCAATCTGACTTGATGATTGTGGCGGGCACACTCTGCAACAAAATGGCACCAGCGCTGCGTAAAGTTTACGATCAAATGCCTGAGCCACGCTGGGTTTTATCGATGGGTTCATGCGCAAATGGTGGTGGGTACTACCACTACTCTTACTCTGTCGTCAGAGGGTGTGACCGCATTGTTCCTGTTGATGTTTATGTTCCAGGATGTCCCCCAACTGCAGAAGCTTTGATGTACGGGATTATTCAATTACAAGCCAAAATACGACGCACTTCGACCATTGCTAGAAAAGAATAGTATCAAATGATGAATGAAAGCCTTGTTCTACTTCAACAGCAATTAGAAAAATCTTTTGGTGGTTTTGCCAAAATTGATGCTCGACTTAATGAGTTAACAATGACGGTCCCTGCAGACCATTACCTACAAACTGCTACACAATTACGTGATGAGCCAGCATTTGCTTTTGAGCAGTTGATTGATTTATGTGGCGTAGATTATCAGTCATACGGTGACATGGTTTGGTCGGGGTTACGTTTTGGTGTGGTATCTCACCTACTCTCCGTGAGTAAAAACTGGCGTCTTCGTTTAATTGTGATGGTGAGTAATGATGATTTTCCTGTGATTCCAAGTTTAATGAATGTTTGGAGTTCCGCCAATTGGTATGAACGTGAGGCTTTTGATCTCTTCGGTATTATTTTTGAAGGTCATGATGATCTAAGAAGAATTCTGACAGATTATGGATTTATAGGTCATCCATTTAGAAAAGATTTTCCAGTGTCAGGTCAAGTTGAAATGCGTTATGACCCAGAACAAAAACGTGTTATTTATCAACCTATAACGATTGAGCCACGTGAAGTAATACCCCGTGTCATTCGTGAAGAAAATTACGGGGCTTGATATGGCGGAAATCAAAAATTACACACTCAATTTTGGCCCCCAGCATCCTGCAGCACATGGCGTATTACGACTGGTATTGGAGTTGGATGGTGAAGTGATTCAGCGTGCTGACCCCCATATTGGGTTATTACATAGAGCTACAGAGAAATTAGCAGAAACGAGAACCTGGGTACAAAACATCCCTTACATGGATCGTTTAGATTATGTTTCCATGATGGCCAACGAGCATGCATATGTGATGGCTATTGAAAAGTTATTACAGATTGAGGTTCCTGAGCGGGCGCAATACATTCGTGTCATGTTCGATGAAATTACACGACTTCTCAATCACTTATTGTGGATTGGATGTCATGGTTTAGATGTGGGTGCGATGGCTGTTTTCTTATACGCATTTAGAGAACGTGAAGATTTATTTGATATGTATGAGGCAGTCTCAGGCGCACGCATGCATGCCGCATATTATCGACCTGGTGGCGTTTACCGTGATTTGCCAGATTGTATGCCGCAGTACACCGCAAACAAAATACGTGGCGAGAAGGCAATTAAAAAAATCAATGAAAACCGAACTGGTTCTTTATTAGATTTCATTGAAGACTTTACGAATCGATTCCCAAATTATGTTGATGAATATGAAACGCTCCTTACAGATAACCGCATTTGGAAGCAGCGTTTAGTTGGCATTGGAGTGGTTACACCTGAGCGTGCATTGCAACTTGGATTTACAGGTGCAATGTTAAGGGGTTCAGGTATCGAGTGGGACCTACGTAAAAAGCAGCCTTATGAAGTGTATGACAAATTAAAATTTGACATACCTGTTGGCGTGAATGGCGATAGTTATGACCGTTATTTAGTTCGAGTAGAAGAGATGCGCCAGTCGAATAATATTATCAAGCAGTGTATCACCTGGTTAAGAGCTAATCCAGGATCAGTCATAAGTGACAATCATAAAGTTGCTGTCCCAAATCGTGTGGACATGAAGTCCAACATGGAAGAATTGATCCATCACTTTAAATTATTTACTGAGGGAATTCATGTGCCGCCGGGCCAGGCCTATGCTGCAGTTGAGCATCCTAAAGGAGAGTTCGGTATCTATGCAATTTCAGATGGCGCAAATAAGCCATATCGATTAAAGATTCGTGCCCCAGGTTACCCACATTTAGCAGCATTAGATGAAATGGCTAGAGGGCACATGATTGCAGATGCAGTCACCATTATTGGAACGCAAGATATTGTGTTCGGCGAAATAGATCGTTAGGAAAACAGAGATGCTGTCGGAAAAATCTTTAAAAGAAATTGCACGTAACGTAGCCAAGTATCCTGCTGAGCAGAAGCAATCAGCGGTTATGGCTGCCTTAACTGTGGCCCAAGATGAATATGGATGGTTATCGGCTGAGGCAATTGCAGAAGTTGCACAAATTTTAGATATGCCAGCAATTTGGGTTCAAGAAGTTGCGACCTTTTATAACATGTATAACAATTCCCCAGCTGGAAAATATAAATTAGCGGTCTGCACAAACCTCCCTTGTGAGTTATCTGGTGGTAAGCGAGCAGCCGAATATTTAAAGCAAAAATTAGGCATTGGTTTTGGACAAACAACATCATGCGGAACATTCACACTGGTTGAAGGGGAGTGTATGGGCGCCTGTGGAGATGCACCAGTCGCTTTGATCAATAACAAAACAATGTGTAGTTGGATGACTAACGACAAGATAGATACTTTATTAGAAGAATTAACTTCAAGTGCGAAAGTGGCAGGTTAGAACAATGACTTCATTACACGATTTGCATATTAACCCTTTAATACTTGCCAATTTGAATGGCTCTAATTGGCATTTGCAAGATTATGTGGCTCGTGGCGGATATGCCTCTTTAAGAAAAATTATTGAAGATAAAGTACCTCAAGATCAAGTGATTGCCACAGTTAAGGCATCTGGTTTAAGAGGGCGCGGGGGAGCTGGTTTTCCGACCGGCTTGAAATGGAGCTTTATGCCACGTCAATTACCGGGTGACAAGTATTTGGTTTGCAACTCCGACGAAGGGGAGCCAGGGACATTTAAAGATCGTGATATTTTGCGCTATAACCCACACGCACTCATTGAAGGAATGACGATTGCAGCTTATGCGATGGGAATACCCGTTGGTTATAACTATATCCACGGTGAGATTTGGCGTGAATATGAAATCTTTGAGCAGGCACTTGAAGAAGCGCGCGCTGCTGGATATTTAGGCGATAAGATTATGGGTTCAGATTTTTCATTTGAGTTACATGCCCACCATGGATATGGAGCCTATATCTGCGGAGAAGAAACAGCATTGCTTGAGTCCTTAGAAGGTAAAAAGGGTCAACCACGTTTTAAACCTCCATTCCCAGCAAGTTTTGGCTTGTATGGAAAACCTACGACGATTAACAATACTGAAACCTTTGCGGCAGTACCGTTTATTTTTTCAATTGGCGCTGATAACTATGCAAAATTAGGAAAACCCAATAATGGCGGCACCAAAATATTCTCCATATCTGGTGATGTAGTACGTCCTGGCAATTATGAAATTCCCCTTGGGACCTCATTTGCTAAGTTATTAGAGCTTGCAGGTGGAATGCGTGATGGTAAGAAAATTAAGGCTGTGATTCCAGGTGGATCCTCAGCACCAGTGATCCCTGGTGAAATGATGTTAGCTACAGATATGGACTACGACAGTATTGCTAAAGCTGGATCGATGTTAGGTTCTGGGGCAGTGATTGTGATGGATGAGACGCGCTGTATGGTGAAGTCTTTATTGAGACTGTCTTACTTTTATCATGAAGAATCCTGTGGGCAATGCACCCCTTGTCGAGAGGGTACTGGATGGTTGTGGCGGATGGTCAATCGTATTGAACACGGACAGGGTCGTCCTGAAGATTTAGATTTACTCAATGACGTTGCTGGCAACATCATGGGAAGAACAATTTGCGCCTTAGGTGATGCTGCAGCTATGCCTGTTCGAGGCATGCTCAAGCATTACATGAGTGAATTTGTATATCACGTCGAGAACAAACGTTGTTTAGTTCCGCAGTACGTTTAATTATTTAAGATCAAGGTGAGTAAGAAGAATGATTGAAATTGAGATTGATGGCAGATTAGTCGAAGTCAAAGAAGGCTCAACGGTCATTCAAGCCGCGCAAAGTATTGGCACGTACATACCCCACTTTTGTTATCACAAGAAGTTATCGATCGCCGCTAACTGCAGAATGTGTTTAGTTGAAGTTGAAAAAGCACCTAAGCCAGTACCAGCATGTGCGACCCCCGTTAATAAAGGGATGAAGATTTTTACGCGATCTGAAAAAGCAATTAGTGCCCAGAAATCTGTCATGGAGTTCTTGCTTATTAATCATCCATTAGATTGTCCAATATGTGACCAAGGTGGAGAGTGTCAATTACAAGATTTAACGATAGGTTATGGAAAATCAAGCTCACGATATCAAGAAGAAAAAAGAGTTGTTTTTCATAAGAATGTTGGACCACTGATTTCTATGCAAGAAATGAGTCGCTGTATCCATTGCACAAGATGCGTACGTTTTGGACAGGAAATTGCTGGTGTGATGGAACTTGGTATGCTTGGACGAGGCGAGCATTCTGAAATCACTTCCTTTGTTGGTCAAACCGTCGATTCAGAAATGTCAGGAAACATGATTGATATTTGTCCTGTGGGAGCACTGACGAGTAAACCATTTAGATACGCAGCAAGAACTTGGGAATTAGGAAGAAAAAAATCGCTTAGCCCACATGACTCAATGGGAAGTAATACGATTGTGCAAACCAAATCAGAACGTGTGATGCGTGTTGTACCTCTTGAGAACGAAGCGATTAATGAATGTTGGATATCTGACAAAGATCGTTTCTCCTACGAAGGATTAAATAGTGATGATCGTCTACAACAGCCTTTGATTAAACAAAACGGTGAGTGGATTGAGACAGATTGGCAATCAGCACTAGAGTATGTTGCTAGTGGATTATCTGGGGTGAAAGCTGATCACGGTGCGCAATCTATTGCTGCCATAGCCCATCCGATGACAAGCCTTGAAGAGTTATTTTTGTTACAAAAATTAATTAAAGAATTAGGTTCTAGTTTTATTGAAACGCGTTTGCGACAAATTGACCCGATCAATGACATCACTGCACCATGGTTAGGACGCCCTATTGCAGAACTAGAAAAGTTAGATAGGGCCTTAGTTGTAGGAAGTTTCTTCAGAAAAGATCATCCTTTATTAGCCACTCGCTTACGCAAAGCAGCTAAAGCTGGTTTACAACTCATGCGTCTTGATAGTGGTGCAGATGACTGGCTAATCCCAACGCAATCGATTGCACTTGCGCCTTCAAAATGGTTGAGCGAACTTCAGTCGATTGCCATGGAAGTTGCAAAAGCCCAATCAGTTACTTTGCCGATTAATATCACTAGTACTTCTGAACAAGCAAAAGTATTTGCACAATTGCTGTTAAGTGGTGAACAAAAATCGATCTTTATTGGTAATACTGCCTTGGCACATCCACAGGCAAGTCAAATTATTGCTTGGTCACAATGGATTGCTGATCAAACAGGTGCGCAATTAGGATTTTTAGGAGAGGGAGCTAATTTTGTTGGATCAAGATTAGTTGGCGCAACTTCTACAGGAATCAATTCCATATTAGATGGTAATAAAAAAGCCGTTATCTTATATCAGGTAGAGCCACTTGCCGATTTACCAAACCCTGCGCTGGCTCAAGCCGCTCTTCTAAAAGCACAAACCGTGATTGCGGTGAGTTCATTCATATCAGATGATTTACTTGATTTAGCGGATGTGATATTGCCGATTACGCCATACTCCGAGCAAGCTGGAACATACATTAACATTGTTGGTGATGTCCAGACAGTACAAGCATCCGTTCGTCCTCTTGGACAGGCCCGCCCCGGCTGGAAGGTATTGAGAGTATTGGGAGACTTACTCAAAGTAGAAGGTTTTCAATTTAACGCAGTTGATGAAGTTACCAATACTGCTTTAGGTGGACTCAATGTAACTAGCGAACTTTCAAATCGAACACAAACTCCACTTGAAATGGGACCAGCATCCATAAGTGTGGATATTGAAAGAGTCACTGACTTAGCGAGTTACTTTACAGACCCCATTGTACGAAGAGCGCAATCCTTGCATCTCACTGTCGATAGCAAAAATGCACACAAGGCAGGAATCCCTGTTGGATTATTTGAACAGTTGCAGTTAAAAGAAGGTGACGCAATCAAGGTTTCTCAAGGAGAATATTCTGTTGTACTGCCAGCCACCTTACAAAAAGGATTAGCACAAGGGGTAGTCAGAATTGCAAGTGGGACACCTGCAAGTGCACTCTTAGGAGATTCTTTTGGACCCTTAGTCGTGGAGCGTGCTTGACATGATTGAGACAATAACAACTCAAGGCGAAGCATTCTTTGGGCCAGCATGGCCAGTGATATGGGCATTAGTGCGAATCGTTATTATTGTTTTGCCGATGTTTGGATGTGTGGCTTATTTAACTTTGTGGGAACGAAAGTTAATTGGTTGGATGCATAGCCGGATGGGACCTAATCGTGTGGGCCCGCTAGGTTTATTACAGCCGATTGCGGACGCACTAAAGCTCTTATTAAAAGAAGTGATTCAACCGATTCGTGCTAATAAGGTACTTTTTATCGTTGGGCCTGTTATGGTGATTGCCCCAGCATTTGCCGCATGGGCAGTAGTACCTTTTCAGGATGGTATGGTACTAGCGGATGTCAATGCAGGATTGTTATATGTCATGGCAATTACTTCAGTGGGGGTTTATGGCGTCATTTTGGCAGGGTGGGCATCGAACTCTAAATATGCATTCCTTGGTGCGATGCGAGCCTCTGCGCAAATGGTGTCATATGAAATTGCTATGGGATTTGCACTTGTAACTGTATTGATGATCACCGGTTCCTTAAACCTAGGTGATATTGTTAAATCGCAATCGCAAGGTTTTTTTGCATCACATGGGATTAATTTCTTATCCTGGAATTGGTTGCCACTACTGCCCATGTTTGTCATTTACTTTATATCTGGCGTAGCGGAAACGAACCGTCATCCATTTGATGTTGTAGAAGGTGAGTCTGAGATTGTGGCAGGTCACATGATTGAATATTCAGGAATGGCTTTTGCGATGTTCTTCCTGGCTGAATATGCCAACATGATATTGATTACAACCATGTGCGCCACATTATTCTTGGGTGGTTGGTTGCCAATACTTGATTTGCCTATTTTAAGAGACATACCAGGATTCTTTTGGTTATTTGCAAAAACCTTCATACTTTTATCAGTATTTATATGGTTACGAGCATCCTTACCACGGTACCGTTATGACCAGATTATGCGTTTAGGTTGGAAGGTATTTATTCCATTATCTGTATTTTGGGTAGTGGTTGTTGGCGCATGGATTGTTTCCCCATGGAGTGTTTGGAAATAATGAACCTTTACACAACAGGAATTACTAATGTTAAATAATGTCCGCGAATTTTTAAACAGCTTACTTCTTAAAGAAGTGTTTAAGGGTATGGGTCTTACAGGTCGTTATTTGTTTGCGCCTAAAACCACGATTCAATATCCCGAAGAAAAAACACCAATGTCACCTCGCTTTAGAGGATTGCATGCATTGCGTCGGTATCCAAATGGAGAAGAGCGCTGCATTGCTTGCAAAATGTGTGAAGCAGTGTGTCCCGCTATGGCGATTACGATTGAATCTGATTTAAGAGAAGATGGTACGCGTCGAACATCACGATATGACATTGATTTAACCAAATGTATTTTCTGTGGTTTTTGTGAAGAGGCTTGTCCTGTTGATGCAATTGTAGAGACCCATATCCATGAGTATCACGGTGAGAAGCGTGGGGATTTGTACTTTACGAAAGATATGTTGTTGGCAGTTGGTGATCAGTTTGAAAATGAAATTGCCGCGAACAAAGCCGCTGACGCCAAGTATCGCTAAGAATAAATTTATGAATATTAATCCGACCTTATTATTTTTTTACGGCTTTGCTGCGGTGCTAGTTATTTCAGCGCTAAAAGTCATAACTGCAAAAAACCCAGTTCACGCTGCCTTGTTTTTAGTTTTGGCATTTTTTAATGCGGCAGGAATCTGGATGTTATTAGAGGCGGAGTTTTTATCGATAGCACTCATACTAGTGTATGTAGGAGCTGTGATGGTCTTATTCCTCTTTGTGGTGATGATGTTGGATTTAGATGTGGCGCATTTACGCAGTCAGTTTAAACAGTTTATTCCGGTGGCATCCTTAGTTGGTGCTCTGATTGTTGCAGAGATGACTTTGGTGTTGGTAAGAGGATTTGTTGGAACGGTTAACCCACTACCAAAACAAACCCCTGAAGGTGAGAGTAATTCCATGAGTCTTGGGAAGATGATTTATGGCGATTATGTGTTTAATTTTGAAATTGCGGGAATTATATTATTGGTAGCAATTGTTGCTGCAGTAGCCCTGACACTACGTCGGCGCAAAGACCATAAAACGCAAGACATTGCAGCGCAAATACGTGTCAAACCTGCTGATCGCATTCGGATTGTTTCGATGGAATCAGAAAACGACCATCGTCAGACTGGAAAAAAATCATGATTACATTGGCCCACTATTTAGTATTGGCGGCGATGTTGTTTGCCATTGGCATTATCGGCATCTTTTTAAATCGTAAGAACATTATTGTTTTGTTGATGTCGATTGAACTCATGCTGCTTGCTGTTAATACTAATTTCATTGCATTTTCCCATTACTTAGGTGACATGCTAGGTCAAGTTTTTGTCTTCTTTATTTTGACTGTAGCAGCAGCGGAAGCAGCGATTGGATTAGCGATCTTAGTGATTCTGTTCCGGAGCAGCGATACGGTCAGTACAGAAGATCTTGGACAGTTAAAAGGTTAATAGGGCTACCCCACAGAAAACATCATGACGTCAACTTTAAATCCCAACCTATTAATATTGATCCCACTTGCACCATTAATTGGCGCAATGCTGACTGGTTTTTTTGGAACCCGGTTTATGGGTAATCATTTCAGCCGAACAACTTGCCATCGCATCGCTATTTTAGGTGTGGCAATAGCTTGTGGATTATCTATTTATGTATTAACGCAGGTGATGACTGGCGCGCGCTTTAATGGCAACATCTATGAATGGATGCGATTTGGCGATGAATTAATTTTACCGATTGGATTTTTAATAGATCCACTATCAGCGATGATGATGGTCGTTGTGACCTTTGTATCCCTTATGGTTCACATTTATACCATTGGCTATATGCACGAAGATGAAGGTTATAACCGTTTCTTCTCTTACATTTCGCTGTTCACTTTCGCGATGTTGATGTTAGTCATGAGTAACAACTTCTTGCAACTCTTCTTTGGATGGGAAGCGGTAGGATTAGTTTCTTATTTGTTAATTGGCTTTTGGTATACGAAGTCAACCGCTATCTTTGCCAATATGAAAGCATTTTTAGTTAATCGCGTCGGTGATTTTGGATTTATTCTTGGGATTGGACTGATCTTTGCTAATACCGGAACTCTGGATTACCAGGCTGCCTTTGGTCAAGTAGAAAATATTGCAGCACAAACACTACCAGGCACAACTTGGGGACTGATGACTGTTACTTGCATTTGTTTATTCATCGGAGCGATGGGTAAATCTGCGCAATTCCCATTACATGTATGGTTGCCAGACTCCATGGAAGGGCCAACACCAATTTCTGCATTGATTCACGCTGCCACCATGGTAACAGCAGGTATTTTTATGGTGTCGAGAATGTCACCATTCTTTGAGTTATCGGACACCGCTCTATCATTTATCTTAATCATTGGTTCAATTACGGCGTTGTTTATGGGCTTTTTAGGGATAGTGCAAACGGATATCAAGCGAGTCGTTGCGTACTCAACACTTTCTCAATTAGGTTATATGACAGTGGCACTCGGAGTGTCAGCTTACCCAGTGGCGATATTCCATTTAATGACACATGCCTTCTTTAAGGCCTTACTATTTTTGGGTGCAGGAAGCGTGATTATGGGCATGCACCATGACCAAGATATGCGCAACATGGGTGGCTTAAGAAAGTACATGCCTATTACTTGGATAACCTCACTGATTGGAAGTTTAGCCCTAATTGGGACCCCTTTCTTTTCAGGATTCTATTCGAAAGATTCCATTATCGAAGCTGTAGCTGAAAGTCATATTTATGGATCAGGATTTGCTTATTTTGCAGTAATGGTAGGTGTATTTGTAACAGCGTTTTACTCTTTCAGAATGTACTTTTTAGTCTTTCATGGCAAGGAGAGGTTTGGTCAAGCTCACGCTGACCACCATCACGATCACGGTGAAGAACATCACGGTTTAGCGCCAGGTCAAAAGCCACATGAATCACCATGGGTGGTTACGTTGCCACTGATTCTATTGGCAATACCTTCTGTATTCATTGGTTACCTTACTATTGAGCCTATGTTGTTTGGCGGATTTTTTGACGGCTCAATCGCCATCGATTTAAACGAACACCCAGCAATGGAAGAATTAGAAAGTGCATTCCATGGCGCATTTAATATGGCGATACATTCTTTAACATCCCCTGTTTTATGGCTTGCTGTGGGCGGGGTAGTGACTGCAGCGATTTTCTATTTAGTTAAACCGGAGATACCGGCTAAGCTTGCGCAAATTTTTGCACCGCTAAAAAAAGTGTTGGACAACAAATATTATTTAGATGACTTGAATCAAGCGGTATTTGGACGAGGTGCACAAATTCTCGGCAATGGATTTTGGAAAGGCGGAGATCAAGCTGCCATTGACGGATTCATTGTGAACGGAAGCGCTAAAGTGGTTGATTGGCTTTCTAAATTGGTACGACATTTTCAATCCGGCTATTTATATCACTACGCATTTGCCATGATTCTTGGTGTAGTTGGTTTAATAGCATGGATTCTTTTCACCCATTTGGGTTCAATTCAATAAGCGGCCATTTATGATTTTATCTTTAGCAATTTGGATGCCGATTGTGTTCGGGTTAATTATTCTGGGCAGTGGCTCAGACACCAATAAATCGTACGTTAGGTGGATGTCATTATTTGCTGCTACCTTAAGTTTTATCATTACCTTGCCACTAGTCATTGATTTTGATACGGCTAATGCAGGTATGCAGTTTGTGGAAAACATTCCTTGGGTAGAGCGCTATGACCTAAATTATCTTTTAGGTGTGGACGGCATATCGGTATGGTTTGTTGTATTAACAGCGTTTATTAATGTGATTGTTGTCCTTGCTGGCTGGGAGGTTATTCAAGATCGCGTTTCTCAATACATGGCGGCATTCCTCATTTTGTCTGGATTAATGATTGGTGTATTTTCAGCCTTAGACGGCTTACTCTTTTATGTTTTCTTTGAAGCTACGCTCATACCAATGTATATCATCATTGGTGTATGGGGTGGAAAGAATAGAATTTATGCTGCTTTTAAGTTTTTCTTGTACACATTACTTGGATCATTATTGACGCTGATCGCAATTTTGTATCTTTATAACGCAACTGACTCATTTAATATTTTAGAGTGGCACAGAGCGCAACTCAGCTTTAAAGAACAGATATTCTTATTCTTTGCCTTCTTAATGGCATTTGCAGTCAAAGTACCAATGTGGCCAGTTCACACTTGGTTACCAGATGCTCACGTTGAGGCTCCAACAGGTGGCTCGATTGTTTTAGCAGCGATCATGTTAAAGCTTGGCGCTTATGGATTCTTAAGGTTTTCATTGCCGATAGCACCAGATGCCAGTTTATATTTAGGGCCATTCATTATTACCCTGTCATTGATTGCAGTGATATACGTTGGCTTAGTGGCGCTGGTGCAAAAAGACATGAAAAAATTGGTGGCTTATTCATCAATTGCCCATATGGGTTTTGTAACCCTCGGATTTTTTATATTCAACCAGATGGGCATTGAGGGCGGCATCATTCAAATGATCTCTCATGGATTTATATCCGGAGCCATGTTCTTCTCGATTGGTGTCTTATATGACAGGATGCATACCCGTGAAATAGCCCACTACGGTGGCGTAGTAAATAAAATGCCACGATTTACAGTATTTGCAGTGTTATTTGCGATGGCCAATTGCGGCTTGCCCGCAACATCTGGATTCATTGGTGAGTTCATGGTGATTTTAGGTGCAATCGACTATGACTTCACAATTGGATTATTAGCGGCTACGGCATTAATACTTGGTGCGGCATATTCATTATGGATGACTAAGCGGGTATTTTTTGGTGCGGTGACTAATGAGCATGTCGAACATTTAACCGATATTAATGCACGGGAATATCTTATTCTTGGAATATTAGCGATATTAACGATTGGTATGGGAGTTTATCCAAAGCCATTTACGGATATTATTCATCCAGCGGCTCTTGAGTTACTCAAGCACGTTGCCATGACGAAGATATAAAGAACTGGAACTAGTATGCAAGCAATCGATCTTATTGAAATTTTCCCCGAGTTAATATTATTACTCGTGATTTGTTTTATCTTGGCAGTGACACCTTTTCTTAAAGAGACCGAGGTCAATGATGAGGATGTATTTTTTACCCCATCAGCAGCTGGTGTTGCATATCAAATCACTATTTTGACTTTATTAGGTTTGGCAATCATGTTTGCAATGCGGGTTGGCGATGCCCCGTTAAGAATCATGAATGGCATGTATATTATTGATCCGTTTTCGAATGTATTAAAAAGCGTATCTTCAATTGCGGTGATGATTACTCTTATCTACTCTAAGCAGTACTTGATTGATCGTCAGCTCTTTAGAACAGACTATATGGCATTAGTTTTATTAGCCTTGCTAGGACAGTTTGTCATGATTTCAGGCGCCAATATGCTCACCCTTTACCTGGGACTTGAGTTGTTAGCCTTATCTACATACACATTAACAGCGATGCGTCCTAATTACCCAAGAGGTATTGAAGCTGGCATGAAATATTTCATCTTGGGAGCTCTATCCTCAGGATTCTTGTTGTACGGCATGTCGATGATCTATGGCGCTACAGGATCTTTAGACCTAGATGATATTTTGCGCACAACGACAAATGATGCAGTGATGCGTCTAGTACTTTCTTTTGGGATTGTATTTTTGTTAGCTGGTTTAGCGTTTAAATTAGGAGCTGCACCATTTCATATGTGGGTACCGGATGTTTACGATGGCGCTCCAACATCAGTGACATTATTAATTGGTGGAGCACCTAAAATTGCAGCCTTTGCGATTACGTTTAGGCTACTCGTGGGCGGACTTCTGCCCCTTGATGTTGATTGGCAACCGATACTTATCTTCTTAGCGGTCACATCTTTGATTATTGGGAACTTAACTGCCATTGCACAAACGAATATTAAACGGATGTTGGCTTACTCAACGATCTCTCATATGGGCTTTATGTTACTTGGGTTCTTGTGCGTATATGACGATCTTGCCTATAGTGCTGCGTTCTTCTATTCGATTACCTATGTCTTGTCCACACTGGGCACATTTGGGATGCTTATGGTGTTGTCGAAAAAAGGTTTTGAGTGTGAGACGATTGAAGATCTTAAAGGACTCAATCGTCGCAGTCCACTGCTGGCATTTATCATGTTGTTATTGATGTTCTCACTAGCGGGTATACCGCCAACGGTAGGTTTTATCGCAAAATTATCAATCTTAGATTCTTTAGTTGATGCAGGATATTTAGGGCTGGCAATTTTCGCAGTAATGGCTTCTTTAGTTGGAGCTTTCTATTACTTGCGTGTTGTAAAAACGATGTATTTTGAAGAGCCGACTGATAATAGTTTGATTCTTGGACAGGGTTTTGCTAAAGGTATATTAACCATCAATGGACTCTTTATTCTGTTGGCTGGAATATTCCCTGCATTCTTAACGGCATTGTGTTTAAGTGCAATGCGCATTTCCTTGCAGGGCTAATGTCAGAACGATTTCCTGAGATACCCAATTTTGCAGATCTACCTGTTGGGGACACACACCTTGCTGAAAAAACACTGACATCTAAACAGGTTTACGAAGGCTACTTTTTAAAGCTGATTCAAGATCAAGTTCAGTTGCCTAATGGTAATGCCGCAGGCAGAGAGTATTTGATTCACCCTGGGGCGGTTGCGATTGTTCCTGTGTTGCCAGATGGCAGAATTCTACTTGAGCGGCAGTATCGATACCCATTACATCAAGCCTTTATTGAAATTCCTGCAGGAAAACTAGATTTTGGCGAGGATCCTCTTGAATGCGCCAAGAGAGAATTAGAAGAAGAGACGGGTTGCATCGCTAATCGTTGGGAGTTCTTGGGTAAGATTCACCCCATTATTTCCCACTCAACAGAGTTCATTGATATATACCTAGCTAAAGACCTGCGAATGCACAAAGCCAAGCTTGATGAAGGTGAGTTTTTAGATATATTTGGTGCTTCTTTAGCAGAAATACACAATTGGATTAAAGAAGGCAAAATAACTGACGTTAAAACTATTATCAGCTTCTATTGGATGCAAGAGCGCCACTTAGATTCTTGTGAATAAATAAGTATTATTCTATTTTTTAGATAGAATATAAATTGATGTCATAATTAATCGGAATTTACTGGTAATAATATAAAAATATGAAAGTTTACAATTTAGCTTGCCCACTCAATCATCAATTTGAAGGTTGGTTTAGTTCTGAAGAGGATTTTACGTCCCAAAAAGAACGATCAGTCCTGTGTTGTCCTATGTGTGACAGCCTTGAAATTGCACGTATGCCATCTGCTCCTTATTTAGGGGGTAAGAATCATCATAATCACTCCACGATGGAGGCATTCGAAAAAGCAGCACTTGATCTACCAACAGCTAACGATGCGATGCATTTAAGCCCAGATCAAAAAATAGTTTTTCAAGAAAAAATGCAGGCAATGATGTTGCAAGTTGTTCGCGAGATTATGGAAAAAACAGAAAACGTTGGTGAATCATTTGCAGAAGAGGCTCGTAAAATTCATTACAAGGAATCCCCCGAGCGCAGTATTCGCGGGGTAACTACGGTAGATGAGGCTGCAGAATTAATGGACGAGGGTATTGAAGTATATTCACTCCCAGTACCGCCATCACTCAAAACAACACTCCAATAAATTCGAAGAATAAAAAAAGCCCTCAGTGAAATCGCTGAGGGCTTTTATATTGGAGGGAAGCTTATTTAATCGTTGGCATTACAAATTCACCACCTTTAGAAATACTCTCCGGCCAGCGTTGCATGATGCTTTTTTGTTTCGTATAAAAGCGAACACCTTCACGCCCATAAGCGTGCATATCGCCAAATAAAGAATTTTTCCAGCCACCGAAACCGTGCCAGGCCATTGGAACTGGGATAGGAACATTAATACCAACCATTCCCACTTGAATACGGCGCGCAAATTCACGAGCGATATTACCATCACTAGTAAAGCAAGCAACGCCATTTCCGAACTCATGAGCATTAATTAAATCGACAGCTTGACTAAAGTTATCAAGGCGAACACAGGACAGAACTGGACCAAAAATTTCTTCTTTATAAATCTTCATCTCCGGAGTTACGCCGTCAAATAAAGTGCCGCCTAACCAGAAGCCATTTTCTAAGCCAGGGACTGTAAAACTGCGGCCATCGACTAATAATTTTGCGCCTTCATCAACTCCCGCTTGAATATAACCACTAATACGATTTTTAGCTGCTGCAGTCACAATCGGACCCATTTCAGCATCGAGCTCCATACCGTTTTTGATTTTTAAAGATTTAGTTTTTTCAATAAGGGCAGGCATGACACGCTCAGCAGCAGAACCAACAAGCACAGCTACTGATATCGCCATACAGCGCTCCCCAGCAGAACCGTAAGCCGCACCGACTAAAGCATCTACCGCCTTATCAATATCCGCATCAGGCATGATGACCATATGATTTTTAGCGCCACCTAAAGCTTGAACACGCTTGCCAAAGTGAGCGCTACGCTCATAGATATAGTTGGCAATCGGCGTTGAGCCTACAAAACTTAATGCTTTTACATGAGGATTTTCAATGAGTGCATCAACAGCTTCTTTATCGCCGTGCACCACATTAAAAACACCATCAGGCAAACCTGCTTCTTTAAATAGATCTGCTAAAAATAATGATGCTGATGGATCAGTCGGACTTGGTTTGAGGATAAAAGTATTGCCACTAGCAATAGCCATTGGATACATCCACATGGGGACCATTACAGGGAAATTAAAGGGGGTAATACCAGCAACAACACCTAGAGGTTGACGCATGGTCCAATTATCAATATTGGTAGAGACTTGTTCGGTGTATTCACCTTTAAGTAATTCTGGGATACCACAAGCAAACTCAACAATTTCAATACCACGAGTGACTTCGCCTTGGGCATCGGTAAAGACTTTGCCGTGTTCAGCGGTAATAATTGCGGCAAGCTCATCTTGATGTTGGTTTAAAAGCTCAAGATACTTAAACATAATTCGAGCACGCTTCAAAGGCGGAGTATCTGCCCACTTCGGAAATGCTGCTTGTGCAACAGAAACGGCATGCGCAACATCCGCTGTGCTAGCTAAGGCAACTCGGCGACTTTTTTGACCACTTGCAGGATGAAAAACATCCTGAAAACGAGGGGAAGTCCCAGTAAATCGTTGACCACCAACGTAATGGATTACATCATCAGAAGAAGTAAATGCTGCAGTTGTCATACCAGTCTCCAAAGGGATTTGATTGAGGAATTACAGTATTTTACATTCATGCACAAGTAATTGCCGATAATTACAGAACCTACAATTCTGATTGAAGGCAATTCGAGCGATAATAGAGTTTTTACACAATTCATAGAAATATTTAAATTGGACTTACCCGTGAATAGAGAGACGTGGCTTCAACAAGCGGTTCAGGCACTTGACCCCATTTTTTCAGCAGTTGGATATGGGATTCCCCCACTAAAAGTATCTTGTGGGTTTGCAGCGTCTAGTAGTCCAAGAACTACTTTGGGTCAATGTTGGCCACGGCAACGATCCAATGACATGGTGAATGAGATATTTATCTCCCCCAAGATTGATGACCCAGTAGAAGTATTAGATACACTTGTCCATGAAATTTGTCACGCCATCGATGATTGCCAATCGGGGCATGGCGCAGACTTTCAGGGGATTGCGCATGTTGTGGGTTTAGAAGGTCCTGCTCGGATGGCGATGGCAGGCCCCGCACTAAAAATTAGGTTGATGACCATTAGTGAGAAATTAGGCTCATATCCACACCGGGCCCTTAATTTTCCTCCGCCAAGACCAAGTAATGCATCACGTAACAAAGCAAAATGTCCAGAATGCGGCTATGAAGTTACTTTATTGAAGCGATGGGCAGATTATGGCGCACCAATTTGCCCCAAAGATAAAGTCAGGATGGAAGAATTTTCAAAAGAAGTGATTGAACCCACGATTGAAAACATTGATGACCAACAAAAAGAAACGATACATAGGGCTGTGAGTTAAATATGACGAAAAAACATGAAATTGCTGTCATTGCTGGTGATGGCATTGGCGTTGAAGTAATGCCAGAAGGCTTAAGAGCACTAGAAGCAGCTTGTAGCAAATTTAACATTCAGATTCAACTTAATCATTTTGATTTTGCGAGCTGTGATTACTACCTCAAACACGGCAAAATGATGCCTGATAATTGGTTTGATCTTCTTGTGGGTCAAGACGCCATTTTCTTTGGTGCAGTGGGTATGCCAAAATTGGTTCCTGATCATATTTCTTTATGGGGTAGTTTGATTCAATTTCGTAAGCGTTTTGATCAGTATGTTAATTTGCGACCTGTAAAACTTATTCCTGGGGTGCCAAGCCCACTTGCCAATCGCAAACCTGGAGATATTGATTTTTATGTAGTGCGGGAGAACACAGAAGGGGAGTACTCCAATGCTGGTGGAATCATGTTTGAAGGCACTGATCGAGAGTTTGTACTTCAAGAGACAGTGATGACAAGAATCGGTGTGGATCGCATTCTTAAATTTGCCTTTGAACTCGCCAGTAAGCGCGAAAAGAAACATGTCACTTCCGCTACAAAATCGAATGGTATTTCGATTACGATGCCCTATTGGGATAAGCGAGTAGCTCTAATGGCTGAGCAATACCCGCAAATCAAAGTAGATCAATTCCATATTGATATATTGACGGCCTTTTTTGTACAACGCCCGAATCACTTTGATGTAGTTGTGGGGAGTAATTTATTTGGCGACATACTGTCAGATTTAGGACCAGCATGTACCGGCACGATTGGCATCGCTCCTTCCGGAAACATTAATCCTGAAGGCCTATATCCCTCTTTATTTGAACCAGTGCATGGCTCTGCACCAGACATTGCTGGCAAGGGTATAGCAAATCCGATTGGACAAATTTGGAGTGCGGCAATGATGTTAGAGCATCTTGGACATGTGGATGCTTCAAATGCAATTATTACAGCCTTTGAAAAAGTACTCGCCGCAGGTCCAAAGCATGCGCCTTTCACGCCAGACATGGGCGGTACAGGAAATACTCAGGACTTTGGTAAAGTGATTGCAGCAGCTATTTAAAGGAACTGTATAAATCATGTTGAAATATTTATCAGTTTTAGATCAATCTGCTGCTGTGGAGGGCGTAACACACTCCACAGTGATACAAAACACGATTGATTTAGCTGTTCATGCTGAGGCACTCGGATATCGCCGATTTTGGGTCTCAGAGCACCATAGTCATCCTAGTATTATTGGCACAGCCCCAGAGATATTGATGGCAGCGCTCACGCAAAAAACGCACACAATTCGACTGGGAAGCGCTGGCGTCATGCTGCCGCATTACAGTGCTTTAAAAGTTGCAGAGCAGTTTCGTGTTTTAGATAGTTTAGCTCCAGGGCGGATTGATCTTGGGGTTGGTAGAGCGCCAGGCAGTGATATGAGGACAGCACAATTACTCAATCCGAATCAGCAATCAGCAGCCCACTTTCCCCAACAAGTACAAGAACTCGATCTGTGGTTACACGATGAACCGTTTCCAGTTGGACACCCTGGGCGAAATGTTCAAGCTTTTCCGCTAGGGGAGACCTCCCCTGAATTATGGATATTGGGAAGTTCTGATTACGGTGCACAGTTGGCAGCACACCTTGGGATACCTTACGTTTTCGCGCACTTTATTACTGATGGCGAAGGGGCAAAGCAGGCGATTGATTTATACCGCCAACAATTTAGGCCATCACCACGATTACAGGAGCCGCAAGTGATTGTTTGTTTATGGGCCTTAGCACAAGAGGACTCTGAACAGGCCTATTACCATTTTCGGAGTCGTGCGAGATGGAAAATCGATCGCCAAAGAGGCATTTTGGGGGCGATGCAAAATCCAGAACATGCGCTTGATGGCCTTAATAGCCAAGATTTGGCTATGTATGAAAATATGTGTCAAAAAGGCTTTGTAGGTGATGCCCCGACAGTCATAGGAAAAATAGAAACACTTGCTGATGAATTGGATATTGAAGAGGTAGCGCTAATTACTTGGGCTTACAGCTTTGAGAAGAGAAAAAAATCTTATGAAATATTAATAAAAGAGCTTTCATAACAATAGTTTAGAATTAGCAAATTAAACAATTATTTAATTTATAACTAATGAGAATGCCGCTTAAAAGAATCGCCTATATCGCCCTTGTTATAACAGTATTAGTAACAGCACTCAGCTATCAGATGTGGCACCAGGCCCGTCAACAAAAACAAATTACCTCTTCTGAAACCGGTCAGGTTAATGTCGCGGAAGTTAATTCAGTCAATATTCAAAAACAAAAAACTCCATCTCAGATTGACCTAGAAGTTGATTTGATTACTGGAAACACATATAAGCTAGACAAGCCAGCCAATGTGAAGCCAGATGATTGGCTCCATTTAAATGGAGTGATTCAGGCGAGTTGGTCAAATTACTCCACAAAAATGGGTAAACCGATGATCAGTTGGTCTGCAGATGAAGTGAAGACGGATGCCAATGAGGTTTTCTATCCTTTTTCAGGACCTGATTTCACCACCTTTTATCAAATTTATCCCAATGCGAATCACTACATAATGACTGCGCAGCAAAGAGGTGAGCGATTGGTACAGCTTGACCAATTAAGCCCAACTGCAGCCACGCAAACGATGGAAGTTTTAAGTTCAGCCTGGAAGAGTTTTGGATCAGATGGTTTTTTTGTAACAGAGTATTTATATAAATACATATCGACCAATAAAGTAAAAATCGGTGCGACGACCTTGATTGCGTCATTTGCACATTTACACGAATTCTCGATTCAAAAAATAGTACCCATACAGATTAATAAGGATGGTGCTCTTGAGGAGCTCGGGGAAGATCAATCATGGGATTCAGTGCGGTTTTATTTAGAGAAGAATGGTAAGTCAGTTATTCTTGATTACGTAAGGATGGATTTGTCGAATGATGGGATGAAAGATCATCCACAAAATTTAGCGTTTTTTCGTCAATCCACAAAATCCCCAATTTTGCTAAAGGCAGCTTCTCATTTACCTCAGCACAAGGGCTTTACGATGATTCGTGATGAAATGCTGATGAATGCCCCGATGGTGGTTCAGGATGAAACGGGATTAGACTATCATCCCTTGAATGAAAAATACAACACCGTCCTGTATGGTAGTTTTGTAAAAGCGTATAAAGTATTTTCTACCTACAATACCGAATTAGCTAAGGCTTATAAAGATCGTAATGATGAGAAGCCATTACCATTTCGCATTGGCTATTTTAAAGATGGGAATTATGCTTTGATTGTGGGCACAAAAAAGCAGTAATTCCCGAATCAATAGTTACCTAAAATCTCTTCTGTGATGAGGTCTATGGTTGTAATAGCGGTAACCATAATCTCGTTCCCTCAATTCATGATTGTGAGGATAAACCCGTATGCTGGGCACGATAATTACTTTAGGAATTTGAATGGGTGCAAAAGGCCGATAGTGCTCTTTAGAGGATGCTTCCCAGCCATGACGAGATGCTTTAAAGCTTGCGCTATTTGAAGGATTGGTACTCCAAGTTTCAGAATTGGCCACACCGTGGACAAACATACTGAACACAATAAAAGCCTTGATGATATGTTTCATTTGAGACTCCTTTATCTATCTTCTTAACTTTATTAACGGCACAGATAGGAAAAAGTTAACAGTTTTTGTCTTACAAATGAATTTGGAATCTTGGGGCAAGGCTTTCTAAGTTGAATTCAAGTAATAGGCTCTTTAATTGCTCTAAGGCTTTTGCTGATTGGAGGGGGGATGTTTTTTTACGCGCAATAATAAGTTCATTTTTCATTGAGTGTTCCCAGCCAACAAGCTCTGTTACTGTTACATCATATCCTTGTGATTCCAAGAACAAGCAGCGCAGCACATTCGTTAAATGGCTACCGAATTCACGTGTATGAATAGGGTATCTCCACAACGCAGAAAAGTAATTATTTTTTAAAGCATGAGACTTCTTTGTTTTCAGAAGACTAGCTAATTCTGCCTGACAGCAGGGTACAAGAATAATATGAGGGGCTTGTTTGTGAAGCGCGAAGGCAATGGCATCATCGGTTGCGGTATTACATGCATGTAGCGCTGTAACAATATCGATTTTTTCAGGGAGTTGGGGCGCTTGCAAGGACTGGGCTGAGTCGAGCTGGAAAAATGCCATTTGGTCAAAGCCAATACGTGCGGCTAACTTTTGCGAATATTCAACTAAATCGGCTCTCATATCAATGCCAATTAATTGAAATGGATGTTGAAGACTTTTGGCAACTAAGTCATACAACATAAAACCGAGATAAGACTTACCAGCACCGAAATCAACCAGGTTAAAAGTAGGTTGTTGCTGATCGACCTCCAGCATGATGGGTTCAATAAATTGCACCAAATGAAAAACTTGCTTTAATTTTCGACGGCTATCCTGATTCATCTTGCCATCACGAGTCAAGATATGTAACTCTTTTAATAATTCGGTAGATTGACCTGGGCGGACCTCGTACTTGTCAGTATGTTGATTGGATGAGGGGATTGCCATAAGAAGTGGAAGGTGAAAGGATTACTTATAGGTTATTGCCGTCAAAGGTCGGCAACCAAAAGCTTGATCAACTAATGTAACCATGATGGAGGAGACTTTGCTTTTTTTGCAATATCCTCCATTAATTGCTGATGCTCTTCTTCCTCTTCAGGGGAGGCTGAAAAAATAATTAAATCTGAAGACTTAGGTAGCTCGAAATGAACGCCTGTTAAAGTTGTTTTCTCAGGACCTTGCTCCATCATTAAATCATTTTGGCCACGCGTCATACAAAGATAAACCTCAGCTAACAGTTTTGCATCTAATAAGGCACCGTGTAGAGTTCGATGATCATTTTTTACTCCAAAACGATTACACAAGTCATCTAGTCTATTTCTTTTACCGGGAAACATCCGCTGGGCGTCAGTAAGAGTATCGATGACCCCACCGACCTGCGAACTGAAAGGGCTTTGGCCTAGACGTTTAAACTCCATATCTAAGAATCCCAAATCAAAAGCTGCATTATGAATCACAACTTCAGCACCCTTGCTAAACGCAGCTATTGCTTCTGCGACATCTGCAAATACTGGTTGATCCTTTAAAAAATCTTCCCGAAGCCCATGAATCGCTGCGGCAGCTTCGGGCATATCTCTTTGTGGATTAATGTAAAAATGTAAATTATTACCAGTCATACGGCGGTTAATGAGTTCGATACAACCGATCTCTACAAGTCGATCACCATTATTGGGATGCAAACCCGTGGTTTCAGTATCGAGAATAATTTGTCGGGTATGTTTCAAGTTCAATCCTTAAACACCTTTGAGAGTTTCTTCAGAAATCTGCATAGGACCATTGCCAGCATACTTATCCAAATAAATATAGATGACTGGAGTAATGTAGAGCGTAATCACTTGAGAAAAAGCCAGACCTCCAACGACAGCAATACCTAAAGGTTGCCTTAATTCCGCTCCAGCACCTAGCCCAAGGGCGATAGGCAGTGCGCCCATCATGGCAGCAAGGGTAGTCATCAAAATGGGGCGGAAACGAACTAAACAAGCCTCATGAATAGCTTCCTTAGCTGAAAGATTTCTACTTCGTTTGGCATCTAGAGCAAAGTCAATCATTAAAATAGCATTCTTTTTCACAATACCAATTAATAGCAAAATGCCAATGGTAGCAATAATAGTTAACTCCATTCCAAAGGCCTGAAGGAACAGTAATGCACCAATGGCTGCAGATGGAAGTCCTGCAAGAATAGTTAGCGGATGAATATAGCTCTCGTACAAAACACCTAAAAGAACATAAATTACACCTAAAGCGGCGATTAATAAAATAGCTTGCCCACCTTGATTATCTTTAAATACCGCAGCATCACCGCCGTAGCTTGTCAATATTGAGTTAGGTAGTTTGATGTCCTTGGTGATATTCTCTAATTTCTTTGTCGCGTTCCCTAAAGGCACATCAGGAGCCAAATTAAAAGAAATCGTGACAGCCGGAATTTGACCTTGATGGTTAACCGAGGTTGGACCAATAAATCGCTTGTATGTAGCAAGGCTCGAGAGAGGAATCAGTTTATCAACACTTCTGCCCCGCACATAGATCGAGTTGAGATCAGATTCAAATTGTTTATCTTGAGGAGTTACTTCCAAGATAACTTGGTAGGTATTCACAGGCGTATAAATCGTTGAAATCTGTTTTTCACCGTAGGCACTATAGAGTGCGGTACGAATATCCTGAACAGTCACCCCAGCAGATGCGGCTTTTTCTCGATCAATATCTACTTTTAAGCTTAGTCCTTTTAATTGAGAGTCACTTGTAACATCTCTAAAAATTGGATCTTTTTTCATTTCGGCTTGAACTTTCTCTGACCATTCATTGATACCTTCAAGACCAACACTTTGTAAGATGTATTGATACCTACTTTTACTAGATTTGCCACCTAATTGTAAATTTTGGATGGGGCGCATAAATACGACTAGACCGGGAATTTTTCTAAATTCTTTGCGAAGCTCCTCCTGGAGTTTACTCATCTTAAGGCGCTCGCCTTTAGGCTTTAAATTTAAAAAGATACGCCCTGAATTAGTGCCGGTGCTCGCACCGCCACCTAAAACAGAAACAAAGTTCTCTACGTTTGGATTTTGATTAATCATGTCT